>JBBDYN010000021.1:0-33798 GCA_040901465.1 Xanthobacteraceae bacterium
ACGAGACCGGCCTGTTTTCGTTGTAATGGGCGGCTCCTCAGCCGGCGCGGCCGGCGCGGCGGCTGTCGGCGATCTTCAAATGATGCTCGGCGATGAAATATACCGGGCGGCCCTTCAGCTCGCGCATGATCTTGCCGATGTACTCGCCCATGATGCCGATCACGAGCAATTGCACGCCGCCCAGCACCATCATACCGACAATGAGCGAGGGAAAGCCCGGCACCGTGGTTTGGTAAACGAACGCCTCGAACAGCATCCAGCCGCCGAATGCGAATGACGACGCCGCAAGCAGCAAGCCGAGGACGCTCGCGACGCGCAGCGGTATCACGGAGAACGAAGTCAAGCCTTCGACCGACAGGCCGATGAGCGAGAAATAATTCCAGCTCGTGTCGCCATGCGCCCGCTCGCCCGGCTCGTACTCGACGCGGATCTGGCGGAAGCCGATCCAGCTCGCCAGTCCCTTGAAAAACCGATTGCGCTCGGGAAGCTTCCGCAAGGCCGCTGCGGCGCGCGGCGAAAGCAGGCGAAAATCGCCGGCGTCCTCGGGAATTTTCTGGCGCGCGCCGAGATTGATCAGCGAGTAGAAGACTTTGACGCCGAAACGCCGCAGCGCCGGCTCGCGTTCGCGGTTCGCCTTGGCGGTGTAGACGACGTCATAGCCGCGATCGAGCCAATGGCCCACGAGCGTCTTGATCAGCGCAGGTGGATGTTGGCCGTCGCCATCCATGAATATGACGGCGCCGAGACGCGCGTGCTCGAGACCCGCCAGGAGAGCTGCTTCCTTGCCAAAATTGCGGGAAAGGGAAACGACCTGAATGTCGATCTCGCGCGCGGGCAGAGAGCGGGCGACGGCGAGCGTACGGTCGCGGCTGCCGTCATCGACATAGACGACCTCGCAGGCGAGGCCGTGCGTCTTGCGGAGCGAGCGCGCAATCTCCGCGATGCGTTGGTGCAGGCCGGGCAGCCCGTCGGCCTCGTTGAAGAGCGGCACGACGATGGACAGGCCCGCCACGGCGGAATCGTCCGGCGATCCGGATTTACTCCGGCGAGTTGATTTTCGCGCCATCATTTTTTCCGCCGCGGCAGCGGCACGGGTTGCATGGCTGCGTCATAGTCGCATCCATTGGGCCGGATGGAAGAGCCCCCGACGTTGCGTGGCAAGGACTATATTTGGCGTCTTTCTGTTCGGCCGTCGAGGCTGCGCCGCTAGCAAAGTTAACTCGGATGGGTGGGCCGAACATGCTAAAGCGGCCGGGCATGATGGGCCGCAAACGCCTGAAAGCCCGCTTCCCCGCAGCTATGGCCGCGCTCGAACCGCGCCTCGCCATTATTCGTAAAGGCGTAAGTTTCGCGCTGGTCGGTGTGGTCAATACGCTGCTCGACGCGGGGATATTCTTCCTGGCGTACGGGTGGTTGACGGCGCAGCCCGGCGCGCTTCGCGCCCTTTCCGCAGTCGCGGAAACGTGCGGCTGCGGCACGGCGAGCAATATCGCGCTCGTGGCGGCGAACGTGTTCGGCTGGTTCGTCGCCGTGTCGGCGTCCTACGTAATGAATTCCTACACCACCTTTGCCGCCGAATCGGGACGACAGTTGAAGGTCACCACGTGGAGCAAGTTCGTCGCTTCAGGCATGCTCGGTGTCGCCGCCAATACGACGACTCTCGTCATTGCGGCGCAATTCGTTCCGGTATGGATCGCCAAAGGCATTTCCATACTCGTCGGCTTTCTGGTGAATTTCTCGATGTCGCACTTCGTCGTGTTCGGTCGCAAAGCGCAGGCGAAGCAAGACACGATCGGCCGCCAGTGACGCCGAGCGTCACGGAACGATTTTGCAGACTTGTCGCGCACAAAGCTCAAACGGCCCGCCTCTTTCGCGGAAGCGAAAGTTCGGCCGGTTCAAGGGAACTATGGTTTCGGTTGCAGACGTCGGGTGGCCAAGCGAAATTGGACGACCGGCAAAGCGAGCAGGTCAGGTGGCGACGGGCTCGTCGTGCGGTTCACGGTCAGGCACGATCGAGCCGGACTCCGTGGGCGGGAGTGGTCTGCTCGATTTTGTTCCTGACGCGGTATTCGCGTCAGATTTCGTTCGAGCGGCGACGACGTAGATCGGCGGGGTCTGCAGCGCTATGTGTATTCGGGCGACATAAAGGCCAATGACGCCGAGAAGCAAGAACAGGAAGCCGAAAAGTAATGACGAGATCCCGACCAGCGACGCCCAGCCTGGAACAGTTACACCGCGCGCGTACTGGACGATCACATAGGCGAGCTCGACGAAAGCGAATAGCGCAAGGGCCGCTCCCAGCCAGATTCCGATATAGAGAGGCCGCGTGGTGAAAGTCACGACGGCGGTCATGGCGAACCGCAACATCTTCGCGATCGAATATTTGGTGTGACCGGTCGCTCGCTGTCCAAGCTGATAGTCCAGCGTGGTCGCTGGATAGCCGAGCCAATTGATTGCCCCTCTTAGAAAGCCGTGGCTCCCGCGGAAGGCGAGCAACTGGTCGAGCACGGCGCGATCCAACAGACGAAAATCGGAGCTGCCGGGGCGGGTTGGTACGCCGGTAATGCTCGAAAAGAGATGGTAGAAGGCGGCCGACGCCGCCTGTTTGAACCACCCGCTCGAAGCCGCGTGGCAGCGTCGCGTCAGCACTACCGGCGCGCCCTCACGCCAGGCGTTGATCATTTTTGGCAGCAGTTCCGGCGGATGCTGCAGATCGGCATCCATCGTGATCGCGGCGTCTCCGGTGCACTGGGTCAGGCCCGCGAGGAGCGCGCTTTGATGGCCGAAATTGCGGACCAACCGTAGTCCCTTGACGCGAGTATCGCGCACTGAAGCGTCCACAATCCGCGCCCAGGTCGAGTCGCGGCTGCCGTCGTCGATAAAGACGAGTTCGTAGTTGACCGGTTGCTCGTCCATGCACATGGAAACGCGGTCGGCAAGCGGTCCGATATTGCCTTCCTCGTCAAACGCCGGGATTACGATCGAAACGGTGCGCTTGGTCATCGCAGGCGAACCTCAGTGATTTGGCTTGCGCCAAAGGGACAATGTCGCGAAGGAGAGTTTTCGGGCGATGAACGAGCGCATAAATGGACGCTCGAGCGAAAAAAGAAATCTGACGGTGCCTGGGCCGCCTACGTTCAACTACGGAAACGCGTCCGGATTATAGTACAGTACGTACGACAGCAAGCCGGGATACATTGCGTCGATCGGCTGCAGCCCTGCTTCTTCAAACATCGAAGAGAGTTCGCGCACCGAAAAATCCCGTTCGGTCGCAGCGTCGAACAAGTCATTCCTGCGATAGATCGCGTTCCGAACGGCGCCGAAAATTCGATTGCCGTGCGTCGGCTCGAGGCTGAGGAAGTGTCCGCCGGGTTTGATCGCGGCTGCAAGGCGTTTGAGCGTGCGCGACGCCGCGTGATGCACGTGATGCAGCCCACCCAGCAGCACGACCAGATCATAATTCCTGTCGGGACAAAATTCCGTCGCGTCGGCCTGCCACACTCGAAGGTCCGGATTCTCACGGCGTACGCGCTCGATCACCTCTTCGCTATAGTCGAAGCCGGAATAGTCGATCTTTGCATGCAGATGTTCGCGCAAGATGCCGTTCGCGTCGGCGTAACCGCACATTGCGTCGAGCACGTTCAGATTGGCCTTGTTGAGCGGGGACTTGTCATGCAGAAATTCCGACCAGATCAACTTCTTCAAAACGAGATGATTGGCGTTTAATCGCGCGGAAAAATACTTTTCAGCGATGCTGTTGAAATGCTCGCGCTGCCTTTCGACTAGGCCAATCATTGCGTCCTCAGGAACACCAGGAAGATTCCGACGACGATCATGCCGATGCCAAAGGTTTGCAGAATCGAAACCGTCTCTGCGAGGTAGAATCGCGCGAGCAGATGCGTCGCCACGATCAGGCTGCCGGCTGCGATCGGAAACACGACCGATAGCGGAAACACTCTCAGCATCGCGATCCACACGCAGAATCCGCCGCCGTAGAGCAAGCCGCCGATCAGAGCCCGGGAACTTGTAAGTGTGGGCGCGTCCTTGATCAGATAGAGCCCGTACGCGCTGATGGCGGCATATAGGACGGTCACCAGAATTAGTGCGGGTACGTTCATAAAGGGTAAAGGCTGCTTACGCCCCCTCACAGTTGCTCAAGTTCGGCAGGCCGGCGCATACAACTCGAACGAGCCGATCGTCTTGCAAAGTCGATAGTGAGGCTGAAGACGGCGCATAAGTTCGAGCACGCGTGGCGTCGTGTATTTGTCGTCGGGCTTAAAGATGATTGCGGCCGGCATTGTCGCTTCGAGGTTGCTCCATGCCTGCTGCACGTCCCGCTCCGAACGCAGACTTAACGGCGCAATGACGAAGCGTACCGGCGGCTTCCGGTTTGAGAGGAAATAAAGCTCGGGCGTCATGGGAAGCCCGAGGATGGCGGCTTGCGGAGACGCGTGAGTTTCCACGAATTTGAGCAGGTCGAGATACATGGTTTGATCCCGCTTTTCCATGCGGATGCGGGCGCCGGGAATGCCGTCAGCATCGAGCGTGCGGCGCTCGCCGCGCATGATGCCGTCCAACCCTCGCGACAACGGTTGTGCTGCTTGGAAGCCGAGTCCGACGACGACGGCAATTAATGTCGCCGCAAGGGCGATCGTGCGCGAGAGTCGGAAGCGCGTAATCGCGAACAATCCCGCGAAGGTCAGTCCGGCGGAGTACAGCGCATAAATCGGGATCGCGTAGTGCGCGGACACGAGTGCGTGGAAGAGCGCCAAAAGCGGCAGCGGATGAATTCGGCCGCTGTCGCGTTGTAGGGTACGCAGGACCGCGACCCCCAGGATGAACGGCGAAAGGAGCACGAGTAGCCAAAATACGCCGTTGAGCATCGCGACGGGATCACCAAGACCGGCGGCGCCCGTTGCAGCGGACACGAGCATCAGCGCGTAACTGGAACGCCGGAAGAAATCGAGGTCGGTCAGCGAAACTGCGGAAAGAATGGTGTCGTCCAGCCAGATGAGCAGCGAGCCATGCAACAGGTGATAGGAAACCAGCGGCAGAACCGCGATTGCTGCGCCGGCGAGCAGCGAGACGATCAGTCGTGCCGCCTGTCGATTGTTCAGCTCGGTGCGGACGCCGACCAATGCAAGCGTCGCGAGTGGCCAGAAGCCATAGAGCACGAACGACACGGCATCAGTCTTGAACCAGAGATAAGCCGCAAGCGCGAGCGCCATCGCCGTTGCGACAATCCAGGCAACGACGGATTTTTGGTGCAGACGCGCTTGCACAGCGTGTTCTGGCAGTAGCAAGTAGGCGACCGCGCCAAATCCCACCAGGACGCCTGTCAGTTGTCGGAACAGAAAGATTGTTGCGATGACAAATCCGATAGCGACGAGGCCCAATGTGTTCCGCTCCGCGCGCACGACGAGTAGGGTAACCAAGAGCACGGTGAGGAACAGGGCATACCAATTAGGGGTGGGATTGAGGAACTGCACGAAGGTGAGCGCGGACATTGCGAGTCCGCCGCAAATCGCCAACGGCCCGATCAGCGGCCGCAAGATCAAGAATACGATCGCCGACTGGACTACGGTTAGAAGCGCAAGCGGATAGCGCAGGCTCGCCAGGTCGCGGCCAAACAGATCGAACGCGAGCGCGTGCAGAAAGTGGACGTAGCCGGCATGAACGTCGTGCAGGTCGCGATTCAAGACATCGCCGTTGCGCAGGCGGTCAGCGACGTAGGCATAGGCGCCGTCGTCCGGCGGCCACCAGAAGCTGTCATGGAAGGTCCAGACGATCGCGCAGGCGAGCGCGATGTTCGCCATCGCCGCCGCGATTTCGGCGCGAGTCCAACGCTCGTCGAGACCGGGCCAGGCGTTGCCGCCGGACTTGCTCGCGAAAGCGAGGGAGGCGGCGGCCCCGATCATCCGTCCGTCAGGCCCATGGTTTTTTGGATCGCAGGCTTGCGGACTTTCCAAATCATCGAGTCGACGACGTAGTGGTGAAAGTTGACGATCTGATAGAGGACAATGGTCGCGGAAAGCCCGGCGAAGAACAGCGCGCTCAGCGTGCCGAGCACGAACCAATACACGAGGCCGGTGATGCCGACGCAGGTCAGGAGATACAGCCAAAGCCGGTTCGGCTGGCTGATGTAAGAGAGAAAGCGGGCCTCCGGATCGACGCCGTCCTTGAAGCGGCGCGCATTGAACAGCCAGACGAACAGGATGTATTGCGCGTTATGCCAGATGTTGATCGCGAGCCAGCCATAGGTGATGTCGTCGATCAGGAGATACCCGGCGGCGAAGATCGCGAAATGGCTGAGCATGTAGATTGTGTGGACGGCGGCGATACGGTTCATCCACCAGGCCTGGACGCGGCGCAGCACCCAATAGGCGAGAAGCCCCGCGGTGGCGATCGCGCACCCGGTCACGAGCCACGACGGCGTCGGAATGACCTTCAGGTCGAGGCCGATGAATTTCCCGGGATCCTGCCACGACCGGTAGAGGACGCCGAGGACCGGCAGTGAATAGAAGAGCGCCTGATCGAGCCAGCCGTCTTCGTAAAGTTCCTCGCGATCCTTCGCGCGATACATGCGCGATATGCCCCAGCTCTGGCGCGTGTAATGAAACCACTGCCAATAGAAATACACGCTGACGATGGCCCAGAGGCCGATGAACCACGCGACCGCCACGGTGCCGACGGTCACGAGCGGCAGCAGCCCAAACACCAGGAAGCCCGAGTCGGCGAAGCTCTTCCGGTCGAAGCACAGCCGCGTGTAGGTCGAAATGACGTGGTGATAGCCGAGGAACCAGAGGTCGAAGATCAGGATCGGCCAGAACCAATCCGGCTGCCAAGTGACGACAAAGCCCGTCGCAATGCCGAGCGCAGGAATCCCGAGAATGAAGGAGAGATCGAACTGCGGACTGCGCAGCCAATGCCATCGCTTGATGTCTGCGTGAATGGCGATGGACGCCATATTGCCGCCCCCGATCGGTTCAAGCGATGTTGCCCGCGCGAAGGGAATGCCCTCAGGCTTAAAGCGCGCCTAACAGGCGCGCGGTGCCCCATGTGCGGGTGGATCCGCGGTAAATTTTTTCTTAACGGGGGCTCATGGCGGGCCGTAGACAGTGCAATTTCGGCCGCAATTCCTGTCGCGAGGACCGCGGCAGATTCCGTTAACCATCGCGACGTATCGTCCCTGCGGAATTCATAGCTTGATTCTTGCCGTCCGGGAGGAAGCGATGGCGAAACGCTCCAAGAAGAAATCCTCGAAGCGCAAGTCCGCCAAACGGCGCTCGTCGACGCGCAGGGCCGCGTCGAAGCGAGGCGGTCAGTGGCACGTGGTGTTCATCGCGGTACTCGCGCTCCTGATCGGCGTCGCGGCCGGCTGGCATTTCCGCGATTCCGGGATGGCAGCGAACGCGGCGACCGCGCAAAAACAATCGGCCAGGCCCGCGGCGATGCAGATCGGCGAAGTCGAGCGGGAAGGGCGCAAGGCCGTCGATGTTTGGCTGAAGACCGTCGCCAGCGGCAACGTCGCGGCGGTTCGCGCCGTGCTCGCACCCGAATTCCAGATTACGCGCTCGGACGGCGCGGCCTATAACGCTGGCGAGTACGTGCGCAGCAGCCTGCCGAAGTTTGACGCGATGCCGGCACCCGATCGGCTCGTCGTGACCTCGTACCGAGATCATTTGATCGCGCGCTATTGGATGAAAGCGGGCGAAACGATCGGCGGCAAGCGCGTTGAGGCCTACGCCCCGCGCATGACCGTGTTCCGCAAGAGCGGGGATGCGTGGCTCGTGGTGGCGCACGCGAATTTCGCGCCACTTGCACGGTGAACGCCGTCCCCTTTATCGAGCGAACGTGAATGTGAGGCGGGCCCGGCACAGCGCCGGGTCCGCCTGTATTGCTCGCGAGCGGTGCGAATCCCGGCCGACGTTCGTGTGGCGAACCCGCCGATCGATGCCTTGAGCCAATCCGGGCGCTTCAATAGACTCTCAATAATGCTGGCGTCCGGATTCAGCGATCGATCGCGCCCGGCACGTCGTCCCGGAGGAGATCGCCATGGCGAATATCCAATCGTCTCCCTATCCGCTCGCATTTCCGGTGAAGGGCGGTCCGGGCGACGCCCGCAAGGTAGCGCCCAACCGCACCGAAATTCGCACCTATGCGCGTGCACTCGAGGGAATGCAAAAAGAGGCGCTGGTCACGTCGGAGCCCGGCGGCCAAACTTGGCGCATGGTGTGCGATGAGGGGCCGTATCTCAACGGCACCGACCTCGCGCCGTTTCCACTTGCGTTCTTCGCGACCGGGCTAGTCAACGCCTATCTCGCGGAGATCGTGGCGCTCGCGGACGCACAGCGCGTTCCGATCGACCGGATCGAAGTGATCCAGGACAATTTCTACACCATGGAAGGATCGGCAGTGCGCGGCGACATGATCGGCGGCGCGTTGCCGGTGGCGCTGCACGTGCGGATCGATTCGAGCGCGCCGGATTCGGTCGTGCAGAATCTCGTGATGAATGCATTGGCCCGTTCGCCCGGCGACGCCTATCTGCGCACTGTGTGCGCGAGTGAGTTCTCGATCGTGAACAGCGGCAAGCCGGTTCCGACCGGCGAGGTTCGAGGCTGGGCCAATTCGCCGGAGCCCAAGCTTGACGACGCGATGTTCGACGGGGCTAGGCCCGATCCGAAAGCCGAGTTTCCGGATGACATCATCGGCAAGCTCGGCAGCGCCGAGACCGTGTTCCATGTGGAGGGCGGCGCCGGCTCGAGCCTGAAGTCGGAGCAGAAGCGCACGCTGCACATCCGCGGCATTGCGACGATGCGGGACGACGGGTTGTCGGAGACGCAGGTACAACTCTACAAGCCGATCGGCAGCAATTTTCGTTTTCTGTGCGATATCGCGAATGCCGCGGTAGGCGGGATCCACGCGCCGTCGCCGCTTGCGTATCTCTCGGCCGGGATCGCGTTCTGCTACCTCACCCAGATCGGCCGCTACGCCATGATCATGAAATATGACGATCTCGACTACTCAATCGCACAGCACATGGCGTTCGGGCTCGCAGTCGGTGAAGGCGCTTCCGGCACGCCGCCAAGCGCCGAGCCGGTGCGCACGCATGTATCGCTGACCACCAAGCTCGCTGACGACGTCGTAAGAAAGATCGTGGATATGGGCGAGCGCACCTGCTTTCTGCATGCTGCCTCGCGCACGCCGCTCAAGACCAAGGTGCGGGTCACCGACGTCGAGCGTACGCCGGTGGAAGGCGCCGGCGATGGATCCGGCGCGCTGGCAACGCCCTAAGACCGGCGGCGCGCTTTCTTGCGCGATCTGATCTGCCGGGCAGTTGATCTTGCCGGCTTTCGCGCGCGCGTCCTCTTGTGCGGCGTACGATAGCCATGCTCGATGAGCATGCGCGCGCCAGAGGCGTATTCCTCGAGCGTGCCGACGATGCCGCAGCCTTCGACCAGCCGATTCATGTTGTTGAAATAGGCGCAGACCGCGATGGCGTGGAGCAAGGCTTCGTCGCTCCATCCGGCGTCGTAGACCGCGGCCGCGTCGGCCTCGGTCATCCGGCTTGGGGTCTCCGTGAGCTTGCGCACGTAGCGCAGGATCGGCTTCATGCGCGCGTCGATGGGTGCAAATTCAAGATCGTCCATCAGCGCGGTGAACAACCGCTCATCCACGCCGAAGCCGCGCGCGACCTGCGAATGCACGCCATGACAATAGCGGCAGCTATTCACCCCGGACACATAGGCGGCGATGAGCTCGCGCTGGGCCGATGTAAGGGGCGAGCGTCCGCGCATCAGCCGGTGGCCATAGGGGCGCAACCGCTCCAACAGGTCGGCATACTGGCGCCGGAGGTCCGGCAGGGTGGCGTTCTCGGAAAGCGAGCGGAGTAGCGGCATTTTCTTCCGTCTCCATCGGTGGGCCGGGTCTCGCCGCGGCAGCGAACCTTTCGAGTGTGCGGTACAGCGGTGGACAATGGCGAGCGCCCTGCGGTCAAATGAAATTGCCGTGTAAGCGGAGCGGCGAGCCACGCAGGAACGGATGTGCCGGAAGTTCGCCCTGCGGGCGTTTTCAGGCTTGTGCTAATGGTCTGTCGATCATGGACCGACGATCGGCGAAGTTCGCGATTTCAATGGGGGTGCCCGCGCATGGCGAAACGTGAGTCCGCCGGTCCGCTCGCGGGAATCAAAGTGATCGAACTCTGCCACGTCATGGCGGGGCCGGCGTGCGGGGTGATGCTCGCCGACATGGGCGCGGAGGTGATCAAGGTCGAGAAAATTCCGGGCGGGGATGATACGCGCCACACGGTGCCGCCGGCGATCGGCGACGAGGCTGCCTCGTTCCTGATGATGAACCGCAACAAGCGCGGGATCGCCGTCGATCTCAAGACCGAGGACGGCAAGCGTGTGTTGCGGCGGCTCGCCAAGGACGCAGACGTGCTCACGGAAAATTACCGGCGCGGCGTCATGGAGAAGATGGGCTTCGGCTACGGGACGCTGAAGCGCGAGAACCCGCGTCTCATCTATTGCTCGATCTCCGGCTTCGGCCGCACCGGCCCGTATGCGGACCGCGCCGGCTTCGACCTCGTGGCGCAGGGCATGAGCGGGTTGATGTCGATCACGGGCGAGGGGCCCGGCCGGCCACCGGTGAAGGTGGGTGCGCCGGTCACCGACATCACGGCCGGCATTCTCGCTGCCATGGGGATTGTGGCCGCGCTGCATGCGCGGTCGCGTACGGGCGAAGGGCAGATGGTCGACACGTCGCTGTTCGAAGCGGGGATCGCCCTCACCTATTGGCAATCGGCGATCGCGCTCGCGACCGGGGTCGCACCCGGGCCGATGGGCTCGGCGCATCCCTTGAACGCGCCCTACGAAGCATTCGAGACCACGGACGGCTGGATTACGGTCGGCGCCGCCAATCAGGCGACCTGGCTGCGGCTCGTGGAAATGCTCGGGATACCGCAGCTTGCCGAGGACGCGCGCTTCAAGGCGTCTTCCGGCCGCATCCAGAACCGCATTGCGCTCGCCGAGAGACTGGCGCCGGAATTCCGCAAACGTACGCGCGCCGAATGGCTCGCGGCGCTCGATCACGCCAAGGTGCCGGCCGGGCCGGTGCTCGACGTCGTGCAGATGCATGCCGATCCGCAGACGATCGCGCGCGGCATGGTGGTCGAGGCGCGACATTCGACGCTCGGGCCGGTGAAGACGATCGGCGCGCCGGTGAAGTTTTCCGGGACGCCTGGCGGCGTGCGGCGCGGGGCGCCCACGTTCGGCGAGCACACGCGGGAAGTGCTGCGCGAGCACGGATTCTCGGATGCCGATATCGATCGGATGGCGAAGAGGGGAGCAATTCAATTGGCGCAAACGAAGGCAGCGGCGGAATAGGATATCTCGCGCGGGGAGACCTCCGATGTTTGCACCGGCGATTTGGCTCGCGATATTGACGGCGGTTGCGCTGCATTCCGGCGCAGCCAGTGCTCAGAAATCAGCGGGAGCCAGACAATCGGCGTGCTCAGCTCGGTTGAAGCCGCTCGTCATCCAAGTGGAATTTCCGGACGTCCCGCGGAAGATCGAAAGCGAGTTCGTTCGAAGGCGGTTCCTGCATGAGCCGGATCGTTACGTCCGCGAGATGTCATATGGGAAAGCATGCCTGGAGGGAGAGGTCGCAAAGAATTGGTATCGAATGCCTCTTCCTATCAAGCAGTATTGGGTGCCGTGGCAGAACCTCAAGGTCGACAAACAGAACTTGCAGCGGCTGATCGCCGATGCCGTAGCTCCGGCGGAGCGAGACGTTGATGTGACACGATACGATTTCGTCATCATCGTTCTCGCGGCGACCGCGCTGCAATGGGGCAATCAAGGATTGAACACGTATCCGGGACTGCTCGGAATTGCCGATGACAGTTCACTGAACACGCCAGGCGGGAACAAGATCAGGGGCGGCGTGGCGATTTACGCCCAGAGCGCCAATCTCGGGAAGATCGTCCACAACATGGCCCATATCATTGCCGGCGTGGAAAATGGCCGGCGCGTATTGCCCGACATGTACGATCAGGATTCCGCGTCGGCCTCGGCGGAGAAATCAGGTCCGCTTGCGATCGGCGCACTGGTGCGAGCGCAGATGCACATGGGTGCGTGGGACCCGATGTCCTGCAACCAATGCCTGCAACGGCCCGGCATTCCGGGGATGAGCGCGTGGACGAAGCTGCGGCTCGGGTGGATCGACGAGTCGAAGGTGCGAACGGTCAATGTGGGGGAGCGTGCGGAGGTAAGACTTGGCCCATTGGCGGATGCGGCATCGAAAACGCTCGCAGTGCGTATTCCCCTGACGGCGCAAACGTATTACCTCGTCGAGAATCGCCAACTGGCCGGCCAAGATACGAATCTGCCCGCCGGGGGCGTCCTGATCATGCTCGGCGACGACAGCATTCCAGAGCCGCGCAAGGGCCGAGCGCCCGTCCGGCTGATCAATGCCGATCCGTCCGTAGCGAATCTGGACGGCGCTGCGTTCGACGTCGGTAAGAACGAGGTTTTTTCCGACATTGAGAACGGCGTCACGGTTCGTTTGACGGGAAAGCAAGGCGCGTCATACAATCTGCGCGTCGATCGCAGCAAATAATTGCCCTGCCCAAGGTACCTCCGAATGGGAAAGAGAGTGGGCATTACCCGGAGGGCTTTCGTCGCAGGATCAATCGGTGCCGCGCTGTCAGGGCCGCCAGTACGCGGCGCCGCGCCGCGCTGGATCGACGTGCATTTGCATACGATCGGCGGGCCGAAGCGCCAGTTCGGCGAGGCGGTGGAGCGAGCTGTTGCCGAGATGGACGGGCGCGGAATGCAAAAGGCTGTGGTGTTTCCGCCGCCCTATCCCAGTCCGACGGTCGCGTACGATTACAAGGACTACGTCCCGGAGCTAAAGCGCTATCCCGGCCGCTTCGGATTTCTCGCCGGCGGCGGCACGCTGAACCCGGCGATCCAACAATATAAAGAACCCTCCGGCGTCACGTCCGCAATCAGACAGAGCTTTGTCGATCTGGCAAAGGAAATGCTGGATGCGGGCGCAGTCGGCTTCGGGGAAATCGCCGCGCTGCATTTTTCGCTCGTGCCGCAACACGCGTTCGAGGAAGTGCCGATGGACCATCCCTTGCTCTACGCGCTCCTGGAGGTGGCCGGCACGCGGCAGGCGGTGATCGACCTGCACATGGATCCGGTGCTCAAAGATGCAACGCGCACGCCGGCAAATTTGAAGGTTCCGCCGAACCCCCCGACGCTAAAGGGCAATATCCCCGGGTTCGAAAAGCTGCTCGCGCACGAGCGCAACGCGCGCATCGTCTGGGCGCACGGCGGTTCGGATTTCACCGGCAACATGACGCCGGCGCTGATTGGCCGGCTCATGGATGCGCATCCCAATCTCTATATGAGCCTGCGGCCGGTTCCGCCGGGCGCATCGGCTGCCAACGCATTCAATCTGCGATTCTACAATCTGATGGTCAGCCCAAAAGGAATCGAGGCGGGCTGGCTCGCTCTGTTGAAGCGGCATCCGAACCGGTTCGTCATGGGTGCGGATGCGTTCATTCTTTCGTCGTCGGTGCTTCCCGAGGGGCCGCTCGCCGCGCTGGGCCGCGGGAATGAGGGACGGTTTACCGCCGCGCATCGATTGCTCTCGCTTTTGCCGGCCGACCTCGCGCAGAAGATCGCGGTCGACAACGCAGTGCGTCTGTACAAGCTTTGAAGCGGCGTCGGCGCTATTTCACTGCGCCGACGGTGAAGCCCGCGACGAAGCGATCGACGAAGAAATTGTAGATGATCGCGATCGGCACGCTCGCGATCAGGCAGGCCGCCATCATTGAGCCCCAGAAATAGACGTCACCGCGCACGAGGAAGGTCGGCACGCCGACGCTCACCGTGTAGCTCGATGATCCGGTGATGAAGGTCAGGCCGTAGACGAATTCCTGCGTCACCAGCGTGAAGGCGAAGATGATGACGGTGAGAATGCCGGCGAGCGAGATGGGCATGACAACCTTGACAAATGCGCCAAGGCGCGAAAGTCCGTCGATCATGGCCGCGTCCTCGAGGTCGCGCGGAATCGCCTTGTAGAATCCCATCAGGAGCCAGGTGCAGAACGGCACCGTGAAGCTCGGATAGACGAGCACGAGCGACCAGAGCGAGTCCTGAAGGCCGAGCGTCGCGATGATGCGCGCGAACGGGATGAACAGGATCGTCGGCGGGACGAGGTACGTGAGGAAGATCGCAATGCCGAGCGTCTGCGCCCAGGGGCCGGTCATGCGGGCGAGCGCGTAGCCGGCGGGGATCGCGAGCGCGAGCGTGATCGCGACCACCGCCACGCCGACGAAGGCGGTGTTCAGAAGCCACTGTAAATACTGGGTTTCTTCGAACAGCATGCGCAGGTGCTCGAGCGTCGGCGGATCGTTGAAGAGGTACGGATTGTTCGCCGTGTCGTGTAGATCCTGCGTCGTCTTGAAGGTCGTGATGACCATCCAATAGAAGGGGAATGCGAGGAACGTCACGAAGAAGACGAGAATCCCCGTATGACCGCCGGCGATGGCGACGCGGCGCAGGCGCGCGACGAGGGGGCTCATCAGGTGACCTCCGAGCGGCGGGCGAGCACGAGGAACAGGATCGCGACCGCGACCAGCACCGGGAACATGAACAGCGAGATCGCGGCGCCGCCAGCGAGATCGCCACCCTGGATGCCGGTGAAATAGGCCCAGCTCGCGATCACTTGCGTCGTGTCGTACGGCCCGCCACGCGTCAGCACGAACACGATGATCATGTCGGTGAAAGTAAAAATGATGCCGAACAGAACGGCCACGAGCGTGATCGGCAGAATGAGCGGCGCGGTGATCTGGAAATGGCGGCGCCAGAAGCCAGCGCCGTCGATCGCCGCCGCGTCATGAATGTCCTGTGGGATCGAGCTGAGCCCGGCGAGGATGATCACGGTCGCGAGCGGCAACAGCCGCCACACGTTCAAGATGATGATCGAGGCCATGGCAAGTGTCGGATCGCCGAGCCAGATCGGCCATTGGTTGGGCCCGAGGATGCCGATCGCCTGGCCGGTCCAATTGATGATGCTGTAGATGGAATCGTAGATCCACAGCCAGCCGATCGAGCCGAGCGAGATGGGCGCGACCCAGGGCAGCAGAATTAGAAAACGCACGAACCACTTGCCGCGGAAATCCTTGATCAGCGCACCCGCCAGAATATTCGCGAGCGCGATGATGAAGAATTGCGAGACGAGCGTGATGATCAGCGTGTTCCTCAGCGCGAGCCAGAACGTGCTGCTCTCGACAATGCGGCGGTAATTCTCGAGGCCGACGAACTTCAACTCGCGGCTCGCGACGGTGGCGTCGGACAGGCTGTAATAAAGCGAAAGCAGGAACGGAAAGCCGACGAGCAAGACGATGTAGAGAATTGCCGGTGCCAGCATCAACGGCCAAAGCCAGCGCTGGCTGTCAGCGAGGCGCGCCCGCAGGCTGCCATGCGCCGTGGAAACGAGGCTCACCCCGGACCCCCGTTCACGCGCCGGCCGGTGGCGCGGTCGAAGCGTTCGATGTCGTTGCGGCGAATGACGAAATCGTACTTCTGGCCGGCCGCGACTTCGGCGCGGATGTTGGTCGGAATCTTCGATATGACATGCGCCTCCGGGCTGCGGCCTTCGAGCACGCCGTAAACAAGCCGGTCGGCGCCAAGATACTCGACGCGCGTCACGCGGAAGGGGAACGTCACGACGTCGCTCTCGCTCTTCACCTCGCGCGGCAGGAACGCCTCGGGGCGAAAGCCGAGCCAAGTCGCGCCATCGTCCACGAGATTCATCGGCGGCGAGCCGATGAAGGTCGCGACGAAAATGTCGTTCGGCCTGCCGTAGATTTCCTGCGGCGTGCCGACCTGGATCACCTTGCCCTGATTGAGCACGGCGATGCGGTCGCCGAGCCCCATGGCCTCGGCCTGGTCGTGGGTAACATAGATCGTCGTGGTGGCGAGGCTGCGCTGGAATTGCTTGAGCTCGTCGCGTGCGGAATTGCGGAGCTTGGCATCGAGATTGGAGAGCGGCTCGTCGAGCAGAAACACGACCGGCTCGCGCACGACGGCGCGGGCGAGCGCCACGCGCTGGCGTTCACCGCCGGAAAGCTGGCGCGGCTTGCGGTCGAGAAAGCGCTCGATCCCGAACATGCGCGCCGCCCACTCAACCTTCTTGCGGGTTTCGTCTTTCGGCATGCCGACGGCGCGCAGCGGAAAGGAAATGTTCTTTTCCACCGTCAGGTGCGGGTAGAGCGCGTAGCTCTGAAACACCATGGCGATGTTGCGCGCGCGGGGCGGCAGGTCAGTCACAATCCTACCGTCGATCACAATGTCGCCGTGGGTCGGCCGCTCGAGGCCGGCGATCATGCGCATCAGCGTGGTCTTGCCGCAGCCGGACGGGCCGAGCAGGACGAGGAATTCGCCTTCGCCCGCGGTCAGGTCGATGCCGTCGACGGCGCGGACGTCGTCGAAATGCTTGGAAACATGTCGTGCTTCGACTGTCGCCATGCAGCCCTCGGATCGGTTCGGATGGAATACGATAATCGGCGCGGAAATGGATGCGATGATTTGGCCGGCGGCAACGGGGCCCGGCGCGTGCCGGGCCCCTCTACTTCGATGCCGGAACAAGCGGATCAAATCATCTTCCGTTCCTTCCACTTGGCCCAGATCGCCTTCATCTGCGCATCGGCCTGCTTCAACGCATCCTCGGGTGTCTCGGCGCCACTTGCGGCCTTGGCGAACATGGTGTTCAGCGTCCAGTTGCCGAAGGATTCGTCGATTGCGGCGTGCGAGTAGCCGGGATAGCCGACGTTCGTCGCCCAATCGAGCACGTCCTCGAGTACGGCGTACTTGTCGGGCGGCACCGCCTTGGAGTCCTTGGCGATGAGCTGCTTCAGGTCCGGCACGGTCTTGGCGAAGCACGGGAAGTTGTAGAATTCGCTCGCCATGAAGCCCTTCTTGAAGTTGTCGATGTAGTCGACCAGGAATTTCTGGGCGCCCGGAATGTTGTCCGCGAACTTCCAGATCACGTAGCAATCCATCACGTGCTCGAGCCCGATGCGGCGCACGGGGCCCTTCGCGGCCTTGGCGAGCCCGATCTTTTCGTGGATCGGAAGCTTCGAGTTCTCGCCGGTGCGCGTGACCGAGATGGCGTTGAGCACGAGCGAGGAGCGGCCGGCGAGCATCTGCCGGTTATTCGACGAAGCGTCCCATGCGAACACCTCGGGCGTCATGGTCTCTTCGAACAGCGCCTTGACAAACTTGATCGCTTCGAGGGTTTCCTTCGAGTTGATGGTGAGGTTGCCTTCCTGGTCCTGTTCATGGGATCCGAACGCATACATGATCGCTCGCATCGCCATCGCCGTGTCGAGTTCGGCAGAAAGTCCGATGCCGACGGGAATCTTGTGCTTGTCCTTGATCTTCTTGCCGCCGATGCGGACGTCTTCCCAAGTGTCCGGCTTCATGCCGATGTCGCCCCAGAGATCGATGCGATAATTGACCGGGTCGGGCACGAAGCTGTCGGAGAAGGCGAAATACTTCTTGGTCTTCGGATTGAAAGTGCTCTTGACGGCGAGGTCGATCGGCTTGCCGTGCTTCTTCTCGCACTCGGCATAGACGTCCTTCATGTCGACGACCTGCTCCTCGTACACCGACGGCGGCGAGAGGAACATCACGAGGTCATGCCCCTTCTGGGCGGAGACTTCGGCGGCGGCGCGGGACGGGATGAGGCCGAGGTTGATGTTGTCGACGACCACTTCCGTGTCGTTCTTCGCGCCCCATTCCTTCACGTATTCGTTGTTGAACCATTTGTCGTAGCCGGGAACGAAATGGCTCCATTGCAGGATGCGCAAGCTCTTGGCGGCGCGCGCCGGGTTGACGTGGAAGAATGGGCCGACGGTCGCCACGGCGCCCGCCGCGGCGGCTGTTTTCATGACGTCGCGGCGGCTCAAGCCGCGGCGACGCGGTCTGCGGGTTTCCATGTTTTCCTCCCTTGGCTGTGCGGTGGCCGGTGCGGTCCCACAGCCCGCCGACGCCGGGGATGGGTCCCACTGCCGGCTTGCCCACATTATCCGGCGGACATCAACGGCTGACAACCGCCGATATAGGACAGGGCGATGCAAATTATGCAGGAGGTCAGAGGCGCCTGGCGCCGCCGTTCCGCTTGGAAGCGGGCAATATCGCGCCCGGATGGCGCAGCACCTCGGCTGCGAGGCGGTGGCCGGCAAGCGCCGCCGCCTCCGGCTTTTCGTTCTTCAGGCGGGCCGCGAGATAGGCTGCGTTGAAGGCATCGCCCGCGGCGCGCGTATCCACGGGATCGACCTTCTGCGGCACCGGTACCTCGATGGTACGCCCTTCGGCGTGAACGAGCGCCGGCGCGGATCCGTTCTTCACGACGATTTCGCGGACGCCGAAAGTGGTCAGTCGCTCGACCGTGGCCGCGGGCGACACATCGCCCCACAAGGCCGTCTCGTCCTCGAAGGAGGGAAGCGCGAGATCGCTCCGCTTCAGCGCCTCGGAGAAGACCGCGCGGGCGCGCTGGTCGTCACCGCGCCAGCTCGCAAAACGCCAATTGCTGTCGAAGGCGATCTTGGCGCCGCGCTCGCGCCCGAATTCGAGCGCGGCGAGCATGCGGCCGAGGCCGACGTTGGAATAGAGCGACAACGTCACTCCGGAGAAATAGACGAGTTCCGCCGCGACCACTTGCTCGGCCACGCGGTCCCAACCAGGCAGTTCAAAAAGTTGCCGTGCCGGCGCGACGTCGCGCCAGACTTCACCATTGCGATTGCCATCGGTCTCCACCAGGCAGAGCCCGGGCACGCGATCTCCGATCCGCAGCACCAGGTCGGTGGCGACGCCCTCGGCGGCGGCCGTCTCCAGAGCCGCGTCGGAATAGCGGTCGGTGCCGAGCGCGGTCGCGAGCGCCACGTCGGCGCCGCAGCGGGAAAGATAGACGGCGGCATGAAACGCATCGCCGCCAAAGCCGAGGGTAAACCGACCATCGGGCCCGCGTACCAGTTCAATCATTACCTCGCCGACCGAGACAATCCGCACCTTCGCCGTCCCCCACTGCCGCTCCACCGCGAGCGGACGTCCGCCCTGCAACCACTCCCGACGCGACCCCGCGGGATATCCAGCGCCGACCATGGGCCAGTCAATCGGATGATCGGTTCAACGGGATTGCGTGAATGCGGCGCGTCAGAGAAGCATTGCATTTGAGTCGCCGCAACGGGTCCCGTGTATCGACATCAGGTCATTGGCGTCCGCGGCAATGCGACATATCCAACGAAAGGGTCCCAGGTGTCGGCTGCCTCGGGCGAGCTCCGCGCTATTTTCGATAGCGACTCGTGCGTGCAGCAACTTATCGTCGAACACTAAACCGGCGCAGCGGCTTTTACCTCGTCTTGCCGTGCTGAATTCGCTCACGCCTCGGGGCCGGCATATTTGCCGGCCGTGTGCGGGAACAGCGCCTTCACGATCTTGAAGCGGGAGATGTCGGCGGTCGCGTCCGAGTGCAGGAAGATCGCAGCGTCGCGGAAGAGTTTTTCGACGCCCATTTCCAGCATCACGCCGTGGCCGCCGTGCAATTCCATGGCGTGCTGACAAACCTTCAAAATTTCCTCAGATGCGAACACTTTTGTCATGTTGCAGAGCGCGTCGGCGTCGGGCGCATTCCTCGACACGGCGTCGGCAGCGCGGCCGAGAAGGGCGCGCACCGCCTCGATGCGGATCGCCATGTCGGCAAGGCGCAGCGCGACCGCCTGATGCTTGATCAGGATACGGCCGCCCTGGACGTAGTTCTGCACGTAATCGGCCGTGCGCTCGAAGGCGGCGACGCCAACGCCGAGATTCTTCGAGGCCTGAATGATTTTTCCAGGGCGGAAATAGACGCTCGCCTTCTGCATCGCTTCGTTCTCGGCGAGCACGTGATCGGCCGGCACGCGGCAATCCTCGAACACGATCTCGCCGTTGTTCATGAAGCGGCCGCCCATGGTCTCGTTGCAACGGGCGACGGAAAGACCCGGCGCGTCGCGCGGCACGACGAAGGACGACGTACCCTGCAGGATGCCGACCTTCTGGTTGGTGTTCGCGTAAACGATGTAGAGACCGGCATCGAAGCCGTTGGAGATGAAGTGCTTGCGGCCGTTGATGACCCATTCGTTGCCACGCTTCTCGGCGTGGGTCTGCATCGCGGCCTCGGGCACGTTGTAGGGCAGCCACCGGTCGGAGGCGCCGCGCGGTTCGGTGAGGCAGTGGGCGAACAGGAGTTGCGGTTCGGCGACGAGGCGCTTGAACCAATGCTCCTGCAAATGGCGCGGCGCGAGGTTGCGAAGCAGCACCGAGATTTTCCAGTTCTGCACGAGCTTGTCGGCGAGCCCGCAATCGCCGCGTGCGATTTCCTCGGCGATCAGCGCGAAGGTCTGCACCTCGGTCGCGGCGTCGAGCTCGATGCCGCCGAATTCCTCGGGCACGCCGAGCGTGCGGACGCCGACCTTGTCGGCGGCTTCGAGGATCGCCGGCGGCAGCCGTAGGCCCGGGTTCATGTCCCATTCGCGCTGCCAGTTGTCGCGGATGAAGGGAACGACGACTTCGTCCACGAAAGCGCGGCAGCTGTCGCGCATCAGGCGCTGTTCTTCGGAAAAGCCGCGCTCATGGACATTCATCAAGCGTCCTCCAGCTGCGGGAAGGCCTAAGCCGCCTTGCGGCTGGCGAGAAACTCGCCCATGCGGCTCAGCGCCTTCTGGATGTTCTCGGTCGAGTTCGCGTAGGACACGCGGATATAGCCCTCGCCAAGAATTCCGAAATCGGGGCCGCCGATGATGGCGACGCCGGCTTCTTCCAGCAGCGAAGAGGCAAACGCCTTCGCCTTCCAGGCGGTGTTCTTCACGTTGGGGAACGCATAGAAAGCGCCCTTTGGCGTCTTGCAGGAAACGCCCGGCAGCTTGTTCAAGCCCTCCACGACGACCTTCCGGCGCTTATCGAATTCGGCGACCATTTTTTTCACTTCACCCTGCGGGCCCTTGAGCGCGGCGAGGCCGGCATATTGCGTCGGCGCATTCACGCAGGAATATGAGTTCACCGCGAGCTTGCGGGCAAAGTCATAGAGCTTCGCTGGCCAGACCGAATAGCCGAGACGCCAGCCGGTCATGGCGTAGGTCTTGGACCAGCCGTTCAGGAGGATCAGCCGGTCGCGGATCGACGGATAATTGAGCAGGCACACATGCTCCTCGCCATCATAGAGCATGTGGTCGTAAATTTCGTCCGACATCATCGCGACGTCGGGATATTTGTCGAGGCCGGCGACGAGCTTTTCGACCTCGGCTTTCGGCGTCACGCCGCCGGTGGGATTGGCGGGAGAATTCAAGATCAGCAGCCGCGTGTTCGGTGTGATGAGCTTCAGCGTTTCGTCCGCCGAAAACGCGAAACTGTTCTCTTCGCGGATCGGCACCGGGATCGGCCGCGCGCCGGTGAATTCGATCATCGAGCGATAGATCGGGAATCCGGGATCGGGATAGAGGATGTCGGCGCCGGGTTCGCCGAACATCAGGATCGCCGCGTACATCGTGACCTTGCCGCCGGGCGCGATGAAGACGAGATCGGGGGAAACGTCCGCCTTGAAGCGCTTGTGCAGGTCGGCGGCGACGGCCTCGCGCAGCGGCTTGATGCCGGTCGCCGGCGTATAGCCGTGATGGCCGTCCTTCAGCGCCTTGATCGCGGCCTCGACGATGTGCGGCGGCGTTGGGAAATCGGGCTGGCCGATGCCGAGATTGACGATATCGCGGCCCTGGCCCGCGAGCTCGGTCGCGCGCGCCAGCACGGCGAAGGCGTTTTCCTCTCCCATGCGCTCGAAGGCGGCAACGGTACGCAACATGGGCTTTCCTCCCGGCTTTCATGCGCGTTGATTTTGCGCGAACATTAGGCGCATAGGTCAAGGGAAATCAAACCCGCGACGGGTTCAAGGCCGCCGGTGCACGGCGTCCCGGGAGGCTCAAATGGCAGGCAAAAAAGGGAGCCGCGGCAAGATGAAGCTGCGCTCGCAAGTCTGGTTCGACAATCCCGACGACCCGCACATGTCGGCGATGTATGTCGAGCGCTACATGAATTTCGGCCTGTCGCGCGAGGAGTTGCAGGCGGGCAAGCCGATTATCGGCATCGCGCAGACGGGCTCGGACCTGTCGCCCTGCAACCGGCATCACCTGCAGCTTGCCCACCGCGTGCGCGAGGGCATCCGCGCGGCCGGCGGGATCGCGTTCGAATTTCCGGTGCATCCGATCCAGGAAACCGGCAAGCGGCCCACCGCCTCGCTCGACCGCAATCTCGCCTATCTCGGCCTCGTCGAGGTGCTTTACGGCTATCCGATCGACGGCGTCGTGCTGATGACCGGCTGCGACAAGACCACGCCCGCCTGCATCATGGCGGCGGCGACCGTGAACATTCCGGCGATCGTGCTCTCGGGCGGGCCGATGCTGAACGGCTGGTTCAAGGGCGAGCGCACGGGCTCGGGCACCATCAAGTGGAAGGCGCGGGAGCTCGTCGCTGCGGGTGAGATTGACGACAAGCAATATGTAGATCTCGTCGCCTCAGCGGCACCGTCCATCGGCCACTGCAACACGATGGGCACGGCCTCGACCATGAACGGGCTCGCGGAAGCGCTCGGCATGTCGCTGCCGGGCTGCGCGGCGATTCCGGCGCCCTATCGCGAGCGGCCGGAGATTTCCTACGAGACCGGCCTCCGCATCGTCGAGATGGTGCACGAGGATCTGAAGCCGTCGGACGTTCTGACGCGCGAGGCGTTCGAGAACGCGATCGTCGTGAATTCCGCGATCGGCGGTTCCACCAACGCGCCGGTGCACGTCAACGCGATTGCGCGCCATATCGGCGTCGCGCTCGACGTCACCGACTGGCAGAAATACGGGCACAAGATTCCGTTGCTCGTGAATATGCAGCCGGCCGGAAAATATCTTGGCGAGGAATTCCACCGCGCAGGCGGCATCCCGGCGGTGGTCGCCGAGCTGATGGGCGCGGGAAAGATCAACGAAAATGCGAAAACCGTGAACGGGAAGACCATCGGCGAGAATTGTCGCGACAAACTCTCATGGGACCGGGAAGTGATCCGGCCCTATGCCGATCCGCTCGTGCAGGACGCGGGCTTCATCGTGCTGCACGGCAACCTGTTCGACAGCGCGGTGATGAAGACCGCGGTGATCTCGAAGGAATTCCGCGACCGGTATCTTTCTAATGCGAAGGACCCCGATGCGTTCGAGGGCAAGGCGGTGGTGTTCGACGGGCGCGAGGACTATTACGCGCGCATCGACGATCCCTCGCTCAATATCGACGAAAACACGCTCTTGTTCATCCGCGGTGTGGGGCCGATCGGCTATCCGGGTGCGGCCGAAGTCGTGAACATGCAGCCGCCGGCGGCGCTCATCAAACGCGGGATCAAATCCCTGCCTTGCATCGGCGATGGCCGCCAGTCAGGCACTTCCGGCTCGCCCTCGATCCTGAATGCCTCGCCGGAAGCGGCGGCGGGGGGCGGGCTGGCGCTCCTGAATACCGGCGACCGCGTGCGGATCGATCTGCGCAAGGGCGAGGCGGATATCCTGATCTCGGATGGTGAGCTCGCCGAGCGCCGCATGGAGTTGCAGAAGCGCGGCGGGTATCAGTATCCCGCGAGCCAGACGCCGTGGCAGGAAATCCAGCGCGGCATGGTGGATCAGCTTGCCGACGGCATGGTGCTGAAGCCCGCGGTCAAATATCAGCGCGTGGCACAGACCATGGGGAACCCGCGGGACAGCCACTGATGCACACGGTCGCCGACAAGCGCCGCGAGTTTCGTCGTCTGCACGAGTCTGGGTGCCTTGTGCTGCCAAATCCGTGGGACGTCGGCACGACGCGCTATTTGCAGGGGCTCGGCTTCAAGGCGCTCGCCACCACGAGCGCGGGCGCGGCCTGGGCCATGGGCTATGCGGACAGCGAAGTGCCGCTCGATGCGATGCTCCTTCATATCCATGAGATCGCGAAAGCCGCGGACGTGCCGGTGAATGCCGATTTCGGCAATTGCTTCGCGCACGATGCCAAGACCGTCGGCAACAATGTGCGGCTCGCGATCGAGACCGGCGTCGCCGGGCTTTCGATCGAGGATTCGACCGGGGACAAGGACAAGCCGCTCTATGACATCGCGCATGCGGTCGAGCGGGTGCGCGCGGCGCGCGGCGCCGTCGATCACAGCGCCACGGGCGTCGTGCTTACGGCGCGGGCAGAGAATTTTCTGGTCGGGCATCCGGATATTACCGACGCGATCACGCGGATATCGGCGTACGCGGGCGCGGGCGCGGATTGTCTTTACATTCCCGGCATTCGCACCCGCGAGCAGATCACGGCGGTGGTGAAGGCGGTGGCGCCGAAGCCGGTCAACGTGCTGGTGGGATTTGCGAGCGACCTGACCGTGCCCGACTTGGCGTTGATGGGAGCGCGGCGCATCTCGACGGGCAGTGCATTCGCGCGCGCCGCCTGGGGCAGCTTCATGCGGGCGGCGCGACTCATCACGGAAGCGGGACGATTCGACGGCTTCGCCGAGCTCGCGCCGAACGCCGATCTCAACCGGTTCTTTCACGACGATCATGTGAAGCGCGGCAAGCCGTGAGTCCGTCGGGTCCTAAGGAGACCGGGCGGCCGGTCGGCCCGTCCGTTGATACGAAGCCCGCACTCAGACCTGGGCGGGCGACGCTCGCCGGGCGCCTCGCGATCCTCGAACGGCTGAACGCTGCGCGCCACGGTCCGGCGCTTTGGGATGCATTCAAGGGGCGTGAAGACCTCTGGACCTACTCGTCCCAGGGGCCGTTTGCCGACGCCGGTGCGTTCAACACATGGCTCGCGCAGCGGGCCGCACTCGAGGACCCGTTCTATTTCACGATCCTGAACCGCGACGGGCGCGCGCTCGGCGTCGTGACGCTGATGGAAATCCGGCCGGCGATGCGCGTCGTCGAAGTCGGACACATTGTCCACGGCCCGGGGCTCCAGCGCACGGCACTCGCAACGGAGGCGCAGTATCTGCTCGCTCGCCATGCGTTCGAGGCGCTCGGCTACCGGCGCTATGAATGGAAATGCGACGCGCTCAACGCGGCGTCGCGGCGGGCCGCGGAGCGCTTCGGCTTCACGTTCGAAGGAATCTTCCGGCAGCACATGATCCTGAAGGGGCGAAGCCGCGACACGGCCTGGTTCTCGATCCTCGACGGCGAATGGCCGCGCGTTCGCGCGGCCTTCGAGCAATGGCTCGTGCCGCGAAATTTCGACGAAAGCGGAAGGCAGCGGCGCGCGCTCGAAGACATCCGCGCGGCGGTTCGATAAAGGGGCAGGGCCGATGCACATTCTCGTCACCGGCGCTGGCGGCATGATCGGGCACAAGCTCGTCGAGCGTCTCGCGCGCGGGGGCAAGGTCGGCGGCAAGCCGATCGAGCGCATGACGCTGCACGACATCGCCGCACCCGAGGCGCCGAAAGGCGCGTCCTTCCCGGTCGCAACGCGCTGCGGGGACATCGCTGCGCCAGGCGAAACGGCGGCGCTCGTGGCCGATGCGCCGGGGTTGATCTTTCATCTGGCGGCGGTGGTCTCGGGCGAGGCGGAAGCCGACTTCGACAAGGGCTATCGCGTGAACGTTGATGGGATGCGCCACCTTCTGGAGGCCGTCCGCGCACGGGGCCACAAGCCGCGGCTCGTGTTCACGAGCTCGATCGCCGTGTTCGGGGGAGACCTGCCGGACCCGATCCCCGACGATTTCCACGAGACGCCGCCCAATTCCTACGGCGCGGCCAAGGTGATCTGCGAGCAGTTTCTCGCAGACTATACGCGGCGCGGGTTCGTGGACGGGGTCGGCTTGCGCTTTCCCGGCATCACCGTGCGGCCGGGCAAGCCGAACAAGGCGGCGAGCGGGTTCTATTCGTCCATTATCCGAGAACCGCTCGCCGGGCAGGAGGCAATTCTTCCGGTGGCGGATTCAAAGCGCAACACCCACGCGAGCCCGCGCGCGGCGATCGGCTTTCTCATTCACGCCGCGACGCTGGACGGGGCCGCGCTCGGATTGCGGCGCAATCTGACGATGCCCGGGGTCGCGGTGACGGTGGCCGAGCAGATCGAGGCGCTGCGCAAGGTCGCGGGCGACAAGGTCGTCGCGCGCATCCGGCGCGAGCCGGACGAGACGATCATGCGGATTTTTCCGAACGAGTCCGTCCGCTTCGATGCGAAGCGCGCGCTTCAGCTCGGATTCGAGCCCGACAAGGATTTCGAGGAGATTATTCGCATTCACATCGAGGAGGATCTCGGTGGAAATTTTATTGCGTAGCTGCGGTCGCCACATCGTCATTCCGGGGCCCGAACGAAGCGAGGGAGCCCGGAATCCATGAACACCGCTCGCGCGAATCTTTCGAAATCCGTGTTCATGAATTCCGGCTCTCGCGACGCTTCCGGCGTCGCTTGGCCGGAATGACAAAATTATGCGATTTCCTTCGCCCCTCATCCCGGCAACACTGATCCGGCGTTACAAGCGCTTTCTCGCCGACGTCGTGCTGCCTGACGGCACCGAGACGACCGTGCACGTAGCAAACCCCGGCTCCATGCTGGGCCTCGTCGAGCCGGGAAGCCGCGTCCTGCTGTCGAAGTCGGCAAACCCGAGCCGCAAGCTGCCGCTCAGCTGGGAACTGGTCGAGGTGGATTTGGGGAACGGCGCCGAGCTCGTGGGCGTCAATACCGGCCACCCGAACCGGCTCGTGGAGGAGGCGATCGAAGGCGGGCAGGTTCCGGAGCTCGCGGGCTATGGGCGCCTGCGGCGCGAGGTGAAATACGCCAAAGCGAGCCGCGTCGACTTCCTGCTCGAGGATGACGGCAAGCCGCCGTGCTTTGTCGAGGTCAAGAACGTCCACATGATGCGTTCGCCGGGCCGCGCCGAGTTTCCCGATTGCGTGACCGACCGCGGCGCCAGGCATCTCGGCGATCTCGCCGCCGAGGTGCGCAATGGCGCCCGCGCCATGATGGTCTATCTCGTGCAGATCGGCTCCGCCGAAGGCGTGGCGTTTGCCCGTGACATCGACCCGGCCTATGGCGCGGCCTTCGACCGCGCGCGCGAGGCGGGTGTCGAGGCGATCGCGCTTGCCTGCCGCGTGTCGCCCGAGGGAATCGAGGTCGCGAAGCCGGTACCGGTATTGGGCTGAGCCGGTTCCTTGCGTGTTCGGCACCATGCCCTACATTGGGGAATTCGCCGGATCCCCGATGACCTACGTCGAAGCCGCCAGTGCTCCGCTCCGCAAGACCGGGCAAATCAAACTGCACGGTCCGGAAGGCTTTGCCGGCATGCGGAGGGCGGGGCAGTTGGTGGCCGAGGTGCTCGATCTCCTGGTGCCGGAAGTGCGGCCCGGCGTCACCACCGAGGCGCTCGATCAACTCGTGTTCGAATTCGCGATGGAGCGCGACGCGCTTCCCGCGACGCTGATGTATCGCGGCTACAACAAATCCATCTGCACCTCGATCAATCACGTGGTGTGCCACGGCATCCCCAACGAGAAGCCGCTGCGCGAGGGCGACATCGTCAATATCGACGTGACGCTGATGCTCGACGGGTGGCACGGGGACTCGAGCCGCATGTACACGGTCGGCGAGGTGCCGCGCCGTGCCGAGCGACTCATCGAAGTCACGCATGAGGCCATGATGGCCGGCATCGAAGCGATCCGGCCCGGCGGCACGATCGGCGACATCGGGGCCGCGATCCAGGCCGTGGTCGAGCCCAATCACATGAGCGTCGTACGCGATTTCTGCGGCCACGGCGTGGGCCGCCTGTTCCATGACGAGCCGAATGTCGTGCACGTGGGCCACGGCGGCGAGGGGCCGTTGCTCAGGCCGGGCATGTTCTTCACCGTCGAGCCCATGATCAATCTCGGCCGGCCGCACGTGAAGGTCTTGTCGGACGGATGGACTGCGGTGACGCGCGACCGCTCGCTCTCGGCGCAGTTCGAGCACACGGTTGCCGTCACCGAGACGGGCGTCGAAATTTTTACGCTTTCCCCAGCCGGGTTGCACAAGCCGCCCTATACGACTTAGGCTTGGCCCTATGGTGGGGGCGAAGAAAAAATCGGAATCCGGGTTCAAGGAGGCGCCGCACTATCACGGACATCGCGACCGGCTGCGGGCGCGGTTTCGCGAAGCGGGGGCCGATGCGCTCGCCGACTATGAACTCCTCGAACTGATCTTGTTCCGCGCGTTGCCGCGGCGCGACGTGAAGCCGCTGGCGAAAGCGCTGCTCGCCCGCTTTGGTTCATTCGCCGAGGTGATCGCCGCCTCGCCGGTTCTGCTCGCCGAAATCGAGGGGACGGGCGAGGCCGCGATCGCGGAACTCAAGATCGTGCACGCTGCGGCGAACCGGCTCGCGCGCGGCGAGATGAAGCGGCGGCCCGTGCTTTCTTCGTGGTCGTCCGTGCTCGACTATTGCCGGGCGGCGATGGCGTTCGCCGAGCGTGAGCAATTCCGCGTGTTGTTCCTCGACAAGCGCAATCAACTGATCGCCGACGAATTGCAAGCGACCGGCACCGTCGATCACGCCCCGGTTTATCCGCGCGAGGTGGTGAAGCGCGCGCTGGAATTATCCGCGACCGCGCTCGTGCTCGTGCATAATCATCCTTCGGGCGATCCGACGCCCTCGCGCGCCGATATCCAGATGACCAAACAGATCGTGGAGGTGGCGCGTCCGCTTGGGATCGAAGTGCACGATCACATCATCGTCGGCAAGGAAGGGCATTCCAGCCTGAAGGGGCTGCGGCTTATCCAGTAGCCTATGGCCGCGACATCAGGAGCGGGCGCGGCTTGTCCGGGACCTTGGCCCAGGCGCCGCTCTCCTGACGCTCGAAACGGAGCGACTCGCCGGTCGCCGAACGCAGCACAACGTCGCCGCGCTCGAGTTGCCAAATCGCGGGGCCGAATTGGGTAATCGCCGCATCGCATTTCGGCTGCACGCGCGCGGTGAACTGCTCATTGCCGGCGACTTCGTCCGTGAGGGTGATGCGGCAGATCGCGGTGCCGTCCGGACGGGACAATTTCCACTCGCCGTAGAGGTCGCTGATCTGCACGCGCGTGGCCGGATCGACGAATTGCAGGTTGGCGAGGAAATAGACGGCGTCGTTTTCGCGGATCGCCTCGTAAACTCCGCCGACGCCTTCGGTGAACTCGGTGACCGTGCGACCGTCGGGTGCCACGAGCAGGATCGCACCCGCCACGCCGGCATTCCACACCGCTACCTCGCTAAGAAAGCCGAACAGCGGGCCGCACACGTTGCGGTCGAAGGCGAGCAGGAATCCGGAATCCGCGGGTTTCGTTTCGAGCGTGACCGGACACTTGCGGGTCGCGTCGGCGTTCGTCAGCTCATACTGTGCGGCGAGCGCGCGAACTTCAGGCGGGACGGGCTTCGTGGCAGGGGCCTGAGCGATCGCCGGAGCGGCGAACGCCAGAGCAAAAATGCACACAAGCAAGTGCGTACGCATACGATCCGGCGTCTCCACGACGGCTCAATCTAGCACGGGCTGAGATCGCGCAATATCAACCCCGTTTGGGCGGCCAGGGCGTCTCCGGCACCGGCGTGATCGGCCCTTTGCCCGCGGCCCAGGACTTCAGATTGTCCACGACGAGTTGCCCCATGGCGCGGCGGGTCTCGACCGAGGCCGAGCCGACATGGGGCACGAGCACGACGTGATCCATCTCGATCAGTTCCTTCGGGACGCGCGGTTCATCGGCGAAGACGTCAAGGCCGGCGGAAAGGATCTTCTTCGTGCGTAGAGCCTCGATGAGCGCCTGCTCGTCCACGACCGAGCCGCGCGCGACATTGATCAACACACCGTTCGGCCCGAGCGCTTCCAGCACTTCGCGATTGATCATGTTCTTGGTCGCGGCGCCGCCCGGCACGATCGCGATCAGCACGTCCACCTCGCGCGCCATGTCGATGAGCTTCGGATAATGCCGGTAGGCGACGCCCGCAGCCTGATTGCGGCTGTGGTAGACGATCGGCAGGCCCATGGCCTCGATCCGGCGCGCGATCGCCTGGCCGATGCGGCCCATGCCGACGATGCCGACGGTGCGATTGCGCAAGGTGGGGCTGAGCGGGAACGGCTTCGCCAACCATCTGCCGGCGCGCAGGTAGCGCTCCGACTGCGGCAACTGCCGCACGGTGTTGATCAGAAGCCCGATCGTGGTATCGGCCACCTCTTCGTCGAGGACGCCGGGCGTGTTGGTGACGACGATGCCGTGCTCGCCCGCCCACTTGGCGTCGACCGAGTCGTAGCCGACGCCGAAGTTTCCCACGACTTCGAGTTTAGGCAGCTTCTGCATCAGGGCCGCATCGACCGGCACGGCGCCGAAGGTCGCAATCGCGCTGACGCGCGGCGCGATTTCCTTCAAGAGCGCCTCCCGGTCGGCCGCCTTGTGGAGGCGGTGCACGGTGAAAAGATCATCGAGCTGCTCCTCGACGAACGGGGGCACGGGTCCGGTCTGCAACAGCTCGATCTTGTTCGCGGCCATGATCACCTCGGGGGCTTTCGGAGAAAATGTTCGTCGGATGGCACGTTAGAATTGGCGGCCTTGGCTATTCAATCATGTCAAATTTGCGTGTGGGAAAGATGCCGCGGCGGGGCGGCTTGACCTGACCACCAGCCTTCGGCAGGAGCATGCGTCGCTTCCGAGCGCTCTGCCATGCTCGCCATCCATCGTTCCAGCATCAATCTCCGCCACGTGCAGCATGTTCGCAAGGCCGTGCTGCTGACCGCCATTCTTGCCGGCGTCGCGCTTGTCGTCCTTGGCGATTCGCGCTGGTCGGGCAGTAACGCGATCCACGAGATGATCGAATGGGCCGGGATCGCGTTTCTCGGTGTTTGCATTTTGGGACGGACTTGGTGCTCGCTTTATATCGGCGGCCGGAAGGTGCGGAGCCTTGTAACGCTCGGGCCGTACTCGGTTTCGCGGAATCCGCTCTATTTCTTCTCGATCGTCGGCGCGGTCGGCGTCGGCGCACAACTCGGCAGCATGATGCTTGCGCTCGCGGCGGGCTTTGTCGCCTGGCTCGTGTTCTATCTGGTCGTCCTGAAGGAGGAGCGCGTGCTGGCGGCGAAATTCGGCATCAGATACCGGCAGTATCTTGCCGAGGTTCCGCGCTTCCTGCCGCGGATGTCGCTCTGGCAAGACTCAGATAAAGTGGAAGCACGACCCAGCCTCATGCTTCGCACTTTCTTTGATGCGTGCGTCTTTTTGCTTTCGATCCCGTTGGCTGAAGGATTCGAGTATCTGCACGAAATCGGCGTCCTGCCGGTCTTGGTTCATCTTCCCTGAAGCCAAGTTGAATTCCGTGGCATATCGGCTCGCGGTCTACCGGGCAATGCACGCGACTGAAAATTCTGCGAGAGGATCGAGACATGGCCAAGGAACGGATCGGCTTCATCGGCGTCGGCCTGATGGGCCATGGCATCGCGAAAAACCTGATCGAGAAGGGCCATCCGCTCACGATCCTCGGGCACCGCAATCGTGCGCCGGTCGACGATCTCGTGAAGCGCGGCGCGAAGGAAGCGAAGAGCGCCGAGGAGATCGCCAAAGGATCCGACGTCGTATTCCTGTGTGTCACCGGCTCGCCCGAAGTCGAGGCGTTGATGCGCGGTCCGAACGGTCTGAAGGCTGGCGCGCGCAAGGGGCTCATCGTCGTAGACACATCGACCTCCGATCCGAACTCGACGATCGCGCTCGCGGCCGAGCTTGCGCCGCTCGGCATCGCGTTCTGCGACGCGCCGCTCGGCGGCACGCCGGCGCAGGCCGAAGAGGGGAAGCTCTCCATCATGGTCGGCTGCGACGTCGAGGTGTGGCCGCGGCTCGCGCCCGTGCTTGGCGCCTTCACGACGAAATCCGTGCGGCTCGGGCCGGCGGGCGACGGCCATAAGATGAAGCTGATCATGAATTTCTTCGGGCTCGGCTACGCCACGATCTATTCCGAGGCGCTGGCACTCGGCGCAAAGGTCGGCCTGTCGCCGCAGACGATCGACAGCGTGATGCGCGGCAGCCGCATGGACTGCGGTTTCTACCAGACCTTCTTCGCGTGGGTACTCGACCGCAACCGCGAGGCGCACAAGTTCACGATCAAGAACGCGCACAAGGACGTGGGCTATCTCGCGGCCATGGCGAAGGCGGCGGGCGTTTCGAGCCCCGTGAGTGCGGCGGTGAAGGGCCACTATGCCGCGGCGGAAGCAGCGGGCCGAGGCGAGGATTACGTGCCGATGCTCGCCGATTTCATCGCCGCGGCGAACGGCGTCGCGCTCGCTAAGTCGCGCGCAGCGGAGTGATCAGACGAGGGCCGCGATTGGCTTCTCGACGATTTCCTTGAAGGCCGCAAGAAGCTCCGCGCCGAGCGCGCCGTCGACCACGCGGTGGTCGCAGGAGAGCGTCACCGTCATCAGGCTCGCGAATGCGACGCCGCCGTCCTCCTTCTCCACGGCCTGACGGCGCGCGCCGCCGACCGCGAGAATGGTTGCGTGCGGCGGATTGATGATCGCGGAAAACTCGCGCACGCCCATCATTCCAAGATTTGAGATCGCGCTCGATCCGCCCTGATATTCGTTGGGCTTGAGCTTGCGGCCGCGCGCGCGGGCGGCGAGGTCCTTCATCTCGGCGGAGATCGCGGATAGCCGCTTGGTCTCGGCCTGCTGGATCACCGGCGTGATCAGGCCGCCTTCGATCGCGACCGCGACCGCCACGTCGGAATGCTCGAAGCGCAGAATACGGTCCACCGCCCAGACCGCGTTCGCCGCCGGCACCCGCTGCAGTGCGGCGGCCCAGGTCTTGATCACGAAATCATTGACGGAAAGCTTGAACGTGGGATTGCCGTCCTTGTCGCGCGCCGCCGAAGCATTCGCTTCCTCGCGGAGCTTCAGGAGGCGGCCGATGTCCATGTCGATCGTCAGATAAAAATGCGGGATCGTCTGCTTCGCCTGCACGAGGCGCGTCGCGATGGTCTTGCGCATGCCGTCGAGCGGCACTTCCTGGTACGGCGTGCCCCGATAAATCGACTTGACCTGATCGGCGGTGAGGCCGCCCGCGAGCGTTGGGGCGCCTCTAGCCGCAGGCGCGGCGCTCTGAATGTCATGGGCGACGATGCGGCCGTGCGGACCCGAGCCCGTCACACGCGAAAGGTCGATACCTGTCTCAGTGGCGAGCCGCCGGGCAAGCGGCGTCACCGACGCGCCGCCTACCTTGGCAGGGCCATAGCCGCGGTCGGGCGTGCGCACTTCGAAATAGGGATCTAGCGTGACCGGCCCGGTATTGCGCGGAGCAGGCTGCGCGACGGGTGTCGCAGCGGTGGCCGGAGCGGGCGCCTTCGCCGGAGCATTGGTAGCCGGTGCCGGGGCGCGCGCGGCGGGCTGCGCGCCCGCGCTTGCCGCCGATCCATCCGAAATGACCGCGACCACCGCGCCGACCGGTGCGTCCTCACCCACCTGCACGCGGATTTCCGACAATACGCCCGTGGTCGTGGACGGCACTTCCATCGAAACCTTGTCGGTCTCGATCTCGAACAGGTTGTCGCCCGGCTTGACCGGGTCGCCGACTTTCTTGAACCAGACCGTGACCTTGCCCTTGTCGACGGTCTCGCCCAGCTGGGGCATCAGGACGTCCATTGAGTCATTTCCCCGCCTGTCCTCATCGCCGGGCTTCTGTGATGGGAGGCCGGATGTCAATCCCTCGGTTCGGCCTTGTCGCA
>JBBDYN010000022.1:0-5156 GCA_040901465.1 Xanthobacteraceae bacterium
GTGTGAGGGACAGCCACCCTTCTCGAAACAAATCCATCACCGCATCTTGACCCGGGGATTGCGCGGGAATGAGCGGCCGGTGACGTGGGACTAAACCTCTCCTCTCGACCGGCACTTCGAGCCGCTTGGTCATCTCAGGAATTCCCTTGATGCGCGGGTGCAGCGCGTCCACTTGACGGCGAGTAACCGCACGCAACGGCAGAACATTCGCCATCCACCACCCCGCGTGATAGACTACTGCGTAAGGACAACCGGCATGAACTACCAGCAGATCATCACGATCGAACCCGGCAAGCGGGGCGGGCGGCCCTGCATCCGAGGCATGCGAATCGTAGTCAGCGACGTGCTCGGCTGGCTCGCGGCGGGCATGTCGCATGCCGAGATTCTCGCGGAATATCCCGAACTTACCGAAGAAGACATCCGCGCCTGCCTCGCCTACGCGGCCGACCGTGAACGGCGCCTGCTCACCGCCAAATGAAGCTCCTGTTCGATCAGAACCTGAGCTTCAAACTCTCCCGCCAGCTTGCCGATCTTTTTCCCGGCTCCAATCAGGTGCGGCTTGCCGGTCTCGACAAAGCCGACGATCGTGCCGTCTGGCAATATGCCGGCGCGCACGGCTTTGTGCTTGCGTCGCTCGATGCCGATTTTGCCGAGATGGCTGCCCTGCTTGGCCCACCGCCTAAAGTGATCTGGCTGCGCTGTGGCAACCAGCCGACCGCAAACGTTGAAACCATCTTGCGCGATCATGCTGAGGCGATTGCTGCGTTCGAGAAAGATGCGCTCGCCTGCCTGGAGATTTACTAGAGCCCGATGCTCGCCGTTCGTCCCCGCGCAAGCGGGGACCCAGAGCGTCACTGACGCGGAGCAATCAAGCTGGATTCCCGCTTGCGGCACGCGGCGCAGGCAGAAAGAGGTCATGCCGCCTTTAGCCGCACCATCTCGGTATCGAATTCGAACTTCAGTTGCGCGGCTTCTTCCTCCGGCAGCCACCCGGTCATCTGCGGAAAGATGGTCCGGTAAACCAGGAGCTGATCCCGATCCCAGGGAAGCGTTTCCGCCGCGCGCGCCTCGGCCAGAATCTTGTGCAGCCGCGCACGGAACTTATCGAGGTCTGGCCGATAGGCCGGCGGGGCCGCATCGGGCTCGAACAATTCGGCCTGCGCCTCGGCCTCGAACAGGTCTTGCTGGTGCGATCGCGCCATGGCCGTAAGGTCTTTCGACCGATCTCTGTCGATTCGTAGATAGAACACTGCTAAATCTCCCGGCCGTCGACGCGCACTTCGAGCCGCTTCATCATTTCCGGAATGCCCTTGATGTGCGGATGCAGCGCGACCGCGCGCCGGAACGCGTCGAGGGCGAGCTTGTGCTCGCCGATGTCGTGCAGGATCACGCCGAGGCCGGCGAGCGAACCGAAATGCCGCGGCTCGCGCGCGATCACGACGCGCAAATCAGCCATCGAGCGGAAAATATCCTTCTTGAGATAATGAACCGTCGCGCGCTGCGCATAGGCTTCGGTGAATTGCGGCGCGACATCGATCGCCGCATCGAGCAGCTTGAGCGAAAGATCGTAATCCTTCGCCTCCATCTCGCCGCGCGCGCGCGTGATCAGAAGATCGGCGGTGGCGCTGCCCGATTGCAGAAGCATGGCCTCGATGCGGGATTCCACCTGCTGCGCCGTCTGCGCGCTCGGTGCGACCTTGAGCGCCTCGAACAGCGCGGCAAGGCGCTGCACGCGATCAGGACGGGCCGGCCGCGCGAGCCGGGCCGCTTGCTGCTCCTGCTTCTCCGGCGCGGCACGGCGGGATTTCGAGGTCTGGGCGAAGGCTGCCGTGTCCGCCGCCGCAAGCAACGCGACGGCAGCTCCGACCAGCGGAATCAGGATTCGACGCACCCGCATGCCTGCAAGTCTAGCGCGAAATCGCTTGCACCGGAAACGTAACCTCGTCATGGCCGGGCTTGTCCCGGCCATCCAAGCCTTAACGCCGGGCAAGGAAGGCGTGGATGCCATCCGAACTCGGCTGTTGCCGAGTTCGGACACGTCAAAAATTGGCGAGCCGGGTCCAACCGGCTCGCTGTCAAGCGCGGGCATGACTATCAATTTAGCGCTGCAACAGCGGAAATTGGGCGAAATCCGGCCATGCCAGGGGCGAATGCTCTAGCCTTGGCGCGCCTTGAACCGGCGCTGGGTCTTGTTGATCACGTAGACGCGGCCCTTGCGCCGCACCAAGCGATTGTCGCGGTGGCGCTTGCGCAGCGAGCGGAGCGAATTGCGGATTTTCATTGTTTTGATCTCTTCGTTCGGCGCGGTTCTACGGTCGCGCTTGCCGCGAGTCAAACCCGCCGAAACGACCGGCCATATCGCAGGCGTGACGAGCTTGCGCCGACCACATCCACCATGGTCTCGTGCAAAGCTTGCGGCTGCACCGTCCCAACGCGAAATTGTGCACGCTTGCACCATCGCCGCCCTGATCCTGATCCGTCCCTTACGATTGCCAAACTGCTACGCTCGGCGCCTGAGGCATTGCGGGGCGCGCCATGCACACGAACCCTGTCGGGACAGGCGTGCGACGCGCCGAGATCATGGCCGCGCTTTCCACGGCGACCGATCTCGCCATGGGTCAGCCGGTCGAATTCGCACTGAAGTCCTGCGTGCTCGGGATGCGGCTCGGCGAGGCGCTCGGGCTCGGAGACGATGAGCTCGGCGAAATCTATCACCACTCGCTGCTGCGCTACGTCGGTTGCAATGCCGAGACCTATGCCATGGTCGCGCTGTTCGGCGACGAGTTCGAGCTGAGACGCGACTTTGCGTTGGTGGACAGTGGTCGCGCCGCAGAGATGATGTCGTTCGTCTTCAACCATTTGCGTCGCGCCCGCGATGGCGCCGGACCGTACCAACTGCTCGCGCACATCGTGCGAGGTCTGCTTACGGCGAACACGACAGCCACCGAAACGCTGGCAGGCCACTGCGAGGTCGCCGCGCGCCTGGCCGAAAGGCTGGGGTTGAGCCCTCAGGTGCAGCGCAACCTCGGGCAAATCTATGAGCGCTGGGATGGCCGCGGCCTTCCACAGGGGCTGAAGGGGGAGGCAGTGGCGCCGGCGGTGCGGGTCGTAACGTTTGGGCAGGACGCGATCGTGCTGCGCGCCGCCTATGGCAATGCCGCCGCCCTTGCCAAGCTGGAGGCGCGTCGCGGCGGCGCCTACGATCCTCGTACCGTCGACCGATTCCTCCGCGCGGCGCCGGAATTGATCGGGGATATCGACGCGGTCTCATGGGAAGCCGTCCTCGCCCTCGAGCCGAAGCCGCATATGGTCTTGTCGGAGACGGAATTCGATGCCGCGTGCCTTGCGATCGCCGATTTCACGGACCTGAAGTCGCCCTACACCCCCGGTCACTCGCGCGCGGTCTCTGCACTTGCCGGCGAGGCAGCCCGACGCTGCGGCCTCCCCCAGGCCGATGTGGTCGACGTGACTCGCGCCGGACTGCTGCATGATCTCGGCCAGGTCGCCGTGTCGACGCGCCTATTGATCAAGCCCGGGCCGCTCAGCGATGCCGAGCGCGAGCAGGTGCGCCTGCATCCCTACTACGGCGAGCGAGTGCTCTCCCGGCCCAACGCGCTGGCGCGCCTTGGCGCCATCGTCGGGCAGCATCACGAGCGTCTCGACGGCTCCGGCTATCACCGCGGGGCGCGGGCTGCCGTCCTCACCCCGCAGGGCCGCATCCTCGCGGCCGCCGAAGCCTATCAGGGCTCGATCGAGGCGCGGCCGCACCGGCCGGCGCACCGGCCCGAGGCCGCGGCCGAAGCGCTGAAGCGGGAGTCGCGGGCCGGACGTCTCGACGCCGATGCTGTTAGCGGCGTGCTTGCCGCGGCCGGTCATCGCGCGACGCAGCGGCGCCAACTCGTAGCCGGTCTTACCGAGAGAGAGATCGATGTCTTGCGCTTGATCGCGCGCGGGCAGTCCATGAAGGAAATCGCGCGCAGCCTCGGCATTTCGCCCAAGACCGTCGACAACCATATCCAGCACCTCTACGCCAAGATCGCGGTCAAGACCCGGGCGGGCGCCACGTTGTTTGCGATCGAACACGGGCTCGCTGGAATCGCCGACGGAACATAGGGAATCCTCCTCACGCGCGGATCGACGCTGTTTGCGACCGTGCAGGCCACAACAGCCTTTGGGGAGACGACATGGCGACGGTGAAAGTGAACGGGGTTCGACTCTTCTATGAGATCAGGGGCACCGGACAAGTCCCGCTGGTGCTCGTGCACGGCTCTTGGGGGTCGCACCATAACTGGGACCTTGTCGTGCCGGGATTGGCTGAATCGTTTCGGGTTCTCACCTACGATCGGCGCGGCCACAGCGAAAGCGAGCGTCCGCACCGGCAGGGCAGCGTCCGCGAGGATGCCGCCGATCTCGCCACCCTGATCGAGCATCTGGGGCTCGGCCCGGCATGGGTCGCTGGAAACTCGTTTGGCGCGTCGATCACGCTTCGGCTGGCGGGCGAGCGCTCCGATCTCCTCAGAGGCATGATCGCGCACGAGCCGCCGCTGTTCTCCCTACTCGCGAACGATCCGGCCGTGGCCCCGATGCTCGACCAGGTGGGTAAGAGGGAACGCGCAGTGGTCGAGCGCATCGCTTCCGGCGACCATGCCGGTGCCGCCGAGCAGTTCGTCGAGACCGTGGCGCTCGGCCCCGGCAGCTGGGCACGCCTCCCGATCGATCTGCAGCAGACGTTCATCAAGAATGCACCGACATTCTTGGACGAAGCCCGCGATCCGGAGCAGCACGCCATTGACCTCGCACGGATCACGGCATTTCCTCATCCGTCGCTGCTTACGATCGGGGACCAAAGTCCCGCGATGTTCGCGCCCGTGGTCGCAAAGCTCGCCGACGTCCTGCCCAGCACGACCGTCCATACGTTTCCGGGAGCTGGCCATATTCCGCATGTCACACACTCGAATGCGTACATCGAGGCGATCACGGCTTTCATCCGCAAGAACCCGACGTGAGCAGGGATTGCGATTGAACCGCGATTGAAACGAGCAGACTTGAAAGGCAGTCGGCGCGTGGCGGTTTCCGAACTGCCGATATTGGGGAGAGAAAATGGTGGGCGCGACAGGGATCGAACCTGTGACCCCTACCATGTCAAGGTAGTGCTC
>JBBDYN010000023.1:0-5113 GCA_040901465.1 Xanthobacteraceae bacterium
CGCGGGCGGCTCAACGTGCTCGCGCAGGTGATGGGCAAGCCGCACCGCGCGATCTTCCACGAATTCAAGGGCGGCTCGGCGACGCCGGACGAAGTCGAGGGCTCGGGCGACGTGAAGTATCATCTCGGCGCGTCGTCGGACCGGGAATTCGACGGCAACCGGGTGCACCTGTCGCTCACTGCGAACCCCTCGCATCTCGAGATCGTCGATCCGGTCGTGCTCGGCAAGGCGCGCGCGAAGCAGGATCAGCTCGCTGACCGGCCGCGCGGCGATATCGTTCCGCTGGAACAGCGCGCGCGCGTGCTGCCCCTGCTCATTCACGGCGACGCGGCGTTCGCGGGCCAGGGCGTGATCGCCGAATGTTTCGGGCTCTCCGGCCTGCGCGGCCACCGCACCGCGGGCTCGGTGCACTTCATCATCAACAACCAGATCGGCTTCACCACCAATCCGCGCTACGCGCGCTCGTCGCCGTATCCGTCGGATACCGCGAAGATGATCGAGGCGCCGATTCTGCACGTGAACGGCGACGATCCGGAGGCGGTGGTGTTCTGCGCCAAGGTCGCGACGGAATTCCGCCAGCGCTTCCACAAGCCGGTCGTGATCGACATGTTCTGCTACCGGCGGTTCGGCCACAACGAGGGCGACGAGCCTTCGTTCACGCAGCCGCTGATGTACAAGAAAATCCGCTCGCACCCGACCGCGGCCGATATTTACGCGAAGAAGCTCGAGCAAGAAGGCGTCGTCGCCGCTGACGACGTCGAGAAAATGAGGGCGGAGTGGCGCGCGCGGCTCGAGGGCGAGTACGAGGCGGCCAACAATTACCGGCCGAACAAGGCCGACTGGCTCGACGGCCGCTGGTCGGGCATGCGCGCGAGCAAGGAAGTCGACGATCCGCGGCGCGGCAACACGGGCGTCGCGATCGAGGCATTGAAGGAAATCGGCCGGCAAATCACGACGGTGCCGAAGGACTTCAACGTGCATCGCACGATCGCGCGGTTCCTGGAGAACCGGCGCGCGTCGATCGAGGAAGACACGGGCATCGACTGGTCAACCGGCGAGGCGCTCGCGTTCTGCTCGCTGCTGCTTGACGGCAAGCCGGTGCGGCTCTCGGGCCAGGATTCGGAGCGCGGCACGTTCTCGCAGCGCCACTCGGTGCTGTACGATCAGGAGAGCGACGAGCGCTATACGCCGTTCAATTCCGTGCGCGAGGGTCAGGCGCGCTACGAGGTCATCAATTCGATGCTCTCGGAAGAGGCGGTGCTCGGCTTCGAGTACGGCTATTCGCTCGCGGAGCCGGAGGCGCTGACGCTCTGGGAAGCGCAGTTCGGCGATTTCGTGAACGGCGCGCAGGTCGTGATCGACCAGTTCATCACTTCGGGCGAACGCAAGTGGCTGCGCATGTCCGGGCTCGTGCTGCTGCTTCCGCACGGCTACGAAGGGCAGGGACCGGAGCATTCCTCGGCGCGGCTGGAACGTTTCCTGCAGATGTGCGGCGAGGACAATATCCAGGTCGCGAACTGCACGACGCCGGCCAATTACTTCCACGTGCTGCGCCGGCAATTGCGGCGCGATATTCGCAAGCCCCTGATCCTGATGACGCCGAAGTCGCTGCTGCGCCACAAGCGCGTGACGTCGAAGCTCTCGGAACTGGGGCCGGAGACGAGCTTCCACCGCGTCTTATGGGACGACGCGCAGCTGCATCCGAACGGCGGCATCAAGCTCGCGCCCGACGAAAAAATCCGCCGGGTCGTGCTGTGCTCGGGCAAAGTCTATTACGACCTCTATGAGGAGCGCGAGAAGCGCGGCCTCGACGACATTTATCTCATGCGCGTCGAGCAGCTCTATCCATTCCCGCTGAAGGCGCTGGTGACCGAGCTCTCGCGCTTCAAGCAGGCGGAATTGATCTGGTGCCAGGAAGAGCCGCGCAACCAGGGCGCCTGGGCGTTCGTGCAGCCCTATCTCGAATGGGTGCTCGATCAGACCGGCGGCACGAGCAAGCGCGCGCGCTTCGTCGGCCGCGCGGCCTCGGCGGCCACCGCCACCGGCCTGATGGTGAGCCACCTGAAGCAACTCAAGGCATTTCTCGACGAAGCGCTGGCGTGAGCCGGACGCGCGAGCGGAGATAGACGATGGCGACCGACATCCGGGTACCGACGCTCGGCGAATCCGTGACCGAGGCGACCATCGGGCGCTGGTTCAAGAAGGCGGGCGATGCGGTGAAGGCCGACGAGCCGCTCGTGGAGCTCGAGACCGACAAGGTGACGGTCGAGGTGCCGGCGCCGGCGGCCGGCGTTCTGGAAAAGATTCTCGTGAAGGACGGCGAGACCGTCGGCGTCGGCGCCGTGCTCGGCTCGATCGCCGAGGGCGCGGGTGGCGGCAAGGCTGCGCCCGCGAAAGCGGCGCCCGCCAAGGCTGAGCCTGCGCCGACGAAATCCGAACCGGCGAAAGTCGCGTCCGCGCCCATTCAGACGAAAACGTCCGATGCGCTGCTGATGCCCTCCGTGCGCAAGATTGCCGCCGAATCCGGCGTCGACCCGGCGAGCGTCGCCGGCAGCGGCAAGGATGGCCGTGTCACCAAGGGCGACATGCTGGCCGCGGTCGCCTCGGGACCGACAGCAAGGTCAGCGCCGGCCGTCGCGCGCGCGCCGTCGCCGCAATCGGACGGCGCACGGGAAGAGCGCGTGCGCATGACGCGGCTCCGGCAGACGATCGCGCAGCGGCTCAAGGAAGCGCAGAACACGGCGGCGATACTGACGACGTTCAACGACGTCGACATGAGCGCGGTGATGAACCTGCGCTCGCAGTATAAGGAGCCGTTCGAGAAGAAGCACGGCGTGAAGCTCGGCTTCATGGGCTTCTTCGTGAAGGCGGTGATCGCGGCACTGAAGGAAATTCCGGCGGTAAACGCCGAGGTCGACGGCGAGGATCTCGTCTACAAGAATTATTATCACATCGGCGTCGCGGTCGGCACGGACCGCGGGCTCGTGGTGCCGGTGGTGCGCGATGCGGACCATCTCTCCATCGCCGAGATCGAGAAGACGATCGCCGATTTCGGCAAGCGCGCGCGCGACGGAAAGCTGTCGATCGGCGAGATGCAGGGCGGCACGTTCACGATCTCGAACGGCGGCATCTATGGCTCGCTCTTGTCGACGCCGATCCTGAACGCGCCGCAGTCGGGCATCCTCGGCATGCACCGCATCGAGGAGCGTCCGGTCGCGGTGAAGGGCCAGGTCGTCATCAAGCCGATGATGTACCTCGCGCTCTCCTACGATCACCGCATCGTCGACGGCCGCGAGGCGGTCACGTTCCTCGTGCGCGTGAAAGAGAATCTGGAAGACCCGGCCCGGATGGTGCTGGATTTGTAATTTATTTTTGTCATGGCCGGGCTTGTCCCGGCCATCCACGTCTTGAGCCAATCCGAAGTAAAGACGTGGATGCCCGGCACAGGGCCGGGCATGACGCAGAACAATGATGCGGAGCGTCACATGGCCTACGACCTCGTCGTCATCGGCAGCGGACCCGGCGGCTATGTGTGCGCGATCCGAGCGGCGCAGCTCGACATGAAAGTGGCCGTCGTGGAGAAGGACAAGACCTTCGGCGGCACCTGCCTGAACGTCGGCTGCATCCCGTCGAAGGCGATGCTCTACGCCACGCACATGTTCGAGAACGCGAGCCACGCTTTTGCCGGCATGGGGATCGGCGTTTCCAGGCCCAAGCTCGACCTCGCGCGGATGCAGAAGTTCAAGCAGGACGGCGTTGACGCAAATGTGAAGGGCGTCGATTTTCTCTTTAAAAAGAACAAGATAGAGACGTTCCATGGGCGGGGCCGGGTGCTCGGCGCGGGTAGGGTCGAGGTCGGCGCGGGCAACGGCAAGGCGCAGACGCTGGACACGAAGGCGATCGTGATCGCCACGGGCTCCGACGTGGCGCGGCTCCCCGGGATCGAGATCGACGAGAAGCGCATTGTGTCGTCCGCCGGCGCGCTCGAGCTCGCGAAAGTGCCGGAGCGGCTCCTTGTCGTCGGCGCGGGCGTGATCGGGCTCGAGCTCGGCAGCGTCTGGCGCCGGCTCGGCGCGAACGTCGAGGTCGTGGAATTCCTCGACCGCATCCTGCCCGGCATGGACTTTGAGCTCGCGCGCCAGTTCCAGCGCATCCAGGAAAAACAGGGAATCAAATTTCGTCTCACGTCGAAGGTCACGGGCGTCGATGCCAAGGGAAAGACGCTGAAGGCCGCGATCGAGCCGGCCGCGGGCGGTAAGGGTGCGACGCTGGAAGCGGACGTGGTGCTCGTCTCGATCGGCCGCGTTCCCTACAGCGAGGGGCTCGGGCTCGCGGAGGCCGGTATGCAGATGGACAACAAAAAGCGCGTCGTCGTGGACACGCACTTCCGGACGAATGTGCCCGGCATCTACGCGATCGGCGATGTGATCGCCGGTCCCATGCTCGCGCACAAGGCGGAGGACGAGGGTGTCGCGGTCGCCGAGATCGTCGCGGGCCAGGCCGGCCACGTGAACTACGACGCGATCCCGAACGTGATCTACACGTTCCCGGAGGTCGCTTCGGTCGGCAAGACCGAGGAAGAGCTGAAAGCCGCAGGAGTGCAGTATCGCACTGGCAAATTTCCCTTCACGGCGAACGGCCGCGCCAAGGTGAACAAGGCGACGGACGGCTTCGTGAAGATTCTCGCGGATGCAGAGACCGACCGCGTGCTCGGCGTGCATATCATCGGCGCCGATGCAGGCACGCTGATGGCTGAAGTCACGCTCGCGATCGAGTTCGGCGCGTCGGCGGAAGACATCGCGCGCACCTGCCACGCACATCCGACGACGTCAGAGGCTGTGAAAGAAGCCGCGCTCGCGGTCAGCGGGCGGGCGATCCATATGTGACGCTGCGGTGGCTGCGCGGTAGCGCGGATGCCGGACCTGCAATTGTACCCAGAGTCATTCCCAATCCGCCGCTGCGTGGCGTCCTGGAATGATAAAATTTATCGTCGCCCAAAATCCTGTCCGATCATTGCCTTCCAAAATTTTTTGCGAATCTTATCCCCGCTCTGAAAACCTCCCTTAAAATACGCGCCGTCTCGATCCACCCGAACTCGCATGTTTGCGAGTTC
>JBBDYN010000024.1:0-38473 GCA_040901465.1 Xanthobacteraceae bacterium
GTTCGGTTCGAACCTCTCGATCGTGCAGACGCGTCAGGACTTCACCAAGAACCTGATCAGCGTGCTGCAGGTGGGCGCAGACAACCTCGTCCTCGCCGACACCAACGAAGAAGGCGCGAACATGCTGGCCCTCAATACCCGCCAGCAGCTCTCGACCGTCGCCCTGTCGCTCGCCGCGCAGGCCGACCAGAACGTGTTGCAGTTGTTCTGATCGAGATCGACCATACGTTCAATGGAACGGCGGGGCCTCGGCCCCGCCGTTTTCTTTTGGCGCTATTGTGAAGCGCGCGCGTTCGATTCGTCGCGATCGCGCCCGGCCGGACACGAAGGAAGATCGCATGGGACTGAAGGTCGAACTGAAGCCGGGCGAACGCATCATCATCGGCGATTCCGTGATCACCAACGACGATCAGCGCACCCGTCTCGTGATCGAAGGGGAGGCGCCGATCCTCCGGGAAAAGGACATCCTGACGGTCGAGAGCGCCGACACGCCCTGCAAGAAGGTCTATCTGGTCGTGCAGCTGATGTACCTGGCGCGCGATCCGACCCCGCACCACGACCTTTATTTTCAGCTGATCGGCGATGTGCTGACGGCTGCTCCCAGCACTCGCCCGTATTTCGACCGGATCAATAATCACATATTAACCGGTATGCTTTACAAAGCCTTGAAGGAGACTCAGCGTCTCATCGAGTACGAAAAGGAACTGTTCGAACATGCACAAGGCAGCGCAGGCGTACAGCCAAACGGCGCAAAAAACCGGACATCCGCGTGAGCTGGAGGCCCAGCTCCTGATGCGCGCAGCCGCCAAGCTTCAGGCTGCCAAGGACGCAGGCGCAAATACCGACGGCGACGTCGTTTCCGCGATCCGTTACAACCGCCGGCTCTGGCTGGTGTTCGCGAGTTCCATCGGCAAGCCCGAGAATCCGTTGCCGCGCGAAATCAAGCAGAACGTCGCCAATCTCGCGAACTTCATCATCAATCATTCCATGAAGCTCGAGTCCGACTCCAAGCGCGCGCCGGAGCGGCTCGGCGTGCTCATCAACATCAATCGCGAAATCGCCGCTGGCCTGCGCACCAACGCCGCCTGAATTCCAATTCCATTCACGCGAATCGTCGTGGCCGGGCTTGTCCCGGCCATTTTTCGTCTTGGCTACGGGAGGCGCGGACTCCGTTCAGATATAATTCAGCAGCGTGAACTGCGACAGCATCGCCGTCGTCTGCAAGCTCGCCTGCATGCGGGTGTTCAGCGCGAGCAGCATGGCACCGACTTCCTCGGGAAAAGCATTCTCGATCTCGTCGATGATGCCCTGCAACACCGGCTTCTTGTCCTCGAGCCGCTGCTGGGCGGCGCCGGCCGCAAGATTGGCGCCGGCGATGTCGGTCTGGATCGCTTCGATGTGCTGTACGCCGGTCGGCTGGTCGAGCGCGCTGCCGATCTTGCCCACGAGCGCGAAGTAGCGTTCGCGCGCTTCCGGATCGGTGTCCGAAAACGTCATCGCCGCGAATACGGCGACGTGCTGGACGACCTGGCGGATGCCGTCCTCATTGGCGCGCACGCCGTAGGCGACGGTGATCTCGTCGTCCACGCGAGCGACCGCGGTCGAACGCGGATCGTCGGTGCCGGCGTCGCCCATGTACCAGAAGATCGTGTCGTTCTCCGTTCCGTCGACCAACGCCATGGCCGTGTCGAATGGCGGTCCGTCGACGCGTTGCGGTGGATTGTCGACGTCGATGGCGAAGAAGTCCTCGGATGCGCGGATCGCCGACGCCGCCGCAAGATCGATGCGCGCCACGCGCTGGATTTCGGTGTCGATCGCGGCCGCGAGATTGACCGCCGTGTCGTCGACCGTCGCGCCGATTTCGAACGAGCCGGCCGGCGGCGGCGCCTCGGTCGTGGCGGTGAGCTCGATGTCCTTGGTCGTTCCGTCGGGCAGGGTGAGGGTGACCCGCACCACGCCGCCCTCCGGCGGGTTGGCAACGCCAAGATCGATGTCGATGGAAGGCGGTGGCCCGGCATCCGGCGTAATCATCGCGCCGAAATCCGTGCTCGCGCTCACCAGCTTGAAGCCGAACGGATGCGGGTCGTCTTCCTCGAGCGTCACGACGCTGAGCGCAGCGGTGGGCGCGAGTAGCCTGCCGCGTTCGTCGGCGCCGTGATCGGCTTGCAGCCGCTCGGAGATGACCTGCTTCAGGCCCGCGCGCACGCCGTCGCCGTCGATGATGCGTTTCGCGGTATCGGTGGCGCGCGCGTCGGTCGCACGGCCGGCAAAGAGATAACGGTCGCCGGCCCGTTCGTTTAGCCGGCTGAGCGCCTCGTCGAACCGTTGCCCGGCCAAGCGCTGCGCCGCGGTTTGCCCGCCGCCGACCAGCTCGTAGGTGACCGGAAAGCGGGTATCCCCGCGCATCTCCTGGCCGATTCCGCGCAGCCGCTCCAGCGACGTATTCATCAGGGTCACGCGCAAATCGACGGTGCCGATCGAATTCTCGTAGGACGCGATACGCGAAAGACGCATGCGCACTTCGAGATCGAGGCCGCGGTCGAGGCCGAGGCCGCTGAAGGTTTCGGACCGCTTTCCCGTCGCGAGTTGGCGCGCGAGGTCGTCGAGCTGCGACCGCATTTGCGTAAGTGTGCGGGCTGTCAGCGTCGCGCGTGTGGCGTAGCCGTAGATCGTGGTCATGGCGCCCTCAAATCCTCATGAGCGCATCAAGCATTTCTTTGACCGCCGTGAGCACGCGCGCGTTGGCCCCGTAAGCGGTCTGCAATACCAGGAGGTTCGCCATTTCGGTGTCGACATTGACGCCCGCCCGCTCGTTGTAACGCGTCTGCAGCGCAATGAGCACAACATCCTGGCCTTCCTTGAGCCGCGCCGCGCCTTCCGCGTTCGCGCCCTGCAGCGAAATCGTTTGCCGGATGAAATCCGCGATCGATCCGGAATAGGGGCCGGCGGCGCTCCCAATGCCGGTGGTCGGGGAAAAGAACCGGAGATCGGCGGTCAGCCTTTGTTCGAGAAAATCCGGCCGCGTCGGATCGCCTGCGGCGGTTCCGGGCGCGTAGACGACGAGCCGCGAAGGATCGTCCTTGAGCGCCTGATTGAGCGAAATGCGCGCGGCGAAGCCGAGCTTCTGCGTGCCGCCGGGGATGATGAAATTCGTATAGAGCGTGCTCGTTCCGCCGTCGACGAAAAACGGCAGCGTCGGATCGCCGGAATTGAACGTGGACGTGGTGATCGAGGCGTCGAAGCCGTCGACCTCCCAAAGATCCGGCGCGCCGTCGTCGACAACCTGCAAAGTATTGCCGGCGGGATTGCTGAACACGAGGCCGGTGGCCGCGAGCGCGGTATTGAGCGCCGTCACGACCCCCCCCATGCCGCCGGAAAAATCGACGCCGATCACCGTGTCGTTCGCGTCCGGCGTGAAGCCGTCGCCGAGCGGCAGCGCCGCCGCGTCGTCGACGCGCACGATGGTCACCCGGTGCTGCTGGGTGGATCCGTTGTCGGTATAGGTGAGGGTGATCGAATTGCCGTTCTGCAACTCCGTGAGGTCGAGCGAGAAGCCGTCCGGAGGCCCGCCGGCCACGGCGGTCCCGTTCACGGTCCGGTTCGAAAGCGCGAGCGCGAGCGAATGCGCGATCTCGTCGAGCTGCGTCTGCGCCTCGACCAGCGTCCTGTCGCGCATTTCGAGATGCGCGGCGATCGCGCCCGAGCGGATGGATTTGTCGGCAATCAGGTCGACCTCGTAACCGCTGGAACTCGTGAGCTTGATCGTTCCGACGTTGCGTAGCGACGGATCGGCGTTCCACAAGGACTGCGCATTGAGATTGTCGCGCCCGTCGAAGCTCAGCCGCGCCGCCTTGTAATCGAACAGGCTCACGCCCGACGCGGTGAAGATCGAAATCTGCCCGTTCTCCGCTTCGACCACTTGCAGGTCGACCAGCGTGGAGAGCTCGGCGATCAGCGTATCGCGCGTGTCGAGCAGCGCGGCCGACTCGGCGCCGGCCTGGTCGGAATTGATGATGCGGTTGGAAATGTCCTCGATCTGCAGCAGGATTTCGTTGACGCGGTCGACTGCGCCGCGGATCGCGAACTCCGCCTCGCTGCGCAGGTTTTGAATGTCGGCGGACATCGCGTTGAGATGCTGGGCAAGCACCGCCGCCTCGTTCAGTACCTGACTCCGCGTCGCGATTGTTTCCGGGCTCGTCACCAGCGACTGCAACGAGTTGGTGAAATTGTTGAACAGCGTGTCGAGCGTGTTGATTCCGCCCGGCCGGCCGTAAACCTGCTCCACGCGGCTGTAGTAGTTGGCGATCCGGTCGGCGTAGGTCGCGCCGGCGAGCTCGGCGCGCAACTGGCGCTGCACGAACATGTCGAGCTCGCGCGCGACACCGACCACGCGAACGCCGCCGCCGCCGCCTTCCGCGGTGGTCGTCTGGATGATCGACTTGCGGACGTAGCCGGGCGTCGCGGCGTTCGCGATATTGTCCGCGATCAGTCCCGTGCCCGCCTGCGTGGCGCGCAAGCCGGAGAGCGCCGCCGAGATCGCGTTCGAGAGACTCATGCAGGGCCCTCAGGCTGCTTTGACCGGCCGCGCAATGGATCAGCGGACCATGTTCAGGGTTTCTTGCAGCATCTGATCGCTCGTCGTCACGATGCGGGTATTCGCGGCATAGGCCTGCTGCGTGACGATGAGCTTCGTGAACTCGTCGGCGATGTCGGTGTTGGAGCCTTCCAGCGCCTTGCCGATGATCTTGCCGCTCGCACCGAATTGTGCCTGGCCCGATTCCGACGTTGCTTCGAACGCGCCGCCGTCGAGCCGCTTCAGCGCATTGTCGGCGTTGAAGCCCGCGAGCACGATCTCGGCCATCTCCAGCGTGCGGCCGTTCGAGTAGCTCGCGATGATGCGCCCCTTGTCATTTACCGAAATGCCTTGCAGGTCGCCGGCCGGAAAACCGTTTTGGCGCAAGAGGTTGACTTGAGCGTTGCCGTTCACGTCGGCGAACTGGGTGATGCCGGCGTCGCCGTGGTTGATCGTGATGTTGCCGATTGGAATGCCGTTGATCGTGACGCCGGTGAGCGGGACCACCTCGGTCGGCGACGTCATTTGTCCACTCGCATTGAACGTGTAGGTGACGCCGGCGTTGCGCCAGGCAACGTCGGTCCCCGATGCGTTCGCGTCCTCGAGATAGAACAGCTCCCAGGTTGCCGTCGTATCCGGCTCGAACGTATCGGCTGCAAGACCGAGCGCCGTGCCGATGCCCGCGTCCGAGTAGGCGATGGAAAATTCGGTGGTGTTATCGTCCGCGGTAATGACGAGCTGATCCACGCCGTTGAGCGAGGCGCTTATGCCGGCGATCGCGTCGATCGCCGCCATCACCTCGTCTGAGTGCGACATGGCGCCGGTGTTGATCGTAATCACGGTCGGAGTGCCATTCACCGTCACCGTGATCGTGTCCGTATCGAAGCCGGCGCCGAGGTCGACCGGCGGAGCGAGGTCTGCCGTGCCGGTCGCGGTCGCCACGCCGTCGCCCAGCTTCGCCCAGCGGAGCTGGACGTTCACCGGCGATCCCACCGTATCGAACACCGTGATCGCGCCACCCGAGATCGTCTGGTCGAGGAACGTCGGCACGTCGTCGGCAACCACAGTTCCGGTGCCCGCATTTGTCGGATCGACCGAGAACGCCGCCGGATTCAAGCGGTCCGAGCCCGGCACGTCGGGATCGGACGCCGCCGTGCGCGGGAAGCTCGCAAGGTTGGCGCGGTATTCGATCAATGTCGTCGCCTGCGCGGGCAGGAAGTCGTTGGAGAATTGCAGCACTTCCGGCACGCTGCCGATCACGTTACCCGTGGTGCCATCGACCTCCAGTACCTTCAGATAGTAGCCGGTGCCGTTGACGAGGAATCCGTCCTTGTCGAGCTGGAAGTCGCCACGCCGCGAATACAGGTCGACGCCAGTAAACACTGGGATGCCGTCCGGGAATCCCGAGGGCTTCTGCACGATGAAGTATCCGTCGCCGTTGATCGCCATGAAGGTGTCGACGGAGGCGTTCTGGATGTCGCCCTGCACGTTGTTGGTGCCGCGCGAGCGAGCGATCACGCCGCCCGCGAGCTGCAATTGCGGCGACGAATCCGGAACGAGATCCGAAAAGCTCGTGTCGACGCGCTTGAAGCCGGTCGTCTGCGAGTTCGCGATGTTGCCCGATACGTTTTCCAGCGCGAAGGCCTGCGCGCGCCGGCCGCCCCCCCCGGTCGTCATGGCACCGCAAAGACCCAATACACCCTCCATCGTCGGCAGCGCCAGCGCGAACGCGCACGCTGCGGCCCGCCGCGGACTTGGCAAGCCGCGTGCCATTTGATTTTTGTCGTGAATTCAGGGTGTTAGTTGAGCGTGCGCCGGCCGTGCCCGGCGCGCTTCTGCCTAGCCCCGGCAAGAATTGCCGGGACGATTACGCCGCGCCCGCCGGTTTGAACGTGAGCGCCACGCCGTTCATGCAATAGCGCAGGCCCGTCGGCGGCGGGCCGTCCTTGAACACGTGGCCGAGGTGGCCGCCGCAGCGGCGGCAATGCACTTCCGTGCGCGGGACGATCAGCTTGTAGTCCGTGGACGAGCCGATCGCGTTCGCCAGCGGCGCGTAGAAGCTCGGCCAGCCGGTGCCGCTTTCAAACTTGGTCTCCGACGCGAACAGATCGAGGTCGCAGCCCGCGCAGGCGAACACGCCCTTGCGCTTTTCGTCATTGAGCGCACTCGTGTACGGCCGCTCCGTGCCGTGATTGCGCAACACGTCGTATTGCGCGGGCGTGAGCAGCTTGCGCCATTCGGCGTCGGTGCGCGTGAGCTCGAAGCTTTTCGCTTCGACCGCGCCGCCCGGCCACCAGCGCCACGCCGCCAGTCCGCCGAGAGCGGCGGCCACGCTTGCGAGCAATGTGCGTCTCGTCATGGTCTCTCCCACTCGTTCGCCTCTAATACGCCCGGCGTGCGCGGATCGTTACTTTGGAACGACCGTACGCGCTCACAATCGCGCGACTGCGCGCCGAAAGCCTGAAACGCACCTGTTTCATCGTCATGCGCCCCAATGTTCAACGTTCAATCGGAGGAGTAGGATTCGACTCGCACTGGGGGGCCGCGGCTCGACGCGACGGCGGCCGACAAGGTGCGCACGTCGCCTTCTGCGCCGCGGCCGCCAACGCCTGCGAACCAGGAGGCATGATCATGGCGCGTCAACAAGCGATTGCGGACGCAGACCTGCGTCTCGCCCTTCCCGAAGTCCGTACGATTAACGCCGACGATCTGCGCGATGCGCTCGCCAAGGGCCTCGACGACTTCAGGGCCATGCCGAGCCACGTCGTATTCCTGAGCCTGATCTATCCCGTCGTCGGCTTGCTCTTCGGGCAGCTGGCGTTCGGCAGCGAATTGCTGCCGATCCTGTTTCCGCTCGTCGCGGGCTTCGCGCTGATCGGCCCGCTCGCCGCGATCGGCCTGTACGAGTTGAGCCGCCGCCGCGAACAAGGCCTTGAGGCGTCATGGAAGCAGGCGTTCGGCGTTCTGCGTTCCACTTCGTTACCGGCAATCGCGACGCTCGGCTCGCTGTTGATGGCGATCTTCATCGCCTGGCTGATCGCGGCGCAATTGATCTACAACGGCACCTTCGGTGACGTGCGGCACACTTCGCTTTCGGCGTTCGCCTCCGATATCTTCACGACGCGGGCCGGCTGGACCCTGATTGTCGTCGGCAACGCGGTGGGATTTCTATTCGCCGTCCTTGCGTTCACCATCAGCGTCGTTTCGTTTCCGCTGTTGCTCGATCGTGACGTGGGATTCGCGGCCGCGATTGCCACCTCCGCGCGCGCCGTGCTCACCAATCCAGTGACGATGGCGCTTTGGGGCATCATCGTTGTCGCCGCACTCGTGCTCGGTTCGCTTCCGTTCCTGATCGGCCTCGCAGTCGTGATGCCGATCCTCGGCCACTCGACCTGGCATCTCTATCGCAAGGTCGTCGAACCAGGCTCGATTCCTCGATCGGACTACCGTCCGCGGCCGACAGGACGGCGCTATGCGGCGGATTTCCCGTCTGCTCTATTCCCGTGGTCGCGGGAAAAGGAGCGCTGAGACGGAGACGGGCGGCGACCGTCCCGCCGCCGCCCGCTTGTCTGACGCGAACTCTTCAGTTCGCCGCGAAGCAGTAAAACAGGCCCCCTCCGCCGACCTTGCGCAGCGACTCCACGCTGCAGCCCGGCGTCGTGTGCGACGAGCTCCACGATTTCTGCTCCGGCGTATCGGCGATCCCTATGCGGTCGAAATGCGCGACCCTGGCCCCGGTGCCATCGTCACCGCTCTTCGTCCAGTTGCCGCACGTCTGGTCCTTGTCGCCCGCGGGATAGGCCGTGCCATCCATCTGCGAGCCGGTGAGCATGTCGTGCTCGTTCGGCGTATCGCCGCGGCCTTTGGTCGGCGCGCCTTTTTCGCTGAGGCCGGTTTCCTTGTTGATGTTCGCGTTCTTGATCAGGTCGTCGACGTCCTTGGCGATCACGACGCCCTTGGCGTTCTGCCACGGGCCCTTGCCGATGCGGTCGCGCGCGTTGACCGCCTGCGCGCCGCCGACGGCGGTCTGGCTGAGAAAGGCGCGCCAGGTCTTGCCGCCGGCACCAGCCGCCGCGGCGAGCTTCTGGCAATGCGCGTCGGCGCCGGCGAGTCCGCCGAGATCGCCGGCCTTGCCGGGCCCGGTGCTCGTGATGAAGAACGTCATGTTGCTCTGCTGCGCCTGCAACCCGGCGCTGACGCCGAGGGCCACGAACCCGACGGCCGCAGAGATGACCAGGCTTTTCCGATAGTTCATCCGCTTCCTCCATGTGATGGTTTGGGCCGCTTGAGCGGCCGGGTCGCGCCCGCTAGCACCGTCTCATAAACATGGAAGGTGGCAAAAAATTCCGAATCGGCCGGCCTGGATTGCGGAAGGCCGATCACGCTCGTGTGAGGTCGGCATCCATATCGCCGCGGTCTTCCCGCAGACGCGCACGCTCGCTTATTGACTTCCGTTGGATGCAGGGCGAGTCATGCCTAAATCGGATTTGAATTTGGCTAGAATGGATTGATCGAAGGAGCCGCTACATGCGCAGGACGGCGAGATACGTTTTGGGCGGCATTGCTTTTGTTGCCGTGGCAGCGGCGGCAACGGCAGGATACGTAATTTGGACCAAGGCCATCAATCCGCGCCTCGTGACGCGGCCAGCAAACAGCGAACCATTCGCCGGCGATCGCGCGCGTTTGCTTGAGCTGGGCACGACGCGACACGGCGACACGAGCCTGAGTCCGATCGGAAGATCGTGCAATACCTGCCACCTTGAAGAGAACAGCTACAACGAGACGTTCAACCGGCAGTTCCCGCATTACGTTCAATCCGTGAAATTCAAGACGCGCCTCGATCAGATTACCGCGGAAGGCATGGTCCAGTTCTGCATGATCTCGGCCATGGAAGGCCGCCCGTTGGAATGGGACTCCGAGGCGCTCGCCGCATTGACCGCCTTCGTTCTGGAGCGCAACCGGAAGGCAATCAGCGCGCTGCCGGCGCAAAGCTCGTTGTTGAACGAAAGCTGTGCCGAGCCTCCCTTCGAAATGACCCCCGTTCCGGAACACCGCGCCGCAATTCAGCCGCCCGTCCGCTGAGCGAAGTCCCGCCGGACTTGCCGCGCGCAACCTCGCTCACTAGTGTCCCCGCCTCGTCCGCGGAGCCCGCATGCGTTTCGAAGGCACCAAGTCCTACGTCGCCGACAGCGACCTCAAGGTCGCCGTCAATGCCGCGATCGCCCTCGAGCGCCCGCTCCTCGTCAAAGGCGAACCCGGCACCGGCAAGACCGTGCTCGCCGGCGAGGTTGCCCAGGCGATCAAGGCGCCGCTGATCGAGTGGCACATCAAGTCCACGACCAAAGCGATTCATGGCCTTTACGAATACGACGCGGTGGCCCGGTTGCGCGACAGCCAACTCGGCGATCCGCGCGTGTCGGACATCAGGAATTACATCCGCCGCGGCAAGCTGTGGGATGCCTTCGAAGCCGACAAGCGGCCGGTCCTGCTCATCGACGAGATCGACAAGGCCGACATCGAGTTCCCGAACGATCTTCTCCAGGAACTCGACCGCATGGAATTCCACGTCTACGAGACCGGCGAGACCATCAAGGCAAGGCAGCGCCCGGTCGTGGTCATTACCTCGAACAACGAGAAGGAATTGCCCGACGCGTTCCTGCGCCGCTGTTTCTTTCACTACATCCGCTTCCCCGACCCGGACACGATGCGCGCGATCGTCGACGTGCATTTCCCCGGCATCAAGCAGCGCCTCGTCTCCGAGGCGCTCAAGCTCTTTTACGAAATCCGCGAAGTACCCGGCCTGAAGAAGAAGCCGTCCACGTCGGAGCTACTGGATTGGCTGAAGCTCCTGATGGTCGAGGACATCGGCCCCGATACATTGCGCGAGCGCGACCCGAAGAAGCTGATCCCCCCGCTGCACGGCGCGCTCTTGAAAAACGAGCAGGATGTGCATCTGTTCGAGCGGCTCGCGTTCCTGTCGCGCCGCGAGGCCAACTGAGCCCTACTCGCTCCCGGCCTTCTTCGATTTCTTTCCGATGCCCGGCGCCTCGGATTTCTTCGGCTTCGCGACTTCCTCCTTGCGCCGCTTTTCGTCTGCCTCTTCCTGCTCGAGCAGTCTCGCGAGCTTCTCCTGCTCCTGCTTGCGCAACGCCTTCTTTTCCTCCCTCGCCCGCCGCACCGCCTCCTTTGCGGCCTCCTCCTCGGCGAGCTTGCGCGCGGCTTCGGCCGCAGCGCGGCGTTGTGCGGCCAGCTCCTTGCGACGCGAGTTCGCTTCCTCGATCGCGTCGCGGATTTGCATGCCCCAATAGACGAGCTGCGTCGTGCGCCGCCCGACCGCGCCGCCCGCCCACACGAGCCCGAACGGGATGAACATGCGCCAGCGCTCGTCGTGCTCGGCGAGCCCGCTCGCCACGAGCTCCCCCGCCATCGCCGTCGTGTTGAGCCCGTGCCCGCCGAACGCGCTCGCGACCCAGACGCCCGGCCGCAACATGCCGATCTGCGGCATGCGATGGATCGCGTAGCCCATGATCCCGGACCACGCGTGCTCGATCTCTACGCCCTTGAGCGTCGGATAGACGCGCGCGATATCGCGCGCCAGCTGCCGCTTCAGACCGCGCAGCGTGCGCGTGCGCGTCGTGATGCGTCCGCCCCATAAGAGTCGGTCGTCGATCACCCGGTAATAGTCGCCGGCGCGGCGCGTATCGGCGATCCCGCCCGGATACTGGATCGCCTCCTTCAGGCGCTCGGAAATTCGCCCGGTGACGCAAACGTGGGTCGCGACCGGCAGGATCGTGCGCGCGAGCGCCGGAAACCCCTCGCCGATGAAAGCGCTGCCGCAAAAGACGACCTCCTGCGCCCGCACGCGCCCGCGCTCGGTGGAAATCCATTTGCGCACGCCATCGAGGTCGGCGCCCGTCGCAACCGTCTGCTCGAAAATGCGCCCGCCGAGCTTCTCGATCTCCGCCGCCAGCGCGAGCGCCAGATTCAGCGGATGTATCGAGAACGCGTCGCCGTCATGCAGTGCCTGGTAATAGCGCGTCGTCTTCAGCGACTCGCGCACCCGCTCGGTCTTCCAAACCACCATCTCATGATCGAAATTCTCGCCGAGATAATCCGCCTGCCGCCGCGCGCCCTCCTCGTCGTCGTAGCGCATCACGTTGAGCCGGCCCGGCACCGGCTCGACGCCCGGGATGCCTTCCGCGAGCACGCTGCCGATGATATCGATGCCCTCGCGCGAGAGCGCATAGAGCTTCTTCGCCTGGTCGAGCCCGACCCGCTCGACGATGCGCGGCAGCCGTTCCGCGTAACCGGCCGACACGAACCCGCCGTTTCGGCCCGACGCACCGCCTGCGACCGCGCCGGCATCGAGCACGACCACGTCGTAGCCGCGCCGTGCGAGCGCGCGCGCGGTCCACAGCCCCGCGAAGCCGCCGCCCACGACGCAGACGCCGGCGTCGACGTCCTGCACGAGCCGCAGGCGCGGCTGATGCGGGACCGCCGTTGTCACATAAAGGGTGTCGGGGACTTCGCCGGTCATCGCTTTGTCGCGGTCGCGGTCATGCTAGGGTTTCATTCCCTTGATAGCGATGCAGCGACGCCAAATCTCCCCAAAATGTAGCCCGCCCAATGACTCGCGAGCGACCGCCATTGCGCCGACTGATGCTATTGCGCCATGCCAAGGCCGTCCCGCAAGGTGCCATGGCCGATGAGGAAAGGCCGCTGGCCGATCGTGGCAACCGGGATGTGCCGGTGATCGCGAATTTCGCGGCTTCGGAGGGGCTCACGCCCGACCTGGCGCTGATATCGCCTGCAAAGCGCGCCCGCGAGACCTGGGACCTTTTTAAGACCGCCCTCCCTGCTCCGCCGGCGCAGCAATTCGATCCGCGTCTCTATGCCGCCACAGCCGACCGGCTCTTGCATCTCGTGCGCGAGACGCCGGCCGACACGCGGTCGCTCCTGCTGGTCGGCCACAATCCCGGCTTCGAGGATCTCGCCCGCGCGTTGACCGGCTCGGGCGCGACCGACGCGCTCATTCGCTTCGGCGGTTCCATGCCAACCGCAAGTCTCGCCGTGATCGATCTTCCGGGCGAATGGGCGGATGTGCAGCCGCGCACCGGCCGGCTGGAGATTTTCGTGACGCCGAAGAGCCTCGGCGGTCAAGCGGACTGAGCCTCATCCTTTCGGCAGCACGTCCTCGGGAATGTGCCGCGGATCATAGAAGCGTGGGCGATTGCGCGTGATCAGTGGCCCGATCTGCCACGCGAACACCGCCATGAAGCCGATGATCAGGAGGGTGGCGCTCAAATCGCCGCTCGCGAGCGCCCGGATCGCGACATAGACGAGCCCGGCCGTGGTCACGGCGCCGACGGCCAGCATCGGCCACCAGCGCCACGCGGCAAACCCGGCATCGAACCGGCAATTGCCGCGCGCCTCGGCGATGCGCCGATGCAGTTCCCGGATGAACGCGTTATAGGCGGGCGCCTGATCTTCCATGGCCACGACGGATTTGTACGAAGCCGAGGCGACCTCGACGCGCGCGCCGTTGCGCGGCCAAATCTCCGCGATGAACCGCCGGGTGCCGAAATTCGAAGGACGATAGCCGAGCCGCACGCGCGCGATCATCGGATAGGCGACGCTGCCACGACTGCCTGCGAGGTCCCATTCCAGCGAATGCGGCCCGAGCCGGAAGGCGTAGCCCGAGCCGATCATGCGCGGCCGGTATTGATAGACGAGGCCCTCGGACTCGGTGTCCAATGCGTCGTTCATGGACCTGCATCCACCACAGACGCATTGCCGGGTCACCAACAAAATTGACGCGCCCGGGATGCAGTATCCGCGACGCGTCAATCATTTGCGCCAAGCGCGACGCGCTTCTGCGCTTACCGGCAATACACTACGCCGTGACGCCGGATGCACGGCGGCGGGCCGTAATACCCGTAGTAGTAGTGGTGGCGCCGGTGATGCCGTCTGTAGGCGTCGTGCGCGATGATCGCGCCGATCACGCCGAGCGCGAGCCCGGCAAACGCCGCGCCGCGATGGCGGCGCCAGCGGTGCACGTCGATCACATCGCTCGGTGCCGATTCCTTGACCGCCAGCGCGTTCGTCCCGAGCGGCATGGCACTTGCCGGGCTCGGGGCGCCGATCGAAAACGTCGAGCCGAGCGCAATCGCTGCGGCGACGCCGATGGCCAACGGCTTCTTCATTTGCGTCCCCATGGTTCGTCCTTTCCTATGCTGCGCCCGCGTCGTCGAACGTGCGACGACGTCGATGAACGCGCGATGAACGGACCTCGATCCGAGGTTCGCGGGCGCTCTTCGAGCGAGAACGCGGAGTGCCCGCTCCGAGTTCCAAGCGGGTGAGTCTCCCGGCTCGGCGCAAAAAAGTTCTTCCACATCTGTGCCGGAAAATTTTGCACTGCCCTCACGCCGATTTGACAGTCCCGCGCGCTCGCGACACCAATGCGTCGCTCACGGCTCCCATCGCGTGCATCGGGAAACGCCATGCAACCGCACGAACGCCTCGAGTTCTCGCCGATCGAATATCGCCCGCCGCTCCGCCTTCCGGACGGCCTCCGGCTCATCGTCTGGCCGGTCATGTCCCTGGAAGTCTGGGACATCGCTCGCCCCATGGCGCGCATCGTGATCACGCCGCCGCAGGGACAACCGCTGCAACCCGATCATCCGAATTGGAGCTGGCACGAGTACGGCATGCGCGTCGGCTTCTGGCGCCTGCGGCGCGTGCTCGAGAAGCTGAAGATGACGCCGACCGTGACCATCAACGCGCGCGTGTGCGAGGTCTATCCGCAGGTGGTCGAGGCCTGCATGGACAGCGGCTGGGAAATCAACGCCCACAGCTACGAGCAAATTCCGATGCACAAGATCGATGACCAGCGCGCGGTCATCGCAAAGACCATGGACGCGATTGAGAAATTCACCCGCAAGCGCCCGCGCGGCTGGTTCGGCCCGGGCCTCACGCAGACCTTCGACACGATCGACCATCTCGCCGAGGCCGGCCTTGAATATATCGGCGACTGGGTGCTCGACGACGAGCCGGTCACACTCAAGACCAGGCACGCGCCGATCGTGGCGCTTCCCTATTCATTCGAGCTGCATGACATCGTGCTGATGTCATTGCAGAGCCATCCCTCCGACATGTTCTACCGGCGCATCAAGGACCACTTTGACTGGCTCTATGAGGAATCCGCCGAGCGCCCGAAGATCATGGCGGTTGCGGTGCATCCGTATCTTTCAGGCGTCGCGCACCGCATCGGGCACGTGCAACGCACGTTTGAAGAGATATTGTCGAAGCCCGGCGTAACCTGCTGGGATGGCGCTAAAATCCTCGATTGGTACCTGGCGCAGAAGAAAGCGTGAGCGCCGATGAGCGGCTCATTCTTCGTCCCGCATGATCTCGACGTGCCGATCGCGGGCGCCCACGGCGGTCCGCTCGCCGGCCTCACCGCCGCGGTCAAGGACATGTACGACATCATCGGCGCGCGCACGGGCGGCGGCAGCCCGGAATGGCTCGCCGTGCAAAAGCCCGCCACGGTCCACGCCGCCGCGGTCGCCAACATCCTCGACGCCGGCGCGAGCGTGATCGGCAAGACCGTATGCGATGAATTTTTCTACAGCGTCACCGGCGAGAACGCCCATTACGGAACGCCGACGAACGTGCGCGCGCCGGGACGCGTGCCCGGGGGGTCGTCGGCAGGCTCCGCGGCGGCAACCGCCGCCGGCGCCTGCGACTTCGCGCTCGGGAGCGATACCGGCGGTTCCGTGCGCGTGCCCGCATCTTTTTGTGGAATCTATGGGCTTCGGCCGACGCACGGCCGCGTCGATCTATCGGGCACCATGGCGATGTCGCCTTCGTTCGATGTCGCCGGCTGGTTCGCAGGCGGCCCCGGGGTGTTCCGCAAGGTGGGTGATGTGCTGCTTGAAGGCGTCGGCGCAAGCGCGCCGATCGACAGGCTGATTGTTGCCGACGACGCGTTCGCCGAGGCCGATCCGGAGGTCGCATCGCTCCTGCACGAAGTTCTTGCGCGAGCGCGCAGCGCCCTCCCCGAGGCCGCGCATGAACGCATCGCGCCCGAAGGGCTCGATGCCTGGCGTGAAATTTTCCGGATCGTTCAGGCGCGGGAGATTTGGGACGTATACGGCTCCTTCGTGGAGCAGCATCGTCCCAAGCTAGGCCCGGGCATCCGCGAACGGATGGCGTTCGCCGCAAGCGTCAATGCCGCCGCCGCTGAGGCGGCGGGGAAAAAGCGCGCAGCGGCGCGCGATTACATCCAGGGACGCACAAGGTCCGGAACGATCCTCGCCCTCCCCGCCGCACCCACGATCGCGCCCCTCGTCAACACGCCCGCCGGAGAGCTGGAAAATTTCCGCGCGCGCACTTTCCGCCTCACCTGCATCGCCGGGCTATCGGGTCTGCCGCAAGTCACGATACCGGCCGGAACCATCTTGGGCTGCCCGGTCGGGCTCTCCTTCATCGGCTGGGATCGCTCGGACGAGGTCCTGCTCGACCTGTCCGTGCGGCTCGCGCCATTCCTCGGTGCGACCCGCAAGCCCGGCGCCTAGGCGTCAAGGCACCGCACCGCGCTACCTTAATTGGTGCAAACGCACCATTGCGGCGCAGGATTGCCTCGCGAATCGTCATGGTTCAGGATTCGTCCGGGATTCGGGGGGCAATGACAGGCACGAAGCACAATCGCGGCGCACATGAGCGCCCGCCGTCTGCCGCCGCACCTGCTATGCCCTTAATCGGATAAGAATTCGGGTCGCAGGAACGCGGCACGCCTGGGAGAATGTCCGTGTCCGACCAACAATCCAAGCCCGCATCCGGCGCAACTCCAATCGCACCCGCAGACGCGCCCGGCCAACTCGCGCTTGGCCTCGAACGGATTGGGCTCTTTCCCCTGCGGTTCCCGGCCGTCGCCGCGATCATCGTCATCGCGCTGTCTGTGCTTGCGGCGTTCGGCGTCGCCCGGATCAAGGTCGACGATTCGCTCAGTCAGTTGTTCCGGTCGGATTCCGCGGAGTTCCGGCAATACGAGTCACTGACGCGCCGCTTTCCGTCGAGCGAATTTGACGTGCTCGTCGTGGTCGAAGGCAAGGGCTTGCTCGATCGCTCCGCGCTCGAGCAATTGCGCGATCTCGTCACCGATCTGCATTTCGTCGACGGCATGAAGGGTTTGATCTCGCTGTTCTCCGCGCGTCAGCCGCCGGAGGCGGGCGGGATTCCGCCGCCGCTCTTCCCCGAAGAGCTTCCGGAAGGCGCCGAATACGACGCCCTGATCGAGCGCGTGAAAGTAAACGAGATCATTCGCGGCAAGCTCCTGTCCGAGGACGGCGAGCTTGCGCTCGTCGTCGTCTCTCTCGATCAATCGGTCGTCGAGAGCAAGGGATTGCGCGACGTCGTCGGTCAAATCCGCAAGATCGTCGACGAGGACATGGCGGGCTCCGGGCTGAAGACGCAGCTCTCCGGCGCACCGGTCATGCAACTCGAAATCCGCAACGCGGTCGAGCGCGATCGGCTCGTTTATAACGCGATCGGCTTTGTCGCGGGTTGCGTCATCGCGGTGCTGTTCTTTCGCCGCGTATCGTTCATGCTGATGGCGGCCGCACCTCCGCTGATCGCAATACTCTGGTCGCTCGGCTTGCTCGGCTGGCTCGATTTCCGACTCAACATGTTCCTCAACGTGATGACGCCGCTCATCATGGTGATGGGGTTCTCCGACTCGATGCAGATCACGTTTGCCGCGCGCGACCGCCTGCTCGCGGGCGAAAGCAAATTCGACGCACTGCGCAACGCCGTCCTCGTCGTGGGTCCGGCGGTTGTCGTGACGGACGCGACCGCGGCGTTCTCGTTCATCGCCCTGCAATTCTCCGATTCCCACCTGATCCGGACGTTCGGTGCCGCGGGCGCGCTCTCGTGTCTGATCGCCTACATCGCGGTCGTGACGCTCGTGCCCCTGTTCGGCATTTTGTTCGTGCGCAAGGAGTCCGCATTCGCAGCACAAGTCGGAGGATCGGATACTGCCGTCGATGCGTTGCGCGCGCTGTGCGGCTGGATTGCCGACCGCATGGTACGCCGCCCCGCCCTCTACAGCCTGCTGAGCCTGCTTGCCGTGGTCGGCCTGACGGGTTTGTACGGCACCCTTGATCCGCGTTACCGCTTGGCCGACCAGGTGCCCGATCGCCAACAAGCCGTCGCCGCGAGCGGGCGCCTCGACGCAAAACTCACGGGCGCCAATCCGATCCACGTTCTCGTCGAGTTTCCGCCCGGCCAATCCTTGTATGCGCCGTCGACGCTCGACGCCATCGCACGGGTGCATGCGGTCATCGAGACGCAGGCCGGCGTCGGCAACGTATGGTCGATCGAGACGCTGCGCCGCTGGCTCAAGGAAAGGGCCGGCGTCTCGGACGTGTCGGTCCTGAAGCAGTACATAGGCGTCCTTCCGGAGCACCTCACGCGACGATTCATCTCCGTGAACGAAGACGCCGTCGTCGTCACCGGCCGGATTCCGGACATCGATGCCAGTCGATTGCTCCCGGTCATCGAGAAGCTCGAATCCGCGCTCGCCGAAACGCGCGCCCGATCGCCGGGCTACACGATCTCGGTGACGGGCCTGTCGGCAATCGCCGCGCGCAATAGCGCGAACATGATCGGGCAATTGAACGCCGGTCTGACCATCGAGATGATCTTCGTTGCGGCGCTGATCGGCATCGCCTTCCGCTCGGCGTTCGTGATGGTGGTCGCGATCCTGCCGGGCTTGTTCCCGATTGTGATTTCGGGCGCGGTACTGTGGTGGTTCGACGAAGGACTGCAATTCGCGAGCATCGTGGCGCTGACCGTCGCCTTCGGGCTCGGGCTGGATGCCACGATTCATTACCTCAACCGGCTGCGCCTCGAGGCGAGGCCCGGGGAAGATCCCGCCCTGGGCGTCAAACGCGCAACCGTGCTCGTCGGCCCGGCGCTCATTCTCACGACGCTCGTGCTCGCGTGCGGGCTCGGCGTGACAATCCTCTCGGACCTTCCTTCGCTGCGCCTGTTCGGCTGGCTCAGCGCGTTTACGCTGATCGCCGCACTGATCGGCGATCTTCTCATTCTGCCGGCGACAGTCATGTGGCTGCGCAGCGTGCTGCGCCGGGCGAATCTGCCGCCGAAATGGAGAGGAAAGTCGCCGCGCTGAGCGAGGCCTATTTTCCCGCGCGGCGCAGCGTGATCGTCACGTCGGAAATTTCCGGCGACTTCGATTCGATCCGGATCGATTGGCGGTCGCCGCGCGTAATCATCGTGAAGAAGGCGGCAAAACCCGAAGTCTCGGCGAGCGCGGCGATCTGCCCGACGACCGCCTTGCCCGAGATGGTGCCGCTCGACTTTTGCGTCCGCTCGTTCCAGCGGCCGGTTATGAACCCATTCGAAAAACTGATGTCGGCCAGCAACTCGAACTTGTAGCTGTCGCTCGCGCAACGGAGATCCTGCTCGACCCGGTTTCCCGCATCATTGACTACGTAGGTCACGCGGCAGCGAATGCGTTCCTTGTCGCCGCTGCCGAGCGTGATGCTGCCGTTGCCGGACCATGCGCCCGCCATCCCCTCGAACGGGTTGACTGCCGCCTCGGCCGCCTTCTGAGCTTTTGCCGGGCCTGCGGACAGGAGGAAGACTGCCGCAAGCACGCCACGCAACAAGACGCATACTTCAAACGTGGTCGATCTCGACATGACGAGTCCCGGCCCCCGCCGCTTCTGCAATGCGATGATTCCCGCCCCACAATCAGTCTAACTTGACCCTCGTTCCCAAGACAAACCGGCCGGAACCCGAGCATCGCTGGGCCGAAACAATCGGCCTGCCATTTGCCAGAGAGCAGACTTTTGCGAAGTTCGGATTACCCCGGCGTCTTGGCTGACTCCTCGTCGCCGTGGCTCGCGCCCGCCTTGCCGAGCGCCCGTTCCAGGGCCGCCGCGAACTCTTCCAGACGATACGGCTTTTGCAAGACCGGATGGTCGCGCCAGCGCGGATCGATCCCGCTTATGCCGTACCCGGTCGTGAATACGATCGGCACCCGCCGCCCCTCGATTACCTCGGCCACCGGCGTAATCGGCTCGCCGTTGATGTTGACGTCGAGCACGGCCGCGTCGAAGTGCATGTCTTGCGCCTTGCCGACCGCATCGAGCATGCGTGACGCGGTCCCGACCAGCACGCATCCGAGATCGGCCAGCATGTCTTCCACCAAAAGAAGTACTGCGAATTCATCCTCGACGACGAATACGCGTACTCCGTTGAGGCCGTCGGGTTTTCGGTTCACCTAATTACCGCCAATGGAAATTCCAACTCTCCGCTTTCCCCCGTGGGTTCGAATCGCAACGTTGCCGTGCCGCCGGGCTCTGCCGGAATGTTGCGCGCGCGACAGGTGGCGGCCGTCCGCCAGATACGATTGGTGCGGCCCACAGAACCGCTCTTCGGTGTCGCCCGATGCCGAGGTCCGGCCCCCCAATTCGGCGGCGCGCCGATTATATTGAACGATCATCCCATCGCGGTCGCAGATATAGGCCGCGATCGGAAGGCTCTCGAGCAGCCCGTCCCAGGAATGCAAGGCTTGCCGTAGCTCACCAGCGACGCGACGCGCGCTCACAACATCATCTCGAACCAAGTCGTGCACTCCGGCTTCCCCGCTCCCCGGGGACCGACCGGGAGACATCCGCGACAGCCTAATCCCTTGAGAAGCCATTGGTTCCCGGAGCCCTCGCATTTTTTCCGCGGGGAGCGGTTCATGCCGCGGCCTCGCTCACCTCCAGGTCGCGCGGAAAGGCGATCAGGAACTCGGTCCCCGGATCGAGCCGGTTGATGCTCAGGGTTCCGCCGAACCGGCGGATCGTGGCCGTAATGACTTTGAAGCCGAGCGATGTCGGCGCGTCGATATCGAAGTCATCCGGCATGCCGCGCCCGCGGTCGGCGACCCGGAACTCGATGCGCCCCCGTTTTGTCCGTTGCATGCTGATCTTGATCGTCCCCTCCGTGCCTTCCGCATAGGCGTGCTTGAGCGCGTTCGTGATCAGCTCGTGCATGAGGACCGCGAGCGATGTGGCCGTGCCGCCGCTGACGAATAGTGGCTCAGTTTCGACGACGATCTTGGCTCCGCTCGCTCCGCCGTAAGCGCGCTCGCTCTCCGCGCAAATCAATCGCAGGAACTCGCCGAACTCGAGCGGCCCCACGGTCTCGGTCCGGTAAAGATGCCGGTACACGGTGCCCATCGAGAGCACGCGCTCGCGCGCCTGTTGCAGCTGCTCGCGCGTCGCCGGATCGCTCGCGTGCCGGCTTTGCATCAGGAGCAGGCTCGACAGAATTTGCAGACTGTTCATCACCCGGTGCTGCAATTCGCGCAGCAGGAATTCCTTTTGCTCGAGCAGCCCGTTCACCTTTTCCGACATGCGGGAGAGCGCGGCGCTGAGTTGGCCAAGCTCCGAGCGACCGGAAACTTTCGGAAATTGCGCATTGGTGTCGCCCGCTTCCTGCCGGCGTGCTGTGTCGAGCATTGCGAGCACCGGCCGCTGCAGCAGCCACATCGCGGCGAGCGTGGTCCCGAGCAACGCGAGCAGGATCGCAATCAACGCGAGAATCGTGCTGCGCCACGCAGTATCCCAAAGCGGCGCGAGCGCGATATCGAGATCGATGCCGACGGCGACGAACAGCCCGTCCGGATCCTCATCGAGCGGCGTGAAGCCGACGATCTCGTCCGTACCCTGCGGCCGCCGCACGATCAGCGCACGTCCCGGCGCATGTTGCGTGCGTTCGAACGCTTCGCGGCCGATCGCCCGCGCCGCCACTTCATCGGTCGGCGGCACCGTGAACACGAGCGAGCCTTCGCGGTCGAGCACGCTCAGCCTCTGATCCGCCGGCCACGCGCGCCGCGCGAACTCGCGCGCGATCCGGTCGGGGTTCAGAATGAAAACGATCACGCCGTCGAAGCGCTTGTCCGGCGACTGATACGGCATGGAAACGTGCAGCGAACGCTCGCCGGTCACCCGGCCCACCGTGATCGTGCCGATGGTGAATTTTCCCGTACGCAGTGGCTCACGGAAATAAATCCGGTCGCGCACGTCGAGCGTCGGCGGGATCGCGACCGTCGAGCAATGAAAACGCCCCTCGCGGTCGATCAGCGCGGCTTCGCGGTAAATGGCGAGCTTCTCGATCACCGAGCTGAAATGCGCCGCACATTCCGCCTCGTTGTCCGGCACCGACGGATGCCGCGTGATCGTCAGCATCAGATGCCGCGTGCCCTCCGCGAGTTGCGTGAGCTCCGCCGATATTTGCCGCGCCGAGGCGAGCGCCTGTTCGCCCGCCTGCCGCTCCAGGAACCCGCGCCATTCCATGGTGTTGTAGGCCACGAGCGCCAGCGACGGCACGGCGGCGATGGCAACGAGAACGGTGAGGCGCGAGCGTAGACTCATGCCGGATCAGCGTGCGCGATGGGGACTATAACTTCTACCATGAATCTCCCGCTCGATCAGCCCGCGGCGATGCGCGGCATGCTTACGCAGTCCGCCGCGCGCGCATGCCGAAATCCGACATGATTCTTTCCGCGGAGCGACGGAGCGCCGCCTTCTTTCCCGAAATTCCCTCGGCGAGCAGCTTGCCGCCGCGCTTCATCACGCGTCCGGCGATGAGCACCGTATCCACGTTCGACACACCCGCCTGCGTGACCAATGAGGAGACCGGATCGTGCATCGGAAAAAGCGTGAGGTCGTCCGCGCGCACGAGCACGATGTCGGCCTGCTTGCCCGGCGTGAGCGAGCCGACGCGATGATCCTGCTGGATCATCTTGGCGCCGTTGATCGTCGCCCATTCCAGCGCCTGCCGGCAGGTCACGGAAACGGTTTCGGGCGCGGCGTCTTTCTCACGCCAATGCTCGATATTGTCGAGATTGCGCTGCGCCTGCAGGGTGATGCGCATGCAGCCGAACATGTCAGCGCGCGATGAGACTTCGACGTCCGTTCCGATCGAAACCATAGCGCCGAGCTGCATGAGCTTGCCGGTGAGCGGATCGCAGAACCCCATCTGCATCTCCACGTCCGCCGTCACCGTGTACTGCACGCCCGCGTCCGTCGTGAGCCTGATCACAGCGTCGCTCAGATTGTTGCCGTGCACGATGTTGGTCTTCTCGCTGAGAAGTTTTTCCTTGGCGAGGCGCTCGAAGCCGTCCGGCACGATCGCGGCACCTCCGCCCACGTGCATGCTGACGATCAGATCCAGCTCCTTCGCGAGTTTCATGTCCGCGTGCGTCACTTCCCAGACCGAGTAGGTGGGCCCAAGGATTGCGAGCCCGAGCGAAACGAGCCCGCCGTTCCCCGCGAGCCGGCCCGAGAGCAGCCGCTCGATTTCGCCGCGCGGCATGGGCCGCTGGCTGAAATGTTTCTCGCCCGGCTTCGGATTGGGCTTGGGCGAGCCGTGCAGGAACGCGGCGCGAATTCCCGACTCCTCGAGCCCGTCGAGCGCCGCGTCGGTGTGCTCCGGCGTCGGATTGTTGTGGCACCAGTCGACGAGCGTGGTGACGCCGGAATTGATGCTCGTGAGCGCGCCCATGAGGTTGGCGATGTAGATGTCCTCCGGGCGGAAATGGGTGGCGAGGCCGCGGTGGATGTTCGCCATGTATTGCGGCACCGCCCAGTCACCGGCGATACCGCGCAGGCCCGACTGCCAGGTGTGCAGGTGCGCGTTGACGAACCCCGGCAGCACGATCATGTCGCTGGCGTCGATCACCTCGGCGCCGATCGGCGCCTCGAGCGCGCGCCCCACCGCGGCGATCTTGCCGTCATCTACCAGCACGTCGCCCTTGCGCAGGTCGCGCACGCGCTTGTCCATGCTGATGATCGCCCCGCCCCGGATCAGAATGCGCGACATGAAACGCCCCCTCCCCTCGAAAGCTCTACAGTCTTGGGAGCTTCGAGGCAATTTTGGCAGCGTAGCTGAGGCGCGCGCAACCGGAGGCCGGGGCCTTGCTCGGGCCGAGCGGCACGCACGCACCCGGCGTCAACGGAAGTGTGCAATCGATTCATCCCACTCGGCTTTTTCCCGCGCCTGCAGCGGACGCGAAACTTCAGCGGTGGCGGTGTTCCGGTTTGCCTGACGCAAACGCACTGCGCACCCCGCCGGGATTTCGCGTTTGCGACTTCCGGCGGAGCGCGCAGCAGCAATTCAGAACGCGGTGTCAGACGGGACAGCGCTCATAATTCCAGTAATAACCCACTCCCTCCGGGCCAACGAGCCAGTCGTAACAGGGATGCGATGCGTAGGTGGCGTAGCCGAACGGAACGCCGACCAGGATCGCACCGTAGAACGCGTACTTGTGATCGCGGCTCCAGCCGCGCCGTACGGCGCGGTGGTCGCCGCTTGCGCGCGGCCCGCGATCGACATTGCGGCTGGACGAAACGCCCTGCCGCTGGACGTTCTGGCCCTGGACTTGGCCGCGCGGACCCTCGTCGGCGCTATGCGAGACCTTGGGCGCCGTGCCGCTGCGGAAATCGCCGGGCGACAAGACCGATGCGCCTGTCTGCGCCCTTGCCCCGCCGCGGCCGTCGACGCGCGTGCCGAACTTCCCGGCGCGACGGCCGTCTTCACGCTCTTTTTCCACGACCTGGATCACGCCCGAATCCACCGCGCCGAGGCCCGGCGCAAGCTTGATCGTAGCGGCCGACACCGGACCCGATGCTACGGTTGCAAGGCCGAGCGCAGCGGCGCCGGCCAAAGCGAGCAAATGCTTTTTCATGCTTCGTTCCTTCCGTGTGAACGCAGGCTCGCGAGCGCGCGGCTCACGGCACTGCCAATGGGAGTCATCGCTGGGTAAGGAATTTCGGGAGCTACTAGGGTCGGCCAGTTTCGCGAAGGAAACCGACACTCACGACCAAAATCCCGGTCGTAGGATGAAACGCGCGAGGCGCGTTTTGGTTCCCCTGAACGAATCGGCTCTTGCAATCTACGTGACGGGAATCACGTCGCGACGGCAGTTACGCTCCGTTGGCTTCACGTTTGGAAAACTCAAATACGGCCGCAAAGCGCGCCCCGCGGCCGTGGTCGCCAGGCAAAACATGCAGTTCGCCGTCGATTTGCTTCACGAGGGCCCGAACAATTCTCATTCCAGGTCCCTTGCTGCGGGCAGGATCGAACCCCGCCGGTACCCCCGATAGCGAGCAAGTGCTTTTTCATGGTTCGATCCTTCCGTTTGAATGCAGCCGCAGCGAGCGCGCGGCCCGCGGCACTGCTGTTGGAGTCATCGATTGGCTGTGAATTTTCGGGAGCTGCTTACGCGGGTTTCGTCTCAGCGACGAAACCGGCGCTCACGACCAAAATCCCGGTCATGGCTAAACGCGCGGAATGCGATTTGGTTGCATTGGGCCGGGTGGCGCGCGCAATAGTCGGGACGAACTACGCCCCGTTGGTTGCGAATTGCGGAGAACCAAATGTGACCGAAAAGCGCACCCCGCGTCCGTTATCACCCGGCATGAACTGCAACTCGCCGCCAATTTGCTTCACGAGCGACAGTACGATTTTCATTCCAAGTCCTTTGCCGTTCGCGGGGCCGAACCCTGCCGGCAATCCGGGCCCGTCGTCCAGCACTGACAGCGAATGATTGCCGGGCGCCGTCGTTTCAAATCGAACGATGATGTTGCCCCGGGCGTATTTCGCCGAATTGGTGATCAGTTCGTTGACGATAAAGCCGAGCGGGATCGCGAACACAGTCGGAATCTCAACGTCTGCGCTCTCGACCACGATGGCGGGACTGGCCCGCTCGTGGAACAGCAGACCCGAAAGGTCCTCGCACAATTGCTGCAGATATTGCTTGAACTCCACATGGTCCTGATGGTCGAGAAGATGCAGCGTGCGATGCACGCGTCCCAGCGCAGCAACGCGACGCGCCGCAGTCGTCAACTGATCAAACGCTTCCAGTGTCGTCGCGGTGCGGCTCTGCAATGACAGCAGACTTGCGATCAATTGCAGGCTGTTGATGAGCCGATGCTCGAATTCATGGGCCAGCATGACTTGGCGCTGCGAAAGGTCATGCTTCTCCCGCAGCAACACCTCTTCGCGCGCGTGAGCGGCCTGCAGTTCGGCTGTCAGCGCATCAAGCCGCTTCTGCCCGCGCCTATCGCGCCCGCTCGCGCTCCGCGCGGGAAACTGAAATCCGCTTTCCTGCGTCGTAATGCTCATCAGCCTCGCTCTGCCTTTCTCGCGAATTGGAAGCGATCGTCCCATGGAATTGCACCGGCTGGGGGACGGGTGGGGTCCAGCTGGCGCAAGATCCGGTTGGCGGGTGCGAACTCACGGTCGGGCTTGACCGTAGGGGGAAGCGGCCATGCAAGCTTTCATTGCTTGCCTGTGAGTCCCGATGCAGCCCCTACAATGAGCCGCGGCCCGAGCCCCGACTGTTCAAAAGTGCTCACAATCGGGAGGAAGCTGAACATGCCAAAAATATGCTGAATATGCCGCAGACCGCGCGCGTGCCCGGTAGCAGCTTGAAAACCAATGCACATCCGACAGTGCAACCCGATCGCGCATCAAGCGGCGGCGCGAATGCTCACGCACTTGTTACGCCGGCGGCCTGACCGTGGACGTCGGCTCGCTCAGCACGACGCTGAGCAGCGAACTGTGCACTTCGAGATGACCATTGTATTCGATGAACCCGAGGTGGCGAAACTTGTTCATAAAATGGCTCACGCGGGAGCGGGTCGTGCCGATCATCTCCGCGAGAGTCTCCTGACTGATCTTTGCAACGACCGGCTCCGGCCGGCCCTCCTTGCCGAAATTTGCCAACAGCAGCAGCAGCCGGGCAAGCCGTTTCTCGGTCGAGTTGAAAAGCTGGTCGACCAGGTCTTCCTCAACCCGGGCGTTCCTTGCCAAAATATGTGAGATAAACATTTGTGAAAATGCGGGCTCGTTCCGAAGCACCCGCAGCATCTCGGCCCTCTCCACTCGCATGATCATGCAATCCGTCATGGCGGTAGCCGTCGCCAACCGTTTCCGCTGCCCGTTCAAACATCCCTCGCCCAGAAATTCATCCGCTCCCGGCAGTGCGACCACGGCCTCCTTGCCTTGCTCCGAAACGACAGTGACCTTCACCTTGCCATTCTGGATATAGAAGACCGCATCCGCAGGATCTCCCTGTGAAAAGACGGTCTGGTCCTTGCGATACTTGACAATACGCCGGCCCCCCTCCGTCTGGGCGAGAAAGGATTTCGGATTGAATGACGGTCGGCGTTTGGTCATCATAGCCCGGCCTTCTGCAATGCGAGTCTCTGAGCGCGTAATATTATATTATCATAGCATTTTTCGCTTTTGAACCTGCGCCATGAGCCATTCTGAACAGACCGGCGCTGTGTAACCTGCCAGTTTATGTTCCGCAGAACTAGAAGACTCGAGGTCTCACGCGCTCGCTTCATTCGTCGACAACGGCAAACTCACGCCGCTCGCGAAGCGGCTCAATGTTTGGTTAGGTGCAAAGCGGAGATGGATCATGTCTATCGAACTCTTACTCATCGTAATCCTCGTCATCTTTTTGCTTGGTGGCTTCAGCGGCCGTTTCGGCGGCTACGGCTACGGCTTCGGTCACCGCGGCATCGGTGTCATCGGCGTTATCCTGATTATCCTCGTCGTACTGCTTCTCATGGGTCGGCTCTGATCTGACAGGCGGAACGTCGAGCGCTGCGGCTTGAAGCAAGCTGCACGGACATCAGCCGTATTTTTGTGGGTGTAGCGGTCAAAGCGGAACTTCAGGTCGCGTCACGCGACGGTTTCACTGTCATCGTCATGGCCGGGCTTGTCCCCACCATGACGATTTGGTGCCGCGCTGCACCTGCATGCGAGCATTCCGAATTGACCCGCTGTGGCGCGGTCGTTCAGTCCGTTAGAAAAGCTGCCGCGCCCGCCGGCTCAACACCGCACCACCCGGCACTGCCGCCCGACGTGGCGGTGAAAGCCGTTGACCGGCCCCCAGACGCAGAGATCGTGGCAGCTATGGGCCGGCTGCACGAGGCTCTGCTCCTCGACCGCCTGCTTCACGGAGCTTGCCGCCTGGCCGACCTGCATCGCCTGCGTGGTGCCGATTACGATCGCGAGCAGCGTGGCGACGGCGGCGGCGAGAAACAGTAGATTTGACCCCTTCATGATTTCCTCCCCGGATCGGCCGCAGCAATCCCGCGGACGCCAACTCGCGCGTGTGCATCAAGAAGTCATGCAGAATCAGCGGCGCATCGATTCGGCGTTCGCATCGATATAGCGGTGAATTGCTCTTTTCATTGACGTATTTCGTGCACTCACCCGTCGAATCCGCCTCCGCACACTTACATCCGACACGATCGCGCACTATGTTAACTGGGTAACTTGAATGAGTTCATTCAAGCACTTTTCACAAACCAGAAAATTTTTGGAGCAATCACATGACTAATGCACAGCCGAATACTGCCGGTTCCTCGACCCCGCAGAAAATCCTCGCGAAGGATGTCCATGCCAAGTGGGACAAGATTTCCGAGCAGGAAGCTTCCGGCTTCAAGTCCACGAGCGACCTCATGTATCAGGTCCAGGCGAAGTACAGCCTGAACGCCGAGCAGGCCAAGTCGCAGGTCGACACCTGGGCGAACGGTCGCGGCTTCTGAGCCGAACGCGCGTTTGACAAACGGTCGTCCCTGCACGCGCAGGGGCGGCCATCACGCTTGAAAAAGTTGGGGGATGAAACGATGGCAATCGGCGAATACACGGCAATCTTGAGCCACCGCTACAGCGGTTACGCGCTTGTTCTCGTCGCGCTCACGCTCGTGGCCGGCTTCCTGTACGCGTTCAATTTCACCACATCGTTCGGTGCGCTCACCCAGTAAGCGCCGGCAGAAAAATCAGGAGTGCATCGGTGATAGCCGCGAACACCAAGGACAAGGCCGACGCAGCCTTCAAGAAGCAAGTGCGAATTCGTGAAGGCACGAAAGCGATGACCGAATATCAGGCCTCTCGCGTGGCCGAAGAGAACAAGACGGAGCGGCTGAGAACGCTTCGTCTGGCGAGGGCCACGGAGGAGACGCCTCCGCTCATGAAGCGCAAATCCCCCGGTGCGAAGATCGGTTCGTGAACACTGAATTCGCGCCGGCTTATCGAGGCGCCGCGGTCGGAATGGCGCCGTTGGCCTTGATCACGGCCGCGCCCTCGGCGCCGCGGACAAAATCAAGGAAGCCCGCGAGCGCGGGGGCGGCCGCACCCTTCGTCACCAGAAACGCCTCGCGCGTCAGCTTGTAGCGCCCGGCGCGCACGTTGGCCTCGTCGGGCGCGACGCCGTTCAACGCGAGGGCGCGGATTTTCCCGCCGCTCTGCTCGGCGAACGTCGCCGTCGTCATGCCGATCGCGCCCGGCGCCGCGGCAAGCTCCGTGGCCATGTCGCCGCCGCGCTGCATCACCTTCGCCGCCTCGGTCAGCTTCAGCCCCTTCAGGCAGGCGACGCCGTCGCGCACGACTTCCGCGTCGACCTCGCTCTCCGGCCGCGTGCGCGGCATGATGGCAAGGTCCGGCCCGCCGAGCTCCTTCCAGTTCGTGCGCGCGCCTGCGTAGATCGCGCAGATCTGTTCCTCGTTGAGCGTTGCGACAGGAACGCTCGCATTGACGCCGAACACCACCGGCGTACGCGCGATCTCACGCACCGTCATGCCGCCCTTTGTCAGCTCGTCCACGGCGAGGCCGTGGCTCGCCATGGCGACGTCGATCGTGCCCGCGGCGAGCGCCTCGATGCGCGCCTTGGTGCCGAGCCCCTTGCCGATCTCGATCGCGACGCCCGGCTGCTTCGCCTGATATGCCTTGGCGAGCGCGGCCACGAGCGGCGCGACGCCGGTGGAGCCGTCGATCCTGATCGCCTGTTGCGCCGATGCCTTTCCTGCTCCTAAGCAGACAAGCAATACGAGCGCGGCCGATCCAGCGATTCGGAAAATAGCGCGAACATGCATGACCCCCTCCCCTCCGCCGGACTAACAATCGGCGGTGACGAAAATCGCCTGACTTCTCGCTTCGAACTCCCCGCTCCCGAATTTCTTCTCGAGCGCCAGCGTCACCGCCTCGGTCGCGCGCGCGAGGCCGTTCGGGTCGCGCGCTTCGATCTCGTTGCGCAACGGCCCGCCCTGGCAGGTGCCGATGGCGTGATCGCGCGCGGTGGCGCGCACGCGCTTCTTCAGCGTCTCGGCTTCGGCGCGCGCGAAGCCGGCGGCGGAGAGCGCGCGTTCGATCGCCGGAATGTCGTTATAGCCATAGGGCCCGCGCGCCATGAATGTGGGCCGGTCGTTCGGGAACAGATCGCCGATCGCGGCGGACGAAATCTGCGGCAGTTCGTTGTGCGCGAGCTTGTCCCACACGGTGAAGAGAAATTGCCCGCCGGGCTTCAGGACGCGCCGCGCCTCGGAATAGGCCTTCGCCTTGTCCGGGAAGAACATCACGCCGAATTGGCACACCAGCATGTCGAAGCTCGCGTCCGCGAACGGCAGCGCCTGCGCGTCCGCGACTTTCCATTCGATCTTCGCGTCGGGCCGCTTGGCCGCGGCGAAGTCGAGCATGGCCTGGCTGAAATCCGTGGCGACGATCCCGGTTTGCGGAGCGGCATCCGCCATCGCATAGGTGACGATGCCGGTACCGCATGCGGTCTCGAGCAACAGCGCGGGCTTGCGCCTGGCGACCCGCGCCGCCGTTTCCGCGGCCCAGGGCGCGAACTGGATCGGCCCGAGGTAGCGGTCGTAGAAAGCCGGCATCGCGCCTTTGAAAATCAGTCCAGCGGCAGCCACCAAACCCTCCCCAAACGACGGGCCTGCGCGAAATTCAATTCAGGAGTTCACCTTACCAACTCGCGCGTCGCGGCGTCCAAACCTTCCAAGTTCAGCGGATGCGTCCGCTCGCCTTGCCTGGTCGGCGCGACGTCTCTGCAACCCGGCAGCTTGCCAATCCGCACAGTCCTGCCAAGACTAAGCTTGCCTTGGCCAACGCCGGCTTGTCCCAACCCATGCTGCCCCGGATTCTTCTGTGCGCTTCGCTGCTCGGCGGCGCGCTTTTCTTGCCGCCCGTTCCGCCCGCGTCCGCCGAGATGTCGCCCGATATCGCCGCGCGCGTGCGCGCGCTCGGCCGCAACATCGACGAGGCGGCCACCGCGGCGATCTATGCGCCGCTCCATGCCGGGCGCGAGCGCTATGCGGACGTGAACATCGTGCGCGATCTCCGCTACGGCCCCGACCCGCGGCACGCGCTCGACATCTTCACGACGGCGGCGGGCGGGATGCCGCGCCCGGTGTTCGTGTTCCTGCACGGCGGCGGCTTCGTCAGCGGCGACCGACGGATCGCTGAGGCCTTCTACGACAACGTCGGCGTCTGGGCCGCGCGCAACGGCATGGTCGGCGTCAACATGACGTACCGGCTTGCGCCCGCGCATCCCTGGCCGGCCGGCGCCGAGGACGCGGCCGCGGCCGTCGCCTGGCTGCGCGACAAGATCGCCGCGCACGGCGGCGATCCCGCGCGCATCTTCCTCGCCGGCCATTCCGCAGGCGCGGCGCACATCGCCGACTACATCGCGTTTCCCGGGCTCCATCCCGCGCCCGGCGGGCCCGCGATCAAGGGCGCGCTGCTCCTCTCCGGCATTTTCGATGTCGCGCGCTTTCCGCGCTACCCGTTCATGCGCGCCTATTACGGCGACAACCCGCCGCCGCGGGCCGACCAATCGCGGCTGAACGGGCTCGTGCGCGCGGACATTCCGTTTTTCGTCGCCCATGCCGAGCTCGATCCGCCGGATTTCGTGGTCGAGTCCAAGGCCCTGAACGAGGCGCTCTGCCGCGAGCGGCGCTGTCCCCGCTTCGCCGAGTTCGTGGGGCACAATCACGTGTCGGAAATCTACGCGATCGACACGAGCGACACGGCGATTTCCGACATCATGCTCGAGTTCGTCAAGGGCGTGAAATAGGGCGGCGCATGATTGTTGGTGCGGCTGAGGCTGGGCCGCCCGACCGCGATCCTTGCGACTTCGCGCTTGTCTCGACTAGCGTAACGCGGGGGCGAGGTATGAAGGTTAGGGAAGCGATCAAGCTCGTGGAAGGCGACGGCTGGTATCTCGTCTCGACCAAGGGCAGCCACCGGCAGTATAAGCATCCCGTGAAGGCGGGCCGCATCGCGATCGCGGGCAAACCGTCGGACGATATGGCCCCCGGCACCCTCAACAGCGTGTTGAAGCAGGCGGGACTGAAGGAGCGGAAGTGATGCGTTATGCCATCGTGATCGAGAAGGCGAACGGCAATTACTCGGCTTACGTGCCCGACCTGCCCGGCTGCGTCGCGACCGGCACGACGGTCAAGGAGACGGAAAAGGAAATCCGTGAGGCGATCCGCTTTCACATCGAAGGCTTGAAGGAAGACGGCCTGCCAGTGCCGGAGCCGACCAGCATTGCGGAATATGTTGAGGCGTGAGCCTTAGTTTCCGGCGCACGAGCGAAAACGCTCGCGCATGTCTTCAAGCGACACGCCCCGGCCCGGATCGGCGAGCCGCCGCCGCACTTCGGCAGCCTGCTCGTCCGTGAGCGCGAGCCCGCGCATGTGGTCGAGATAATCCATGAGCGCCCCGGCCGCGGCGTCCTGCTCGCTCGCGGGTAGCTTCTCGACCTGTTCGACGGTCTGGCGGAAGAGCTTGGTCATGGAGCGGAATTTATCACTCCCGATCTGCAAATGCACGCGCCGCAGCGACGTCTCCCCCGCCTCCGGGTTCAAGCGCTCCACCGAGCCGCCCGGCTGCGCCGGCACGTCCCCTCGTCAGCTTCCGGACTGAGCCGCCCGCTTGGCTTCGAGACGCGCGATTTCCTCGTTTGCCGCGCCCAGCTGCTTCGCCGCCTCGATCGCGTGGGCGTAGTGCATGGCGCTCTCGGCATTGGCGTGCAGCGCGGCCGCCGCCTCGCCTGCCATCGCGTAATATTTCAGCGCCCGCTTGTTGTCGCCGGCGAGCGACGCGTGATGCGCGAGCCGGTGCGCGTGCTCCTCCAGCCGATCCGGGAACATGGCCTCGATCGCCTCCGCCACGCGCTGGTGCAGCTCGCGGCGCTTGCGGTTCAGGATCGATCCATAGGCGGCGTCGCGCGCGAGCTCGTGCTTGAACACGTACTCGAGTTCCGGCATCCGCTCCGCCTCGCGCAGCAGCTCCACCCGCTGCAGCGAACCGAGCTGCTTGTCGAGCGCGATCGCCGATTCCGAGATCGCCTTGAGAATGCGGTAGTAGAACGAGCGCCCGATCACCGAGGCGACCTGGAGCGTCGATTTCGCCTCCCGGTCGAGCCGGTCGATCCGCGCCATCAGGAGCGCCTGCAGGGTGTCGGGAATGGTGATGTCCTCGACCTTCGCGGTCGCCTTCCAGTGCAGCTTGTCGTCGGTCTCGTACACGACGCCCTGCTCGATCAGCGTGCGCACGATCTCCTCCACGAAGTACGGATTGCCGTCCGCCTTGCGCAAGACGAGCTGCCGCAGCTCGGCCGGCAGGTCGGCGATGTTGAGCAGCGCCGAGATCAGCGCGTTGGCGTCGTCGGCCTCGAGCGGCTGCAGCGCGATCTCGGTGTAGCGGTCGCGGAAGTCGGTCTCGACCTTCTGCTTCAGCGTCCAGGCCGGCGACTGCCGGTCGGGCCGGAACGCGCACAGGAACAGGACCGGGACTTCCCGGGTGAGCTGCATGAGATGCAGGATCAGGCCGACCGACGCCTGATCGGCCCATTGCGCGTCGTCGATCACGACCACCATCGGCGCTTTCTCGGCGGAGAAGCGAAAGCCCGGCTTCATCTGGTCGTAGATGTCCTGCTTGATGACCTCGGCGGAAAAGGCCGGCGCCTCGAACAGCACCTTGGCGGCGATGACCCGCTCGAATGCGACGCTGCACAAGGCGACCTGCGGCTCCGGCGCGCCGGTGCCGCGCAGGTATGCCTGGATCTTGCGGTGGATTTCCGGAGGCGGGTCGGTGAGGTCCACGCCGAACATCGCCCGCGCGAAATTCTGGAACAGGCCGTAGGGCCGCGCCGCGTCGTAGGGAATGCCGGTGAGCGTGTCCCACCGGCCGGGATACTTCTGATCGACCCAGTACTTGTTGAGCTCGGAGAGCATGCGGCTCTTGCCGAGCCCGGCCTCGCCGACGAGGCACGCGACCTGCCCCTGCCCCGCTTGCAGGCGCGCGATGATGTCCTTCAGCTTCGCCCATTGCGCGTCGCGTCCGATCAGCGGCGCGCTCACGCCGCGCACGCCGCGCAGCCGGCCGGGATGCGCCTTCAGCCCGATCACGCGATAGGCCGGGATCGGCTCGCGCTTGCCCTTCACCTCGATGTCGCCGAGCGGCTCCACATCGAGCAGCGGCGCGACCAGGCGATAGGTGTCGCCGGAAATCTGCACGGTGCCGGGTGCCGCGGTCTGCTCCATGCGCGCGGCGACGTTCACCGCGTCGCCCATCGCCGTGTGCTCCATCGCCTGGCTCGAGCCTACCTGCCCCACCACGACGCGGCCGGTATTGATGCCGACGCGCACGTTGAAATCGAGCCCGTGCTCACGCCGCACCTTTTCGCGGTAGGGCTTGATGCTCTCGATGATGTCGAGGCCGGCGAGCACCGCGCGCTGCGGATCGTCCTCGTGCCCGACTGTCGCGCCGAAGAAGGCGAGCACCGCGTCGCCCATCAGCTTGTTGACCGTGCCCTCGTAGCGGTGGATCGGCGCGTTCAGGATCTGGAACGCGCCGTTCATGATCTCGGTCCAGTCTTCCGGATCGAGCTGCTCGGCGAGCGCGGTGGAATTCACCACGTCGCAGAACAGCGCCGTGATAATGCGCCGCTCGCCGGGCGGGCTTGCGGGAGGCTTCGCTGCCAAGGCGTCGTCTTGCGGCGGTTGCTGCTGGTCGGTCATGGTCGCGGAGTAACTACCGTGTTTATCCCGCGGCGTCACCGCATGAATTGCGGGCGGGCGTGCCGCGGCATTCTTCCGGGCCGCCGCGCCCTTTCCCATTTTTCGTCATCACCGGGCCGCGCCACCCCGCGAGCGAATGCGAGCGGTTTTGGCGGCGCGAGACCCGGTGATCCATGTCTTGATTTGTGGCAAAGAAGACGTGGATGCCCGGGTCAAGCCCGGGCATGACGTGATAAAGTTTGCGCGGCGCAATAGATCACCTCACCAACTCCCGCATCGCGCTATCCAACCCTTCCAGCGTCAGCGGATACATCCGCCCTTCCATGAGCGTGCGGATCATGCGGATCGAGGCCGTGTAGTTCCAGTTCGACTCCGGCACCGGGTTGAGCCACACCGCGTGCGGGTAGGTGGCGAGCACGCGCCGCATCCACGTCTCGCCCGCCTCCTCGTTCATGTGCTCCACCGAGCCGCCCGGCTGCGCGATCTCGTACGGGCTCATCGAGGCGTCGCCGACGAAGATCACCTTGTAGTCGTGCGGATAGGTGTGCAGCACCTGCCAGAGCGGCGTCGTCTTCTGCCAGCGCCGGCGGTTCTCGCGCCACACGCGCTCGTACAGGCAATTGTGGAAGTAGAAATATTCCAGGTGCTTGAATTCGCTTTTCGTAGCGGAAAACAATTCCTCGCAGATGCGGATGTGCCAGTCCATGGAGCCGCCGACGTCGAGGAACAGCAGCACCTTGACGGCGTTCTTCCGCTCCGGCCGCAGCTGCAGGTCGAGCCAGCCGCGCTGCGCGGTCTCGCGGATCGTGCCGGGCAGATCGAGCTCCACGGGCGCGCCGGTGCGCGCGAATTTACGCAGCCGCCTTAGCGCGATCTTGATGTTGCGCGTGCCGAGCTCGACGTCTCCGTCGAGGTCCTTGAACTCGCGGCGGTCCCACACCTTCACCGCGCGGCCGTGGCGGCCCTTGTCTTGGCCGATACGAATCCCTTCCGGGTTGTAGCCGAACGCTCCAAACGGAGATGTGCCCGCGGTGCCGATCCATTTCGCGCCACCCTGATGGCGGCCCTTCTGCTCTTTGAACCGCTTCGCCAGCGTCTCCATCAATTTTTCCCAGCCGCCGAGCGCCTCGATCTCCGCCATCTCCTCGGGCGTGAGATATTTTTCCGCGAGCTTCTTCAGCCATTCTTCCGGGATGTGCACTTCGTCGGCGTCGGACAGCAGCTCGAGTCCCTTGAACACGTGCCCGAACACGCGGTCGAACTTGTCGAGGTTGCGCTCGTCTTTCACGAGCGCCGCGCGCGACAGATAATAGAAATCCTCCACGCGCCTTCCCGCGAGATCGCGGTCCATCGCCTCCATCAGCGTCAGATACTCGCGCACCGTCACCGGCACGCCCGCGGCCTTCAGCTCGTGAAAAAAAGTGATGAACATTTCAACACGCTCGCCGCGGTCATTTTAGCTCGTCATGCCCGCGCTTGTCGCGGGCATCCACGCCTAGTGGCGCCGCGGCCAAAGACGTGGATGGCCGGAACAAGTCCGGCCATGACGCCGCTGATCGTCGCTCTCGGTCGCTTTGACGGCCCATTTCCCGCCGCCATATTCCTGCAATACTCGCGATTCGCGGCCGAGGATTCGCATCCGGCCGCGCTTGGGGGCCACGCATGAGCTTGCGCCGCGACTACATCACCAAGCCCATCTTCGGCTGGGCCAGGGGCGCGCTGCCCTCGATCTCGGAAACCGAGCGTGAGGCGCTCACGGCCGGCGACGTCTGGTGGGACGCGGAACTCTTCTCCGGCAATCCGGACTGGAAAAAGCTGCTCGGCACCCCGCCCGCCAAGCTCTCCTCGGAGGAGGCCGCCTTCCTCGCCGGCCCCGTCGAAGAGCTCTGCGAAATGGTCGACGACTGGAAGATCAACTGGGAGCTCGGCGACCTGCCGCCGGAAGTCTGGGCGTTCCTGAAGCGCCACAAATTCTTCGGCATGATCATCCCGAAGAAGTACGGCGGCCTCGGCTTCTCCGCGTTCGCGCATTCCGAGGTGGTGCGGAAAATTTCCAGCCGCTCCGCCGCCGCCGCCGTCACCGTCATGGTGCCGAACTCGCTCGGTCCCGGCGAATTGCTGCTGCAGTTCGGCACCGACGCGCAGCGCAAATATTGGCTGCCGCGCCTCGCCGACGGCCGCGAGATCCCCTGCTTCGGGCTGACGAGTCCCGAAGCCGGCTCCGACGCCGCCGCCATGACCGACAAGGGCGTGGTGATCCGCACGAGCGACGGCCTCGCGATCAGGCTCAACTGGCACAAGCGCTACATCACGCTCGGCCCGGTCGCGACCGTCATGGGCCTCGCCTTCAAGCTCTACGACCCGGATCATCTCCTCGGCCCGAAGGAAGAGCGCGGCATCACCGTCGCGCTCGTACCGACGGACCTCCCCGGCGTCGAAATCGGCCGCCGCCATTTGCCGGCCATGCAGTTCTTCCAGAACGGACCGAACCGGGGCCGCGGGGTCGTGATCCCGATCGACGACGTAATCGGCGGCGCGACGCAAGTCGGCCATGGCTGGAAAATGCTGATGAGCGCGCTCGCCGCGGGCCGCGGCGTTTCGCTCCCCTCCCTTTCAGCGGCGGGCGCGGCACTCGCCGCCCGCACCACCGGCGCCTACGCGCGCGTGCGCGAGCAGTTCAATGTGCCGATCGGAAAGTTCGAAGGCGTGCAGCGCCGCCTCGCGCGCCTCGCCGCCACCGCCTATCTGCTCGACGCCGGCCGCCGCCTCACCTGCGCCGGGCTCGACGAAGGCCGCAAGCTCGCCGTCATCTCCGCGATCATGAAGGCGCACGCCACCTATCGCCTGCGCGACAGTGTCAACGACGCGATGGACGTGCACGCGGGCAAAGCCGTGATCGACGGCCCGCTGAATTATCTCGGCAATCTCTATCGCGCGATTCCCGTGGGCATCACGGTAGAAGGCGCGAACATTCTCACGCGCAATCTCATCATCTTCGGCCAGGGTGCGATCCGCTGCCATCCGTTCCTGCTGAAGGAGATGCTCGCGCTCGAGGACCAGGATCGCGGCCGCGGCCTCGATCAGTTCGACCGCGCCTTCTGGAGCCACATCTGGCACAGCACGAAGACGTTCTTTCGCGCCCTCGGGCGCAGCTGGACCGCCGGCTATTTCGCGCCCGCCCCGCAGGCCGGCGCCGCCACTCCTTATTACAAGCAGATCGCGCGCTACTCGGCGTGCTTCGCGCTGACCGCCGACATCGCCCTGCTCACGCTCGGCGGCTCGCTCAAGCGCCGCGAAATGCTGTCGGCACGCCTCGGCGACATCCTGTCGGAGCTCTACCTTCTCTCCGCCGCGCTCAAGCGCTGGGAGGACGAGGGTCGCAAGCCCGAAGACCTGCCCGTCCTCGCCTGGTGCATGGAGACCGGCCTCGAGATCATCGACGACCGCTTCGGCGACGTGTTCGCCAACTTGCCGAGCCGCATCGCCGCCTGGATCCTCCGCATCGTCGTGCAGCCTGGCGGCCCGCGCCGCCGCGGCCCCGACGACGCCCTCACCGTCGATTGCGCCGAGCTTCTGCTGTCGCCTTCGGCTGCGCGCGAGCGGCTGACGCCGGGTCTCTGCCTCGGCTATGGCGACGACGCCGTCGCCCGCCTCGAGCGCGCGTTCAAGCTGGTCCATGACACCGAGCCGATCCGCAAGAAGGTGCGCGCCGCCGGCCTCCACGACTGGCGCGAGGCGCGCAAGCAAAAGGCGATCGACGCCGCGGACGCCAAGCGCATGGAAGAGACCGACGCCGCCGTGCAGAAGGTGATCGAGGTCGACGACTTCGCACCGGAGGAGCTTGGCCCCCGCGTCGCCGTGCCGGGCACGGAAAACCCGAAGCCCGCGCGCGCGGAGCCGCGCCGCGCAGCCGCGAAGCGGTGATGCCGCATTTCGCTCATGGTGCGGGCTTTCATATTTTCTTCAGTCATCACCGGGCCGGGGGGGG
>JBBDYN010000024.1:38483-146229 GCA_040901465.1 Xanthobacteraceae bacterium
CGAGGTCGCGAGCCGGTTGGACCCGGCTCGCTAGTTAAAGCCGGTCGAAGTCGGCAACAGCCGACTTCGGCTGTGATCCACGCCTTGAAATCGTCGAGCCGCGTAAAGGCGTGGATGGCAACGCAACTCGGGCTTGCCCGAGTTGCGCACCTAAAAATGCCCAAGTCGGATATATCCGACTTGGGGACAAGCCCGGCCATGACGCCGAAGCGATTCATTCGCCGAATTCCCGTGCGGGTTCCGCTCCGCTATGCTTTGTGAGCGGTCCCGCGTAAAGCAATCCGCCATGATCTTCGACAATCTGCTCGACTCGATCGGCCGCCGGCTCGCCGACTATTTGACCCGGCCCATTGCAGATTTTCATCCGGCGAGCACCACCGAGTTCGACAAGCTCGCCCGCGCGCTTCGTACCGGCGACGTGTTGCTGGTCGAGGGCGACACCCGCATCGCCACCGCCATCAAGTATCTGACCCAGTCGACCTGGTCGCACTCGGCGCTCTACGTCGGCCCGATCGAGGGCCGCGCCAAGCCAAACGGCGAACCGCACGTCCTGATCGAGGCGCTCGTCGAGGAAGGCGTGACTTCGTCGCCGCTGTCGAAGTACCGCGACGCGCATACCCGCATTTGCCGGCCGGTGGGCCTGAGCGAAGAGGAGCGCCGCACGGTGGCGCGCTTCACGCTCGACCGGCTCGGGCATCAGTACGACACCAAGAACATCGTCGACCTGATGCGCTACCTCCTGCCGACGCCGCCGGTGCCTTCGCGCTTCCGCCGCCGCATGCTGGCGCTCGGCTCCGGCGAGCCCACGCGCGCGATCTGCTCGACCCTGATCGCGCAGGCGTTCCAGTCGGCGCACTACCCGATCCTGCCGCGCGTAGAATGGATCGACGACCCGCAGTCGGCACAAGGCGAAAACGCGCGCAAGGAAATACTGCACATCCGGCATCACTCGCTGTTCGCCCCGCGCGACTTCGACATCTCGCCCTACTTCGCGATCGTGAAGCCTACGATCGAGGCGGGGTTCGACTTCCGGTCCGTGGGTTGGGCGCAGGGCGAGCCGGCGGCGTAATTCGGCTTCAACGGACACGTCATGGCCGCATTGATCATTGCTGTCGGCAAGATCGATCGCCAAAAAATTCCGGCCGGAATCGGAATCCTTGCACTCTTGGGATGCATTTTCGCCGGTCTCGCGGGCAACCTGTTCTTTGTTGCACGGCTGAGCTGGTACGATGCGCCATCGTACAATCGACTGCGCGCGTTCGCGGTCACGAGCGATGGACGCGAGGTCGCGGTTCCCAGCAATTTCTTCGGCCCGCTCTCGATCTCCGTGGCACAGATGAGAATTCCAACGGGTTTGCCAAGCGGCTTCCCGACCGGGACCTGGGCAAGCACCGCTCGCTATTCGATCCTGAGCGCCGGCCGGGAATGCGCATTGCCGCTCAACGTCAACGTCAGATCGACGGCCTCGAGAGCATCGTTGGAGCGGCTTACCCGTACGTGGCACGCTGCGGTCTTGCGCGAACTCGACGGAAACGGCCGCATTGCCTACGACTATTATCCGCATCGCATCTGGAGCGACCCGCGCCGGTTCGACGCGTTTCGAGAACTCGATAAGCGGGAGATTGCGGCTTACCGCTGGGTACGCGACGCGATCTGCATAGATATCGATCGTCGATACGGAACCACACGACTCGTGGATCACGCCGAAATTCTTGTCCGAGTGGACGGCGGAGCGCGATGACATCCCAACTCGCGGCCGGCGACAACTGGCTCCTGTACGACGGTCAATGTCCGTTTTGCTCACGATATGTGCAGCGGATTCGATTGCAGGATGCGATTGGGCCTGTTCGGCTGATCGATGCGCGCGAGAACAGTCCGGAGCGCGCCATGGTTCGCGCGGCCGGCTTGGAGATCAACCAAGGCATGGTGCTGCACTTCGACGGGCAACTCTATCATGGCGACGAATGCCTGCACCGGCTCGCGCTTCTCACGACACCGGTGGGAATTTTCAACTGGCTGAACGCCCGCCTGTTCAGTTCGCCCCGGATTTCTCGGTTGGGTTATCCGATCCTGAGAACTGGGCGAAATTTGGCGCTGCGCATTCTTGGGCGCGAGCCGATTCGGGGTGACGCCTCGAATGCGCGACAGCGGACGAGAGATCGTTAGGCCTGCAATCAGGCGATGGTATCTGCGGAGATGGTCGCTTAGAGTTTTTGTATGTGCGGCATCGTCGGAACAATAGGATATTTGCCGAGCGAAATTGCGCGACTACGCGCGACCGAATCGCTTTCGACGAGAGGGCCGGACGCATCGGGACAATGGGCCAGCGCCGAGGACCTCACAGAATCAATCGGCGCTCGAGTTTATCGATTCTGACTCGAGCCGACAAAAGCTGGGATAGGTGTGCTCATTCGCGCCTAATCTTGAGCTTCAGGCTAAGCTCGCATCAATTCCGCGAACACGCGCAAGCCCATCTCGCAATCGTCGAGCGCGCGGTGCGTCTGATCCAATGAGATGCCAAGGTGACGCGCCACCGTCTTGAGCTTGTGGTTCGGCAGATTCGGCAGCTTCGCTCGCGCGACCGCGAGCGCGCAGAGCGGCTTGTTGCGCACCGGAATCTTTTGTCGGCGCGCTTCCGCGCGCAGGAAGCCCATGTCGAAGGCGACGTTGTAGGCGACGAGCGGCAAGTCCTCGACGAACTCGGAAAAGCGCGGCAGCGCCGCCTCGATCGGGTCGCCGTCTTCCAGCATCGCGTCGGAGATGCCGGTGAGCCGCGTGATGAAATAGGGCAGCGGCTCGTCCACGCGGATCAGGGCCTGGAACGAGCCGCACGGGATACCGCCCTTTGCCACTCTGAGCGCCGCGATCTCGATGATGCGGCAGCCGTGCGGCGACAGGCCCGTGGTCTCCAGATCGAAGAATACGAACTTCGCGCCATCCGCGCTGACCGGCGCGGGGCCTTCGTTCGTCTCTTCCCTCCTTGCCGTCGCGCCGGACAATGCTGATTCGCCCCCGGACATCTTGGATAGCGTGCCGGCAATCGTCTGTCCCCTTTCCCACGAGGCGTCATACCGATGTCGCCTCGGCTTTTTACGCTTACGCCGAAGCCGCCGCGGATGAATGGCTGTTCATAAATCTGTACGGAACGGACGGACGCAGCGCGCGTTCGTAAGCCACCATGGACACAAATGTCGCCGCCCGGTTCGCGGCCGGTATGGTCGCGACCATGCTCCTGATTGTGCCGGCGCTGTGGAACGGCTTTCCCCTGCTGTTCTACGACACGGGCGCCTATCTCGGCCGCGCCTTCTTCGACACGCTCTCGCCCGGACGCTCCGCCGCCTACGGATTTTTTCTCGGCGCCGGACGCTGGCCGAATTTCTGGCCGGTGGTGATTGCCCAATCCTTTATCTCGGTCTGGACCGTCGCGCTGTTTCTGCGCGCCGAAAATCTCGGCGGACGACCGGTCCTCCTCGTCGTCCTGTTCGCGATCTTCGCGGCCACCACGAGCCTTCCCTGGCTAGCCGGCCAACTGATGCCCGACGTCTTTACCGGGCTGTCCGTACTCGCGCTCTATCTCCTGGTGTTTCGTGCCGACGCCCTCGCGCGCTGGGAGCATATGGCGCTGACCGCGCTCATCGCCTTCGCCGCAGCGGGCCACAATGCAACGCTCGCCGTGCTCCTTGTGTTGCTCCTAGCGGGTGTCGCCGTCCGTCTGTTCCGGCCGCAGCTCATGCCGTCGATCGGGCTTGCGCGCGTGACAGCAGCGCTCGTCCTCGGCGCGGCGCTGCTGCTCGCCGCCAATTTCGCTGTGACCGGACGCATCCTCTGGACCCAGGGCGGCACCGCGCTCGTGTTCAGCCGACTCGTGCAGAACGGGATCGTGCACCGCTTCCTCGCTGACAATTGCCCGAATCCGCAGTACGAACTCTGCAAGTATCGCGCGCAACTGCCCCATCACGCGAACGATTTCCTCTGGCACCAGGGCGACAAGGGCCCGTTCGCGGCAATCGGCAGCTTCGACGGCGGCGCACAGGAAATGCGCGAGATCGCATGGCAAAGCGTTTGGCAGTATCCGGGCATGCACATTTCGACCGCGCTTCGCTCGACGTTAGAGCAGCTGTTCGCGGTCGGCACCGGCTGGGGCGTCGTCTACGACGTATGGGACGCCTACGGCCATATCGAGAATCTGACGCCCGAGGCCGTGCCCGCGGCGCACTCGGCGCGCCAACGCCTCGACCAATTGCCGTTCGAGACCATCAACCGGCTGCATGTGCCGGTGGCCTGGCTCTCGATGGCCGCCGTCGCACTCTTCTTGCTGCTCGCCTGGCTGCGCCGCGATTTCGCGCGCCTCAGTCCGCTGGCGGCGACGACCGGCGCAGCGCTCCTCGCCAATGCCTTCGTTTGCGGCGCGCTGTCCAACCCGCACGACCGCTACGGCGCGCGCATCGTCTGGATCGCGACGCTGCTTCTTGCGGTCGCAGTCGCACGTGCGTTGCCTGTGGCGCGCCGTGTGCGGCACATTCCAGCCGGGCAAGTGCTTGTTCGTCCAGAACTTCCTGTATTACCGAGCGAAATTGCCCCGGGCGAAATCCCCGCGCCGCCGCAACGCGCGCCGATCGACGGTTGAAATAGAAACGTCGAGAGCCGCACGCTGCGATGCAGCGACTAATTTTCGCGAATGATTCAAACTAGCTAGAAGATTGACGCAACTCGATTCAGTCTTTTCTTGGCCGCCGACACAAGTCGGTCGCAATTCGTCCGGATAGTTCCCAGAGGGAGCGAGGAGATACGCGTGCCGAGCAGGCGCCGCGCATCTGCCAAGGGCGGCCGCATTGTTTTCGCGGCATGGCCGCGTGTTGTCTCCACCGTAGTCGCGATCGCATTGTTCGGCGCCGCGCAAATCGGCGCCGTTCTTGCGCAGCCGGCACCGCAGGGCATCATCGCCGTCGGCAACGGCGTGTTCACCGGCTTCTCCGGGACGGTGCCGCCGGCGCTGCCATTGCCGCCGGGCGTGCTCCCCGCCGACCGCACCTACATCGATCTCGCCGGACCCTCGGCGCGCGTCGTTGACCTGCAAAACATGGGCGGGCCGCCGGCGGCGCAACTCGTCAATGCGCCCAAGCCTTTCACGGCCACTGCCGCGCAGCTCGGGCAGGTCTATGCGGTCGCGCTCGACAACGCGACACCGCCGAACATCTATGTCGCCGCGACGTCCTCTTACGGCCTGCCGATCGTCGTGCCGGACAAGGACGGCGACGGCCGGCCCGACCGCGTCAAGCAGGGCGCGCCGAACGCGAGCTTCATGCCGGGCCTCTGGGGGCCGCCGGCGCTGGGCGGCGGTCCCGGTTCGATCTGGCGCATCGACGGCGTCACCGGCGCGGTCACCTTGTTCGCCAATGTCCTGCTCGGCGGCGTGCCGAATTCCGGCCCGGCGCTGGGCGGCCTCGCGTTCGATTCCGCAAACAACCAATTAATTGTCGCCGATCGCGATACCGGCATGATCCACCGCTTCACGCTCGATGGCGTGGAGCGCGGCGTTTACGACCACGGCGTCACCGGCCGCGCGGCGGCGGGCTTACCGCCGGTGCCGTTCAACCCGGCGAACCGGCTCAACATCACCAACCCCGCGTTCCAGGTCGAGAACTCGTCGACCTGGCAACTCGCACCGAAGGAGCGGCTGATCTACGGCCTCGGCGTGCGCGGCTCGCGTCTCTATTACGCGCTCGCCGACGGTCTGTGGATCTGGTCCGTCGGCATCAATATCGACGGCTCGTTTGCGGCCGACGCACGCATCGAGGTCAACGTCCCGCCGGCGCTCGCCCCGACCGAGATCGCGAAGATCATCTTCGACGATCAGGGCCGCATGATCCTCGGTGAGCGCGGCGTTCCCGTCGGACTTTACGATTTCAGCGTGCTCGCGCAGGAAAGCGTGAGCCGCGTCTTGCGCTACGCGCGCATCGTGCCGGGTCCAGGTCTGCCGCCGGTGTGGCAGCCGGTACCGGACGAATACGCGATTGGCTTTCCGGTGCAGTACCGCAACGCCAATGGCGGCGTCGCGATTGGCTATCGCTATGATGTAGCCGGCCGGATCGACCGCTACTCGTGCGGTGGCTTTCTCTGGTCGACAGGCGAGCAGCTGCGAAAGTCTTCCGATCCCGCGATCGCGGCCCGGCTCGCGGGCGGCGGGCCTGCAGAAGTCAACGGCCTTCAGGGCAACGAGATCGAGTTGGTGCGGCCGCAGAACGTTCCGCCGTTCCAAACCTACTTCATCGACTACGACGACGAGTTCAACGACCCGGCCGCACTCGGCCATATGGGCGACGTCGCGATCCTGCGCATCTGCGGCCAGGGATTCCTACCCGGCTTCGGCTGGTTCAGTCCGCCCGGTTGGGCGCCGCCCTGGTGGTGGGGTGGACCTCCGGGATTTTGCCCGCCGTGGCTGATCACACCGGGAGGACTGTGCGGCCCGCCGCCACTCTGGTGCCCGCCTGGCCAGCAACAGCCCGGCTTCCAATGCTGCCCCGAAGGCACGTTGGCGGATGCCGCCGGCGTCTGCCGGCCGATCTGTCCGAACGGCGCCAGCGATCCGGATAGTCTCTTTGCCTGCGCGCTTGGTTTCGACAACACGACAATCGGTGGACCTCCAGGCACCGCCCGGTGCATCGGTGGCGCTCTGCCGATACCCGGCTGGGGAATCGAGGGCTGCGGACCGCACTCGCCGCTAGTCAACCCTGCCGTCTGCCCCGCCGGTCATGCCAAGGTAACTCGCAATTTCCCGGATGGCTCAAGTTACGAAACATGCGCGCCGCTTCCGGGCGAAGGCGCTTGTCAGGCCATGGGGCCAGGCTGGCACCTCGGTCTCGACGGCTCGTGCCAATTGCTGTGCCCGGGCGGCGGCACGCCCTATCAAACCGTCCAATGCTGCCCGCCCGGCGCCGTGGTGAACCCGGCCGGCCTCTGCTGCCCGTACGGCTCCTACGTCGATCCCGCCACCGGCCAGTGCACGCCGCCCTGGTCATGTCCGCCCGGCTGGATTCCGAATCCGATCATCGGTGGCTGCTGTCCGCCCGGTTCGGTGATCGATCCGGTCACCGGTGCCTGCTCGCCCGGTGGCTGCCCGCCTGGCTGGGTGCCGAATCCGATCATCGGCGGGTGCTGCCCGCCCGGCTCGATCGTCGACCCGGTGACCGGCGCCTGCACGCCGACCGGCTGCCCGCCCGGCTGGGTGCCGAATCCGGTCACCGGCGGCTGCTGCCCGCCCGGCTCGATCGTCGATCCGGTCACCGGCGCCTGTGTGCCGAACCTGTGCCCGCCCGGCTGGGTGCCGAACCCGGTGACCGGCGGCTGCTGTCCGCCCGGCTCGGTCGTCGATCCCGTTTCCGGCAAATGCGATCCACCCGACGACAAATGTCCGCCCGGATGGATTCCGAATCCGGTGACCGGCGGCTGCTGCCCGCCCGGCTCGATCGTCGATCCGGTGACCGGCGCCTGCACGCCCGGCTGTCCGCCCGGCTGGGTACCGAACCCGATTCTCGGCGGCTGCTGCCCGCCCGGCTCCGTGATCAATCCGGCCACCGGCCTGTGCGAGCCGCCGAAACAATGTCCGCCCGGCTGGGTGCCAAACCCGATCACCGGCGGCTGTTGCCCGCCCGGATCCGTGGTGAATCCCGCGACCGGACAATGCACCCCGACCAACCCGTGCCCGCCCGGCTGGGTGCCGAATCCGGTGCTCGGCGGATGCTGCCCGCCCGGCTCGATCGTCGATCCAAAAACCGGGCTGTGCCGACCCGACCGCGGCTGCCCCGAGGGCTGGACGCCGAACCCGGTGACCGGCGGCTGCTGCCCGCCCGGCACAACGCTCGACACGATCACCGGCCAGTGCGAGCCGCCCGACCAGTGCCCTGAAGGCTGGATCGTCAATCCGGTGACCGGCGGCTGCTGCCCGCCCGGCTCCACGATCAATACATTGAACGGCCAATGCACGCCCCCAGGCGGTGGCTGCCCGCCCGGCGCGGTGCCGATCCCCGGCGGCGGCTGCTGCCCGCCCGACTCCGCCGTGGTCGACGGACAATGCCGGCCGGTCACCGAAACCTGCCGGCCAGGGCACACGCTCATTCCGCTGACCGGGTTCTGCTGCCGGAACACGCAATTGAGCACCGAGGGCAATCGTTGCTGCCCGCTGGGAACGACGCCCGCACCGAACAATCAGTGCGAGCCCGTAGTCGAGTTCGTCTGTCCGCAAGGTGAGGGTTGGACTCCGCACCCGACAGTGGAGGGCCGCTGCTGTCCGCCAGGCACGCAGGCGAATACCGAAACCGGTGGCTGCAACTGTCCGGACGGCTCGGCCCCCGACACGCGGACCGGCCCCGACACCGGCCAATTCTGCCCGCCGGCGCCGCCTTCGCCCGCGCCTTGCCCGGAGGGACAGATTCTGAACCGCGCCACGGGCCAGTGCGTGAGTCCGACGGATCAGACTCCGCCACCGCCTCCGCCACCGCCACCGCCGACTTGCCCGCGCGGCACACTGCACAACACAGCGACCAGTCAGTGCGTGACCCCGACCCTTCCCACGCCGCCGCCGCTCGTGCCGGTTTGTCCGCCGGGCCTGACGCACAATCGCGCGACGAGCGGCTGCTCGCAGCCTCCGCCGCCGCCGACCTGTCCGCAGGGCATGACCCACAATCGCGCGACCAGCGCCTGCACGCTGCCGCCGCCTCCGCCAACGACCTGCCCGCAGGGCACGACCCACAATCGCGCGACCAGCAGCTGCTCGCAGATTCCGCCGCCGCCGCCGACCTGCCCGCAGGGCATGACGCACAATCGCGCGACCAGCGCCTGCACGCAGACGCCGCCGCCACCGACGACCTGCCCACAGGGCACGACGCACAATCGCGCGACCAGCGCCTGCTCGAAGCCGCCGGCGCCGACCTGTCCGACCAACACGCGGCATGTGACGGCCACGAGCGCGTGCACCAGTCCGCCGAAGGGCACGACCCCGACGCTCTGCCCGACCGGCTCGCGGCACAGCGCAAACACGAGCGCCTGCACGCCGATCACGATCGGACCGCTGCCGCTTCCGCCGTGCCCGCAAGGCACCGCGCGGCGCACGCCGACCGGTCCGTGCCTGCCGATCGGCACCAAGCCGCCGCCGCCGCCGAAGACGCTGACGGTGCCGCCGAAGACGCTCACGCTGCCCCCCTGCCCGGCGGGCACGGCACGCAACGCGCAGGGCCAGTGCGTCCGGACGCCGCCGCCGAAGCTGCAGATCAATCCGAATCTGCTGAAGCCGCTCGCTCCGCAGACGGTTCCCCGCTGAGCGACGACGAGGCCGCGCCTCAGCCCTGCTGCGCAGGCGTCCGGACCACTAAGCCGTCAAGCTCGCCCGTCACCTTGATCTGGCACGAAAGCCGCGAGGTCGGCTTCACGTCGAACGCGAAGTCGAGCATGTCCTCTTCCATCGCCGAGGGCGGACCGACTTTCTCGCTCCACGCCTCGTCGACGTGCACGTGACAGGTCGCGCATGAGCACGCGCCGCCGCACTCGGCGACGATGCCGGGCACGCTGTTGCGGATCGCCGTCTCCATGACGGTCGCGCCCACTTCCGCATCGACGGTACGCTCGGTGCCGCCGTGCTCGATATAGGTGATCTTCGGCATTCGATCGCGTTGCGGGAGGAACGGGTGGGTTCGGGTCGCACCCTATATAGGTGTGCCCTGCGAAAGGCGAGGCTCGGGCCGGTCAGTCGCGCGCGATCAGTCCGGCGACGGCGAGCCGCGCCACTGCCACCAAAGCAGCAAGATGGGCGAGCGTGCTCGCGAATAGCTCCGGATTGTCCACGGCCGCTTCCATCTCTTCCGCGGCTTGCGCGACGGCAAACGCGCCGACGCCCCGCGCCGCACCCTTCAGCGTGTGTGCGGCCTCTCGCAGCGCGCGAACCGAACGTGCGCCCGCGATCTCCGCGACGAGCTTCTCCGCCTGCCGGTCGAACAAAGTGAGCACTTCCCGTGCGAGGGCCTTGTCGCCGAAGGTCGCGCGCTCGAGGTGCGCGAGGTCGATCGCGCCTGCTCTCGGCTCGAATACCGCCGCCGCTTCGGCCGTACGGTTCGCCATGGAGGTATCTCCGGCGCGATTTGCGCCGAGGTATCCTCCCACTCGCCGGTAAACGGAGATTCAATGCGATCACGCACTTAGCGGGGGTGACGCCGCTTTCCGGCCGCAAAGTGAGGCTGGGATTAGTGGGGATATCAGACGGATTGTCCGAAAGTGTTGCGCGGCGGCTCATGGCCGAGAATTCGATGTCCGGCGTCGGTCAGCCTGCACACGAGCCAGTCAGCCTTGACCGGGTTGGGTCCCCAAAGCTCGGCCCAGCCATGCGCGATGCAGGCCTCGATGGTGCGTCGGGAAATTTCGCGCCCGTTCTCGTCGAACAGCGGCAGCTTGCCGCCGGGCTCGCGCAAACCACGCTCCAAATAGCGCCTTTGCGCCGCGGTCGGTTCGCCGGTTCCTTGTGGCGAATCTGGGGCGGAAGACCCTCCAAACCCTGCTGGCGCCTTTGTCTCCATGGTGAACAAGACGTTAACGATGTTTCTAAAGCTCGATCAATCGGCGTTCCCCGACCGCCCGGACCGCGATAGGATATCCTAGCGGTGGACGGGTGTCCCGGCGTTTTGGCTCGCGTGCCTGATGCCGAAGGCGCAAAAATTGGCACATGCGGCGGATTAAGCCCCAGGGCATCCGCCTGTGGCGATCCGGCCATTGCTTTCGGCCCGAGCGGCGTACCGCCGATCGTGGTTCAGCGTACGGCCCGGAGGCGCGGTCGAACATGGCGAAGAACCCGAGGAAGGCTCAGGACCCGACGCAGGCGGCGCTGTCGGCGATCGAGGAAGCGCTGCAAATCGGCGACTTGGTGCCCACGAACGAACCGGCGGCAAATGACAAGCCGGCGACCGCGGACGAATCGCGCCGTCCGTCGCGCGACGCGTCATTCGCGCCCTTGCCTCCGTCTTCCGGCGCCATCCTCGACGAACCGCTCGGCGCGCGTCGCCGTGCGCCCGGCCGCCGCCTCGAGCGCGTCGCGCATTCGCCCGCCAATGACGATCGCCAATCGGTTGGACAGATTCTTGCCGCGCTCCACGCGAAGCCGCCGCGCCTTCCTTACATCATCGCCGGCGTCGCTTCGGCGTGGTGGGTGGTCATGGCGCTGCTCATTGGCTATTCGCGCGCCTATCAGGACATCGCGCAAACGACGGGCCTCCTCGATCTCGTCGACCTTCCCTATTTCTGGCTGTTCTTCGCGACGCTGGTACTGCCGCCCATCCTGTTCTTCATCTTCGCCGCGATGGTTCGGCGCACGCAGGAAATGCGCCTCGTCTCCCGCGCCATGACCGAAGTCACGCTGCGGCTCGCCGAGCCCGAAGGCGTTTCCACCGACGCGATCGTGAGCGTGAGCCAGGCGATCCGCCGCGAAGTGGCGGCGCTCGGCGACGGCATTGAGCGCGCGATTGCGCGCGCTTCCGAGCTCGAAACCATGGTGCGCAGCGAGGTGGCGACGCTTGAGCGCGCTTATGATGAAAACGAATTGCGCGTGCGCGCGCTCGTCGACGAATTGCAGAGCGAGCGCGACGCCATCGTGTCGCACGGCACGCGCCTGCGCGAGGCCATCGGCAGCGCCCACGAGAGCTTCAGCTTCGACGTCGAGGGCGTGACCAATCGCATCGACAGTACCCTCACCGAGGCGACCGACCGCATCAACACCGCCCTCAACGAGGCCGGCACCCGGGTCAGCGACAACTTCCTCTCGCAGGCCGAGAGCGCCCGCGCACAGATCGCGTCGGCGAGCGATATCGTGCTCGAGACGTTTGCCGGTCGCAGCGCAGATCTCGCCGAGCGTCTCGCCCAGATCGGCATCGAGGTCGCGAACGGCCTCGACTCGCGCGCCGCGCGCCTGACCGAAGCCATGAACGCTTCGATGGAAAAGATCACCGAGGCGATCGTCGGCAAAGGCAACGAGGTGCACGACATCCTGACCGTGCGCTTGACCGCTGCCGAGGACGGCATCGCCCAGCGCGGCAACGAGATCGCCGACCGGATCGATGCCGACAGCACGGCCCTTGCCCGCCGTTTCACCGATGGGATGCAAGGCTTCGACAACACGATCAAGGTCCACAGCACCGGTGTGCTGGAGCAGATGACGCAGACCGTCGATCTGCTGAACGAGCACACGCGCACGGCGCTCACGAGCCTCGACGACCGCATGGCCGGCAAGATGCGGGAGACGAGCGAGGCGATCGACAGCCGCATCCAGCGCATCGAGCAGACGATCGACGCCCGCACCCAGAACCTCAACGAGACGCTCGCCAACCGCACCCTCGAGCTCGCGCGCACCATTTCCGACAGTTCCAAGGTCGCGAGCGATGCGGTCGACAAGACCGTGGCCGGCATGGGCGAATACTTCGCGAACAAGGCGCGGGACATCGCCGTTACCATCTCCGACCGCGCCGAGGCCGTCGACCAGACGCTCGGCAAGCGCGCTCTGGAAATGACCGAAAACCTCGACAGCCGCATCAAGCGCTTCGAGGACCAGGTCGCGAACAAGCTGGTCGGCATCACCGACACGATCGAGAGCCGCGGTCTGGCGCTCACCGATCAGCTCGTGACCAAGGTCGACGAGGTCGCGAAAAACCTCCGCATCGAGGCGACCGAGGTCGAGCGCACCCTCACTCAGCTCGGCGACCAGATGTCGAAAACGCTCGTCGAGCGCATGGGCGAGGCGGTCAAAGGCTTCGCCGATCAGACCACCCAGATCGCCGCCGCGCACGACGCGATCCGCGAGAACGTGATGGGCTCGCTCGACAAGCTCCGCGAGTCGAACAACATCTTCAAGCAGATCCTGATCGGCGTCACCGATACGCTGGAGCCGCTGGAAAGCAATGTCGCGAAGCGCGTGACGGGTCTGCAGACGGCTTTCGAAAACACGGTCAGCTCGACACGTACGACCGTCGACTGGATCGACAACCAGATGCACGAGCTCCGCGATATCGCGGGCGGCGTGCTGCGCGATCTTTCCGCCCTCACCCAGCGCTTCGAGGGCCAGGGCCGCTATATCGCCACGGTCGCCGAAACGCTGAGCGAAACGCACGGCCGCATCGACCAATCGCTCACCGACCGCCGCGACGCCATCGAGCACATCATCCGCATGCTGGTCGAGCGCACCGCCGCGATCGAGGAGAACTTCGGCAGCCGCTCGCAGCAGATCGGCGAGCGTCTCGCCGCCTTCAACCGCCTCCTCCAGGAGTCTCTGCAGGCCGCCGAAGCCCGCGCCCACGAGATCGCGCGCCACGTAGCCGACTCCACGAACCAGATCACGCTCACGATCAACAAGCAGCACGAAGTCATCCGCAACGCCTATTCCGAGGAGCGCGGGCGGACTGCCACCGCGCTCAAGTCGACCTACGAAGAGTCGATGGATGAGATGAAGCAGATGTTCACCGAGCTGCAGGAACGCTTCACCGATACCGCGCGCGAAGTGCGCGAGGTGGCGCAGGAAGTGCAGGGCTCGCTCGAACAGACCCGCGTCGAGTTGAAGCGCGGAGTGTTGGAACTTCCGCACGAGACGCGCGAAAGCGCCGAAGCCATGCGCCGCGTGGTCGCCGACCAGCTCAAGGCTCTTTCCGAGCTCAACGAGATCGTGACGCGCCACGCGCGCGATATCGAAGTGGTCGAGCCGGGCGCGAGCGTCGCGCGTTACGCAAGCCACGGCGAAACCGCCGGCGAGCCGCGCCAGCGCGCCGCGGCGGCGCGCGGCGAGCCGATCGAATTCCGCCGCGCCCGGCCGGCGGCCGATGCGCGGCGTACCCCTCCTCGCGAGGTACCTCCCGCGCGCGCGGAGCCGCGCGACGATGGTGAACGCGGCGGGTGGCTCACCGATCTTCTCGTGCGCTCGACGCGCGATGACGAAGAGGAACAACGCGGCAACGGTTCGTCGCCGCACGCAATCGAGTCGCTCGACTCGCTCTCCGTCGACATCGCCCGCATGATCGACCACGACGCCGCCGTTGACTTGTGGGACCGTCACCAGCGCGGCGAGCGCAACGTGTTCACGCGCCGGCTTTACACGGCGCAGGGACAGAAGACCTTCGACGAAATCCGCCGCCGCTATCGCAAGAGCACCGATTTCCGTGAGACCGTTGATCGTTATATCGACGAGTTCGAGCGGCTGCTCGAGCAGGTCTCGCGCGACGACCGCGGCCAGATCCTGTCGAAGACCTACCTCACGTCCGACACCGGCAAGGTCTACACGCTCCTCGCGCACGCGGCCGGGCGGCTCAACTGACGCCTCCAAAAATCGTCATGCCCGGCCTTGTGCCGGGCATCCACGCCTTTCTTGATGCGTCGCTCTAAGTCGTGGATGGCCGGGACAAGCCCGGCCATGACAGAAACTACAAATACGCAATCAACCTGCCGATCGTCGGCACCGCGATCCAGATCGCGATCGATGCGACGACCTGCGCAACGCCAAGCCCAGGTGGCCTTGCATCCCAGCCGCCGACCTGCCCTCCCCACTTCAGCCGAAACAGCGCCGCGTTCGCGACCCCGATCGCCACGAGCGCGAGTTTGATTTGCAGGAGCGGATTGGCCGCAAGCGGCCCCGCGTCGGCGATGAACAGGACCAGGCCGCCCGGCACGAGCAACAATATCCCCGCCACCGCGAACGGCGTGAGCAAACGCGACGCGGATTGCAAACTCACATGTCTGCGGGCGAACCCTAGAAACCGGAAATCGAGCGCCACGATCGAGCCCACGAGCAGCGCCATGCCGAGCACGTGGATCACGTTGCCGAACGGGTAGATCCACATCGAATGCCGGATCGCGATCCCGAGTTCGGAGTTCTGGATCGCAACCGCCCAGAGCGGCCAGCTCTCGGAAGCCTCCATCAACGCATCTCGATGACGCGGCTGCCGACCGTCACCCGCTCGGCACGCATCTCGTTCTGGCGCACCGTGCTCGGATAGCCCTCGGCCTTGATGCGCTTGCCGACCGCGACGTCCTGGCGCTCAAGCCCGCGCGTCTGCATGCGCGACGGCGGCGCGAGCGTCGTGGTCCAGCGCACGCCGTTCAACTCGATAACCATTTCACCGTGCGGAAATTCGTAGCTCGATTGCAGGATGGGGCCGTCGAGCACGATCGTCTTGCTCGCGTCGTAACTGCCCCAGCCGTGATGGGCGGCCGCGGCGCCCGCCGCAAGCACCACCGCAATTCCAATGCCCGTGGAGATCAATCGCATGGTTGACCCTCGATCTCTTTCTGCACCCGCGGACTGCTTTGTAGCACGCCGGGCCACGCCGGATGGCCGGATAACAGGCTTTTGACCTTTCATGTCATTCCGGGACGGCCCGAAGGGCCGGGCCCGGATTCCACCCGCTTGCTCGGTGTTCATGGATTCCGGGCCCGCCGCTTCGCGGCGTCTCGGAATGACAGACCATCAGATCTTGGTCGAGGTCCAGCGCACGAGGTCGATCAGAACGATCCCGAACGCGGTGTTGATGGCGGCCGTGGCCGACGGACCGTCCACCGAGGAAGTCTCGGCGCGCGCGCTGAAAACCTGCGCCGCCACGACGCGCCCCGTCCGCTCGTTCACGATCCGCGCGGAAATGTCGACGAGCGCCGTGGGCTCGCCCGCGACCAGCACCCCGAATTCGCGAAGTTCTGTAACCAATTGAAAGTCTGATCTAAATTGACCACCCCCGCGCACAACCGCGCGGATGCGCTTGCCGTTCTCGAACGCCTCCACGATCCGCGCCTGGACGATCCGCGGCAGCCGGTCGGACCATCGCGCACCGCCGAGATAATTGATCACGCCCGGCGACGGCTGCACGACCACGCGCTCGCTGTCGAGCGCCTGCAACGCGGTCGGCAGCGCGACGGAAAGCGAGCCGCGCGCGGCCCGCACGTCGCCGAACTCCTTCGGCGCGATCAGTTCGAAGGTCTGTAACCCGCTGTCGCCGCCGGCACAGCCAAAAAGCGAGAGCGCGATCAAGACAGCGGACAAAACGCCCGCACGATGGCGATACTCAAAACCTGACACACGGACCCCCGGCCTCACGGGCTCGTACTTGCCTTAACGCGGATTGTATTCGGGAACTCCCCCGCTGCTGCTCGCGCCGCCGCCGAACAGAAATTGCCCCGGATTGCGTTCCAGATTGCGCACCACGCGTTCGATCTCGCCAACCGTGCGGCGCGCATCGACCGCGAGCGCGTGATATTCGCGCAACGCCGACGGCGCCGACTTACTGAGACTGTCGGCGAGCTCGCGCACGGACTTGGCCGCGGACGAGGCGTTCGCCATGAAGCCCTGATTTTCCTTGTCGCCGGTGAACCCTTGCACCGAAGTCAGCACGCTGTCGAAGCGGTCTGCCATCTTGTTCAGCTTGGCCGCAAGCTCGGCCGCGTTGGAGATGAGAGTATCGGCGTCTTGCGAGCGCGCGGACAGGACGCTCGTGAACTGCGAAATGTCCTTGATCGCCTGATCGAGCCGGTCCTCGTTGTCGCCGAGCAGCCGGTCGATGCGCATTGCGATCGAGTCGATGCGGCCCATGATCTGCTTCGCGCCGGTCATGAGATCCTGAATTTGTCCACCCTCGGCAAGCATGCGCGGCGGCGCGCCCGCCTGCGCCACGAGCGGCGGAGCGTCCATGCGGCCGCCCGTCATCGCGACCGAGGCGATGCCCGTGAGCCCTTGGTATTCGAGGCTTGCGCGCGTGTCGGAACGGATCGGCACGCTCGCGGCGAGGCCGACCGTCACGACGACCTTGCGCGGGTCGGTCTTGTCGAGCCTGAGCGCGCTCACTTCGCCGACGCGGATGCCGTTGAAATTCACCGGCGCGCCGGGCCGCAACCCGGAAACCGAGCTGTCGAACACGATCTCGTAGTTGGCGCGCCCGCCCATGTCGCCGACCCGCTCGATCCACCAGACGAACGCAAACGCGCCGAACACGACGGCGAGCGTGAAGATGCCGATGAGTACGTAGTTTGCCCGTGTTTCCATGACGCCTTCCGACTGTTCAACCGATCAGGCTTCCGTGCCTGCCCTTGCTTGCGCTCGCTTGCCGTGGAAATAGGCCCGCAGCCACGGGTGCTGCGCTTCGAGCATATTCTCGATCGGGCCCTCTGCGATCACCTTGCCGTCGGCCAACGCGATGATGCGGTCGCAGGCCGTATAAAGACTGTCCAGATCATGGGTTACCATGAAAACGGTGAGCCCCAAAGTTTCCTGCAGCGCGATGATCAGCGCATCAAAATCGCCGGCGCTGATCGGGTCGAGGCCCGAGGTCGGCTCGTCGAGGAACAGGATTTCCGGATCGAGCGCGAGCGCGCGCGCAAGTGCCACGCGCTTCACCATGCCGCCGGAAAGTTCCGACGGCATCTTGTCGAGCACGTCGCGTTGCAGGCCCACCATTTCGAGCTTGGCGAGCGCGATCTCCTCGAGCAGACGGTGTGAGAGCTTGAGATTTTCCCGCATCGGGAATTGCACGTTCTGCCGCACGGTGAGCGAGGAAAACAGCGCCCCGCCCTGGAACAGTACGCCCCAGCGCCGCTCGATCGCCTGCCGTTCGCGCTCCTCGATCTTGTCGAGATCCTGACCGAACACTTCGATGGTGCCGCGCCATTTCGGCAGCAGGCCAATGAGGGAGCGGGTCAGCACTGACTTGCCGCCACCCGATGCGCCGACGAGGCCGATCACATCGCCATGCTTGATGTCGAGATCGACGCCTTTCAGCACCGGCACGCCGTGAAAGCCGACCTCGAGCCCGCGCACGCGGATGACGCTCTGCGCGTTCGCTCCGTTGTGGCCGTTGGTTTTCGACTTTGCCACGGCTCACTTCCCGATCGCGGCGAAGAACACCGCAAAGAAACCGTCGAGCACGATCACGAGGAAAATCGACTTCACCACGGAATTCGTGGTGTGCTCGCCGAGCGACTCCGAGCTCCCCTCGACGCGCAATCCTTCGACGCAGGCGATCAGGCCGATCACCGCCGCCATGAACGGCGCCTTGAGAATGCCGACCTCGAGCGTATCGAGCGTCACCGCCTCGCGCAGGCGGTCCATGAATACTTCCGGCGGGAAGCCGCCATAGACCCAGGACACGAGCCCGCCGCCGACGAGCGCTGCAAGGCTTCCGAGCACGGTGAGCAGCGGCAGCGCGACGATCAGCGCGATCAGCCGCGGCAGGATCAGGACTTCCACCGGATCGAAGCCCATGACCCGGAGCGCGTCCATCTCCTCGCGCATCTTCATGGAGCCGAGCTCGGCCGTGTAGGCGCTGCCCGAGCGGCCTGCGAGCATGATGGAAACGATCAAGACGCCCACTTCGCGCAGCACCAGAACGCCGACCATGTCGACGACGAAGGTCTCCGCGCCAAAGCGGCGGAAATGGAAAATGCCCTGCTGCGCCAGGATCGCGCCGATCAGGAAATTGATGAGCAGGATGATCGGCACCGCGCGATAGCCGACGCGGTCGAGATGATGCACGATCGAAATGAAGCGGAGCCGCCTTGGCGCAAGCGCCACGCGTCCGCCCGCGATCATCACCTCGCCGAGAAAACGCATGATCGCGGAAAAATCTTTTCCAGTTTCCGCGACCGCGATGCCGATGTGCTCGAGCGCGTCGTGCAGCGCGCGCTTGTGCGGATGCGGATGCGGCGGCTCCTTGTTGGAGATCGCCACTTCATCGAGCAGCACTTTGAAGCGCGGATCGATGCCGACGATCTCGGCGCTGATGCGCACATCGCCCGCCGTGCGGCGCAGCCGCTCGATCAGCCAGGCGCCGACCGTGTCGAGACGCTCGAGATGCGCGAGATTGATTTCGACGCGGTCGACCGCGTGGCGCTTCTGGTAGATGCCTTCGAGCAGCGCCTCGATCTCGCCCGCCCGCGCGGCGACCCAGCCGCCGGCCGCGTCGAGCACGAGCCGCCTGCCGTCCACATGCACGTTGAGAAGCGAACTCTCGGCCGCCACTGGCACGCTTCCTCGGGGAGCGAACAAAGCCCCTCGGGCCGGCCCCGGGGGCGGACCCGCGCTATGGTCTTACTCAAGGGGCGCAGGCCAGTCGAGCATTTGATTCAGCCCGTGTTAACCATAGAACCCGTCGGTGGCCGGGCATTCCCGAGCCGGTCCGTAGCACGTGGACCGGGACCCGAAATCGCGTGCAACAAATGAAGCTGAACCTCTCCGTCCGCGTCGAGCGCTGGCCGATCGCAGACACGTTCACGATCAGCCGCGGCGCCAAGACCGAGGCCGCGGTCGTCGTGGCCGAGATCGATGACGGGCAAGTGACCGGCCGCGGCGAATGCGTGCCCTACGCGCGCTACGGCGAGACGGTGCCCGGCGTGCTCGCAACGATTGCCTCGCTTACGCCGCGCGTGAAAGCCGGCCTCGACCGCGCCGAGTTGCAGAAGGCGCTGCCCCATGGCGCCGCCCGCAATGCGGCGGATTGTGCGCTCTGGGATCTGGAAGCGAAGCGCAGCGGCCGCCGCGTCTTTGAACTCGCGGAGCTTCCAGAGCCGGAGCCGGTGACGACGGCCTACACGATTTCGCTCGCTACGCCCGAGGCAATGGCCAAAGCCGCGGCGAGGGCAAAGCTGCCGCTCCTCAAGCTCAAGCTCGGCGCACCCGGCGATTCCGAACGCCTGCGCGCTGTCCGCCGCGCGGTTCCCCGTGCCACGCTGATCGTCGACGCGAACGAGGGCTGGCGCGCGGGGAACCTCGCGGAAAATCTCGCGGCCTGCGCTGCGGCGGGCGTCCAGCTCGTGGAACAACCCCTCCCCGCCGATGACGATCAGGCACTCGCGGCAATCGAGCGGCCGATCCCCGTATGCGCCGACGAAAGCCTGCACGACCGCGCGGGCCTCGCCGGCCTCGCCGGCAAGTACGACGCGGTGAATATCAAGCTCGACAAGGCCGGCGGCCTCACGGAGGCGATCGCCCTTGTCGATGCCGCGGCGAGCGCCGGGTTCCGGATCATGATCGGTTCCATGGTTTCGACCTCGCTTGGGGTCGCGCCCGCCCTCCTGCTCGCGGCCCGCGCCCGCTTCGTCGATCTCGACGGCCCGCTCCTGCTCGCCCACGACCGGCCCAATGGCCTCCGCTACGACGGCGCGCTCCTGCATCCGCCGTCGGCGGAACTGTGGGGTTAGTGAGTTCCATCGCACGAAGGGGTTGATTTTTTCGCGCGCAAACGTTTGGCTGCGCTCGTGGGGTCACGACCAGCGGGGGAATAGTCCCATGCGATTCCGATCTGCTTTGATCGGCGCCGCGCTTGCGGCGCTGAGCATCACTTCTGCGTCGGGTGAAATTCGAATCAAACACGATCCCGGCGGACTCATTTACAACCACATGAACGCTTTCGCGCAGGCACGCGACGCGGGCGAAAACGTGGTGATCGACGGGCGTTGCTTCTCCTCCTGCACGCTCGTGCTCGGGATCATTCCACCGGATCGCATCTGCGTCACCTCGCGCGCACTGCTCGGTTTCCACGCGGCTTGGACCTTCGGCGATGACGGCCGTCCGGTCCCGAGCGCGGAAGGAACCGCCGCCATGTGGACGGTCTATCCTCCCTCGGTCCGCCGTTGGCTCGCGAGCAAGGGCGGCCTGTCGTCCAAGGTGATCGTCCTCCGGGGGCGCGAACTCACCTCGATGTACCGGACTTGCCCCTGAAAGGTGCCGGATCTCGCCGGCCCACCGGACGATTGCCTGCAAGGCGACTGATTCGAACCTGGCCGTTCGAGCCCCGCAAAATCGATCCAGACGGCGGGTATTTTTGATCAAAACGCCCGTTTCCGCGGCGAAAATCGCCGATCGGAGGCGATTTCGCCCGCTTCGGCCATTACGGTAAACTTTTCCTTGAAGATTCGTAGGGCACGCTCGTTCCGCGTCGTTAGTTCCAGACTCCCGGGGGCCCTTTTCCATGCCACCGCCGCCCGCTCTCGCGCCGTTTACCGACGCGGATTACGAATCGATCGCTGCCGCCGTGCTGGAAACGGCGCGCGGCCGCTGGTTCTTGACCGAGTACGCGCGGCGCAATCGGCACTCCGACACCAAGATCGTGCTGGAAGCGATCGAGAAGCTCGAGCGCATGATCGCCCAGCGCGCGGAAGGCCCCGAACCCGACCGCGTCCGCGTCGATCTTGTGGAAATGATGGAAGCGATCACGCGCACCAAGAACGAGATCGCCTCGATCCGCCCCGCGCCCGATAGCGCCAACCATTTCGATCAGGCGTCGAGCGAGCTCGACGCCATCGTCGGCACCACCGAAAAAGCGACATCCGACATCCTCGCCGCCGCCGAGCGCGTACAGGAAATCGCCTGGACGCTGCGCGAGCAAGGCGTCGACGCCGCGGTCTGCGACCTTATCGATTCCAATGCCGCGGAAGTCTATAGCGCCTGCTCGTTCCAGGATCTGACCGGCCAGCGCATCCGCAAAGTGATCGAAGTATTGCGCTTCCTGGAGGCGCGCATCGACGCCATGATCAAGATCTGGCGGCTCGACGATCTCGAATTCGTGTCTGCCGACGACGCCCGCCTCATGGCTGCGCCCGCCCGCCATCCCGCGGCAACGTGCGATGGGCTGCAGCAGCAGGCGGTCGACGAGATTATCGGCGCCGAGCGGAAGCAGGACGTGTTCTGGCGCGAGACCCGAATCCAGGAGGGCCGCGATCCGCGCAATCTCGGCGAGTTCGACCTCGACGACCTCGAAGTGTTCGAAACGGCGCCCGACGCTCAGCCGCCGCTTGAGCCGGATCGCGTGCACACCGGTTCGAACAAGACGGCGGTGGAAACCCCGGCATCGAGCGCCGCTCCGGAGCAGCCGGAAAAATCCGGCGGGAATTCTCCCGGCAAGAGCGATTGCATCGAGGGCTTGTCCTTCGCCGATCGCATGGCGCTGTTCGCATAGATCAGCCGGCAATCACCGCCGCGAACAGCGCGGCATCGACGTTGCCGCCCGAAATCACCAGGACCACATTCCCGTCCGTGGCGTCGAGCCTCTTCACGAGCAGTGCCGCGAGCGCGACCGCCCCGCCGGGCTCCAATACGAGCTTTAGCTCGCGAAAGGCGAACGCCATCGCCGCGCGCGCTTCATCGTCGGTGACGCTCACGGCTTCACCCACCAGCTTGCGCGTGATCTCGAACGTAATCTCGCCGGGCATAGGCGCGAGCAGCGCGTCGCAGATCGAGCCGGAGAGCCTCGCGTTGCTTTCGCGCTTGCCGGCGCGGAACGAGCGTGCGTGATCGTCGAAACCGTCGGGCTCCACGGCGACGATGCGTGCCGCCGGGTGCTTCTCCTTCACCGCAAGCGCGATCCCCGCGGCGAGCCCGCCGCCGGAAGCGGGCGCGAGCAGGAGGTCCAGCGCGAGCTTCTGCGCCGCCAGGTCTTCGCAAATCTCCCGCCCGACCGTGCCCTGCCCCGCGATCACGAGCGGATGATCGTAAGGAGGGACCAGCGTCGCGCCGCGCTCGCGCGCAATCCGCGCGCCGATCTCTTCACGGCTCTCGCGCTCGCGGTCATAGAGCACGACCTCGGCGCCGAGCGCCGCCGTGCGCTCGCGCTTCGCCGCGGGCGCGTCGCGCGGCATCACGATGACCGCGGGCAAGCCGATAAGCTTGGCCGCGGCGGCGACCCCTTGCGCATGATTGCCCGATGAAAACGCAACCACGCCTCCGGCACGGCGGCCTTCCGGAATGCGCGCGATGGTGTTGTAGGCACCGCGAAATTTGAACGATCCCGTGCGCTGTAAGGTCTCGATCTTCAGAAACACCCGCCCACTGCCTCGCTCAAGTACGGGTACGCGCACAAGCGGCGTGCGCACGGCAACGCCTTGAAGCAGCCGCGCGGCGTCGTTTACGTCAGCGGCGGTCGGAATCCGAAGCGGGGAAGCGGTATCGGCGGCGGTCACGCCGCGACGCTAGGACGCTCTTCGCGGCTTGTCACGCGCATGCGCTGCTGCCGCGGCGAATACGGCGCCGCACCGGCACGAACAATGTTGTCGAGGAAGACTCGGGCGCTCTCGTCCCAATTGTGCTGGAGCGCAAACGCCCGGCAGGCGTCAGGCGACACGTTCAGCGCCGATAGCGCGGCCACTCTCAAGTCGTCCGCGAGCACGCCAACGGGCGCGCTTCCGATGACGTCGAGTGGCCCGGTTACCGGAAAGGCCGCGACCGGCAGTCCGCTCGCGAGCGCCTCCAAGAGAACAAGCCCGAACGTGTCCGTCCAGCTCGGAAACACGAAGACATCGGCCGCTGCGTACGTGCGCGCGAGCGTCTCGCCCTCCTGGGGTCCGAGAAAGATCGCGTCCGGGAACCGCGCTTCCAACTCCGCCCGCGCCGGCCCGTCGCCGACCACGACCTTGGTGCCCGGCAGATCGAGTCCGAGAAATGCGTCCAGATTCTTCTCGATGGCGAGGCGGCCGACGCTGAGAAAGACCGGCCGCTTCAGCGCGAGATCGGTGTCCGGCCGCCGCTTGAACAAGTCGGTGTCCACGCCGCGCGGCCACAGCATCGTGTTGCGGAACCCGCGCGCGTCGAGTTCGGCCGCGAGCGCAGGCGTCGCGGCCATCACCCCGATGCCGGCATTATGAAAACGCCGCAGCCAGTTCCAGGTCCAGCGCGGGGGAATTGGGAGCCGCGCAGACACGTAGTCCGGGAGCCGCGTGTGAAAGCTCGTGGTGAAGGGAAGCCCGTGCGCGACACAATGGCGCCGCACGAAATAGCCGACCGGCGCCTCGGTCGCCACATGGATCGCGTCCGCTTTCACTTGCGCGATCCGGCGCGCGATCGCGCGCGGGTTCGGCACGGCGAGCGGAATTTCCGGATAGCCCGGCAACGGCACGGTCCTGAAATCGTCGGGCGTGATGAACGTAAAGCTCACGCCGAGCGGCGCCGCCGCCTTCTCCACCGCTGTGAGCGTGCGCACGACGCCGTTGATTTGCGGATGCCAGGCATCCGTCGCGACCAGAATATGCATCATGCGGCCGTTACGCGGCCCTTTGCGCGGAGAAAGTTGGGGAAGCGTGTTTGCGCGCGGGTTCGAACCAGTGGATGATTTCGAAGCGTCCGTCCTCGTGCTCGGCGACCGCGGTGCAACTTTCCACCCAGTCGCCGCAATTGATATAGACGATTTCGTTCTTCTGGATCGCCGCGTGATGGATGTGCCCGCAGATCACGCCGTCGGCGCGGTGCCGGTGCGCCTCGGCCGCGAGCACATTCTCGAACTCGCCGATGAAATTGACAGCGTTCTTCACCCGGAGCTTCGCCCATTGCGAAAGCGACCAGTAGGTAAGCCCGAGCGCCCGGCGCACGCCGTTGAACAGCCGGTTGACGAAGATCGCCGCCTCGTACGCGCCGTCACCGACCTTCGCGAGCCAGCGCGCGTGCTTGATCACGACGTCGAAAAGATCGCCGTGAACGACGAGATAGCGCCTGCCGTCGGCGGCGAGATGGATCGTCTGCTCCACCACCTCGATCCCGCCGAAATGCGTGCCGAGATAGTCGCGCAGGAATTCGTCGTGATTGCCGGGGATATAGATGATACGCGTGCCCTTGCGCGCCTTGCGCAGGATTTTCTGCACCACGTCGTTGTGCGTCTGCGGCCAGTACCAGCTCGATCGCAATTGCCAGCCGTCGACGATATCGCCCACGAGATAAATCGTGTCGGCGTCGTTGTGACGCAGGAAGTCGAGCAGGAGTTCGGCCTGGCAGCCGCGCGAGCCGAGATGCACGTCCGAGATGAACAGGGTTCGAAACCGGCGAACCGCGCGATCGCAATCCGTATCGGTCGCGGCGGCCGCCGCGTGAGCATTGACTAACCGATCCAGCATGGCCGCCGGGTAGCAAAATTATGTAACGGGCTGATGACGTTCCCGCGCCGCACCATTGCTTGCGGCCTATGCTTAATCGCTCACACGAACAGGAACACGACGCTGAGCGCGAGCAAGCCCGCGAGCGACAGCTGGAAAATCCGCCGCCTGCGCTCGCGCTGCAACGCGCGCGCAATCATCACGCCGAACAGACACCACACCACGAGCGCGAGAAACGCGATTAGTCCGAAAAGGACAGCGAACACGCCGACCTCGATGAGAAGCGCGCCGAACCCGAGTCCGGGCGACGCGAACGCCGCGAGCGCCCCCAGCGAAAGCGTCCAGGCCTTCGGATTGAGCCACTGAAAGATCGCCGCCTCGATGAACGTGAGCGGCCGCTTCGCCTCGGAATCCTCGACGCCGGCAGCACTTGCTATCCGCCACGCGAGATAGAGCAGAAATGCCGCCCCCGCGTATTTCAGCGTCTCGTGCAACCACGGCGCCCGGCGGAAAATTTCGCCGAAGCCGAGGCCGAGCGCGACCAGCATCAGGGGGAAGCCGACCGACACGCCGAGTATCTGTGGCAGCGTCCGGACGAAGCCGAACGCCGCGCCCGACGCCGTGGAAATCATGTTATTCGGGCCGGGCGTGATCGAGCCCACGAACGCGAACAGCACGAATGGCAGGAGTTTTTCGGGCAAGGGGATAACTCGGCGCAATGGCCGGCGAATATGCCATGGCCGTACCGGCCGTGTCATGCGCGCGGCGTACTACAGACCAGAGCCTCGACCGGCAACTGCCCACCGCTTGTCGGCGGCTGCGCGCCGACGCATGATGGCGCCCCAGTTCAGTCAAGGTCCTACAGAGGAATTTTCATGAAGCTCGTGCGCTTCGGCCCCGCCGGCCGGGAGAAACCCGGCATCGTCGATTCCGACGGCAAGATCCGCGATCTCTCGAAGATCGTGCCGGACATCAATGGCGAAGTGCTGGCGACGGGCATGGCCAAGATCAGGAAAGCCAAGATCAACCGGCTGCCTGTGGTCAAAGGCAAGCCCCGCCTCGGCCCATGCATCGGCGACACGCGCCACTTCATCGCGATAGGGCTGAACTACGCCGACCACGCCGCCGAAACCGGCTCCGCGATTCCGAAGGAGCCGATCATCTTCTCCAAGGCGCCGACCTGTATTTCCGGCCCGAACGATCCGATCGTAGTGCCGAAGGGCTCGACCAAGCTCGACTACGAGATCGAGCTCGCGATCGTGATCGGCAAGCGGGCGCGCTACATTCCCACGGAGAAAGAGGCATTGAGCTACGTTGCCGGATATTGCGTCTGCAACGACGTCTCCGAGCGCGTTTTCCAGGCCGAGCGTGGCGGACAATGGATGAAGGGCAAGGGCTGCGAGAGCTTCGGCCCGGTCGGCCCGTGGCTCGTCACGCGCGACGAGATCAAGGACCCGCAGAATCTGAACATGTGGCTCACCGTGAACGGCGAGACGCGGCAAAACGGCTCCACCAAGACCATGATCTTTGGCGCCGCGCACATCGTCTGGTACTGCTCCCAATTTTTCGTGATGGAGCCGGGCGACATCATCACCACCGGCACGCCGCCCGGCGTCGCCCTCGGCCACAAGCTGCCGAAATGGGAGACGCCCGGCTGGCTCAAACCGGGTGACGTCGTCCGCCTCGGCATCGAGGGCCTTGGCGAGCAGCAGCAGAAAGTGGTGGCGTTCCGGAAATAGGCGACTCGCCGGCTGCACAACGGAAGAAGGCTTGCCTCGACGAATAAATGATATATTATATCATATAATAAAAACCACTGGGGGCTGGCCTTTTCCATGAATACGAGACGACATTCCAATCGCGGCCGTACGCTGCACTTCGGTCTTGTGTGCGCGCTCGTGCTCTCCGGCCTGATGACGGCATCGGGCCAGAGCCGTGCTGCCGGCGGCGCGTTCGCCGTTGACGACGCCGGCGTCGATGACCCCGGCTCCTGCAAAGTCGAAGCCTGGGCTTCCTTCGCGCGTAACGACGATTTCATCGGCGCGGTCGCGCCGGCGTGCGTGGTATCGTTGGGCCGGCCGGTGGACTTGGGTGTGCAGGTCGATCGCTCCCGCTCGGGCGGCGAATGGGGCACGGGCCTTTCGCTGAAGGCGAAGTCGGCGATCGTGCCGCTCACGGATGACGGTCCGTTCGGCGTCGCGATTGTCGGCGGCGTCGGATTCGATCTCACGGCACGTGAGACCGCCGAGTGGTTCGTGACCGTGCCAGTGACGATCCGGATCGCCGAGCCGTTCCTGATCAATCTCAATATTGGCGGGTTATGGGATCGGATCGAGCAGCGAAGCTTCGTCACCTGGGGCGGCGGCTTCGAACTTTCGTTCGCCGAGCGCTTCACATTGATCGGCGAAGTGTTCGGCCAAGGCTCGGAACATCCCGGCGCACAGCTCGGCCTTCGCTACACGCCGCACGAGAAGATTGATTTCGATTTGATCTACGGCCGCAATCTCACCGGCGAGCGCGCGAACTGGGTCACGTTCGGCGTCAATCTGCGGTTCTAGACCTCCCTCGCCTCCAGCACCGCGCGGATCGAGACCCTCGACCAGCGCGCATTGCGCTCGCGGAACCCGGTGTAGGAATCGTGGGTGCGCTTGGCGATGTCGCTGCTGCGTGCGACGTCGGCGAGAATCGCATCCGCGTGCGGCCGCGCCGCGCGCACAATTTCGCCCGGAAACGCGAACAGCTTGACGCCCTGCTTGGTGACGAGCGCCTCCAGCGTCTCGCCGTTCAGCCGTTCGAACTCCGCGAGCGCAAACGAAGCTTCGGTCGCGCACGCATGCGCGACGATTGCGCGCTGCTCGCTGTCGAACTTCTCCCACGCGCGCCGCGCGACGATGCATTCCCCGGTCCCGTTCGGCTTGTTGAATCCGGGATAGGCGTAATTGGGCGCGACCCGCCACAGGCCGAGCGCGCTGTCGGACGCGGGCGTCGTGAACTCCGCACCGTCGACGACACCCGACTGCAATGCCGGAAATATCTCGCCCGGCGGAATGCTGACGGGCGTGGCTCCGAGCCGGCGGAAAATTTCACCGCCGAGCCCGAGTGAACGAAGCTTCAGTCCCTCCAGGTCCTCGAGCGACTTGATCTCGCGCCGGAACCAGCCGCCCATGCAGACCCCGGTATTACCGGCCATGAACGGCTTGACGCCGAACGGCGCGTAAAGCTCGTCCCAGAGCGCCTGCCCGCCGCCATGTTCTACCCAGGCCACGTGCTCGTCCGGGGTCAGGCCGAACGGGACGGTCGTGTAGAAATTCGCCGCCGGCATCTTGCCCTGCCAGAAGAACGCGGCCGTGTGCCCGAAATCGGCGGCACCGGCGCCGACGGCGTCGAGCACCTCGAACGCCGGCACCACCTCGCCCGCAGAATAGACCTGCACCTCGATGCGCCCGCCCGAAAGCGCCTTGATGCGCTCGGCGACGCGCTCAGCGGAGACCCCGGGCCCCGGCAGACGCCGCGGCCACGAGGTCACCATGCGAAGCTTTTGCGTTTGCCCGCGGGCGACCGCGGGTGCTGCCACAGCGCCGGCAGCAGCAAGCACGCCGAGTGCGGTGCGGCGACTAAGCTTTCTCATTGCGTTCTCCGTATTCAATTCGCTTCCACATGGCGTCGAAATGATGCACCGGACCGTGGCCGTGGCCAACGCTGAGCTGGTCGGCCGCGGCGATAGCCTCGGTGACGTAGTTTTTTGCCAGCGTCACTGCTTCGAACAACTTCACGCCGCGAGCGAGAAACGCCGCAATCGCCGAGGAAAGCGTACAGCCGGTGCCGTGAGTGTTCACGGTCTCGTAGCGCCGCGCAACGAGCCGCCGCGCGCCGTGCTCATCGACGAAGAGATCGACAGCGTCGGCGCCCTTCGCGTGCCCTCCCTTGATCAGCACGGCCCGCGCACCGAGCGCGCGAATACGCTCGGCCTGCTCGCGCATTTCGCCTTCCGTGATCGCAAGGGGGCCGTCGAGCAGTGCCGCCGCCTCGTGCAAATTGGGCGTGATCACGAGCGCGCGCGGAAAGAGCAGGCGCTTGAGCGTGGCTTCCGCGTCCTGCGCGAGCAGCCGGTCGCCGGACGCCGCGACCATCACCGGATCGAGCACCACGTTCTGCGCTTTGTGCCGCTCGAGGCCAGCCGCGACCGCCTCGATCGCTCCGGACTGCGACAGCATGCCGATCTTGGTCGCTGCCACCTTCAGATCGGAATAGACCGCCTCCATCTCGGCCGTGATGAATTCCGGCGGCACGTCGTGGATCGCCGAAACGCCCAGCGTATTCTGCGCCGTGAGCGCCGTGATCACCGAGGCGCCATAGACCCCGAGGGCGGAAAACGTCTTGAGATCGGCCTGGATTCCCGCCCCGCCGCCGGAATCCGAGCCCGCAATGGTGAGCGCGATCGGGATCATTTCGGCCCTCCCCGCTCTGCTTTCGCGGCATCCACGATCTGCCTGAGCTTGCGCGCAGCCGCTTCAACGTCCTTCGCCGCCGTCACCGCCGAGACGACCGCGATCCCGTCCACGCCTGCGCGGATTACCTCGCTGGCGTTGCCTTCGTCGATCCCCGCGATGGCGCCCACCGGAATCCCCGGCGCGCGCTCGCGCACGAGCCGCGCGAGCCGCGCGAGGCCCTGCAACCCGATCGACGGATCGGGATTGTCCTTGCTCGTGGTCGCAAACACTCCGCCGATGCAGACGTAATCGATCGCGCCGGGTGCGAGCACTGCCACATCGGCGTCGGCGCGCACCGTTGCACCGATGATCGCGCGCGGCCCGAGCAGCCGCCGCGCCGTGCGCGGATCGAGATCGTCGCGGCCGAGGTGCACGCCGTCGGCTCCGCCCGCGAGCGCGACGTCTACGCGATCGTTGACGAGGATCGGCACGCCGCTTCCCGCGAGCGCCTGCCTGATCGCGCTCGCCTGCTCCACGAGCGCGCGCGTCTCCCCGGTCTTGTCGCGTAACTGTATGAGCGTCGCGCCCCCGCGCGCCGCCGCCGCGGAAATTTCCGCAACCGGCCGGCCGTTTGCTCGCGCCGGATCGGCAAGCACATAGAGCGTGAGATCGACGCTCATGCGAGCCTCGCCCGCTCCACAATGCGCGCGGCCTCGACGGTCGCGAGCATATCGAGCAGCGCGGGCGCGAACGTACCGGGACCCTTGGCGCTTTCGGCGGCAAGTTCGCCGGCGACATTCATGAGCAAGAGCCCGGCCACGGCCGCGAGAAATTCATCGTCCTCGATGGCGACCATCGCCGCGACGAGCGCGGATCCGGCGCAGCCGATCCCGGTGACCTGCGCCATGAATGGATGGCCGTTCTCGATCCGCACGCGCTTGGCGCCGCTCGTCACGTAGTCCGTCACGCCGGTACAGGCCGCGACCGTGATGTGATCGAGCGCGAAGCGGTCGAGCGTCTCGGACGTTGGCTCGGCCCGCGCGAGCGCACTGAACTCCGCCGCATTTGCGCGCACGACGCGCGGTTCCTTCATCGCGAGCGTGCGCGCCATTTCCGCGCGTGGCTCTGAGCGATCGATCAGCACCGGATCGAGCACCCAGGGAATGCCGTCGTCGCGCGCGACCTCGAGCGCGATCTCGACCGCGTCGCGCCGCTCCCGGTCGAAGGTGCCTAGATTGACGAGCAGCACGTCGGCACCCGAGACGAAATGGCCGATCTCATCCGCCGACGTGGTCATCGACGGAAGCGCGCCCGCCGCGAGCAACACGTTCGCGGTCAGCTCCTGCACCACCGTATTGGTAATGCAATGCACGCGCGGACGCCGCTCGCGCACGTGCGCAACCAGCGCCGACGCTTGCAGGGCAAGGTCTTCGCTCATGCCGCCGCCTTTCCGGCGCCGGCGCGTGCGTATTCGAAGGGTCGGCGCATCTCGGTTTCCTCCGCCGGTGTGAACCGGATCAGGTTCGATGGGTTGGCGAGATGCCTCTCAGCCCGGGAATCCGGACACCCCAACGAGATTGCATGGGAAATCTATGGGAGGGCTGCGTGGCTTGCAAGGGCGGCGGGCGAAGCCTGCCCGCCCTGATCCGGCGACGTCCTTCAGCGGATACGCGGAAGCTCCCGGAACTGATGATAGGGCGGCGGCGAAGACAACGTCCATTCGAGCGTGGTGGCGCCGACGCCCCAGGGATTATCCGCGGCTCGCTCCCTGCGCACGAACGCGAGGACCATGTTGGCAAGGAAGACGATCATCCCGGCGGCGACGATGTAAGCGCCGATCGAGGCGACGTAATTCCAGTTGGCGAAGGCATCTGGGTAGTCGGCGACGCGGCGCGGCATGCCGGCAACCCCGAGGAAGTGCATGGGGAAGAAGATCAGGTTCGCGCCGATGAAAGTCAGCACGAAATGCAATTTGCCGAGGGCTTCCGAGTAGAGATAGCCGGTCATTTTCGGAAACCAGTAGTACCAGCCACTGAATATCGTGAATACGGCGGCAAGCGACAAAACGTAGTGGAAGTGCGCCACGATGTAGTACGTGTCCTGCATCATCCGGTCGAGCCCGGGGTTGGCGATGACGATGCCGCTCAACCCGCCGATCGTGAACACGAAGATGAATCCTATCGCCCACAGCATCGGCGTCGTGAAGCGGATAGAGCCGCCCCACATCGTGGCGATCCAGGAGAAGATTTTGATGCCGGTCGGCACGGCGATGACCATGGTCGCAACCGCAAAATATGCCTGGGCGCCCGCGCTGAGGCCGACCGTGTACATGTGATGCGCCCAGACGATGAAGCCGATGAAGCCGATCGCGACCATGGCATAGACCATGCCGAGATAGCCGAAGATCGGCTTCTTGCTGAATGTCGATACCACCTGACTGACGATCCCGAACCCGGGCAGGATCATGATGTAGACCTCAGGATGTCCGAAGAACCAGAATAAATGCTGATACAGCACCGGGTCGCCGCCGCCCTGCGGATCGAAAAACGTGGTACCGAAATTGCGGTCGGTCAGCAGCATGGTCAGCGCGCCGGCAAGCACCGGCAGTGCGAGCAGCAGGAGAAAGGCGGTGACAAGGATCGACCAAACGAACAACGGGCTTCGATGCATGGTCATGCCCGGTGCCCGCATGTTGAAGATCGTGGTGACAAAATTGATCGCGCCGAGAATTGACGAAATGCCGGCGAGATGCAGCGACAGGATAACGAGGTCGACCGCGGGTCCGGGATGTCCAGAGGTCGAAAGCGGCGCGTACAGGGTCCAGCCGGCACCAGCGCCCGTCGTGTTCGCTTCGCCGCCCACGAAAGCCGACGCGAGCATCAGCGTCAGCGCCGTCGGCAACAGCCAAAACGAGAAGCTGTTGATCCGCGGAAACGCCACATCCGGCGCCCCGATCAACAACGGCACCATCCAATTTCCGAATCCGCCGATCAATGCCGGCATCAGCACGAAGAAGATCATGATGAGGCCGTGCGCCGACGTGAACGTCATGTAGGCATGCTCGGTGGCGAAGAATTGGAGCCCGGGTTCGTGCAATTCGAGCCGCATGGCCATCGAGAGCGCCCAGGCGAAAACGCCGGCGACGATCGCGAACACGAGGTACATCGTGCCGATGTCTTTGTGGTTAGTGGACAACACCCAGCGCCGCCATCCGCCGGGCACGGCTTCCGCTTTCGGGCCATGCGCCGCAATTATCTTAGCCATCGCCGATTCCTCCGACGGATCACCGAGGCCCGCGCCCAGCCGCCACGGCGAACAAAATTAGGCGTGCAGGGACTGGGAATGCTCCCCGCCCGGCTCGGAAATTTCGCGAATGGCGAGGCCGGCACTGCCATCGTCCGCACGGGCGACGTCGCCCAGCGAGACGATGCCGACGAGGCGCTTCTTGCGATCGAGTACCGGCAACCGGCGGACTTTGATTTCGCCCATGTTTTCGGCGACTTCGTCGACTTCCTCGTCCTCAAAGCAATACTTCACTTCGGCGCTCATCACCTTCCGCACCGGCGTATCCGGGTCCAGGTCCAGCGCCACCGCCCGCACCGCGATGTCGCGGTCGGTAATCATGCCGACGAGCCGGTCATTTTCGCCCACCGGCAGCGAGCCAACGTCGAGTTCCGCCATCGTGCGGGCGGCGTCCCGGATGCTTTGGGAAGGGCTCGCAATCCTTACGTCCTTGGTCATTGCCGTCCCAACCTTCATGTCTGCCTCCTGTGCTGGGGAGCAAAAGCGCTCGCGTGGCGTCCGGCAACGCTGTTGAGCGTTGCAACAATGCGGATTGTCGCCCGCGCACGAACGATTCTCCCAAACCCGCAACGTGTGGCCGCCGCGCGAGTTCCGGTTGCTCGGAGCGAAATTTGCGCGCAGGCTGCCATTCGCAGGCGACATATCGGCAACTTGAATCCGCCCTGATCGCTCCCCAGCTTGAGCATCATGGTACGAGGCTTCCCGTGATCCCTGTCGCGATCCGAAAGTCGAAACCACACCCGACCCGATTGCGCGCGCCACGCGGGGCAGCGTTGCCGATGGACGACGTCGAACTGAACTCGGACGCCAGTTTCCCGGCGAGCGACGCGCCGAGCTGGACCCCGGTGACCCGCATCGGCAGCCCGCATCCATCTGCCGGCGTCGTCGATCTTCAGGAAATCCAGCGATAGCCGTCTCAAGAGTTCGGCGGCGATGCGAAAAAGCACTTCCGTCATCCCCGCGTAGTTCCTGCCCGGAACCATCGTTCGCCAGGATTGTTGACAATAAAGAACCGACGACTTGGCGCGGTTCCGCGCCAGCGCCGGCATCATCCATGCGAACCATGCGCCTCGACCACATCGCGCGATCGGTCTTTTTGCAGGAATTCGTATCGGCGCTGTTCCTGTCGCTGCGCTATTTCTTCCGGCCCAAGGCGACGCTCGACTACCCATTCGAAAAGGGACCGCTGTCGCCCCGCTTCCGCGGCGAGCACGCCTTGCGCCGCTATCCCAACGGCGAGGAACGATGCATCGCCTGCAAACTTTGTGAGGCGATCTGCCCGGCGCTCGCCATTACGATCGAAGCGGACATCCGTCCGTCCGACGGCACGCGGCGCACGACCCGCTACGACATCGACATGCACAAGTGCATCTATTGCGGATTGTGCCAGGAATCGTGCCCGGTCGACGCCATCGTCGAAGGTCCAAATTTCGAGTTCGCCACGGAAACACGCGAAGAACTCTACTACAACAAGGAAAAGCTGCTCGCGAACGGCGACCGCTGGGAGCGGGAGATCGCGAAAAATATCATGCTCGATGCTCCTTACCGCTAAGCCGACCGGCCAGCGCAACCCACCCTTGCCTCCCGCCCGCGTTTCTGGTCCCCTCGCCCCGATTCCGCCCGCCGGAGACGCGAATGATCCCCTTCTTCGTCCAGATCAAATGCCAGCTCGGCAAATCCTACGAGGTGGCGAACCGCCTCGCCGACGCCGAGATCGCCTCCGAAGTCTATTCCACCGCAGGCGAGTTCGATCTGCTCGTGAAGTTCTACGTCGACGACGGCACCGACATCGGTCATTTCGTCAACGAGCAGGTGCAGGTGATCCCCGGCATTCAGGATACCCGTACCATCATCACCTTCAAGGCATTCGGCGGCGCCTAGACCGGCGGCGGCGCGCTCTGGTTCTTTGCACGCTTGCGGTCGAGCCCGAGCTTGTGTTCGCGCCAGATCACGACGAGGCCCGAGCCGATCACGATCGCGGCGCCCAAAAGCACGATCGCCGCGGGAATTTCGTCGAACCAGACATAGCCGATTGCGACCGCCCAAAGCATCGACGTGTAGGCGAACGGCGCGAGCACCGCGGCCGCCGCATAGCGGAAGCTCTCGGTCATCAGAATTTGCGCGATCCCTCCTACAACGCCGAGGCCGATGAGCAGCACGAAGTCCGTAGCCGACGGCACCACCCAGCCCCAAAAGATGGTGGTCAGGCTCACGAGCGAGGCGATCACCGAATAATAGAAGACGAGCGATCCGGTCGTTTCCGTCGCCGCCATGTGCCGCACCTGCGTGAGCGCGACACCGAACAGGAACGCGGCCACCAGACAAAAGATCGCGCCCCAGGCGTTATACGCATCGCTCGCCCCTTGCCCGAGATAGGGCGAGAGCATCACGAGGACGCCGATCAGGCCGACCACGACCGCCGTCCAGCGCCACAGCCGCACCAGCTCGCCGAGAAACATCCACGCCAGCACCACCGTGAAGAGCGGCATCGCGTGGCCGATCGCGGTCGCATCGGCGAGCGGAATGCGCGTGAGCCCCGCGTAGTTGAAGAACATCCCGCCGACGTTCGTGAAGCTCCGCGTCACGTGCCCCATCAGATTCTTCGTGCGCAACGCCGAGCGCAGCTTGCCCTGCCACGAGAGCATCAGCAGAACTGGAATGAGCGCAATCGTGCTGCGCGCGAACACCATCTCGCCGAGCGGAAAGCGGCCGCCGAAATACCGCACGAGCGCGCCCTGGATCGTGAACGCGAGCACCGCGAGAATTTGCAGCAGGATGCCGAGCAGCGGATTCATTCGATCGATCATAGTCATCCGGTCGGCGGGCCGACGGACGGCGTCGTCATTTGCTGTGCGCGCTTGCGGTCGAGGCCGAGCTTGTGCTCGCGCCAGATCACGAACAGGCCCGAAGCAATTACGATGGCTGCACCGAAGAAAACGACCGCGACCGGCAATTCGTCGAGCCACAAATAACCGATCAGCGTCGACCAGAGCATGGACGCATAGCCGAACGGCGCGATCACCGAAGCCGGCGCGTAACGCAAACTCTCGGTGATCAGCGTCTGTCCCATGCCGCCGAATAAGCCGATTCCGATGAGCGCAAGGAAATCACCGCGCGACGGCATCACCCAGCCCCAATACAGCGTCACGAGGCTCGCGACTGTGGCGAAGATTGAATAGAACAACACGAGTGCCGGCGTCGTCTCAGTTTTGGCTAGATGCCGCAGCTGCGTCATCACCACCGCGATCAAGAGCGCGCTGACGAGCACGAGCACCGCGCCCACCGCGCCTTGCGCATTATGCGAGGCGCCGCCGAGATGCGGCGACAGCATGATCAAGACACCGAAGAAACCGACGCACACCGCGCTCCACCGCCACATGCGCACGGTCTCGCGCAGGAAAATCGCGGCGAACACCACCGTGAAGAGCGGCGTTGCGAAGCCGATCGCGGTCGCCTCGGCGAGCGGGATGCGCGTGAGCCCGCCATAATTGCAGAAGATCGACGCAATATTGGCGAAGCTGCGTGTGACGTGGCCCGAGAGGTTCTTCGTGCGGATCGTCTTCATGAACTCGCCGCGCGCGGCCAGCACGAGCGCGAGCGGCACGAGCACCACGAAATTGCGCGCAAACACCATCTCGCCGATCGGAACGCGGTCGCCGACGTAGCGCACCATCGCCCCCATCAGCGTGAAGCCGACCGTGGAACAGGCGCAAAGCAATATGCCAAGGAGCGGATTCATTCGATCGAGGCAGGAGCCAGCCCGACTCGGGCCGGGCAATCACCGCGAACAAAGCACGGGATCGCTCGCGCCGGAAGCCTAGCGCGTGATCCCGAAAAGTGGGAGCCGGTTTTCGCAAAAGATCACGCGCAAAAGGGCCGGTTCGGCGAGCGAACGCGAGCAGCGGCAATTCGTCTAGCCCGACGGCGTCTGCCTGCTTCGCGGGGTGCGGAAGCGGACGCTTCTGCCAAGCGAAACAGTCCCCAAATGCCGCCGATACGACGAATGCTGATTTTACTTTTGTGGACCGGCTTTGGGCGGCAGCGATTTCAAGTAATGCGCCATTGCCTTGCGGTCGTCGGACGGCAATTGCGCGGTATTGCGCACCACGAGACGCATGTCGCCGCCGACCGAATCTCCGCCCGGCGTGGCGCCGGTCGCCAGGAGGTTCTCGAAGTCGGCCTCGCTCCATTTGGCGAGCGCATTTTCGTTTTGCGTGATGTTCGGGATGGAGCCCTCGCCCGTGGGATTCGGGCCGCCGGCGAAACGCTGCTCGCGAATGATCCCGCCCATGAAATCCCGCGGGCTGTGGCACTCGGCGCAGTGTCCCGGCCCTGCGACGAGATAAGCACCGCGATTCCAGATTTCCGATTTCGCAGGATCGGGCCGAAACGGCCGGCCGTCGAAATAGCGGAACTTCCAGACGCCGATGCCGGCGCGAAGATTGAACGGAAACGGCATATCGTGACCGGCCGGACGTCCTTCCACCGCGGGCAAGATCTTCATGAAAGCGAACAGGTCGCGCACATCCGCGAGCCGCATCCGTTGATACGACGTGTAGGGAAACGCCGGATAATAGTGCTCGCCGCGGGGCGAGGCACCCTTGAGCACTGCGTTCACGAATTGCGCCTCGCTCCAGCCGCCGATCCCGTCTCGCGTGTGCGAAGAAATATTGGGAACGCGGAACGTGCCGAACGGTGATGGCAGCGCGCGCCCGCCGCCGAGCCGCATAGGGTCTTCCTGATTCGGCGTCGCGTGGCACGAGGCGCAACCGCCGGCGAAGAACATCGTCCGGCCATTGTCGAGATTGGCCGTGTACGCAACAAGCGCCGCCGCGGGCACGGTCCCCGGTTTGGTCAAACCGAGCGCGATCGGCCCGCCCAGCACGATCAGCGCAATGACCAGAATGAAAAGGCGCCGCATCGATTTGCTCCCAGTCAATCCTGGCCGTTCTAACCCAAAACGGCAGCGCCGTCGCGACCCGATCGCGACGGCGCTTTAGCTCAGGGACCCGGACGCTGATCCGGCACTATTTCCTGACGCGATAGGCGTCGTGACAGCTATCGCAGTTCTTGAGCAGATTGGGCAGCGCGTCCTTGAGACCATCAAGGCTCGTTACCTTCGGCTTCGCCGCCGCGATATCCTTGCTCAACTTTGCGAGCCGCGCGTCGAAATCGGCCTTGTTCTCCCAGATCTTCGGCGAAGCAAGGTAATTACTGCCGGGGCGTGTGGCACCTTGGGTGCCTTCGGGAAACTGCGCGGGAAGTTTCTGCGCCGCGTCGGTCATTTGCACGAATCCGGTATCGACCTTCGTCTGGTCGTACGGCTCCTGCCCCTTGACCATCTTGGGAAAAGCACTCCAAGCATGGTTGGCGATCGTGCCCATGAGCTCTTTGCGCGTCGCCACCGCATCGGATTGGGCGAGGACAACGGTCGTGACGCCGACGATTGTTGTGACGGCTACCAGAGTACGGATCATGATCTCTCCCTGCGTGGAATGGGTGCGGAGGGCCCAAGGGCGAAAACCCCGGATGCAAAAGCCTATTCCGGCGACTGGGAATCGAAGGAGGCGGCGGAGCGCCTACTCGCGGGAATGTGATTGATTTTCCCGCATTGTGCGCGACCGGTGCTTATTTGCGGCCGTGAATGGCCTGCCAGACGCGCGCCGGCGTCGCCGGCATGTCGATCGACTTGATGCCGAAGCCTCGGTCGAGCGCGTCGATCACCGCGTTCATCACAGCGGGGCACGCGCCGATGGTCCCCGCCTCGCCCGCGCCTTTCACCCCGAGTACATGGGTGGTGCAGGGAATATTGCGGGTTTCGAACGTGATCATGCCCATATCGCGCGCGTGCGGCAGCGCGTAATCCATGAGGCTCGCGGTAAGCAGCTGTCCGGAGGCGTCGTAGACGGCCTGCTCTGAAAGCGCCTGGCCGACGCCCTGCCCGACGCCGCCATGGATCTGGCCTTCGAGCAGGAGCGGGTTGATCGTGAAGCCGAAATCGTCGACCACCCAATAGCCGACGATCGCGACCGCGCCCGAATCCGGATCGACTTCCACCTCGCAGATGTGCGTGCCGTTCGGATAGGTCGCCGCGCGCGGCTGATAGATGTCCTGCGCAACGAGCTTCGGATCGTTTTCGTGTTTCGACGCGAGCGCGGCGAACGTGATGAGGCGGTTCGAGCCGATCACGCGCACCGCGCCATCTACGATCTCAAGCTTGTCCACGGGCGCCTCAAGTTCTTCCGAGGCAAGCTCCTTCAACTGTCCTGCGAGCTTCTTCGCCGCCATCCCGACCGATGGCCCGCCGGTCGGCAGCGAACGCGAGCCGCCGGTGCCGCCGCCGGTCGGCAGATCCCTGGTGTCGCCCTGGTGCACGACGATCTTCTCGAGCGGCAGATCGAGCTCGTCTGCGACGAACTGCGCGTAGGCCGTGGCATGCCCCTGCCCGTTCGATTGCGTGCCGATATGGAGCGTGGCCGTCCCGTCCGGCTCGATGCGGACTTTTGCGTTCTCGCCCGCGACGCCGCCGCACGCCTCGATGTAGCAGGAGAGCCCGATGCCGCGCACGCGCCCGCTCTTTTGTGCGGCACGCGCGCGCTTCTCGAATCCCTTCCAGTCCGCCGTCTCCTGCGCACGCGCGAGATGTCCGACGAAATCGCCGCTGTCATAGGTGCGGCCGGTCGCGGTCTTGTAGGGCATCGCGGACGCCGGAATGAAATTGATCCGCCGTATTTCATCCGTGCCAATGCCGACGTCGCGCGCGACCGCGTCCACGAGCCGCTCGATCACGTAGCTCGCCTCGGGACGGCCCGCGCCGCGATAGGCGTCAACCGGCAGCGTATGCGTATAGATGCCGCGCACGCGCGCGAACATGGTTGGGATGGCGTACGCGCCCGGCAGCATGGTGGCGCCGTTCGCGACGATGAACGGGCCGAAATAAGCGAGATACGCGCCCATATTGCCGATCGTGTCGACGCGCATGGCGAGGAACCGGTTGTTCTTGTCGAGCGCCATCTCCGCGACCGTGAAATTGTCACGGCCGTGCGCATCGCCGAGGAAATGCTCGCTGCGGTCTGCGATCCAGGCGACCGCACGATCGAGCTGACGCGCGGCGATCACCGCGAGCGCATATTCGCGGTACGGCCCGAGCTTCGCGCCGAAGCCGCCGCCGACATCGCCGGTGATCACGCGCAACTGGTCATGCGGGATTTTCAGGATCTTGTCGCAGAGGGCATTGCGGATCGTATGGCTGCCCTGGGTGCTGACAATAAGCTTGAGCGGCTCGCCGTTCGCCGCAGGCCACGCGATCGCCCCGCGCGTCTCCATGTAGTTCGCGACCACGCGCTGGTTGACGATTTCGAGCTTGACCGTGCGGTGCGCGCCTGCGAATGCGCGCTCGGTGGCTTCCCGGTCCCCGAGCAAGGACGTGAAGGCGGCATTGCCGCCCCGCTCGTCCCAGACCAACGGCGCGCCCGATGCTGCGGCACCCTTGATGTCCGCGATCGCCGGAAGCTCTTCCCACTCGATCTCGAGCGCTTCCGAGGCGTCCCGCGCTTTATCGAGCGAATCCGCGACGATGAACGCCGCCGCATCGCCCACGTGGCGCACCACGCGCTCGGCAAGCAACGGATAGGGCGGCACCCACATTTGCTCTTCGTCCGCGGGCTTGACCGTGCCCTGACACGGCAGGTGGCCGTAGCCGGCCGTATCCTCGCCCGCGAGCACGAGCCGCACGCCCGGCAGCCGCTTCACCGCTGCGAGGTTTCCGATCCTGAAGCGCGCGTGGGCGTGTGGCGAGCGCACCACGGCCGCCCGCAGCGCGTCATGCGGCATCGCGTCGGCGAGATAACGCCCGCGCCCGGTGAGGAGCGAGGGGTCCTCGACCCGCACGTGCGGCTGACCGACTCCAAATTTCACGGAATCCTCATTTCAGTTCCGATGTCATCACCGGGCCGCCGCGAACCGGCGAGCCCCGGTGATCCCGATCGCAGCATGGCAGACGTGCCTTCCTAAAAGGGATCGCCGGGACAAGCCCGGCGATGACAGGGAGAATACGCGAACGCGAATTTTGTTCAATTCACCCGCGCTTGAATGGCCCGCCAGACGCGCTCGGGCGTTGCCGGCATGTCGATCTTCTTGATGCCGAATCCGCGGTCGAGCGCGTCGATCACCGCGTTCATCACCGCCGGCGTCGCGCCGATCGTGCCCGCCTCGCCGGCGCCTTTGACGCCGAGCGGATTGGCCGTGCACGGCACATTGCGCGTCTCGAAGGAGATCGTCGGGAACTGATCCGCGCGCGGCATGGCGTAATCCATGAAGCTCGCGGTGAGGAGCTGCCCGTCTTCGCTATAGACGGTGTTCTCCATCAGCGCCTGGCCTGCGCCCTGGATGATGCCACCATGCACCTGGCCTTCGAGGAGCAGCGGATTGAGCGTCACACCGAAATCGTCGACCACCGTGTAGCGCGCGAGCTCAACCTCGCCGGTCTCCGGGTCGAGTTCGATCTCGCAGACGTGCGTGCCGTTCGGGAACGTGTAGCCGGGCGGCATGTAGTTCTTCACTTCCGCCACGCGCTGCTCCGGCGGCATTTTCTGCGCGAGGCTCGCGAGCGAGATTGTGCGGTTCGTGCCGCTGACGCGCACGACGCCGTCGGAGACCTCGAGCTTGTCCGGATCGGTCTCGAGCTCCTTCGCCGCGGCCACCTTGATGTTCGTGACGATCATGCGGGTGCAATCCTGCACCACCGGCCCGCCGGTCGGCATCGAGCGCGAGCCCACGGTGCCGCCGCCGTTTTCGAGCGCGTCGGAATCGCCCTGCTCGACCCGGATTTGGTCGAGCGGCAGGTCTAGCTCATTCGACACGATCTGTGCGTAGGTGGTCTTGTGGCCCTGCCCTTGCGCGAGCGTGCCGATGTGCACGGTCACCGACCCGTTCGTCTCGAGGATCACCTTGCCGTCTTCCGGCGCCGTCAGGCCGCACGCTTCGATATAGGACGAGAGCCCGATGCCGCGTACCTTGCCGCGCGCCTTCGATTCGCTCGCGCGCTTGTCGAAACCCTTCCAGTCGCCCACGTCCTGCGCGCGCGCGAGGTGCCCGGCAAAATCACCGCTGTCGTATTTCTTGTGTGTCGGCGTTTCGTACGGCATTTGCGACTTGTCGATGAAATTGCGCCGGCGGACTTCATCGGTCGAAACGCCCGTTTCGCGCGCGATTGCATCCACGAGCCGTTCGATGAGGTAAGCCGCCTCCGGCCGCCCGGCGCCGCGATAGGCGTCGACCGTCTGCGTGTGGCTGAAGACGCCGCGCGCCTGCACGTAGGCGTGCGGGATGCTGTACGAGCCCGGATACATGGTCATGCCGAGGAACGGCACGTAGGGCGCGACGATCGAAAGGTACGAGCCCATGTTGGCCAGGATATCGACCTTGAGCGCAAGGAAGCGGCCGTCCTTGTCGAGCGCCATTTCCGCGACCGTGTAATTGTCGCGCCCCTGGCAATCGCTCAGGAAGTGGTCCGTGCGATCGGAAATCCACGCCACCGGCGTGTTCAACTGCTGCGCCGAGAGCGCCGACAGCACGTAATCGCGATAGGGCGCGCCCTTGGTGCCAAAGCCGCCGCCCACGTCGTGCGCGAGCACGCGGATTTTTTCTTTCGGCATATGCATCATCTCGGCGAGATAGTGCCGCTGCGCGTGGCTGCCCTGGCTCGAAATGATGAGTTCGAGCTTGCCCGACGCGTCCACTTCCGCGACGACGCCGCGCGGCTCCATGTAGTTCGTGACAAGCCGCTGATTGACGACGTCGAGCTTCACGACGCGGTGCGCAGAAGCAAATGCCTTTTCGGTCGCTTCCTTCTCACCGAGTTCGAGCGTGAAGGCAACGTTGCTGCCGTGCTCCGGCCACAGCACCGGCGCAGCGGGCTTGATCGCATCGCGCACGTCGACGACCGTCGGCAACGGCTCCCATTCGATTCCGACCGCCTCGGCCGCGTCCCGCGCCCGTTCCACCGTATCGGCGACGACGAAGGCGACTTCCTCGCCCGCATGGAGCACGCGGTCCTTCGGCAGCACCGGATAGGGCGGCACCCAGATCTTCGGTCCGCCATGCATGTGCAGAATGAGCGCGCCAAGACAGGGGAATGGCGCCACGCCCGACACCTCGTCGTGCGTGAGCACGAGCCGCACGCCCGGCATCTTCCGCGCGGTTTCTACGTCGGTGAATTTGAATTTCGCGTGGGCGTGCGGCGAGCGCACGAACACCGCGCGCAACGCCCCCTCGGGGATCAAATCGGCCACAAACTTGCCTCGGCCGGTGACGAGCGGCGGATCCTCGAGCCGGAGGTGAGGCTGGCCGATGCCGAACTTGAGTGCGCGCATGTTCTTTCCCCCGCTGCGTCAGCAGCAAATACTACGAATGCGGGCCTATGAGAATGCTCCGTCCCAGCGCGGGAACGTGGGCAGCTTCCCATAAACATCGGGCATCATGTTACTTGGAAATCGCCCGCTTCAATACGGAAGACCGACGTAATTCTCGGCCATCGCCGCCGCCGCGGCATGCGAAGTCACCAGATAGTCGAGCTCGGCGAGCTGCACCTTGCGGTCGAAGCCGGTGCTGTCCGGCAGGCGATGCAGGAGCGCCGTCATCCACCAAGAGAAGCGCTCCGCCTTCCAGACGCGGGCGAGCGCCCGGTCCGAGTAGCCGTCGAGCGCCGCAGTGGAATTGTCCCGGCAGAACGCCGCCAGCGCCTCGGCTAGATAGCGTACGTCGCTTGCGGCAAGATTTAGCCCCTTGGCGCCCGTCGGCGGCACGATATGGGCGGCGTCGCCCGCGAGGAACAGGCGGCCGAAGCACATCGGTTCGGTGACGAAGCTGCGCAAGGGCGCGATGCTCTTTTCGATCGACGGGCCGGTGATCAGCTGCGCCCTGCCCTCGTCGTCCAGCCGCCGCTTCAGCTCGCCCCAGAACCGCGCGTCGGACCAATCTTCGATGCTCTCGGCGAGGCTGCACTGCAGGTAATAGCGGCTGCGCGTGGGCGACCGCATCGAGCAAAGCGCGAAGCCGCGCTCGTGATGCACGTAAATCAACTCGTCCGATACCGGCGGCGTCTCCGCGAGGATGCCGAGCCAGCCAAACGGATAGTCGCGCTCAAATGTCTGCAGGCTTTCTGGCGGCACGCTTTGGCGGCTGACGCCGTGAAATCCGTCGCAGCCGGCAATGAAATCGCATTCGATCTCGGCTTCCTTCCCGTCCTTCTCGTAGCGCACGCGCGGGCGCTTTTCCCCGATGTCGTGCAGGCTCACATCGAGCGCCTCGTAGATCGTCGGCGAGCCGCTCTTGGCGCGCACATCCATGAGATCGCGCGTGATCTCGGTTTGGCCGTAGATCGTCACGGTCTTGCCGGTGAGTTCGCGGAAATCGATGCGATGGCGCGTGCCGCCGAAACAGATCTGCGTGCCCTCATGCACGAGGCCTTCGCCGCGCATGCGCTCGCCGACGCCGAGCTCTTCCAGAAGTTCGACGGTACCCTGCTCGATCACGCCCGCACGGATGCGGCCGAGCACGTAGTCCGCGCTACGTACCTCGACGATGACGTTGTCGATGCCGTGCTTGGTCAGAAGCTGTCCAAGCAGCAGGCCGGCCGGGCCGGCGCCGATGATGGCCACCTGTGTCCGCATCTTGATCCTCGCCGACCCGCATTGGGGCCGCCTGCGATCACTCTAGGAGCGACTCGCACTTTTCGCCATGAACAATAGCGACAAACCCTTGAAGGTCTCGCGCTACTCGGCCGGCGCACGCGACGGCTGCGGCGCCGGTCGGCGGCCGATCCGCGCGAGCCGGCGGCAGACGACGTAGAAAACCGGCGTGAATACCAGCCCGAAGAAGGTGACGCCGATCATGCCGGCGAATACCGGCGTGCCGAGCGCCTGCCGCAGCTCGGCGCCCGCGCCCGTGGCCCACACGAGCGGCACGACGCCGAGGATGAAGGCCATCGAGGTCATCACGATCGGACGTAGCCGAAGTTTGGCGGCCTCGACAGCCGCGGACATCGCGTCGCTTCCGCGATCCTCGAGCTGCTTCGCGAATTCCACCATCAGCACCGCGTTGCGCGCGGCGAGCGCGATCAGCACGATGAAACCGACCTGGGTGAGAATATTGTTGTCTTGCGCGGCGATGATCACACCGGAGATTGCCGCGATCAGGCACATGGGCACAATCAGAATGACGGAAAGCGGCAGCGTCAGGCTCTCGAACTGCGCGGCGAGCACGAGGAACACGAACACGACCGCGAGCAGGAACGCGAAGATCGCAGTGTTGCCCGCGCGCAATTGCTGGAACGCGAGCGTCGTCCATTCGTAGCTGAATCCGTCGGGCAGCGTTTCCGCCGCGATCCGCTGCATAAGCTCGATCCCCTGGCCCTGGCTGTAGCCGGGCGCCGCGGCTCCATCGAGCTCGGCGGCGGGATATAGGTTGTAGCGCGGCACGCGATACGGCCCGGAAATATCGCGCACCGTCGTGAACGAGCCGAGCGGAACCGTCTCGCCCTGCGCATTGCGCACGCGCAGCGCCAGCACGGCGCGCGGGTCCTGCCGGTATCGATCTTCCGCCTGGGCGATCACGCGATAGCTGCGGCCGAACAGATTGAAGTCGTTCACGTAGGACGAGCCGACATAGATTTGCAGCGCCGAGAACACCTCGGAAATATTGACGCCGAGTAGCTGCGCTTTCGTGCGGTCGATGTCGAGATAGAGCTGCGGCGTCGACGTCTCGAAGAACGAGAACACGTTGGTGATCCCGGCCGTCCGCGACGCGCGGCCAATCATGGCGCGCACCGCCGCTTCCAGTGCCTCCGGACCGCGGCCGGCGCGGTCCTCCACCATCATGCGGAAGCCGCCGGCATTGCCGATCCCCGGCACCGGCGGCGGCGCCACGACCACGATGAAGGCTTCCTGGATCGATGCGAGTCGTTGGAATAGCGCGCCCTGAATCGCCGCAGCACCCTTTTGCAGATCGCCGACGCGTTGCTCGAATGGTTCGAGCACCGCGAAGAATGCGCCCGCGTTCGGCGCGACCGAAAAGCTCGCGCCGGAAAAACCCGCGATATTCACACCGGCAACGACGCCGGGCGTTTTCAACGCGATATCCGCGATCCGCAGCATCACCGCGTTTGTGCGATCGAGCGAGGCGCCGGACGGAAGCTGAGCCGCCACGATCAGATAGCCGCGGTCGAGTTGCGGGATGAAGCCGAGCGGCGTGCGGCGGAATTCATTCAGGCCGACCAAAATTACCGCGACGTAGGCGACCAGCATGATCGTGACGATCCTCACCACCCGGCCGGCGAGCCAGCCATAGGTCTGTGCGAACTTGCCGTATCCGGCGTTGAAGATGCCGAAGAGAACACGCAGCGGCTGCTCCCAGACCTTTGGCCTGTTCTCCGTATGCGGCCGCAGCACCAGCGCGCACATGGCCGGCGATAGCGACAGCGAGACGATCAGCGAGATCACCGTGGCGCTCGTGATCGTGAGCGCGAACTGCCGATAAAATTGCCCGGAAATGCCGGTGATGAAGGCGGCCGGCACGAACACGGCCGCGAGCACGAGCACGATCGCGACGAGCGCCGCGCCCACTTCGTCCATCGTCTTGTGCGCGGCCTCGCGCGGGTTCAGGCCGCTCCTTATGTTGCGCTCTACGTTCTCGACGACGACGATTGCGTCGTCGACCACGATGCCGATGCAAAGCACGAGCCCGAACAGCGTCAGATTGTTGATCGTGAAGCCGAAGGCGGTCATCACGAAAAACGTTCCGACCAGTGAAATCGGGATCGCAAGAATGGGAATGACGGCCGCGCGCCACGTCTGCAGGAACAGGACGATGACGAGGATGACGAGAATAATCGCCTCCAGTATCGTCCAAACGACCGCGTTCACCGATTCCGCGATGAACTGCGTCGGGTCATAGATGATCTCGTATTTCACGCCCGTCGGAAATCGCTGGGAAAGCTCCATCATCGCCGTCCGGATGCCGTTCGCCGTCGCGAGCGCATTCGAGCCGGGCCGCTGGAAGATCGCGAGCGCCACCGCGGGATCGGTGCTGAGATAGGAGATCGTGCCGTAGTCCTGGGCCGCGAGCTCGATCCGCGCGAAGTCCCGTAACAGCACGACGGCATCCGGCGTCGTCTTGACGACGATCCTTCCAAATTCGGCCGGTTCCGCGAGGCGCCCTTGCGTCGTCACCGCGATCTGGAATGCGCGCGACTCGCTCACCGGCGGCTGATTGAGCACTCCGGACGCCACCTGCACGTTCTGGCGCTGCAGCGCCGCCACCACGTCCGTCGCGGTGAGACCGAGCGTCTGCATGCGCTGCGGATCGAGCCAGACGCGCATCGCATAATCGCGGCTGCCGAACACTGTGATCGAGCCCACGCCGTCGACGCGGGTGAGCACATCCTTGATCTCGAGGTTGGCGTAATTCGAGATGTAGAGCATGTCGCGCGAGCGATCGGGCGAAATGAGATGCACGACCATCATCAGGTCGGGCGAGCTCTTGTTCACGAGCACGCCGATATTCCGCACTTCCGGCGGCAGGCGCGGCTGCGCAATGCCGACGCGGTTCTGCACCTGCACCTGCGCCTGATCGAGATCGGTGCCGATGTCGAACGTGACCGAGATCGTGAAGCGCCCGTCCGCGGTCGAATTGGAGGACATGTAGATCATGCCCTCGACGCCGTTGATCTGCTCCTCGATTGGCGCCACCACCGTCGTCGCCACGACCTGCGCATTGGCGCCCGGATATTGTCCCGAGATGTTGATGACCGGCGGCGCTATTTCAGGATATTGCGCGACCGGCAATCGGACGTAGCTCACAGCGCCGAGCAGCGCGATCACGATCGCCACGACGGAGGCGAAGATCGGACGGTCGATGAAGAAATGCGAGATGCGCATGCCCGCGCCTCACTTCGCCGCGCGCGGCGCTCCGTCGGGCGGAGCTGGGGGCTTTTCGCCCGCGGTCACCAGCGTGACCTTGATTCCGGGCCGTGCGCGCACGACCCCGTTCACGATCACCCGGTCGTTCGGATCGAGGCCCTTCAGGACCACGCGCAGCCCGTCGTCAAGCTCACCAAGGGTTACGTATTTTTGCTTCACCGTGTCGTCGGCGTCGACCACGTAGACGAACTTGCGGATCTGCTCGGTGCCGATCGCAGCGTCGGGCACGAGCAGCGCCTCGAACGGCGCCGAGGCCGGCACGCGCGCGCGTGCGAACATGCCGGGCGTGAACAGGCCGCTCGGATTTGCCACTTGCGCCCGTCCGCGGATGGTACCGGACGACTGATCGATCACGTTGTCGACGAAATCCATCTTGCCCTTGTGGGTGAAGTCCGCCTCGTCGAGAAGCCGCAGATCGACCTGCATCGTCAGGCCGCGCGACCCGACATTCTTGGCGTCGTCGGCGAGCCGCGTGTAGCGTAGGAACGCCGCCTCGTCGAAAGTGAATTCGAAGCGGATCGGATCGACCGAAACGATCGTGGCGAGCAGCGTCGTCTGCGGCAGCGCGCCGCCAATCACGAGATTGCCCTGCGACACGCGGCGATCGCCGATGCGGCCGTCTCCTGGCGCGCGCAGTTCGGTGAATTCGAGATTGAGCGTGGCAACGCGGACGTTGGCTTCCGCCGACTGCGATTGCGCGTCGGCGCCGCGCTTCGCCTGCACGCGCTGCTCATAGATCGCTTCCGAGATCGTCTTGCGCTCGACAAGGTCCTGTGCGCGCGTGAGATCGGAGTTCGCGAGATCGAGCTGCGCCCTGGCGCGTTCGAAATCTGCGCGCGCCTGATCGAGTGCCGCCTTGAACGGGCGCTGATCGATCGTGAAGAGAAGTTGACCCTGCTTGACGAGCTCGCCGTCGGTGAAATGTACAGCGTCGAGATAACCGGAGACGCGCGCGCGGATTTCAACGGAATTGACCGCCACGAACCGGCCGACATACTCGTCGCGATCCACCACGGTGCGCTTGACCGGCAACGCGACTGTCACCTGCGGAGCCGGCGGCGGTCCCTTTTGCGCGCCTTTTTGCGGGCCGCTGTCGCCGCACGCGGCGAGCGCCAAGATGAGGAAAGTTCCGGCGCCAAGCCGTAACGAGAGGGAGCGGGTCATTTGGGTTGCCTGACGGTGCCGCAGTGCAATAACGCAAGTCGCCGCCCGAGGGAAATCAGCGAAACGGCTAGGTCAATCTGCCGGAGGCCTTTCCGATAGGGCGCCCCGCGCGCCGCCGTCGCGCATCAATTGTTGCAGCCAATTCCCGCCCATCAGCACAAATACGAGCGCTCCGTAGATCGCTGTACCTGCTGTCAGCAAGAGAAGCAGCAGCGTCTCCTCGCGCAGGGCGGGAAGCCCGGCGACGAGCGTACTCAGGTATTGCTCGCCTAAATAAAGGGCAACGCCGAGCGCAAGGCCCGCCGCCAATAGACGCAAGGCTCGCTCGAGCGGCACGCCTGGGCTTTCGAACCCGCGCCGCTTCGCCGCATAGGTCAGGAGCGCGAGATTGATCCACGCGCCGGCGGACGTGGCGAGCGCGAGCCCCACCTGCGCGAGCGGGCCGACCAATACGATCTTGATCAGGATATTGGCGAACGCCGCAATCAACGCGGCTTTCACCGGCGTCAGCGTATCGCCGCGCGCATGGAACGGCGCGATGAAGCTCCGCATCAGCACGAACGGAATGAGCCCGGTCGCGTACGCGGCGAGCGTCGCGGCGGCGGCAAGCGCGTCGTCCGCGGTGAATGCACCGCGTGTGAACAACGCGCGCATGACAAGCTCAGGAATTGCGAGCGCGCCGACAACGAACGGGATCGAAATCAAGAGCGTGAGCTCGATCGCCCGGCCCTGTGCCGCGGCGGCACCCGCGCGATCGCCGGCCGCGAGCCGTCGCGCCATCTCGGGGAGCAGCACCGTGCCGGCCGCGATGCCGATCACGCCGATCGGAAGCTGGTTGATGCGGTCCGCATAGTAGAGCGCCGAAAGCGAACCCGCCGGCAGGAAGGTGGCGATGATCGTGTCAGCGAACAGCGCGAGTTGCACGCCGCCCGCGCCGACGATCGCGGGCCCGAGCGCTTTCAGAAACTTTCGCGTCGGCTCATCGAGCCGCGGCACCTTCAGTCGAATGCCGAAGCCGCTGCGCTCTGCATCGGCCGCGACGAAAAGCGCCTGCAAGACGCCCGCCGCCAGCACGCCCCAAGCCGCTGCATGTCCCGCGGTCGGGAACAAGCCTGCCATCAAAAGCGTGCTGATCATGCAAACGTTGAGCAGCACCGGCGCCGCGGCCGCCGCCGCGAAGCGCTGATTGGCATTGAGCGCGCCGGCGATCAGGCTTTCGAGCGAAATCAGCGCGAGATAGGGAAACGTAATGCGCGCGAGCGCCACCGCAAGCTCGAAGCGTCCGGGATCGTTGATGAAGCCGGGAGCGAGCAGGCTGACGACGTGCGGCGTGAAGGCAAGCGCTACTGCAAGCAGCACAAGTTGCAGCACGACCATCGCCGCTGCGAGCCGGTCGGCGAAGACACGCGCGGCATCGAGCCCGTCTTGCTCAAGTGTGCGCGCATAGCGCGGCACAAAGGCCGCCGCGAAGGCGCCCTCCGCGAAAATCGCCCGGAAATGATTGGGCAGCCGGAACGCCACCAGGAACGCGTCGGCAATGGGTCCGGCACCGAGTACGGCAGCCATCACCACGTCGCGCAGGAACCCGGTCATCCTCGAGACCAGCGTCCAGCCGCCGACGGTCGCAATCCGCCGTATCATGGAGACGCCTTAGCGCGAGTCGGCCTCACTGCGCGAGCGCGCGCCGTACCGCCGCGATGATGCGATCCTGCACCGGCTCGTCGAGATAGGCGTGCATGGGCAGGCTGATGACTTCGTCGGCGAGCCGCTCGCTCACCGCGAGGCCTCCATCCACGGAGGGGAAGCCGCGATAGGCCATCTGGCGGTGCAGAGGCTTCGGATAATAGATCGCGGTTGGTATGCCCTCGGCCTTCAACGCCGCCGCGAGCCCGTCGCGTTTCCCCGGCGCGAGGCGGATCGTGTATTGCGCCCAGACCGACGTGTACTCGTTCGACGCCTTCGGGACGATCGCGATATCGCCGAGCGCCTCGTTGTAGCGCCGCGCGATCCGATCTCGCGCCTCGATCTCGTCGGGGAAGATTTTCAGCTTTTCCAGAAGCACAGCCGCCTGGATGGTATCGAGCCGTCCAGTCATGCCGATGCGAACATTATCGTATTTATCCGTGCCGTTGCCGTGCACGCGCAAACTGCGGATCACATCCGCAAGCGCGTCATCGTCGGTGAAGATCGCCCCGCCGTCGCCGTAGCAGCCCAATGGCTTCGCCGGGAAGAAGCTCGTGGCGGTCGCGAGTCCGAACGTGCCGAGCGGGCGGCCCTTATACGTCGCGCCGAACGCCTGCGCCGCGTCGTCCAGCACGAAAATATTCTCCGCCGCGGCAATCTTCAGGATCACATCGAAGTCCGCCGGCAGGCCGAAGAGATCGACGGGAATCACGGCTTTCGGTCTGAGCCCGAGCTTGCGGGCGGTCGCCGCGGCGCGCGCCACGCTCGCCGCTTTGAGATTGAACGTCGCCGCATCGACGTCCGCGTATACGGGCGTCGCGCCGAGCAACGCCACCACTTCGGCCGTCGCGCAAAAGGTGAAGGACGGGCAGATGACTGCGTCGCCCGGACCGATCCCCTTCGCCATCAGCACGAGCTGCAGCGCATCGGTGCCGCTCGAGCAGGCGATCGCGTGCCGCGCGCCGCAGAATTTTGCCAACTGCGTCTCCAGCTCCTGCACTTCCGGTCCCATGACGAATTGGCAATGCGCGAGCACGCGGCCGATCGCGTCGTCGAACGACTTCCCGAGCCGGCGGCGCTGGGCCGCGAGATCGATGAACGGGATCGGCGCTGTATCGAGGCGGGCGTGCTGGTTCATCTGCGGCTTACGCACACTTAGCCGACGAGCCGCGCCTTGGGAGCGGCCTCATGCGTGCCGTTGAGGCAGCGGATCGCCACCTCGAGACTCGCCACGCCTTCTTCTCCGCTGACCGCAGGCGGCGTGCCGGTCCGGATCGCGTCGATGAAGGCGATCAGCTCGGCACGCAACGGCTCGGCGTGGCCCACCGACAGATGCCGCATCGAATAGCTCCCGTCCTGCTGGAAGCCGAAGCACTCGGTGACCTGGCGCGTGAGTAGATCGCCGATCACGTATTTTTCCTGGGTCGCGACGTGCACCGTCCGCGCCTTGAACGGCGTCAGCCAGTTCGTATTGATGTGCGCGAGCACGCCCGAGGCGGTGCGGAATTGCAGTAGCGCGATGTCCTCGCGCGAAGCGCGCGCGCTCGACAATTGCGGCTGCACCTCGACGATGTCCGATTCCGTGAACCAGCGGATGAGATCGATGTCGTGCACGGCGAGATCGATCACGACGCCGACGTTCGACATGCGCGGGGGAAACGGACCGACGCGCGTGATCGCGATCGAAAGAATCTGCTCGCCTATAAGCGCCTGCTTGATCGTTTGCACCGACGGATTGAACCGCTCGACATGACCGACCATGAGCGTAACACCGGCGCGGCGCGCGGCGGCCACGATCTGCCGCCCCTCCTCGACGCTCGGCGCGATCGGTTTCTCGACCAGTACATGCAGGCCGGCGGAGATGCAGTCGAGCGCGATCGGATGATGCAGATGCGTCGGCGCCGCGATCACGGCGGCGTCGATACCGAGACCGATCAGCGTCTTGTGGTCGGCAACCGCGTCGCAGCCGATCGCGTTGGCGACGAGCATCGCCTGACTGCGGTCGGGATCGGCGAGGCCGACGAGTTCGACATGCGGGAGCTCGGCGAGCACGCGGGCGTGGTTGTAGCCCATGACGCCGACGCCGATGATTCCTACTCGCACGGAACCCTGGCTCGACGCGTCCCCGCGTTGCGCAACGGCGACCATTACGATGACTACCCCCTCACCTGCACGGATTCACTAGCATGCCGCCGATAGCAGTGCGACCGCGCCCGCCGCGTACCCCCGTCACAAATAATGTCAATGATTTACAGGGCTATTCGGCCGCCGTACGCCGCGCGCCGCTCACCGGCAATATGAGCCCTGCGGCCTGCGTATCGTCGTAGAAGGCCTTCACCCCGTCGAGCGAAAGCCGCTCTGCGGTCTTAGTTCCAAGTGCCGTGAGCTTCTTCAGAATGTCGGCGGGAGCGGTGATGATGTGGCAGCCCATCTGATCCGCCTCGATCACGTTCCACACTTCGCGCGTCGACGCCCAAATCACCTCCACCTGCTTCGTCGAGCGCGCGGCTGCGACCGCGGTCTCGACAAGCGGCTTATAGTCGATGCCGAGATCCGCAAGCCGTCCGGCGAACACCGATGTGATGCCGCCCGGACCGCCCGCGAGTGCGGCGGTCGCTCGCTTCACCTGGTCGACGGTCGTGATCACCGTCACGTTGATCTTCACGCCTTCGTTCGAGAGCACGCGGATCGCTTCGAGCAGCGATTCGCCCTTAGTGTTGATCACAGGAAGCTTTACGTAAACATTCTTGCCCCAGGTCGTGATGAGACGCGCCTGCGCCACCATCTCCTCGACATCGTCGGAGATCACCTCGAACGAGATGTGCTTGTCCGGTACCGCCGCGACCAATTCCCGCGCGTAGGATTCGTAATCCTTCACGCCCGCCTTCTTCAGGAGCGACGGGTTGGTGGTGAAGCCCGCGATATGCTTGAGCTTTGCCATCTCGACGATCTGCGCCTTTTCGGCGCCGTCGGTGAAGAGCTTGATCTTGAGCGAAGCGAGCGTGATTGCCATCGCGAATCCGCCTTCGGGTTCAGTGTGTCAGCTTGCGCGGGAGCCTTCAACCGCCTATGCGGACACGCGACCTAAATCAAGGCGGGCGCGGTTTTCATGGCCGAAATCCTGTTCATAAAAACCTCCTCCATGGGGGACGTGCTGCATCACATGCCGGCCGTGACCGACGCGCACCGCCGGTTTCCCGATGCGCACATCACCTGGGTCGTGGACGAGCTGTACGCACCGCTCGCACGCCTGCACCTGGCCGTGAACGAGATCGTGCCGATCGCGGTGCGCCGTTGGCGTAAGCACCTGCACGAGCTGCCGACCTGGAACGAAATCCGCAAGGCCACAAGCAAGCTGCGCGCGCACAGCTATGACGCCGTGATCGACACCCAGGGACTCGTGCGCACGGCATTGATGACCAAGCTCGTTCACGGCGAAAGCCACGGCTACGACGCCGACAGCATCCGCGAGCCGTTGGCCTCGCGCTTCTACGACACGCGCCACAAGGTCGGCTGGGACCTGCACGTCATCGCGCGCAATCGCACGCTCACCGGTCGCGCGCTCGGTTACGAGCCTGAGGGCGCGCCCGACTACGGCTTCGACCGCAGCCATTTCCGCGCCGAGGCGGCCGCGCCTTACGCGCTCCTCTTTCATGCCACCGCCAAGACGACGAAGAGATGGCCCGAGCAACGCTGGGCCGAAATCGGCAAGGCACTTGCCGCGCGCGGATTGGAAGTCGTGCTGCCATGGGGCGACGCGGCCGAACGCGAGCGCAGCGAGCGGCTCGCCGGCGCAATCCCCGGCGCCCGCGTGCCCGATCTCAAACCGATACTGGAAGTCGGCAAGCTGATCGCCGGCGCGCAGATCGTCATCGGCGTCGATACTGGATTTCTTCACATTGGAGCAGCGCTCGGCATTCCCGTCGTCGCCGTCTTCACGATCGTGAAGTCGCACACGGCGATGCCGATGGGTCCGGGACCGGTCGAGATGGCCGGCGCGGAAAATGGAATTCCGGAAGTCGCCGACGTGCTCGCCGCGATCGAGAAAGTCAGCCGAGCGCGCGGCGCGTAGCCGCAAACACTTCGTCGACCGGAATGTCTTCGGTCGTGCGGCTCCGCACGTCTTTGTCGCCATCCCGCCACGGCGCTTCGATCGTGGCGGCGATCGGATTGAGTGGCGCCCAGTGCCACGGGCTCGTCGGCCCGAACAAGCCGACCGCCGGCGTGCGGATCGCCGCTGCGACATGCAGCAATCCCGAGTCGTTCGAGACCGCCGCGTCGGCCGCGGCGAGCGCTAGGATCGCCTTGCGCAGATCGTCGCCTGTCAGATCGCGAGCGAATTTGCCCCCACCGGAAATGATCCGCGCGATTTCTTTTTCTCCCGGCCCGCCGAGCACCCACACCGCCACGCCCTCTCCCGCGAGACGCTTCGCAAGCTCGGCATACTTCGCCTCCGGCCAGCGCTTGCTTGGGCCCACCGCACCGGGACAGAGCGAAACGATCGGCCGCTTCTCATCGGCGAGACCATTGCGCGCACGCCATTCAGCGATCTCTTTCTCCGGCACGACCAGTTCCGGCAGCGGCCAATCGGCCTGCCTTTGCTCGCTCGGCGGCAGCGCCAGCACCGCGCACTGATCGATCATGCGGGGCAGGCCATTCTCGCCATGACGCACGTCGGTGAGCAGCCCGTAGCGCCATTCGCCGGCGAAGCCCACTCGCTCGGGGATTCCCGCGAGCGCGGGCGCAAGCGCGGCCTTCCATTTGCGCGAGGTGATGATCGCCTTGCCATAGTTCTCCGCTTTCAGGATCCGCGACAATTGCCAGTTCAGCCCGAACGCCGGCCTGCGGCGCGGAATGTCAAAGACGATCCCCTTGCGCACACCCGGCATGTAATCGAGGAGCGGCATGCAGAGCGTGGATGAGAGCACGTCGATCGGCCGCTCCGGCGTGCGGCCCTTGATCAGCTTCACCACGGAATGGCAGCGCACGAAATCGCCGATCCAGACATAGGGCACGAGCAGGATCGGGCTGTTGTCGAATTTCCCGCGCTGCGTCGGCATCAGGCGCGCGGCCCCTTCCCGCCCAGCACTTCGCGCTGCACGAACTCTTCCAGATTTTCGCCGCGGAATATCAGCCCGCGAATTCCGGCGGCGCGCGCAGCCTCGATATCCGCGTCCTTGTCGCCGATCAGGACGCTACGCTCCCGATCCACCGGCCAATGCTGCATCAGGTCGAGGATCATGCCCGGTCCGGGCTTGCGCCAGTCCGAGGCCCGGCGGAACTCGGCGACCGTCCCTTCTGGATGAAACGGGCAATGGCGGATGTCGTCGATGCGCGCTCCCGCTCGCGCTAGTTCATCGGCCATGAACGCGTGCAGCTGGCGCATGTTCTCTTCCGTATAGAGTCCGCGCGCGATGCCCGACTGGTTAGTGGCGACGAACACATAATATCCGGTGTCGTTCAGCGCCCGCACCGCTGCGATCGCGCCGTCGATCCACTGGAAGTCTTCGCGCCGCGCCACGTAGCCGCGGTCCACATTGAGCACGCCGTCGCGGTCGAGGAAGGCGGCCGGACGGCGCTCGCGCTCGGTCATGGCTCAGTTTGCGCCGGCGAGGCGCCGCTCCACGAGGCCGCACACGATATGCGCCGCGGTGATGTGAATCTGCTGGATCACCGGCGTGCGGTCCGAATGCGCGCGCAGGATAACGTCGCAGCGCGGGGTCATGTCGCCGCCCTTTTTCCCGGTGAAGCCGATCGTGACGACGCCTTTCGTACGCGCTGCATCGAGCGCCTTCAAAATGTTCGGCGAGCGCCCGGAAGTCGAGATTGCGATCAATACGTCGCCCATCGCACCGAGGCCCTTCACCTGACGCCCGAACACCTGGTCGTAGCCGTAGTCGTTGCCGATCGCGGTCAGCACGGAGCTGTCGGTCGTGAGCGCGATCGCGGGCAGCGGCGCGCGGTCACTCTCGAAGCGCGAGAGCAATTCACCGGCAATGTGCTGCGCGTCGGCCGCACTCCCGCCGTTTCCGCAAAGAAGAATTTTCCGCCCCCCCTTCAGTGCCTTCGCCATCTCGTCGGCAATCTTGCCGAGCACGGCGAGGAAATCCGGATCGTCGGCCGCGGCCTTGAGCGCGTCGAGCGAATCCTTGAGATGGCTGCGCGCGTAAGCGGTTTCGGCGTCGTCCATCCCCTGCTCCTTCGGCCAGCGAGCGCGTAGCACCGGGCTTGAAATGTGTCCAGATTTGACGCGTTGCATGGCTGCCGCCCGGCGGCTAGAAGCGCGCCGTCACGCGTGCGGTCAATGGGGCGTACATGATCCTGGTCACGGGCGGCGCGGGCTTCATCGGCTCGAACCTGGTCGCAAGTCTCAATGACCGGGGCGTGACCGAGATCGCCGTTAACGATCATCTCGGCTCCGTGGCCAAGGAGCGCAATCTGAAGAACCGGCGCTATGCCGGGATCGTCTCGCCGGACGAGCTGTTCCGCTGGCTCGACGGCCGCAAGCTCGAAGCGGTCCTGCACATGGGCGCGATCTCCTCGACCACCGCCACCGATGAAAAGGCGATGATGCAAGCGAACTTCGACCTGCCCATGCAGTTGCTCGACTGGTGCACGGCCACACGCACGCCGCTCATCTACGCATCGTCCGCCGCGACCTATGGCGACGGCTCGCTTGGCTTCGACGATGACGACAAGCCTGAGGCGCTCGTACGCCTGAGCCCGCTCAATCTTTATGGCCGCAGCAAGCAGCGCTTCGATCTCGCCATCGTCGAGCGCGCACGCCAGAAGGCGCCAATGCCGCCGCAATGGATCGGGCTGAAATTCTTCAACGTGTTCGGCCCGAACGAGTACCACAAGGGCGAGATGCAGAGCGTGCTCGCAAAGCGCTTCCCCGACGCCAAATCGGGCCGGCCGGTGCAACTATTCAAGTCGGGCCGCGCCGACATTGTCGACGGCGGCCAGGCGCGCGATTTTATCTACGTGCTGGATGCGGTCGCGGTCGTGCTCTGGCTCCTCGACCGGCCGCGCGTGTCCGGTATCTATAATGTCGGCACCGGGCAGGCCCGCAGCTTCCAGGACATGATGCTGGCGATGTTCAAGGCACTGAAGCGCCCGCCCGATATCGACTATATCGACATGCCGGCCTCGCTTTCCGGCCAATATCAATACTTAACGCAGGCAAAGATGGAGCGGCTGCGCATGGCAGGCTACGATGCCGCCTTCACGCCGCTCGAGAATGCGGTGGAGGATTACGTGACCCGCTTTCTCGACTGCGCCGATCCCTATCGCTGACGACCGGACCTTTCATGTTCGATTTCGAGCGGCGCCTAGGTGAACTCTCCGATCAGAGCGTGCTCTGCGTCGGCGACGTCATGCTTGATCGTTATGTCTATGGCGATGTCGCGCGCGTCTCGCCGGAAGCACCGACCGTCGTGCTCGCCGCACGCTGGGAAGACATCGCGCCCGGCGGCGCTGCCAACGTCGCGCTCAATGTCGCGGGTCTCGGCGCACGTTGCGTGCTCATCGGCGCGATCGGCAACGACGACTCCGGCCGCTTGCTCATCGAGCGCCTCACCAAGAGCAAGAAGATCGAGCCGCGCCTTGTACTAGACTCTGCTCGCCAGACGACCATGAAGATGCGTTTCGTTTCGGAACATTATTCGACGCATCTTCTGCGCGCCGACTGGGAAGACGGCCGCGCGCTCGAAACCGAGCGCGAGAACGAGATTCTGGCGCGCGCGCACGACGCGCTTCCGAAATGCGGGACCCTCGTGCTCTCCGACTACGGCAAGGGCGTGCTGACCCCGCGCGTGATCGAAGAACTGATCGCCGCCGCCCGCAAGGCGAACAAGCCGGTGATCGTCGATCCCAAGGGCAACGACTACCGCGTCTATCGCTTTGCATCGCTCGTCACGCCGAACCGCGGCGAGCTTTCCCGTGCGCTCAATCGCGAGGTGAGCACCGTTGACGAGGTGGCGCAGGGCGCGGCCGAACTCTGCGAGCGCACCGACGTTGACGCGATCCTCGTTACCCGCAGCGAGGAAGGCATGACGTTGGTCGAACGCGGCGAGGAGCCGATTCACATCCCGGCCTTCCCAGTGAAGGTGCGCGACGTTTCCGGCGCAGGCGACACCGTTACCGCGACGGTCGCCGCGATGCTCGCCATGGGCGCCAATCTCGAAGCCGCCGCCCGCGCCGCCAATGCCGCGGCCGCGGTCGTCGTCGGCAAGCGCGGTACCGCTTCAGTGTCGTTTACCGAACTACGCGCGATGCTGTTGCCGCCGGCGTTGCGCGCGTATGAAGAAAAACTCGCGCTCGCCCCCAACACGCTCGACGAGCGCCTCGACGAGTGGCGCCGCGCGGGGCTGCGCATCGGCTTCACCAATGGCTGCTTCGACCTCTTGCACCCCGGGCATTTGAAGGTGCTCGCTGAAGCCCGCGCCGCCTGCGACCGTCTCGTTGTTGGACTGAACAGCGACGCCTCGGCGCGGCGTCTGAAAGGCGAAGGCCGGCCAATTCAGGACGAAATTTCCCGCGCGCAGCTGCTCGCAGCCCTCGAAGCGGTCGATCTCGTGGCGATTTTCGAGGAAGATACCCCGCTTGAATTGATCCGACAGGTGCGCCCTCAGGTGCTCGTGAAGGGCGGCGACTACACGAAAGAACAAGTGGTCGGCCGCGAAATCGTCGAAGCCGCCGGCGGCGAAGTCCTGCTCGTGGAACTCATGCCTGAGCGCAGCACGACGCGGCTCGTCGATCGCTCGAAGAAGCAGGGCTGATCACGCTTTTGCGAGGCAGCGGCCAAGTCTTCGATCGCTTTCAATCGATATTAATATCCGTGCCCTAGGTCTAGGCGCATCACGGAGGTTCACCCGATATGGCCGTACTTGTAACGGGAGGCGCCGGTTATATCGGCAGCCACATGGTGATCGCGCTCGCCGATGCCGGCGAGGATGTCGTGGTTCTCGACGATCTTTCGACCGGAATGCGCAGCGCCGTGCATCCGAAGGCGCGGCTGATCGTCGGCGACGTCGCCGATGCGGCGCTCGTCCTGCGCATCATCGCCGAGCAGGATGTCAAGGAAGTCATTCATTTCGCCGCCAAGATCGTTGTTCCGGATTCGGTCGCCGATCCGCTCGGTTACTATCTTTCGAATACTGTGAAGTCGCGCACGTTGATCGCCGCCGCGATCGGCGCGGGCGTCAGACGCTTCGTGTTTTCCTCGACCGCTGCGGTCTATGGCATGCCCGCGGAAAATCCGGTCAGCGAGGACGCGCCGACGCTGCCGATCTCACCTTATGGCTCGTCCAAGCTGATGACCGAATGGATGTTGCGCGATGCGTCCGCCGCCTATGACATCGGCTATGTGGCGCTACGCTATTTCAATGTCGCCGGCGCCGATCCCGCCGGCCGCTCCGGCCAATCGACGCCGAACGCAACCCACCTCATCAAGGTCGCGAGCGAGCTTGCGCTCGGCAAGCGCAAGCGCATGGAAGTCTTCGGCACCGACTATCCGACGCCGGATGGCACTTGTATCCGCGACTATATCCATGTCACCGATCTCGTCGCCGCCCACCTCGACGCGCTGCGCCACCTCCGCAAGGGCGGAGCCAATCTCGTGCTCAACTGCGGCTACGGCCGCGGCCGTTCGGTGCTCGAGGTGATTGAGGCGGTAAAGCGCGCCTCCGGCGCCGATCTCCCCGTCGTCATGAGCCCGCGCCGGCCCGGCGATCCCGCGGCGATTGTGGCCCGCGCCGACCGCATTCGCATAGAACTCGGCTGGCGCCCGCAATACGACGATCTCGCCACCATCGTCAGCCACGCGCTCGCCTGGGAGCGCAAGCTTTCCGCCAAGCCCTCCGCGGCCGCCTGAAAAGAAGCCGCGCTTGCCCCCACCCCTGCGGCGTGCCAAATCCGGCCGTCGCCTGAGGGGTACTGCGCATGCGCCTCGCCATGATCGGCACCGGTTACGTGGGTCTCGTGTCCGGGGCCTGCTTCGCCGATTTTGGCCATGAGATCGTTTGCGTCGACAAGGACGCAAACAAAATTGCTGCGTTGCGCGCGGGCAAGCTGCCGATCTTCGAGCCCGGCCTCGACGAACTGGTCGATCGCAACGTAAAGGAGCGCCGCCTCTCGTTTTCGACTGAGCTCGCTCCGGCTGTGCGCGATGCGGAGGTCGTATTCGTCGCAGTAGGCACGCCCGCCCGCCGCGGCGACGGCCATTCCGATCTCACCTACGTATTCGAGGCCGCGCGCGACGTGGCCGATTGCGTCAACGGCGGCACCGTGCTCGTCACCAAGTCGACGGTGCCGGTCGGCACCGGCGACGAGATCGAGCGCATCGTGCGGCAGGCGCGGTCCAATGCCGAGATCGCGGTCGTCTCCAATCCCGAGTTTCTACGCGAAGGCGCCGCGATCGCCGATTTCAAGCGCCCCGATCGGATTGTGATCGGCACGGAAGACGCGGACGCGCAGGAGGTGATGAAGGAGGTTTATCGGCCGCTTTACCTCAACGCGCCGCCGCTGATGTTCACGAGCCGGCGCACCGCCGAACTGATCAAATACGCGGCCAACGCATTCCTAGCCACCAAGATCACGTTCATCAATGAGATAGCCGATCTTTGCGAGGCGGTTGGCGCAGACGTGCAGGAGGTCGCGCGCGGCATCGGCCTCGACAACCGCATCGGCTCGAAGTTCCTGCACGCCGGGCCGGGCTTCGGCGGCTCCTGCTTTCCGAAAGACACGGTCGCCCTGATCAAGACCGCGCAGGAAGCGGACGCGCCGATCAATATCGTCGAGACCGTCATCTCAGTGAACGAGGCGCGCAAGCAGGCGCTGGCGAAGCGCGTAATCGCAGCGTGCGGCGGCTCGGTCGAGGGCAAGATCGTGGCGGTGCTCGGCCTCACCTTCAAGCCCAACACTGACGACATGCGTGAGGCGCCGAGCCTGGCGCTCGTGCCGGCGTTGATCGAGGCGGGCGCCGTCGTCCGCGCTCATGATCCGCAGGGGATGGAACAGGCGAAGGCGCTCCTGACGGGCGTCACTTTTTGCAAAGGCCCGTATGAGGCGGCCGAAAGCGCCGACGCGCTAGTGATCGTGACCGAATGGGACGCCTATCGCGCGCTCGATCTCGACCGCATCAAGGGCGCGTTGAAGAGCCCGATCGTCGTGGATTTACGGAATATCTACCGGCCCGACGAGATGGCGGCCAAAGGATTCCGCTATACGAGCATCGGCCGCCCGCCGGGCGGCTGAATTCGCTCAGCGGGTGGCTTCTTTTGCGTCGGGCGACTTTGCTTCAGCCATCTTTGCTTCTGAACTCTTCGTCTCCGTCGTCTTTGCTTCAGCGGGCTTCGCCTCCGGCGCCTTGGCGTCGGTCGGCTTCGTTTCCGCGGCCTTCGCCCTGGTGAGCAACTGCGCCACCACCTCGCCCACCCGCTCCTGCCACGGCCGCGCCCGAAAGCCGAATACCGACTGGAATTTCGAACTGTCGAGCTCGCAATTCGCAGGCCGCTTCGCCGCACTCGGATATTCCGCGGCCGGGATTGGCGCCACCTTAGGCGTCCGCCCGGTGAACATTACTTGGCGTCGCACGATCTCCTCGGCGAACCCAAGCCAGGTCGTGGCGCCGGTGCCGGCGAAATGAAACGTACCGGCGGTGTTCGGCTTCTCGACGAGTTTTCGCACCGCCACAAGAATTGCCTCGGCGATGTCGATCGTCGCGGTCGGGCAGCCGCGCTGGTCGGCCACCATCCTCAATTCGTCGCGCTCGGCCGCGAGCCGAAGCGTCGTCCTTAGGAAATTGCGGCCGAATACGCTGTAGATCCACGAGGTGCGCAAGATCACGTGGCGCTTCGCTGCTTCCCGCACCTTAGCCTCGCCTTCCGCTTTGCTGCGGCCATGCACGCCGAGCGGCGCGATCCGGTCCGTCTCGACATAAGCACCCTTCTTCGCGCCATCGAACACGTAGGCGCTCGAAAGATGAATGAGCGGAACCGACGCATCGTTGCAGGCGGCTGCGAGCACCGCGGGTCCGGTAATGTTCGCGCTTGCCGCCGCCTCGGGCTCTCGCTCGGCGCGATCCACCGCCGTGTAACCCGCAGCGTTCACCACCGCGACCGGCCGATGCACGTCGAGCGCCGCGCGAACCGCCTGATCGTCGGTGATATTGCCGTCGGCCCGCGCAAGCCCGACGAGGGGCACGCGACGGGCATTGGCGAGCGCCACCAATTCGCGGCCGACTTGCCCGCGCGCGCCGAAGAGCAGAATTGGCCCATTCATGCGGGAGACCATGCAGAAGCTGAAACGCCGGTCAAGCGCGGCCCTGCTACCTGAGGAATTGCCAACCTGCGCGGGAAGGGACATAGAGACGCGTCGCGAGCGAGACCATGCAGAAGATTCGCAAAGCTGTCTTTCCAGTCGCCGGACTTGGCACCCGCTTTCTGCCTGCCACCAAGGCGTTGCCGAAGGAGATGCTACCGGTCGTCGACCGGCCGCTGATCCAGTATGTAATTGACGAGGCGCGTGAAGCCGGAATCGAGCACTTCATCTTCGTCACGGGCCGCAACAAGAGCGTCATCGAGGATCACTTCGATCGCCAATTCGAACTCGAAGTGACGCTGCGCGAGCGCGGAAAGCTTTCCGATTTGGAGGCGCTCGATCGCGACCTTCCGGGCGCCGGAACCGTGAGCTTCACGCGCCAGCAGTCGCCGCTTGGCCTCGGCCACGCTCTCTGGTGTGCGCGCGAGCTTGTCGGCAAGGAGCCGTTCGCGTTGCTGCTCCCCGATGTGCTCGTCAAGGCGAAGAAAGGCTGCCTCGCTCAGATGATCGAGGCGTATCTCGCGATCGGCGAAGCCGCGAACGTAATCGCGGTCGAGAAGGTCGCTGAGGAAGTGACTCACATGTACGGCGTCGTCGGCGTCGGACGCCGCAAGCATTCGGCGTTCGAGATCACCTCCATGGTCGAGAAGCCGCCGCGCGGATCGTCGCCATCGAACTTGATCATCACCGGACGCTACGTCTTGCAGCCGCAAATCTTCGATCTGCTCGAATCCCAGGAGCGCGGCGCAGGCGGCGAAATCCAGCTCACCGACGCCATGATCCGACTCTCGCAGCGCCAGCCCTTCTACGGACTCGAATTCGACGGCCGCACCTTCGATTGCGGTTCCAAGCTTGGCTTCCTTTCCGCGAACGTCGCCTACGCGCTCGAACGCGACGATTTGGCGCCCGCATTGCGCGAAGAATTGGTGCGGCTTATGGGCAATCGTTGAGCGCTATCGAATTGACTCTACGCATAAAAACAGTTTGATCCGGCGACGGGGTGCTTGCGGGCTTTGCCCGCTGGTAGTCTATTCGCACTTCGCCGCCTGAAGTTTTCCGCCCGCGTCCGGTTGTCGCCGCCATGGGAATGAAACGGTTCAAACAGCACCTGTCGAGACTCGTCGGCGAGGATGCGCGGGAAATCATCCCCCGGCTGCTCGCGACCGACGGCCGCCGCCATGCGTGGCGCTACGCGCGCGCGTTCGTGTTCATGGGCATCATCGCGGGCACCACGGCCCTCTCCGCCTATTTGATGAAGCACGTCGTCGACCGCATTTTCGTCGACGGCGATTATTGGGCGGTCTGGGTGCTCGGCGGCACGCTGATGGCGCTGTTCACAATCAAGGGGCTGGCGACCTACGGGCAAATGGTCACGCTCGCCAAGATCGGCAATCGCATCATCGCCGACTATCAGCGCAAGGTTTACGATTCGCTGCTTTCGCAGGGCGTATCGTTTTTCGCCGACCGCCATTCGACCGAATTCTTAAATCGGCTGAATACAGGTGCTTCCGGCGCCCGCTCCGTGCTCGACCTCGTCATCACGAGCGTCGGACGCGACGTCCTCACGCTGATCGGCCTGATCATCGTCATGGCGGTACAGGATCCGATCATGATGATTTTCGGCGTCATCACCATGCCGCCCGCGGTCTATTTCATCCGCACGCTCGCGCGCCGCACGCGCTACAATATCCGCCGCCAGTTCATGGGAACCGGAAATCTCCTCAAGTCTCTGCAGGAAACGATCCAGGGGATCCGCATCCTGAAATCGTACAATCTCGAAGACAGCATGCGGGCGCGTATGTCCGCGACCGTCGGCGAGATCGAACAGGTGATGAACAAGATCTCCCGTCTGAAGGCGCGCTCGGTCCCGATCATGGAATCGCTCGGCGGATTCGCGATCGCCGGCTTCGTCATGTATGCCGGTCACGGCGTGCTGCGCGGCAACCAATTGCCGGGCGAGTTCTTCTCTGTGGTCACCGCCCTGCTCCTCGCCTACGAGCCGGCAAAGCGGCTTGCGCGCCTGCATATCGACCTCGCCGCGAGTCTGACGAACGCGCGCTTCATGTTCGAATTGCTCGACAGCCTTCCGGTTGAGCGCGACGAGGCGGCAAAGCCGCCGATTTCCGTCACGCGCGGCCGCGTCGAATTCCGCGAAGTCGTTTTCCGCTACCGTCCGACCGAGCCGGTGTTGCGCGGCGTGTCGTTCGTGGCGGAACCCGGCCAGACCACGGCGCTTGTCGGCATCTCAGGCTCAGGCAAGTCGACGATCATGAACCTCGTGGTGCGATTCTGGGATCCGCAGACCGGCAAAATCCTTATCGACGATCAGGATGTCTCGCAGTATTCCCGCCGCTCGCTGCGCGACTCGATCGCTTATGTAAGCCAGGACGTGTTCTTGTTCTCCGGCACAATCCACGAAAATATCGCGATGGGGCGGCCCGACGCGAGCGAGGTCGAGATTATCGCCGCAGCCAAGTCCGCCTTCGCCCACGATTTCATCTCGAGCTTTCCGAAGAGCTACGAGTCGCCGGTCGGCGAGCACGGAGTGCAGATTTCCGGCGGTCAGCGCGCACGCATCGCGATTGCGCGGGCGTTTCTCAAAAACGCGCCGATCCTGCTTCTGGATGAGCCGACTTCGGCGCTCGACAGCGAGTCCGAACGCGAAGTCCAGCGCGCGCTCGACGCGCTGCGCGCTTCGCGCACGACGCTCGTGATCGCCCACCGGCTGCAGACCGTGATCGCCGCCGACAAGATCTGCGTGGTCGACAACGGCAAGATCGTCGAGGAAGGCCGTCATAGCGAATTGATCGCCCGCCGCGGCCGTTACAATGATCTCTATCAGACGCAGTTCGAGGAACGGCGCGCCGCGATCGCCTGAAGCCGATCGGGCATTCGCGACACTTCCGCGCGGGCAATCGCCATGGCCGACCGCATTCGTCCGGTAATCCTGAGCGGCGGCGCCGGCACGCGGCTGTGGCCCGCGTCGCGCGACAGCCTGCCCAAGCAATTCCTGAAGCTGCTCGGGCCGCACTCGACCTTGCAGGAGGCGATCAAGCGCGTTGCCGATCGTGCCCTCTTCGACAAGCCCATCATCATTACGCAGCGCGACTATCGCTTCCTCGTGCGCGAACAGCTCGAGGAGATCGCCGCCGAAGCCGAGATCGTCCTCGAGCCCGTCCGGCGCGATTCCGGCCCCGCCGTTGCGGCTGTGACCGGGATCGCCGCGGCGGACCGGCCCGATGTGCTCGTGCTCGTGCTTGCGGCCGATCACGTGGTACGCGAGCCGACGTTGTTCGTCGCCGCGATCCGCGCCGCGCGAACCGCCGCGCAAACCGGCCGTATCGTCACATTTGGCATCAAGCCCGACCACGCCGCGACGGGCTACGGATACATTCGCCCGGGCACTATGCTCGACGATGCGGCGCCCGCCCACGCGATCGAAGCCTTCGTCGAGAAGCCCGATGCCGCCACGGCCGTACGCTACATTGCCAATGGATATCTCTGGAATTCGGGCAACTTTCTTTTCCGCGCCGACATCTTTCTCGCCGAATACGCGGCCTTCGAGCCAAAAAGTGCCGAGGCGGTCGCGCGCTCGATCGCAAACGCCACGACCGATCTCGGCTTTCGTATCCTCGACGCCGATGCGTTTTCCGCGGCCGAGCGGAAATCGGTCGACTTCGCGGTCATGGAGAAGACCAAGCGCGGCGCGGTCGTGCCCGCGGACTACGGCTGGTCCGACGTCGGCGGCTGGAACGCGGTCTGGAACTTGTCGGAACGCGACGCGCGCGGCAATGCCGTCAAAGGCGAGGTGCTGCTCTTCGACACGGAAAAGTCCTATGTAGCGAGCAACAGCGGAATTGCTGCGCTGCTCGGCGTCGAAAATCTGATCGTGATCGTCGAGGATGACGCCGTGCTTGTCGCGACGCGCGACCGCGCCGAGGAATTGCGCCCGCTCGTCGAGCGCCTGCGCAAGTTGGGCAAGCCGCAGGCCGACAGTCATTCGCGCGTGCATCGACCTTGGGGCACGTACCAAGCGATCGACCAGGGCGAACGTTTTCAGGTGAAGCGGATCGTCGTGAAGCCGGGCGGACGTTTGTCGTTACAAAAGCATCAGCATCGTGCCGAGCATTGGGTGGTGGTGCGCGGCATGGCCCGCGTCACGATCGGCGATGAGGTTCGCGACCTGCAAGAGAATGAATCGGTCGACGTGCCGATCGGCGCAGTGCACCGGCTGGAAAACCCGGGCAAGATTCCGCTCGAGTTGATCGAAGTTCAGACCGGCGCCTATCTCGGCGAGGACGATATCATTCGCCTCGACGACGATTACCATCGAAAACCCGGCGATTGACCTGCTTATCTCGCAATTGGCCTGTTGGGCGGGCAAAGTCCTTGCCCACCGGTGCGCTTGCCATAATTTCCCAAAGAGGGGACCATGCAGGCCGGAATATCCGGCGGCGGGAGTATCCTAAGGCATGGATCGAACGATCCATGCAGTCCAGGAGGCAAAGAACGTCCAAGTTCGCAGCAAATAAAAGCGAACGGAGAAACGCTAGGGAGGACTACGATGAAATCAATTGCAACCGCACCATGTGAAATCGCAACGCGGCCCATCACGTGCGCCGCGCGGCGTCTTGCCACCACTGTTATCGCCCTATTTGCGTTCGGATGGATCGCTGGTCCGGCGAATGCGCAAACCTACGGCTTCGCCACCCTGCCGCCCGGATCGCTCAACCACACAACGGCATCTGCGGTGGCAAAGGTGCTGAAAGAGAAAGCCGGCATCAACATGCTCGTGCAACCCACAGCCGGCGACCAGATCATCGTTCCCATGGTCAGCCGCGGCGAAGCGGAGATCGGCATCTCCAATTCGATGGAGGTGCACAACGGGGCGAAGGAGGGAATGAAGGATCTGCGGATCATCGGCGCCGCCCATGCGTTGCGCGTCGGATTCTTCGTGCGCAAGGACAGCGGCCTCAAGACGGTCGCCGACCTCAAAGGCAAACGGGTGCCCTACGGATTTTCCGCCATGCGGGCGCTCGAACCGACGGTGCGCGCCATTCTTGCAACGGCTGATCTCACCGAGAAGGACATCAAACCGGTGCTCGTGCCAAACGTCACCCGCAGCGCCGACGACTTCATCGCCGGCGCGGCGGACGCGTTCTACTTCGCGTTCGGGGCGCCGAAAGTGCGCGAAGCCGATTCCACCGTGGGCGGCATTCGCATGCTCGAACTTGACGAGAAGGGAATGCCCGCGGCCCGCAAGATCGAGCGGTGGGGATATCTGATTGAAGTCAAGCCGGGGCCGGTCTTTGTCGGCGTCGAAAAGCCGATGAAGGTCTACAGCTTCGACAACCTGTTCTTCACCAGCGCCAAGACGCCCGACGACTTCGTCTACAAGTTCCTTGAGACGTTGGACAAGAACAAGGGAGACCTCGTCGCCGTGCAGCCGGTGCTCGGCGAATTCTCGCCGGCTTTCGCCTACAAGCAGTATGAGGTCCCCTACCATCCCGGCGCGCTGAAATTCTACAAGGAACGTAACATCCAGCCTGCTGCGCTTCAGTGAGCGAACAAGGACACCCGGACGATGCGGCGGAGCCAGCCTCCGCCGCATCGAGTTTTGCTACGCTCGCAATCGACGTTCTACAGGCGGCGCTGATGGCTTGCGTCGTCGGCTGGGTCCTCGACCTGCCGCGGCAATTTCTGGGGCTTGCTTTCTATACCGAGCAACTCCTGGCCATCTGCCTCGGCCTGAGCCTGGCGCTCGTCTTCGTCGCCGACACTGCTCGCAAGCCGTCGCGGATCGACTTGGCCGGTGCCGGCTTATCGATCGCGATCATCGGTTATCTGATCTACCGCTTTTCGACAACAGGCGACGCCCCGCCTCTGATGTTTGCCGTCTTGGCGGCTGCCCTCGTTTGGACGGTCATCGGCGGTCGTGCCTGGTCGATGCGCCCCTTCGACTGGTCTGCCGCGCTTGTTTCGCTCGCGATCTGCATCTACATCGCCATTCGCTACGAGCCGCTGACATACGAAATCGCGCTGCTGCCGACCGAAGGCATCATCGGCAGCGCCCTCCTTCTTCTGCTTTTGCTCGAAGCAACGCGGCGGACATCCGGCGGCATACTCGTCGCGCTCATTCTGATTCTATCCGCGTATGTCTTCGTCGGCCCATACCTACCCGGCGATTTCCAGACCCGGCCGGTTACGCCCGAGCGGCTCCTCGTCTATCTCGGCCTCGACACCAACGGCATGATTGGTGTGATCTTGGCCGTCGCCGTACTGATCGTGGTTCCGTTCACGCTCATGGGGCAGGTTTTGGGTCGCACCGGCGGGGCCGCTTACTTTGCCGATCTGGCCATGTCCGGCATGGGCCATTTTCGCGGCGGAGCTGCCAAAATCGCGGTGGTCGGCTCGGCGCTCTTCGGCATGATCTCGGGCGCTGCCGTGAGTAACGTGGTGGCGGTCGGCATTATCACCATTCCATTGATGTCTCGCTCCGGTTTCTCGCGCACGCGCGCGGCGGCGATCGAATCGGTCGGCTCGACCGGTGGACAATTGATGCCGCCCGTCATGGGCGCCGCCGCCTTCATCATGGCGGAGTTTTTGCAGGTTTCTTATGGCACTGTAGTCATCGCGGCGATTATCCCTGCGATTCTGTACTACGCCGCGTTGTTCATGCACGTGGACCTCGAAGCGGCGAAGCAACGGATTGGGGCCGCCCAGGTCGAGAACGTGCCCTCGTTTCTGGAAGTCATTCGGTCGGGATGGCACTTTCCCATCCCGATCGCGTTCCTGATCGCCACCCTGATCTGGCCCGAGTATTTTCAGATCCCGATCGAGCGGGCCGCGGTCTATTCCACCGCCATTCTGATCGTCTTGAGCTTGCTGTTCGGTTATCGCGGCAAACGCGTGACCGTCGGCGAGATGTTTCGCGCGATCCTCGATACCGGCCGCGCCGCGCTCGACATCGTTTTGATTGGTGCCGCCGCCGGACTCGTGGTTGGGGCGCTCAGCGTTTCCGGCATCTCCTTCGGCCTGACGCTGCAACTGATCGCGCTCAGCGGCGAGAATCTGTTCGTGCTGCTCATCCTCACCGCAATCATCAGCATTATTCTCGGCATGGGCATGCCAACGGTCAGCGTCTACGTGCTGACTGCCACCCTGCTCGCGCCGTCATTGGTCAAGCTCGGCGTGACCCCCATGGCCGCGCACATGTACGTCATGTATTTCGGCATGCTCTCCATGATCACGCCGCCTGTCGCGATCGCGGCCTATGCCGCCGCGAACATCGCGCGCGTTTCCGGCTGGCAAACCGGCTGGACGGCCGTCGTCGTCGGTTGGAGCACCTTCTTCATACCGTTCCTGTTCGTACTGGAGCCAGCCCTTCTGATGGAAGGACCGGCATGGCAAATCTTATGGCACTTTGCCCGCAACATGCTCGGCATTTTTGTCGGCACGGCGGCTCTCGTCGGCTTCGCCTTCGCGCCGCTGTCGCCAGTCACCCGGCTAACTTTTGGCGCCGCGTCGCTTGCCATCCTGATGCCGCCCAACGCGTTTCCAGGCGCCGATATTCTCGATTGGTTTGGTCTGGGCGGCGCGGTCGCATTGCTCACGATGAACTATTTGTCCAGCCGTGCCCGTGCGGCCGCTCCGCGCACGGCGAAACAATCCTAGCCGAACGCTCAAGCCTCTTCGCGCCAGAGGCCGAGCTTTTCCTGCGCCGGCCGGTCGGAGACCGAAAACAGGACGCTCTCGCCTTTCGTCGCGTGCGCGTAGCGTTTCCACGACGGAACTACGAAAACGTCGTTCGGCGACCAGTTGAACGTCTCGTTCTCGATATTGGTCGAGCCCTCGCCTTCCACGCATACGAAAATCGTGCCGTCGGTCGAGCGATAGTCCTTGCCTTTGAAGCCCTTTGGCAGGAGCGCAAGATGCGCGCCCATGGTAGGGGTTGCCCAGCCGCCGTCGATTGGATTGGCGTAGCGCACGCGGGCGCCGTGACGCGGATCGATATCGTCGGACTTCGCCATCCGCTCGATCACCGGCTTGATCCGCGCGTAGGGATAATTGATGATCGGACTGCGAATGATCCCCTTCGGCGCATCGTCCGGCAGCACGCCCGAGCCGTAGCGCGAATATGAATCGCCGTCCTCCTTCGTGTTCGATTGCGTCTCGCGGTCGAGATGCTCGGAAAACGCCGCGTCGAAGAAATTCACCGTCGGCAAGTCCAGCACGTCGAGCCAGATCATCGCCTGCTTCGACGGATTTCCATGGTCGTGCGGCGCCCAGTTCGGCGTGGTTACGAAATCGCCGCGCCGCATGATCGTGTTCTCGCCCTCGACGGCCGTGTACGCGCCGTCGCCATCAAGTATGAAACGAATTGCGGACGCCGTGTGCCGATGCGCGGGCGCGACTTCGCCCGGCAAGATCAGTTGCAGACCCGCGTACAGAGATTGCGTAATGCGCGATTTGCCATGCAGCCCCGGATTCTCGAGAATGAGCACGCGCCGCTCCGCCTCCTTGGCCGTGATCAACGAGCCCGCCTCCAGCACCATTTTGCGAACATCGTTAAAGCGCCACAGCGCCGGAACGCACGGCGTCTTTGGCTCGGGCGGCACGAGGCCCTTCAGCAATTCCCAAAGAGGTGCAAGATTCTGCTGACCGATGCGCTTGTAGAAGGCGGCGCGTTCGGGCGTGACTTCGCCGGCGACGGAATCGGCCGACTGCACGGCACCAACGTTGGGGGCCTCCATGGCATTCTCCATTTACGTAGGTAATTGATAAATCTAGGCATTCATTGACAAGCATGTCAATCAATGGAACACGAAATTTGCCCGTAATCCGCGGCGGAGAGGCACGCACGCGGAAGTAAAATCGGCTGTGGGGTCGGCTCATGCGTCTCGCCCGGTTCGGCGACAATCGCCTTGGACTCGTCGAAGACTACGTTCTCCGCGACATCACGCACGTGACCGATCGCCTGCCGGTGCAACACTGGCCGCTGCCGATCGGCGATCAACTCATCGCCAATCTCGATCAGCTGCGGCGCGCGATCCAAAACGCAAGTGAGGCGATGCCACGCATTCCGGCGACCGAAACGACCTTGCTCAGTCCGGTTGCGAACCCGCCGCGTGTGATCGCCGCGCCCATCAACTATCGCCTGCACGAAGCCGAGGCCGTCGATCCCGGAATCAATCAAGGCATGGACGTGTCGAGCCAGGGATTCAAGACGCCGATCGACAAGTTCGGATTGTTCCTGAAATCGCCGACGAGCGTCGTGGGGCCCGGTCAGGGTATCGAGCTCGCCTTTCCCGACCGGCGCAACGACTACGAGGTCGAGCTCACCGTCGTCATCGGTGACAAGGTGAAGAACGTCGCCGGGCGCGCCGCCATGGATTGCATCGCCGGCTATTGCATCGGTCTCGATATTTCCGTGCGCGGCACCGAGGACCGCAGCTATCGCAAGTCCGCGGACAGCTACACGGTGCTCGGACCCTGGCTCGTGACGCCGGACGAAATCGGCGACCCGGGCTCGCTCGGGCTCCGCCTCGCGGTCGACGGCGAAGTTCGCCAGGACGGCAACACGCGCGATCTCATCGTCGGCGTACAGGAATTGATCGAGCGTGCATCGAGATTGTTCACGCTCTATCCGGGAGACGTGATCCTCACCGGAACGCCGGACGGCGTCGGCCCGCTGCAACGCGGCCAGACGCTCCGCGCCACCATCGACAAGATTGGCTCGATGGACGTCAAAGTCCGCTGACTGCAGCATCGCCGCACATCCGCTCATTCCCGCGCCGCGCTGGCGAGCGATAGCGAGCGGCCAGCGCGGCAACCTTACAATAGCCGCGCCGGACACTCGCCCTGAACCGGGCTCGTCGGCGCGCAAGCGGGAATCCAGGAACCTTAAGCACTGGGTCCCCGCTTTCGCGGGGACGAGCGGAGAGCAATGCTCTAGGTATTCGTCGAACCGCCGTCGACCGCAATTACCTGCCCCGTAATGAAATCGCTGTCGTGCGAGGCGAGGAACACGAGCGCCCCCAGAAGATCCTCCGGGAATGCGTCGCGTTTGAGTGCGCGGCTCTGAACGACCGTATTCACGATCGCATCGGAATGCGTGCCGCTCTCCAGCACGCTGTCGCTCATGATCAGGCCGGGCGCCAGCGTATTGACGCAGATGTTGTCGTCGCCGAGCTCCCGCGACATCGCCCGCGTCATCGACGTAATCGCGCCCTTGGACGTCACGTAATGCAGCAGCCCCGGCATGCCCTTCCTCGCCGTGCCCGAGCCGATATTGATGATCTTCCCGTGCTTCTGCTTCCTCATGTGCGGCACCACGTGCTTTGCCATGAGAAACGGCCCGCGCACGTTCACCGCCATTACCTTGTCCCAGAGCGCCGGATCGATATCGAGCATGCTGGTGTATTGGAGATTCGCGAACAGCGCCGCGTTGTTCACGAGCACATCGATCTTGCCGAAGCGCTCGATCGTGCGGGCGACGAGGCGCCTCACCGACGCTTCGTCGCTCACGTCGAATTGCATGCTGTCCGCGGCACCCTGTCCGTGCTTGGCCACGATCTCACGCACGACCTCGGCGCCGTCCACGATGTCGGCAACCATCACATGCGCGCCCGCGCCCGCGAGCGCCACGGAATAGTACCGGCCGATGCCTTTCGCACCGCCTGTCACGATCGCCGCTTGTCCTGACAGCCTGCCCATTTTCGCTCCCGCCTTCAGGTATTCACGTGGCCGCCGTCGATCGCGATCACTTGCCCGGTGATGAAATCGCTCTCCGACGACGCAAGGAAAATCAGCGTGCCGAGGAGATCCTCAGGATGCTCCTCGCGCTTCAGCGCCCGCTGCTGCACCGATCGCGGGCGCGCTTCCTTGACGTGCTCCGTGTTCGTCAACCCGGTGTCGCTCAACGTGTAGCCTGGCATCAGCGTGTTGACACGGATGCCGCGATCGCCGAGCTCGCGCGAGAGGGCCCGCGTCATCGTCATGATCGCGCCTTTCGAGGTCACGTAGTGCAGCATCTTCGGAATGCCGCCGTACATCGTGCCGGAGCCGAGATTGATGATCTTGCCGTAGTTTCTCTCTGCCATGTGCGGGCCGACGTGCTTTGCCATGAGGAAGGTGCCGCGCACGTTCACCGCCATCACCTTGTCCCAGAGTTCAACATCGATATCTGTGTATTTCGTCGGCGGCAGCGCCGAATAGAGCGCCGCGTTGTTCACGAGAATATCGATCTTGCTGAAGCGCTTGAGGGTCTCGGCCACGAGCTGTTTGCAGCTTTCTTCCTTGCTCACATCGAACGTCATGCTCGCGGCAACGCCCTGCCCGTGCTTGGCCTCGATCTCCTTTGCAAGTGCGCCACCCTCGACGATGTCGGCGATCATCACCTGGGCGCCTTCGGCCGCGAGCGCGAGCGAATAGTGCCGGCCGATGCCGCTCGCGCCGCCCGTGACGATGGCCGAGCGTCCGTCCAGTCGTCCCATGCGCGTCTCCCCTTTTTGCCAAGCTAGTCGAGGTGCGCCGGCTTCGCCAGCCGGGACACGCCTTGCGGCGCGAGCACCCCGCGTGCTTTAGGGAAGCGCACGCTTGAAACCTTGGAATCGCTCCCATGTCCGACACAACCGCCGATAAGCGGACGATCCGCGAACTCGTGGAGAACTGGGCCGTGTATCGCGATGCGCGCCTGTGGGACCAATTCCGCACGGTCTGGCACGACGACGGGCGCATGATGGCGACCTGGTTTCAGGGAAGCTTCGAGGAATTCATCAAAGTCAACAACGAAGGCTGGGCGCGCGGCGTGAGGATTTTGCATTTCCTCGGCGGCAGCGCGATTCAGGTTTCGGGCAACCGCGCGATCGCGCAAACCAAGATGACGATCTCCCAACGTGCGCCGGTGGAAGGCGTCGTCTGCGATGTCGTCTGCACCGGCCGCTTCTATGATTTCTTCGACAAGCGCGGCGGCCGCTGGGGCCTCGTGCTGCGCCAGCCGATCTACGAGAAGGATCGCCTCGACCCGGTCGATCCGGCCGCGAAGCTCGAACTCGATCAGAAGGTCCTGGAGAGTTTCCCCGAGGGCTATCGCCACCTCGCCTATCTGCAGACCAGGATCGGCTACAAGGTGAAGCCCGACATGCCTGGCATCGAAGGCCCCGTGCTCGACGCGCTCTACGCGCGCGGGGCGCGCTGGCTCAAGGGGGAAGCGCTTTGAGCCAGCGCGTACTGCGCCCCGCATCCACTAACGCGCGGGCAGCCGCTCCTCGACGATCGTGAAGCGCACGTTGCATTGCGGACGGTGACGCTCGGAGATTTCGCGCCAGGTCAGCTCCGCCTCATTGCGCGCCGCGAATGGACCGAACAGCCGCTCTGTTCCGTTGACGAGTTCTTCGAAGCAGATCGACTTGTACTCGCCGCCGACAACCCAAAAGCGATTGATCATGGCTCTCTCCATCGATTGTCGTTGCCCTACTCCGCTGCCTGCGGCAGCCGGGACACGTCGAATTGTGCCTGCTCGGTCGACTCCGACATCGCCGTCGTCGATGCCGCCCCGCCGGTGATCGTCATGTTCACGAGATCGAAGTAGCCGGTGCCGACCTCGCGCTGATGGCGCGTCGCCGTGTAGCCGCGCCGCTCGGAGTCGAATTCCGCCTCCTGCAATTCGCAATAGGCCGACATGCCGCGCTCGGCGTAGCCGCGCGCAAGCTCGTACATGCCGTGATTGAGGCTGTGGAAGCCCGCGAGCGTGACGAACTGGAACTTGTAGCCTATGGCGCCGAGCTCGCGCTGGAAGTTAGCGATCTGCGCTTCGTCGAGATTGGCGCGCCAGTTGAACGACGGCGAGCAATTATAAGCGAGCATCTTGCCCGGATATTCGCGATGGACCGCCTCCGCGAACTGCCGCGCCTCCTCGAGCTTGGGATGCGACGTTTCCCACCAAAGAAGGTCGGCACCCGGCGCGAAGGCGAGCCCGCGCTTTATGCAATGCGCGAGACCCGTGCCGGGCTTCAGACGGAAGAAACCTTCAGGCGTCCGCTCGCCGGTGATGAATTCGCGGTCGCGCTCGTCGATGTCCGACGTGATGAGCCGCGCGCTTTCCGCGTCCGTGCGTGCGATCACGAGCGTAGGCACGCCGCAGACGTCGGCCGCGAGTCGCGCCGCGCTGAGGTTGCGCTCGTGCGCCGTGGTCGGGATCAGCACCTTGCCGCCCATGTGGCCGCACTTCTTTTCCGACGCGAGCTGGTCCTCGAAATGGACGCCGGCGGCGCCCGCTTCGATGTAGGCCTTCGTGATCTCGTAGGCATTGAGCGGCCCGCCGAAGCCCGCTTCCGCGTCGGCCACGATCGGCACGAACCAGTCGCGCTCTGCGCCGCCTTCGGCGTGTTCGACCTGGTCGGCGCGCGTGAGCGTCTTGTTGATGCGGCGGCACAGCTCCGGGCCGGAGTCCGACGGGTAGAGGCTCTGGTCCGGGTAGGCGTTGCCCGCGTTGTTGTTGTCGGCGGCGACCTGCCAGCCCGAGAGATAGATCGCCTGCAGCCCGGCGCGGACCATCTGCATGGCCTGGTTGCCGGTGACCGCGCCGAGCGCCGGGACAAAAGGCTCGTTGAGGAGCTGCAGCCAGAGCCGGTTCGCGCCCCGCTCGGCCAGCGAGTAGCGCACCTGGAACGAGCCGCGCAGCCGCACCACGTCTTCCGGCGAATAGGGCCGCGTGATTCCGTCGAAACGGCCGACCGGCGCAATCGGGATGATGCCGGAGAGGGTCAGCTTGGCCATGGCCTTTCCTTTCATACAGCCGTGACAACGGCCTGCGGTGAATGTTTCCAAGGCCATAACTTCGCGCGTAGTGATTTGGGAAGTGCGTTAGATTTTTATTCGTGCTATTGTGTCATACTCACACAGATTCTATTGTACGATTGTCACAAATGTCAAAAACCAGCGAAAGTCCTGCCCGCAAATTGTTCATCGGCCCGCGCTTTCGCCGCCTGCGTCGCCAGCTCGGCCTGTCGCAGACGCAGATGGCCGACGAATTGGGAATCTCGCCGAGCTACGTGAACCTGATCGAGCGCAACCAGCGCCCGGTCACCGCGCAGATTCTGGTGAAGATGGCCAAAGCCTATGACATCGACCTGCGTGATCTCGCCGGCGCCGATCAGGACCGCTCCTTCATCGAATTGAACGAAGTCTTCAGCGATGCGCTGTTTCGCGGAGCCGAAGTGCCCAAGCAGGAATTGCGCGACTTTGCCGAGCTCTGCCCCGATGTCGCGGCCGCCGTGCAACGTCTCTATCAGGCTTACGCGGAGGCGCGCCGCGGCGAGACCATGGCCGCTGCCCGCCTGGCCGGCCGCGACGCCGATGCCACGTTCGAAGCCAATCCGGTCGAGCGAGTGCGCGATCTGATCGAAAAGCACCGCAATCATTTCCCCACGCTCGAGACCGCGGCCGAGAAGCTGCGCGACGAGATCGACGCGCCGAACCACGATCTATTCCGCGCCCTGTCGGAGCGCCTGCGCGAGCGCCACGGAATGCTCGTGCGCGTGCTGCCGGTGGATGTCATGCGCGACACCTTGCGCCGCTGGGTGCGCCACCAGCGCCAGTTGCATCTTTCCGAATTGATCGACAGCCCCGGCCGCGTGTTCCAGATTGCGTTTCAACTCGCCCTCGTCGAGGCCGGCACGCTGATCGACGAGATCGTGAAGAAAAGCAGCGACCTGGACGAAACCGCTCGGCGCCTGTTTCGCATCTCGCTTGCGAATTATTTCGCCGCCGCGGTCATTATGCCGTATGGCCGCTTCCATGAAGCTGTAGAGGGCCTCGGTTACGACATCGGCGTATTGGGCCAGCGCTTCGGCGCGGGATTCGAGCAGATTTGCCACCGGCTGACCACGCTGCAGCGGCCGAACGCGCGTGGCGTTCCCTTCTTCATGCTGCGCGTCGATCACGCCGGCAACGTTTCGAAACGCTTCTCCTCCGGTACCTTCCCGTTTTCCAAATTCGGCGGCACCTGTCCGCTCTGGAACGTGCACGCGACCTTCGACACGCCCGGCCGCATGGTGACGCAGGTGATCGAGCTCCCCGACGGCACACGCTATTTTTCGATGGCGCAAACCGTGCGCCGCGCCGTCGTCCCGCACGCTCGGCCGCAGCCGCGCTACGCCATCGGCCTCGGCTGCGAACTGAAATACGCGCCTCGCCTCGTTTATTCCGCGGGCCTCAAGCTGGAGAGCGCCGAGGCCACGCCGATCGGCGTCAATTGCCGCCTGTGCGAGCGGCCTAATTGCAGCCAGCGTGCCGAGCCGCCGCTCATGCGCCCCCTCGTGCTCGACGAGACCACGCGCGGCGTCTCGCCCTTCATGTTCGAGAGCGCGCGGGAAATTTAGTCGTGCAAGTTTACTCGATCGACGTTCTCTCCGCGTCGAATTGCAACCCCGCGCGGCATTGTTTTGCATAAAAGCAAAGTCGTTAGTGATCTTTATGAATAGCGAAGTGCTATCCAGCAAATTGCCCGGAAATCCCGTAAATATGAGATTGGCAGCTCGTTGGTGTCTTTCCGCTGCCATTGGGCGCCTCTTGACACAGACACGGCAAAAGACGGCTGAGGCGCAACGCGCCTACGTGATGGACGTGCTTGCGACCACCGGCTGGTCGCGCAATCGATTGGCCAATGCGATCGATGTCCGGCCGTCCACGCTCACGCGTTTTCTCAACGCGCCGCCGCGGGAGGGCCGCACGCTGCATGCCGCGAACGTTGAGCGCATCGCCGAGGCGACCGGTATTGCCCCACCGCAGGCAATTCCGACCCAGACCACGCCGGGTCGGCCGCTACGCGGATTTCGAGACGACGGTGAGCCCTTCAAGGCCATCGGCCAATCGAATCTCAAACGCGCCATTGAAGCCTTGATCGGAAACCGGCCGGCGGTCGATGCCTGGACACTCAGGACGAATGCGCTGGAATTGCACGGCTACCTACCGGGCGACCTCGTGATTGTTGATCTGGGTCGTGCGGCCAAACCCGGCGAAGTCATCTGTGCGCAGGTCTACGACTGGAAGGGGATGAAAGCGGAAACCGTCTTCCGCATCTACGAACCACCCTACCTTCTGGCCGCCTCGAACGACCCGAGATTCCGCAAGCCGATCCACATCGACCCCGAGCACGTGACGATCAAGGGCGTCGTGCTTCCGCATCGGCTACGTCCGGAGGAACCGGCCTCCTGAGCTAAACTGCGCGACCGTTGCGACGCCCTCGACGGCGACTGCAGCCGCCACGCCCGGTATTGCATGTGGCATCTACCGAATCGGAGACCGGCATCCTCGCTCGCAGACCGAACACCAGTTCAACGATGTTTGCTATTTAGCAAAACAACTGTTAGTGGCATTTTCGACTTCGGCGGTTGCAGCGATGGTTGGGAAGTGCGCGCCGGAAAGGCCGCCCATGCACGAATGGCTCCTGTTTCTGATTGGCAATGCGGCGATCATTGGCTCGGTCTTCGCGGTCGGCGTCCTCGCCTGGCTCGCCTATCTCTGGATCACCGGCAGTGACGCTGGCTGACGCCTGCCTCGGCGTGCCGCGCCCGCCTCCACACGTCGTACCGCGACGCCATTCCTATTCCAGCGGCAAATCCACGTGCTGCTTGTAGGAAGGCCGCTGCCGCAATCGCTCGCACCATGCCGCGAGATTCGGCTGCTGCGGGCGCTGGATGTAAGGATTCTTGAGATAGCGATAGACGAAGATGCCGAGCAGAAGGTCGGCGAGTGAAAGCCGGTTGCCCTCGAGATATTGCTTGCCCGCGAGCCGCTCCTCCAGGACCTGCATCACGTCGCTGAGCTTTTTCGCGTTCGCGGCGATCGCTGCCTTATCCTGCTTCTCCGGCGGCGTGCGAATCGTGCCCCAGAACACGGGCACGTCCACGGGCACCACGGTCGCGAGCAACCAGTCGAGCCAGCGGTCGATGCTCGCCCGTGTCTCGGAAGCGGCCGGATAGATCGCCTCGCCGCCGTATTTCATTGCGAGATAGCGGCAGATCGCATGCGATTCCCACAGCACATAGTCGCCGTCCTCGATCGTCGGCACGCGTCCGTTCGGATTGAGCTTGCGGTATTCCAGCGTGTCGACGACGCCGAACTGCATGCCCGCGTCGATCCGCTCATAGGGGACTTTCAACTCGTCGGCGACGACGAGCACCTTCTTGACGTTGCCGGAATTCGCCCGTCCCCAGATCTTGATTTTCTTGCCGTCCGCCATGGAACGCTCCCCCGCGCGCCGCGCGACTTCGCGCGACATCACCGCAGCATATTACGAACAAGCAGGCTGATGGGAAAGTTTGGTGGGCGCAGTAGGACTCGAACCTACGACCCGCTGATTAAGAGGCCGCGCTTGCGCACCTGAATTCAGTGGCTTGGAAGTAAAACGGGCAAGCTCGTGTGATTGTCGATCAATAGGTTACGAGCAAATTGTAAGACGGAATCGCCAACACAGGGACCTGGCCGGCGATCCGTCCCGTCCGCGCTACGCACTGCCCATCGAAGCGCATGGACCCGTTGGGCCAAGCAAAACACCGCCCTTGCGCGCCGTCGCCCACAAACTCACGGAGCGATCGAAGCGGCGGGCCAACGGCCATTGTCACTTAGAACCGCCGACCTTAGGCTAGTACTAAGGGAGGAAAACAACATGCCAAAGACATCCAAGGACGGAAATCCGAATCTCCTGCGTCGTTCGCTGTTGATCGGCGGTGCAGCGGCTCTTTGCATGCCCCGGATCGCGCGCAGCCAAACGTCGCAAGTCGTGCGTATCGGCGTGCCGACCAAGACCTATTTCCCCACAATCATCTGCGAGACCGCGATCCAGCAGAAACTGTTCGAGAAGGAAGGCATCAAAGCGGAGCTGACCATCTATCGTAGCGGCGCCGAGGGCTTCGAGGCGATCGCCGCCGGCGCCGCCGACCTCATCTACAACTCGTCGATGAGTGTGGCCGCCGGCCTGAACAAGGGCGTGAAGGTGCGCTGCGTCGCCAACGGCGCACTCGCCTATTTCGGCTGGTACCTGGTGGTCAAAGACGACTCGCCGATCCAGAAGGTCGCCGATCTCGCCGGCAAGAAGGTCGGCATCACGTCCGCCGGCTCCGGCACCGATATCCTCGCGCTGTGGACCGAGCAGTTCCACAAGATCAAGTTCACGCGAGTGCCGCTCGGCGGCGGGGGCCTGGTGCCCAACCTGCTCACGGGCAACATCGACGGCAGCGTGCTCTACTCGCCGCTCAGCTATCAGATGTTCTTGAAGAAGCAGGCGCGTTCGCTTGTCGATTTCGGCAAGGAGGTGCCGTCGCATTCCACCGGCAGCTGGATCGCCACCGACAAGATTATCGCCGAGCGACCCAACGACCTTCAAAAGGCGCTGAACGCGATCTATGGCGGCGTCGCTTGGCTGCAGGCGGACAAGAACCGCGCCGAGGTGATCAAGTTCCTCGCCCGGCTCAACGAGATCCCCGAGGACGTGGCGGCCGCGGAGCTCGACGGCAACATGAAGAACCTGTCGAAGACCGGCGAGTTCCAGGAGGACTGGATGTCACGCTCGCTCGACATGGCCAAGCTCATCGGCATGACCAATCTCGCGCCGGTCAAGGATATCTACGTAACCAAGTTCCGGCCGGCTCCGACCATGTCGTGACGCTCTGGGTCGTCATAGCCGGGCTTGACGCAAAGGTAGCGGGATGACCCGAGCGCAAATCCTCCTCACGCGCCTAGTGCTGCTGGCAGCGGTGCTCGGCGCGTGGGAGCTGTTGCCGCGCAACGGCACGATTAATCCGATCCTGCTGCCGCCGCTGAGCGAGGTGCTGGCCATGCTCGGCAATCTCCTGGGCCGGCCGCAGGTGCACGAGGCGATCGCGACTACGGCCGGCGAAGTGATTGTCGCCTTCGTCATCGCGGTACCGCTCGGCGCCACGCTCGGCGTGATCGTCGCCGAGAACGATTACATTGGCGACATTTGCCGGCCGATCCTGTTCTACGTGTTCAGCGTACCGAAATCGATCTTCCTGCCCATGTTCATCCTGGTGTTCGGCATCGGCTTTCAGCAGAAAGTCGCCTACGCCGCCTTCACCACTACCTTCGTGGTGCTGATGAGCGCAACCGCGGCGGTGGAATCGGTCAAGGCGGAGCACGTACTGGTGGCGCGCTCCTATGGCGCCACCCGCGGGCAGATCCTGCGGCGCATCTACGTGCCGAGCATGCTGCCGATCCTGCTGGAGACGATGCGTATCGCGATGATCTTCAACTTCACCGGCGTGATGATCGCCGAAATGTACGCCTCGCGGACCGGAATCGGCCACCTGATTGCCGGTTGGGGCGAGAATTTCCAGATGCCGCAGTTGTTCGCCGGCGTGATCGTGCTGGCCACGGTCGCCATCCTGTTCAACGAAACGGTCCGCTACGCGGAGACGAAATGCAGCTCGTGGCGAACCTGAAAAGCGCGGAGCAGCAGCCGGCCGAGACTGCGATCGAGGTCGCGAACCTCACCCACGTCTATGCCGGGCCGGAAGGCGGCGTGCCGGCACTCGAGGACATTTCGCTGAGCGTGGGCGTCGGCCGCTTTGTCGTCATCGTTGGCCCGAGCGGCTGCGGCAAGACCTCCCTCCTGATGATGCTGGCCGGGCTGAGGCATCAGACCTCGGGCACCGTGCTCTGCTACGGTCGCCCGATCCCGGACCCCGACCCCACCCGTGTCGGGGTGGTGTTCCAGGAAGCGAGCCTGTTTCCCTGGCTCTCGGCGCTCGACAACATCGAGTTCCCGCTCAGCCTGCGCGGCACGCCCAAGGAGGAGCGTCAACGGCGCGCCGGCGCCATGCTCACGCTCGTGGGGCTCGACGGCTTCGGCGCGCGCTATCCGCACGAGCTCTCCGGCGGCATGAAGCAGCGCGTCTCGATCGCGCGCGGCCTGGTGCAGGATCCGCCGGTGCTCCTGATGGACGAGCCGTTCGCCGCGCTCGACGAGCAGACGCGCATGACCATGGGCCACGAGCTGCTGCGCATCTGGAACGCCACGCGCAAGACTGTGGTGTTCGTCACCCACAGCCTGACCGAGGCGGTGTATCTCGCCGACGAGGTGCTGGTGATGTCGGCGCGGCCGGGTCGCATCATCGATCGGATTGCCGTTACGCTGCCGCGTCCGCGCAACTACGAAATGATGGCGACCGACGTTTTCGGTCGCCTGCGCGACCGCATCTGGCAACAGATCAGGAAGACGGCGTGAGGTCCACCATGCGCCGCCCTGCCCCCTCCACCGTCCGCTGGCTGATGCTAATCGCGGTGCTCGCACTGTGGGAGATCGTGCCGCAGTTCGAGATCATCCCCGAACTGTTCCTGCCCTCGCTGTCGAAAACGCTGACCGTGCTCTACCAGAACCGCGGCACCTATTTCGCCGCGCTGCTGGTGACGCTCTACGAGGTGGGCTTCGCCATGCTGATCTCGTGCGTCGGCGGAATCCTGGCCGGCGCGCTCATCGGCGGCGTGGCGCTCCTGCGCAGCCTGTTTCTGCCGATCTTCTCGAGCCTCTATGCGGTGCCGATCGTGATCCTTTACCCGATCATGACTGCTTGGTTCGGCGTCGGCTCGGAATCGAAAATCATGTTCTCCGGCATCTACGCCTTCTTCCCGGTCATGCTCACCGCTGCAGCCGGCATCCGCACCATCGACCCCGCCTTCCTGCTCGCGGCGCGCAGCATGGGTGCGACGCGGCAGCAGATGATCACGCGCGTGATCATCCCGGCCTCGGTGCCCACGGTGTTCACGGCGTTGCGCCTCGGCGGCGCGCTCACCATCATCGGCGTTGTCGTATCGGAAATGCTGACCTCGGCGGCCGGCATCGGGTACCTGGTAACGCTCAACCGCACCATCCTCGACAGCCCGCGCGTGTTCGCCGCTATCCTTATGATCTTGGTGCTCGCAGTCGCCTACTACATGATCGCGCGCAGCATCGAGCGCAGGTTCGTGGTGTGGCAATCCGCCGGCAGGAAGCAGCAGGCGGCTTCGCGCGACGCGGCCGCCGGCGTCCCCGCGCCGCAGCCGGCGTAAAGCCAAGACAGTAAGGAGTGTCGCGCCGATGATTCCAAAGATCCTTCCCACCACCGTGGTCGGCAGCTACCCGCAGCCCGACTGGCTGGTGAACCGGCAGTTGCTCTCCAAGGTGGTGCCGCGCACGCGCATGAAGGAAATCTGGCGCATCCCGGAGCCGTATCTCGAGGAAGCGCAGGACGACGCCACCATCGTGGCCATCCGCGACATGGAGCGCGCCGGTGTCGACATCATCACGGACGGAGAAATCCGCCGCGAAAGCTATTCCAACCGCTTCGCCACCGCGCTCGATGGCATCGATCTCGACAATCCCGGGGAGGTCAAGACGCGCTCGGGCCAGATGACTCCGGTACCGCGCGTTGTCGGCAAAATCGAGCGCAGGCGGCCGGTCGAGCTACGCGACATGCAGTTCCTGCGCAAGAACACAACCCTGCCCGCCAAGATCACGCTCCCCGGCCCCTTCACCATGGGCCAGCAGGCCAAGGACGACTTCTACAAAGACGAAGAAGCCATGGTCATGGACTTCGCCGCGGCCGTAAACGAGGAGGCGCACGACCTGGAGAAGGCCGGCGCCGACTGCATTCAGCTCGACGAACCTTGGGTGCGCAACAACCCGGAAGCGGCGCGACGCTATGCGGTCAAGGCGATCAACCGGGCCCTGCAGGGCCTGAAAGTGCCAACCATCGTGCACATTTGCTTCGGCTACGGGCTCGTGGTGCCGGGAGAAACGAAGCCGCATGGCTACGCCTTTCTACCCGAACTCGTAGACACCACTGCGCAGCAAATCTCGATCGAAGCTGCACAGCCCAATCTCGATCTCGGCGTGTTGAGGGACCTCGCAGGCAAGAAAATCATGCTCGGCGTTCTTGACCTCAGCGATCTCCATGTCGAAGCCGCCGCCAAGGTCGCCGAGCGCATCCGCGCCGGCCTGAAATACGTCTCGCCGGAGAACCTGATCCCCGCGCCCGATTGCGGGATGAAATACCTGCCGCGGGAAGTCGCGTTCGGAAAGCTTCGGGCGATGGTGGAAGGGGCCGGGATCGTGCGGCACGAGCTCTCATGAATGCGGCGCGGTCCGGAGGCGAAAGAAACAAGAACGTAAACTGTAAAACGGCGTGAAACGCCGACAGTGACCCGCGATAAAAATCTTGTAAGTGCTTAAAAGAAGTGGTGGGCGCAGTAGGACTCGAACCTACGACCCGCTGATTAAGAGTCAGCTGCTCTACCAACTGAGCTATGCGCCCGCTATTGCGTGCCGCGCGGTCCCGGCGCGGAGCCGGGTGGCTCTACCAAAGCACCTCTGGGCTGTCCATAGATGAAGCGCCGTCGCCGCGCGAGCAAGCGGGCCACATGCATTTCGGCGGAGAGAAATTTCCGCGGCCGCGGCGACGGTTCACGAAATCGGTGTCGCCCGCCCTGGGCATTTCGCCCGGCGCTCGGCGGAACCCGCCCACACCTGCTCGCGATTCAGCCAACCTGATATCGGAAATCGGAAACTGGGCCCCGCCCGGGACGACCCGCGAACGTCCCACCTCTGCCGTTGACAGATGCAAGCCCACCGGGGTCAAATACATGAAAATCAATGCGCGACAATCGATTACAAGCCGCAACTTAGGTGAAAGCGGCGCGGTGGGCGTCTGGTATAATAGCTTATTGAAGATTATGGGCCCCTCGGGAATCCTGTGGTGGGCTCCGTGCCACTGAACGCATTCGATGGGAGGAAATTCGATGCAAAGAGCAAGACTAGGACTGACCTTCGCTGTATCGGCCGCGGCGCTTGCCGCCGTGTTCGCCGCATCCGCGATCCAGCCGGCCGGCGCGCAAGAACGCAAATCGATCCGCTGGTCCACTTCGAGCGTGGATTCCTACGGCTACAAGATCGCGGCGGCGATGACGAGACTCGTCGAGGAAGCGCTCGGCAAGGACTACACCGTCACCGTTCAGCCCTACCCGTCCACGACCGGCGACATGAAGGCGGCGATGGATGGCGATGGCGAGATCGGCTACACGGCCGACGTCGGCATGACCCAGCTCTATGAGGGCACCGGCGGCTTCAAGGACTACAAGCCGGCCAAGGGCAAGCTGGTGCACACCTGGTACGCCTATCCGATGGAATCGTTCATGGCCGTGCCGGCTGCCAAGGCCGGGGAGTACAAATGCCTGAAGGATCTCAGCGGCAAGCCGACTTTCTTCACCACGGCCGGCTTCATGAACTGGCTGAACTTCCAGCGCATGTACAAAGTACTCGGCTACGATTTCAAGCACGTGCAGATCGACGCCAAGACCAACTCTGATGCGCTTCAGTCCGGCACCATTGCCGGTTCGGTCGCCTATACCACCGCGGGGCGCTCGCTCGCACCGTATTGGAAAGAGACTGACGTTCGCACCGACGTTCGGATCATCAATCCGTGTCCTGACGAAATCGCGAAGCTCAAGGCCGCGGGTCTTGCGATCGCCGAAGTCGATCCGAAGGTGGCGTTCAGCAAAGATGTGGGCGTTTCGAAGATTCTCGGCGTGCCGATCCTGTTCGGCTACAACGCGCGCGCCGACATGCCGGAGGACGTCGTCTACAAGATACTGAACGCGTTCTATAAGAACCGCGACGAACTGGTCAAAGCCGACCCGGGCTTCACGCCGATGGCGAAGGACTTCGTCGGCATGCAGGTTCAGGGCATTGCCGCCAATCCGGACATTCCCGTGCATCCGGGCCTCGCCAAGTTCCTGAAGGAGCACAAGGCCTGGAACGACAAGTGGAAGATAGCGGCCAGCGCCAGTTGATCGGATAGGCCAAGCGACGAGGGCGAGGAGCCTGCGCGCTACGGCGCGGGCCCTCGCCTTCGTGTAACGATTCAAGAAGCGCACGGCGCCCCCTGGGGACCGCGGCGCCGGCGATCGGGGAAGAGCCATGTTCGGCGACATGCCGAAGCGCTACGTCAATCTGCATAGCGCGATCTTCGCGTTCTCGCTGATCATGTTCGTCTGGCTGGTCTGGTATTTCTACACCGGATACGGCGGCGCGCAGGAACTCGTCGCGCGGGTCATGTCGATCGCGCTGATCCTACAAATCCTCTTCATGTACCGGGAGAACTATCTCTACCCGTGGCTGCCGCCTGTCGTGAACCACGTGTTGGTGGCGCTCTATATCGCGATCGCCCTCTATGCCTTCTGGCACTTCTGGTGGGAATTCGAAGAGATCGCGATTTACCGTCAGGGTTCATACACGCGGCAGGATTTCGTCGTCGGCCTGCTCGTGTTCCTGCTGGTCATGGAACTATCGCGGCTCGCGCATCCGATCCTGTTCTGGGTCAATGTCATTCTCGTCTTCTACACGTTCTGGGGCTATCTCAGCCCGATCGATTTCTTCTGGCATCCGGGCACCACGTTTTATCGCGTGGTCACGTCGAGCACGGTCGAAATGTCGACCGGCATCTACGGCATCTACGGGCAGCTGGCGCTTACGCTGATCGCCGCCTTCCTGCTGCTCGCCGGGGTGGCGAACGGGTTCGAAGCGCAGCGCGCGATGATCAACGTCATGCGGATCATCGCCGGCCGGTCGCGGCAGATGGTTCCGCAGACCGCGGTGCTGGGATCGAGCGCAATCGGCATGATCAGCGGCAGCGGCTCGGCCAACGCCGCCGTTGTCGGCACCATCACGATTCCCCTGATGATGCGCTACGGCGTACCGGGCACCTTCGCCGCAGCGGTGGAGACCGCGGCTTCCATGGGCGGCCTGCTCATGCCGCCGATGATGGGGGTCGGCGCCTTCCTCATGTCGGATTTTCTCGGCGTGCCCTATTGGGACGTAGTGCAACGCGGGTTCGCACTCGCCATCGTCTATTACGTGTCGATCGGCATTGCGGTGTATCTCCTGTGCGTGCGCCTGCTGCCGCGGGGTGCGATCGAGACGCCGCAGGTGCCCATCTACGACAAGATCAAGACCGGCATCTTTTTCTCTTCCGTGCTCTACCTGCTCTACCTGATGGGCTGGGTCGGCATGGGCGAGTTGCGCGCGGCAATCTATACCGCGAGCTTCATGTTCCTGCTGCTGCTCGTGGTCTTCATCTATTTCAAGTACCTGCTTAAGGATCGCACGCTCGAAAGCGAGACACTGTTCGGCAATATCCGGCGCTCCATCGAAACCCATGCCGAGATGACGTCGTACCTGACGCTGCTCTTGGCGACGCTCGGCATCATGATCGGCCTGTTCACCGTCACCGGTTTCATCAACCGGATGGGATCCATGCTGCTCGATCTCGGCGCATGGAACATCATCGCGATGATCCTGATGGCATGGATATTTGGTTGGCTTGCCGGAGCCGGACTGCCGCCGACAGCCACCTACATTATCGGCGCGGTGGTGATCGTCGCGCCCATGCAAAAACTCGGCATCAATCCCTGGGTCGCGCATTTCTTCGTGTTTCTGATATCGGTCTGGGGTGAGCTTTCGCCGCCGACGTCGCTCACGGCGGCGGTGTCGGCGCGCATCGCCAATGCTTCGTTCCTGCGCACGATGTACGAGGCGCTCAAGATCTGCATGCCGATCACACTGATGACCTTCGCCATCTTTGTCCGCTTCAACATGGTGGTGAACCCGGGTTGGCTGCAGGTCATGGACACGATCCTGGTGCTCATCGCCGTCTGCGGCATTACATTCGCAATGTTCGGCCGCTTTACGGAAAATACCGCCGGCGATATATCGCTGCGTTTGCTGCTGGCGCTGGTTTCGTTCGCAACGATGTTCTATCCGGACCCGATGTTCGCGGCGATACCCGCCACGTTTGGGCTGCTGGCGATAGTCGTCGGCATTTGGCGCCACCGCCAGATCGCCGCGCCCAAGACCCTCGTTGTCGCTGCCGAAACGAAAGCCGGAACCATACCGACGTCGGACCTGCACCGGCTCGAGACGAAATTGGATTGACTTCCAGCCGGACAGCCCGCCGCCGCGCAGAAGACGACACGGCCGCACCCTCCCGGCCCAATTAATGCGCTCACGTTTCGCCCGTTCGCGCGCCCTCTCAACATGCTGCGCCGCTGTCAGGGCCTTCCCCCAAAAGCCTCATTGACAATGACGCCTCCTTGTGAGAACGAACGTTCGTTCTCTTTTTTGCCGCAATGCACCATTAAATGGGCCAGATGACCGTGCGCAGCGCCGCTACTCGCCGCCAGGCCGACCGCCGCGAAGAGATCCTCGACGCGGCCCAGCGTTGTTTTGCACGTTCAGGCTTCCACGGGGCGTCGATGCAGGAAATCTGCGCCGAGGCGCGGATCAGTCCGGGCGGCCTCTATCGCTATTTCCCCTCCAAGGAGGCGATCATCGCCGCGATCGCCGAGCGCGACCGCGCGGATGCCGCGGCCAACTTCGCGGCCGTCGCCGATTTGCCCGACGTCTTTGCCGGACTGGAAGGGCTCGCACGGCACTATCTGATCGAGCGCCCGGCCGAGGAAATCGCGGTCTGCGCCGAGATCAGGACGGAAAGCCGCCGCAATCCGGATATCGCGCGCATCCATCACGCCATCAATTCCGACGTGGAAGCGGGCCTCGTCGGGATATTGCAAAAGGCCGTGGAGCGCGGCGAGATCCCGCCCGATCTCGACCTCGAGCGGATCGTGATTGTGCTGTTGGCACTCGGCGACGGGATCGAATGGCGTCGCGCTGTCGATCCCGCGTTCGACGCCGAATCCCTGCTTCCTTACATCATGCGAATCGTCAGGTGCCTGACCGGCGGCACCGCAACCGGGCCGAAATACGGCGAGGAGCCTGTCCGATGAAAGTCAGTCGTATCGTATCCGTCGGCATCGTCGCCGCAGCCCTCGCGTGGATCGGCTCCGGCTATTTCCTGCCGCACGAGTCTCCCGAGAGCACGGCCGCGATCACAAGCCAGACCAAATCCGACAAGCCGTTTCAGGTCGCGGTCGTCGAGACCAGCGTGGTCCCGCACAGCCGCAAGCTGGTGCTGTCGGGCCGCACCGAAGCGGACAAGAAGGTCACGGTCACGGCGCGCACGAACGGTGTCATCACCGAAATCCGCGTCAAGCGCGGCGACCACGTGAAGAAGGGCGACGTGATCGCCGTTCTCTCCGACGAGGCGCGCGACGCGCAGGTGGATCGCGCCCGCGCACTGCTCGAACAGAAGCGCCGCGAACGCGAGGCCCGGCAGCAATTGATTGAAAGGGGCACCCTGCCCCGCTTGAATCTTCTCGATCTCGAGGCGCAGGAGAAGGCCGCCGAGGCGGCACTGGCGATGGCGATCGCCGAACGCGACCGCGGTCAAGTGCTTGCGCCCTGGACGGGCATCGTTAATTCGGTGCCGGCCGAGATCGGCCAAAGCATGAGCGGGCAACCGATGGGCGCGGGCAACGGAGAAATCGCCCAGATCCTCTCGCTCGATCCCATCATCGCAGTCGTCGAAGTCTCCGAGCGCAAGCTCTCCGGCCTCACCGTCGGCACTCCCGCGGAAATTCGCCTGACCAACGGCAAAACCGCGACCGGCCGCGTGCGCTTCATCTCGAAGAGCGCGAGCGCGACGACGCGCACCTATCGCGTTGACGTCGAGGCGGCCAATCCGGATAACAAGATGCCGGACGGCATCACGGTCGAGGTCGCAGTCGCGCTCGAGGCCACGCCGGCGACGCAGGTACCGCGCTCGGCGCTGACCTTCTCGTCCGGCGGCGATCTCGGCGTCCGAATCGTCCGCGCCAACAACGCGGTAGAATTCGTGCCGGTGACGATCGCCGCGGACGAGCAGGAACACATGTGGGTCACCGGCGTGCCCGATCGCTCCCGGCTCATCGTGCAGGGGCAGGATTTCGTGCGCGAGGGCCAGGTGGTCGAGGCGGTCCCCGCGACCGAACAGAAGACCGCGCGGCGATAATCGCGAGATACAGGCAGCAGCGCCATGCAGACTCCCGTCGACTACGCAATCAGCCACGCGCGCCTCACGCTCGCGACGCTCGCCTTCCTGCTCATCGCCGGCTTCGTCGCCTATATGACGATCCCCAAGGAAGCGGAGCCCGACGTCCGCATTCCGATCGTTTACGTGCAGCTGCAGCAGCGCGGCATCAGTCCCGAGGACGCCGAGCGCCTGTTGCTGCGCCCGCTGGAGACGAAGCTCAAGTCGGTTTCCAACGTGAAGGAAATGCGTTCGACGGCCTTCGAGGGCGGCGGATTCGTGCTGCTCGAATTCGAGGCGGGGTTCGACTCCAAGTCCGCGCTCGCCGACGTGCGCGCCAAGGTCGACGAGGGCAAGAGCGATCTGCCGCGCGACGCCGAGGAACCGCTCGTAGAAGAGGTAAATCTTTCCGCCTATCCGGTGCTGGTCGTCGCGCTGTCCGGCAACGTGCCCGAGCGCACGCTGTTGCGCGCGGGCCGCGTGCTGAAGAACGCGATCGAGCAGGCTCCCGGCGTGCTCGCCGCCGAGCTGCGCGGCGCGCGCGACGAAGTGGTCGAGATCGTCGCCGAACCGATGCTGATGAAGAGTTACGGCATCGCGCTCGAGGACCTCATTGCGGTCACTCAATCGTCGAACGCGCTGGTCGCCGCCGGTGCGCTGGAAGGCGAAACCGGCCGCTTCGCGGTCAAAATCCCCTCCCTCGTCGAGCGGCCGCAGGACATGCTGCAAATCCCGGTGGCTTCGACTGCCGGCGCCACCGTGACGCTCGGCGACATCGCGCAGGTGAAGCCGACCTTTAAGGACGCGACCACGGTTACGCGCGTCAACGGCAAGCCGGCCATGACGGTCGAGGTGTCGAAGCGAACCGGCGCAAACCTGATCGAGACCGTCGACATCGTGAAACACATTGTCGAGCGCGTGAAACAGACCTGGCCGGCAGGGGTCGAGGTCACATTCTCGCAGGACAAGTCGCGATTGATCCGCGACATGCTCTCGGAGCTGCAAAACTCCGTGATCACGGCGGTGCTTCTCGTCACCGTGATCATCCTGTTCGTGCTCGGCTTCCGTGCCTCGCTCTTCATCGGCATTGCGATCCCGGCTTCGTTCCTCGCCGGCATTCTCGGCCTCTATCTCGCTGGACTGACGATCAACATCGTCGTCCTGTTCTCGCTCATTCTCGCCGTCGGCATGCTGGTCGACGACGCGATCATCGTGTCCGAATTTGCCGAACGGCGCATGGCCGAGGGCACGCCGCCGCGCGAAGCCTATTCCTTTGCCGCCAAGCGCATGGCCGGGCCGGTTACCGCGGCGACCTTCACGCGCATCGCCGCGTTCTCGCCGCTGCTGTTCTGGCCGGGCGTCGTCGGCGAGTTCATGAAGTACATGCCGATCACCCTGATCGCGACCTTGTTCGCGTCGCTCGTCGTAGCCTTGATTTTCACGCCAACGCTCGGCGCGCTGCTTGGCCGCGCTTCGCCGGTTCCGCACGATGAACGCGCCCGCGACGACGGACCCTATATGCGCGTCGTGCGACTCGTTCTGCGTCGGCCCGGCGCCACGCTCGGCATGGCCTTCGTGCTGCTCGCGCTCGTGATGACGGCGTACGGAAAATTCGGCCGCGGCGTCGAATTCTTCCCCGACGTCGAGCCGGACTTCGGCCTCGTCGTGGTGCACGGACGCGGCAATCTTTCCATGACCGAGAAGGACAAGCTGGTCGGCGAGGTTGAGAGGAAAGTGCTCGCGCATAAGGAACTAAAGACGGTCTACACCCGCGTCGGCGAACAGCCGCGCGGCCTTTCCGAGCTCACCGAGGACACGATCGGCGTGATCCAGTACGAGTTCATCGACTGGAAAGAACGCCGGCCTGCCCGCGAGATCATGGAGCAAATTCGCCGCGACACGCGCGACATCCCCGGCGTGCTCGTCGAGGTCACGTCACCAAACGCCGGGCCGCCGACCGGCAAGCCGGTGCAGGTGCAATTGAGCGCGATCGATCCGGCCGCTCTGCCCGAGGCGGCGAAAAAGGTCTCTGCCATGCTCGCCGCGCGCGTCGACATCCGCGATCTCGACGACGGGCTGCCGTTGCCCGGTATCGACTGGAAGATCAGCGTGAACAAGGCCGAGGCTGCGAAGTACGCGGCCGGCGTCTCCGCGGTCGGCACCGCCGTCCAGCTCGTCACCAATGGCGTCAAGGTCACGGAATATCGCCCGGCCGACAACGACAAGGCCGTCGATATCATCGTGCGTTTCCCGCAGGACCGCCGCAGCCTCGACCAGATCGACGAACTGCGCATGCAGACTTCCGCCGGCCATGTCCCGATCGGCAATTTCGTGCAGCGCGAGCCCACCCCGCGCGTCGGCTACATCAACCGTGTTGCCGGCGGCCGCGTCATCACCGTTGCCTCGAACGTCGTGGAGGGCGTGCAGAGCGCGAAAGTGCAGCAGGAAATCACCGCCGAGCTCAACAGGATGGACCTCGGACCGGGCGTGACCTGGAAGCTGAAGGGCGAGGACGAAGAGCGCGAGAAGGCCTCGGCCTTCCTGCTCAAGGCCTTCGGCACCGCGATGTTTCTGATCTTCGCGATCCTGCTTGCCCAATTCAACAAGCTCACTTCGGTCGGAATCGTTCTCTCCGCGGTCGTATTGTCCACCTTCGGCGTGCTCATCGGCCTGTTGGTCATGGGCCAGGCGTTCGGCGTCGTCATGACCGGCATCGGCATCATCGCCAACGCCGGCGTGATTGTGAACAACAACATCGTCTTGATCGACACCTATGATCGGCTGCGGCGCGAAGGCATGGCCGCCTACGACGCGATCATCGAGACCTGCCGCGAACGCGCACGCCCGGTGGTGCTCACGGCTGTCGCCGCGATCCTCGGCGTGTTGCCGATCGCATTCGGCATCAATCTCGAGTTCGTCAATCGCGAGATCAATATCGGCGCCCCCGCGACGCAGTGGTGGATCAACCTGTCGACCGCGATCGTGTTCGGCCTCGGGTTCGCGACGATCCTGACGCTCGTGATCACGCCCGCGGCCTTGATGGCGGTCGAGAATCTCGCCGAACGGCACCGGCGCCTCGGCGCGGGCTGGTTCCGGCGCGGCAAGCCGGTAGCAGCGAATGGCTGACGACTCCCGAATAATCCGCTCCCTCATGGCCGGGCTTGACCCGGCCATCCAGAGCAAGTGGCACGGCCGTCTGGATGCGCGGGTCAAGCCCGCGCATGAGGAAACAAAAAGGGGCCCGCAAGGGCCCCTTTTCTTTTTGCCCCAGCGACGAATCATCCCACCGCCGTCTGCGGATTGACCGACTGGCGCTTCACCGCGAGCTTGTTCAGCGCATTGATATAAGCGCGCGCCGACGCGACCAGCGTGTCCGGATCGGCACCGCGCGCCGTCACTTCCTTGCCTGCCTCTTCAATCCGCACCGAAACCTCCGCCTGCGCGTCGGTTCCCTCGGTCACGGCGTGCACCTGGAACAATAACAACTTCGCCGTATGCGGGATGAGCTGCTTGATCGCGTTGAAGATCGCGTCCACGGGCCCGTTGCCGGTCGCCTGCGTCGTGCGGTGCGTGCCGTCGATATCGAGCACGAGCGTCGCCTGCTGCGGCCCCTGCGTGCCGGCGATCACCGTGAGCGACACGATCTTGATGCGGTCGTGCGCTTGCGCGATCTCGTCGTCGACGAGCGCGACGATGTCCTCGTCGTAGACGATCTTTTTCCGGTCGGCGAGATCCTTGAAGCGGTTGAACGCGTCGTTCAGCGCGTTGTCGCCGAGCTCGTAGCCGAGCTCCTTCAGCTTCTCGCGGAAGGCGTGCCGGCCAGAATGCTTGCCCATCACAAGCGAGGTCTGCTTCACGCCCACATCCTCGGGCCGCATGATCTCGTAGGTCTGCGTGTGCTTGAGCATGCCGTCCTGGTGAATGCCCGACTCGTGCGCGAACGCGTTCCGGCCCACGATCGCCTTGTTGTATTGCACAGGGAACGAGGTCACGGCCGACACGAGCTTCGAGGCACGCATCAGCATCTGGGCATTGACGCCGGTCGAATAGGGCATGGCGTCGTTGCGGACCTTCATCGCCATCACGACCTCTTCGAGCGAGGCGTTGCCCGCCCGCTCGCCGATGCCGTTGATCGTGCATTCGATCTGCCGCGCACCCGCGCGCACGCCGGCGAGCGAATTCGCCACCGCCATGCCAAGATCGTCGTGGCAATGCACGGAGAACACGGCCTGATCGGAATTCGGCACGCGTTCGCGCAGCATCGTGATCAGCGCGAAATATTCCTCCGGCACCGTGTAGCCGACGGTATCCGGAATATTGATCGTGGTGGCGCCGGCCTTGATCGCGGCTTCCACGCAGCGGCACAGGAAGTCGTATTCCGTGCGCGTGCCATCCTCGGCGGACCACTCCACGTCGTCCACGTGATTGCGCGCGCGCGTGACCTGCTGCACCACCATCTCAAAGACTTCGCCCGGCTCCTTCTGGAGCTTCCATTTCATGTGCACGGGCGACGTCGAAAGGAACGTGTGGATGCGCGGCCGCCGCGCGTGCTTCACCGCCTCGGCGCAACGGTCGATGTCCTTCGGGCTCGCGCGCGAAAGCCCGGCGATCACGGCGTTCTTCGCGCGCTTCGCGATCTCGGCGACGGACTCGAAGTCGCCCTGCGAGGCGATGGGAAAGCCCGCCTCGATGATGTCGACGCGCATCTCGTCGAGGAGTTCCGCGACCTCGACCTTCTCTTCGAAGGTCATGGACGCGCCGGGGCATTGCTCGCCGTCGCGTAGCGTCGTGTCGAAAATCCGTACTCGATCCTTGTCGGACGTCGTTGAATTGGCGGTCATTGGCTGATTTCCTTCTCCTCGCTCGCGCCCTTCACTGAGGCGCCCTGGGGTTCGATCTCCAGTCCCCTGAGTGCCAAGGCGCACGCGCCCGGCCGGCCCTCAGGGGCGGCGAAGGAGAAGGAGCCCGGCGAGAATAAGAGCCTGGCCCGAAATCGCGGCTGCGATCGGGTTTGCGGTGCGGCCTTTGCAGTTCGAATTCACGACGGCGCTCGCGTCCAGCTCTCGAATCATTCGCCAGTTTTCGCCCCTTTGATTACCAAAGGGTGAAACCGGCGCGTTCCGTTTGTAGCCGAGTTGCTGACGGCAGCGCAAGCCGCCGCGCGCCCGCGCTATTTTTGCGCCTTGATCCAGCCGCTGACGGTTGAAACCACGGTTCCGTCGATGCCCGCGAAGCCGTGCGCGGCTTGGGCTTCGCACGGATCGCCCTTGCCGTCCGGCCCATCGAGCATGATCACATCGATCTTGCCGCCGTGCCAGGCCTTGAACGCGTCGATGCTGGCCGGCGACGTGTATTTGCATCCGTCCTTCTTGTGTCCGACGACCATGAACGGAAGTTGCGCTTTCGCTGGACTGTTCTTGGTCGCCTTCTGGAAGCTCGGCTGATCGCCGAATGTCATCAGCATTGGCGCAGTCAGAACGACAAAATCCGGACGGCCTGGACCGGTAGCGTTTTCGAGCGCGGTACCCGCTGATACTGCGCCGCGGCTCGTGCCGACGAGAGCCACCGGCGTCTTGATGTCGCGCATGTAGGCGATCACCGCGCCGATGTCCTGGCCGTGCGGCGCGCTGTAGCGATAACCGCCCTTCGGGGCCGCCGGCGTGCCCATGTCCGACGCTGCGTCCGGTACGATCGTGGCAAAGCCTGCGCGCGCGTAATCGGCGCGCGTACGCACGAGCTGGTTGCCCGCGCCCCAGCCGATCTTGCCGTCGGGCGAAAGCGCAAGAACGCCGTGACCTCCGGCGAGCAACACGACACTGCCGACGGGATTGGCCGGCTTGGTCAGGAGCGCACGGACGATCTGGCCGCGCGACGGAATATCGACCACGGTTTCCGTCTGCGCCTGAACCGAGGTCGCGGCTGCTGCAAATGTCAGCGCAAAAACAATGGCGCGCATGTGTGGATGTCTCCGGTTGCCGATAAGAGCTTGCCCCCGCGCTGCATCGGGTTCAAGTTCAGCCGCCTAACCCTCGTGCCGCCAGAGGCCCAATGGTCCGCGTCATTCCCGCTGCCGGTCTTGCGCTTTTATTGGCGGCTTGTGCGTCGAGCGACCGGCTTGGTCCCAGCACATCCGCGCCGGCCGGGCCGAGCGTGATTTCCGGATCGGGCAGCACTGGATCGGCGCTGGCGATCGTTGCCGGGCCGGCGGGTTGCGCCGGTCCGATCTCCGAATATCTGCAGATCATCGACGCCGACGCCGAGAGCGGCGCTCTCAACCCTGGCGTCTATAACCGGGTTACGACGGATCTTGGAGCCGTGAAGCAGGCCTGCGCCGCCGGCCGCGAAGCCGAAGCACGCAGTCAGCTCGCCGCAGTAAAGGCGCGCTACGGCTACCGCTAATTCTTTTTCTTGCGCGCCTCGGCCGCTTCTTCGGCAAGCAGCGCCTTGCGCACCTTTTCGAGTTCTAAAAGCGCCGGTCCCTCGACCTTCGGATATTTCAGATCGAGCGCCTCTAGCGCATCCGCCATCGCCCGCGCCACGACGAGCCGCGTGAACCATTTGTGGTCCGCCGGCACGACGTACCACGGCGCCCCGACGCTCGCCGTATTTCGGATCACGTCCTCATAAGCTTCCATGTAGCGGTCCCAGAGCGCGCGTTCGGCGACGTCACCCATATTGAACTTCCAGCGTTTGCCGGGCTCCTCGATGCGATCCAGGAAGCGCTTGCGCTGTTCCTCCTTCGAGACGTGCAGAAAGAATTTGAGGATCTTCGTGCCGCTCCGCGCCATGTGCCGCTCGAAACTACGGATGTCCTCGAACCGCTGCTCCCAGATTTTGTCGGTGACGAGCTGCGGCGCCAGTTTCTGGTCCTTGAGAAATTCCGGATGCACGCGCACGACCAGCACTTCCTCGTAGTAGGAGCGGTTGAACACGCCGATGCGCCCGCGCTCCGGCAGCGCGATCGTCGTGCGCCAGAGGAAGTCGTGGTCGAGCTCTTGCGCGCTCGGCGCCTTGAACGAATGAACCTGGCAACCCTGCGGATTGACGCCTGACATGACGTGCTCGATCGCGCTGTCTTTCCCGGCCGCGTCCATCGCCTGAAAAATCACGAGCAGCGCCCAGCGGTCCGCCGCATAGAGCCGCTCCTGCAATTCCGCTAGCTGCTTCACGTCATCGCGAAGCATGTCCTTGGCTTCGCCCTTGTCGAGGTCGAGGCCGGCCGTGTCGCCGGGATCGACGTCCTTCAGACGAAATTTCTCGCCCTGTTCGACGCGATACTTGGCGACGTAGCGGGAAACTGTCATTGGATTGGTCCGGGCATAGAACTAACACCGAACGGGCTGTCGCCGAACTAGGCAATGGGCTCGGCGCGGAACACTCGGCTCGGCTTGACGAATTCCTCCTGCGCCGCGACCAGCAGAATTTCGCGCGAGCCGCCCTCCACCGTCCGCCGCAACAAGCCGAAGATCGACGATGCGGAAAGCGAGAGCGCCTCGGCGGTCGAGCCGCTGCGCAAACAATGTGCGAAGAAGAGTGCCGCGACCGCATCGCCCGCCCCGTTCACGTCGATATCGAGGAGCGGCGTGCGCACGCGGAAACGCCCGTCCGGACCGGACGCGAAGAGATCGATTGCATTCCTGGGCGTGTCCTCCACATGCAGGCTCGTCACCAGCACCGTCATCGGTCCCATGGCATGGATCGCACCGCACGCCCGTACGGTCTCATCGAGCGTCCGGCTCGTGAGCCCGGAAAGATGATCGAGCTCGAATTGGTTTGGCGTGACAAAATCCGCTGCCGGCACCGCGCGCTCGCGCATGAATTCCGGAATGCCCGGCCGCACGAACACCCCTCGCCCGATGTCGCCGATCACGGGATCGCAGCAATAGCGTGCCTTGGGATTAGCGAGCTTCACCCTGTCGACCGCGCGGAGGATCGCCGCACCGATGTCGGCCGAGCCTATGTAGCCCGAAAGCACCCCATCGCAGTTCGGCAGCACCCCGCGCTCCTCGATCCCCTGCATCACGTCGCGGATGAGCGAGCCGTCGAACACCTGCCCGTGCCAGGCGCCGTAGCCCGTGTGGTTCGAGAACTGCACCGTATGAATCGGCCAGACCTCGATGCCGATCCGCTGCAGCGGAAACACCGCGGCGGCGTTGCCGACGTGGCCGTAGGCGACGTGGGATTGGATCGAGAGGAGGTTCATGCGTCCGCGCCTTGGCTGCTTCCATCACTCCCCGTCCGGCCCGGTTAGGTTCCGCGTTATCGTTCCCTCTGGATCGCAAAATAACGGCCACAGGGGCATGTGCAAGGCAACCGCGTCCCATGGGAAATCTCGCGGCGTCATTGGGATTGCGCTTGCCGGTGGAAAGCCCGACAAAGCTGGATTGAGCCCTCCGCTCCGTCGTTTCCAAGCGACATCGAAACTAGCCCGACGCCCATGTCCATGAGCGCCTACGGCCAGGAAATGCTCGCCGTGATGCAAGCGAGCCCGTTCGGCCAGCAGATCATCGACTTCGTGAAGGCGAATGCGCCCTGGGCGCCGGCCATCGTGTTTCTCTTGGCCTTAGCCGAGTCGCTTGCAGTCGTCGGCATCTTCGTTCCGGCGACCGTGTTCCTCGTCGGCATCGGCGCCCTCGTCGGCGCGAGCGACATTCAGTTCTGGCCGATCTGGATGGGAGCCACGGTCGGTGCCGTTTGCGGCGACGCGGTGTCCTATTGGATCGGCTACATGCTGAAAGACCGCGCGCGGACGGTCTGGCCGCTCTCTCGCTATCCGGCGATGTACGATCGTGGCGACCGCTTCTTCCGCAAATGGGGAGTGTGGAGCCTGTTCATCGGCCGCTTCTTCGGGCCGGTGCGCGGCATGGTGCCGCTCGTCGCGGGCGTATTCGACATGCAATTCGCGCTCTTCATGCTGGCAAATATTGCTTCCGGCATGGTCTGGGCCTTCGTGCTGCTCGCTCCGGGTTATGCGGCCCTTCACATGCTGCAGTGAAAAGCGAAGCGGGCGGAGTTGCCCCCGCCCGCGTGACTTCTACCGTTTCGAAATCGATCAGATCGGATAATGCCGGTGCCCGGTCTGGATCGTGATCCAGCGCAGCTCGGTGAACTCGGCAATACCCGCCTTGCCGCCGAAGCGCCCGAAGCCGGATTCCTTGACGCCGCCGAACGGCATCTGCGGCTCATCGGCGACTGTCGGGCCGTTGATGTGGCAGATGCCGCTTTCTATGCGCGACGCCACCGCGTAGGCACGATCGAGATTGCCACTGAACACCGCGGCCGCGAGGCCATACTCGGTGTCGTTCGCCGTGCGGATCGCCTCCTCGTCGTCGCCCACCGGCAGCACGATCACGACCGGCCCGAACGACTCCTCGCGATAGATACGCATCTCCGGCGTCACGCGGTCGATGACCGTCGGCTGGAACAGGGTGCCGTTCACTTCGCCGCCGCAGATCACGCGTGCGCCGCGATTGACCGCATCCTTGATGAGGTCCTGCACGCGATGCACCGCGCGCTCGCTCACCATCGAGCCGATCTGCGTTTCCGGATTGGCCGGATCGCCGACGCGCAGCCCCCTCGCCTTCACGACGAGCTTGTCGAGGAACTGCTGCACGACCGGCTTCTGCACCACGAGCCGCTCGGTCGACATGCAGATCTGGCCCTGATGCATGAAGGCGCCGAAATTCGCGGCCGCCGCCGCCTCGTCGAGATCGGCGTCGTCGAGTACCACGAGCGGCGCCTTGCCGCCGAGTTCCAAGAGTACGGGCTTGAGATACTTCGCCGCCTTTTCGGCGACGATTTTTCCCACCTGCGTCGAGCCGGTGAAGTTGATGCGCTTCACGCGCGGATCGGCAATCAGCGCATCCACGGCGCCCGCGGCGCCCTCGCGCGAAGTCGTGAGCACATTGATCGTGCCGGCGGGCACGCCCGCTTCTTCCAGCACGTCGCCGATGATGCGGTGCGTGCCGGGACATTCTTCCGAAGCCTTCAGCACCACCGTATTGCCGCACGCGAGCGGCATCGCGACCGCGCGCATGCCGAGGATCATCGGTGCGTTCCAGGGCGCGATCCCGAGCACGACGCCGACAGGTTGCCGCACCGAGAGCGCGATATTGCCGGGAATGTCCGACGGGATCGTCTCGCCCGTGAGCTGCGTCGTCGCGGACGCCGCCTCGCGCAAGATGCTCGCGGCGAAGAACGTGTTGAACATGCCCCAGCCGAACGTGCCGCCGGTCTCGGCGGTGATCATCTTGGCGACGTCCTGCGCGCGGGCCTCAAGAAGCTCGGCAGCTTTCCAGAGAATGGCGCGCCGCTTCGACGGCGGCGTCTTCGACCATTCCTTGAATGCAGCAGCCGCAGCGCCCACTGCGGCGACCGCGTCGAGCGGCCCGGCATCGGGCACGCGCGCGATCAGTTCGCCGGTGAAAGGATTCCGTTTTTCGTAGTAGCGTCCGTCGCCAGAGGCGGCGTCGCGGCCGCCGATACGCATCGCAACATTGATCATTATTGTCGTCCTCCCGCACTCAAACTGGCACCCGCGCAGGCGCTTGTCGACCACGAGAGTGCGCCACGGTTACCGGATTGGCTACCGGATGATTCCGGGAAAAGTTGGTTTACCGGCGCGACCGTGTTACTCGGCACCAGGGAGCCATGACAGAGACCGGCCACGCGATTGAATTTGATAATATTATCAAGCGGTTCGGCGACGGTCAGACGATCGCGCTCGACCGCGTCTCCCTTGCGATCGCACCCCGCGAATTCCTGACAATTGTCGGGCAGTCCGGCTCCGGCAAGACCACTCTCCTCCGCCTCATCAATCGTCTGACCGAGCCCACCGACGGCGTCGTGCGCTTTGCCGGCGAGGACGTGCGCGCCGTCGATCCGATCGCGCTGCGGCGGCGCGTCGGCTACGTCTTTCAGGGCGTCGGTCTCTTTCCGCACATGACGGTCGCGGAAAATATCGCGATCACGCCGCGTCTCCTCGGCTGGGACAGGAAGAAACGCGACGCGCGCGTCGACGTGTTGCTTGCGCTCGTTCGTCTCTTGCCTTCCGAGTACCGGTACCGCTTCCCGCGCGAGCTGTCCGGCGGCGAACGCCAGCGTGTCGGCGTCGCCCGCGCGGTCGCCGCCGAGCCTCACGTCGTGCTGATGGACGAGCCCTTCGGCGCCCTCGATCCGCTCACGCGCGATGCCGTGGGACAGGATTATCGGCGGCTGCACGACGAGCTCGGTCTGACCACGGTAATGATCACCCACGACATTTTGGGGGGCGTGCTGCTCGCCGACCGCATCGCCGTGCTGCATCAGGGCAAGCTGATCGAGGAAGGTACTCCGCACAAGCTGATGACCGCGGCCAAGCACGACTATGTGCGCGAGCTGATGCAGACCCCGCGCACCCAGGCCGCGCGCCTCCGCAAGCTCATGGAGGACGGCCCGCAATGAGCGAACTCGACCCGCGCATCACCGAGGCGCTTGCGCGCTTGCCCGATTATCTCGGACAGCACGTGATCGTCAGCGTGACCGCGCTCGCGCTTGGGCTTGCGATCAGCCTGCCGCTTGCCGTGATCGCCACCCGGCGCGCGAGCCTGCGCTGGCCGCTCCTCGCCTTCGCTAGCCTGATCCAAACGATCCCCGGACTCGCGCTGCTCGCCCTGTTCTATCCGCTGTTGCTGGGCATTTCCGCCGTGACGGAAACGGTGCTCGGCACCGGCTTCTCCGCGCTCGGATTTCTGCCTTCTGTGCTCGCGCTCACGCTTTACTCGATGCTGCCGGTGCTGCGGAACACGGTGACCGGCATTCTCGGCATCGACCCCGCGGTGAACCAGGCCGCGCTCGGCGTCGGCATGACCCCGCGCCAGTCGCTCTGGATGGTGGAGCTGCCGCTTGCCTTGCCGGTGATCATGGCCGGCATCCGCACCTCGGCGGTATGGGTGATCGGCACGGCAACGCTGTCGACGCCCGTGGGTCAGACCAGCCTCGGCAACTACATCTTCGCGGGGCTGCAGACGCAGAACTGGGTCTCGGTCCTGTTCGGCTGCGTCGCCGCCGCGCTGCTCGCGCTCGTCGTCGATCAGTTGCTGGCGCTGATGGAGAGCGGCATCGCCATGCGCAAACGCGCGCGTGTGGCATTCGGCGGCGTCGGCCTCGTGCTCGTGTTGCTTGCCGCGCTCGCCCCTGGGTTCGCTCGACCACCAGCGACCTATATCGTCGGCGCGAAGACCTTCACCGAGCAATACATTCTCGCGTCGCTCATTCAGCAGCGCCTGCGCGCGAACGGATTCTCCTCCGCGCACCGCGAGGGCCTCGGCTCCACGGTGATATTCGAGGCCCTCGCCACCGGCGAGATCGACACCTATGTCGACTATTCCGGCACGATCTGGGCCAATCACATGGGCCGCAAGGACGTGAAGCCCCGCGAGCAGGTACTCGCCGAGATGGGCGCGTGGCTGCGCAAGGAGCGCGGCATCGAGATGCTCGGCGATCTCGGCTTCGAGAACGCGTATGCGCTCGCCATGCGCCGCGACCGCGCCGAGCAACTCCGTATCCGCACGATCGAGGATCTCGTGGCACACGCTCCGCAGCTCGCCATCGGCGGCGACTACGAATTCTTCGACCGGCCGGAATGGACGAGCCTCCGCGACGCCTATGGCCTGCGCTTCCGCGAGCGCCGCCAGATGGACTCCACTTTCATGTACGGCGCGGTCGCGAACGGCGATGTCGACGTGATCTCCGCCTTCTCGAGCGACGGCCGCATCGCGCGCTTCGGACTGATCGTTCTCGACGACCCGAAACGGGCGCTCCCACCCTATGACGCGGTCCTGCTGCTGTCGCCGCAACGCGCGCAGGATGAAGACTTGCGCAACGCGCTCGCGCCGCTCATCGGCAAGATCGACGTGGAATTGATGCGCGCCGCGAACCTGCGTGCCGACCGCGAGGAAAATAAAGAAACGCCGGCCCAGGCCGCGCGCTGGCTCTCGGAGCAAATCAGCCGGCGCTGATTGGTTCTGGCTCACGCACCATGAAGAAGAGCGCGGTCGTTGCCGCGAGCGTCGCCGCCGCCAGCACGTCGAACGTCGCCGCGTATCCAAGGCTTCCGATCAGAAAGCCGGCGACGATCGGCCCCGCCGCCTCGCCGAAATCGAACACCGTGCCGAACACACCCATCGCGGCGCCGAGCCGCTTGACCGAAGCGAGATCCGCGATCAGCGCGTTGGTCACGGGCGTCACCGCGCCAACCCCGATTCCGAGCAGCGGCGCCACGAGCGCAAACGCCCCGAAATTCTCGCAGCGGAACACGAGCGGCAGCGAAGCGGCGCAGAACAGGAGCCCGACGATGATCACAGGCTTGCGCCCCACGAGGTCGGAAAGTCTGCCCGCCACGGGCTTGGCCGCCATCGCGGCTACGAGCTGCGCACCGAGCACCAGCGCGATTTCGGCGTCGTTCAGCCCGACCTGCTTCGCATAGATCGGCAGAAAGCCGAGAAATGCCGCATAGCCGAAATACATCACCGCCTCGATGCCCGACGCGATCAGGATCGGCGGCGTGCCGAGTACTTCTCCCAAGCCTTGTCGAAATTCCGCGAAGCGTTCGCCGAGCGTCTTCGCCTCGCGTGCCCGCGGCGGATCGAGGTCCGGCAGCAGCACCACGACGATCAATGTCGCGACACCGAGCGCGCCGACCGTCAGATAGGTGACGGGAAAGCTCGCGGTGAAATACAGGAGGAACCCGCCGAGCAGGGGCCCGCCACTGGCGCCGATGTCGTTCATGGACGCGTACCACCCGAGCCGCGCGCCGCGGCGCGTTTCGCCGAGGCTCGCCACGTAGGCCGCTGCCACAGGCGAAAAAATCGCCGTCGCGAAGCCGTGCAGGAAGCGCAGCGCAAGCAGGGAATACGGGTCGTCGACAAACGGATAGAGAAACGGCGGCGCGGCGAAGAACATGGCGCCGAGCACCATCATGCGTTTTCGGCCGAGCACGTCGGAAAGCGCGCCCGCCGGCAGCTTGAAGAACACGCCGGTGATCGTGGAAGCGGCGACGATGATGCCGAGAAGCTCCGGTCCCGCCCCGAGATCGGCGGCGAAGGCCGGCAACACCGGGCTCCGCGCCATCTGGTAGCCGAGGCGCGAGATCAGGCTCGCGACGACGACGGCGAGGAAGATGTTCATCTACTTGGCGCCCCCCGACAGATTCTCCCTCATTGCCGTCCCCCGACTTGATCCCGGGATTGACCCGGCAATCCAGGCAAGCCTGCACGGCGCTGCCGACTGGATGCGGAGGCCGAGCCCGCGCGTGAGGTAAATAGGTGATCGCGGCGGGAGCATCACTCTTCCGCCTCGACGTGCGGCAGGTGCGCCCAGCGTCTGTCCGGCCGCTTCACGGGGATCGTGTTCGTGCCCGGCAGGTTCGCGAGCTCGGGCGCGTCGAAATCCACCGCCGGCATGCGATTGTCGAATCCCACGTTCTTGTGCGTCACGCTCATGGAGAGCGCCACCGCCACCTCCGCCTCGATCAGACCGAGCTTGCGCGCAGCGACCGCGATCCGCGTCTGGCAACGCGTGTCCACGTTGTTGAGGCTCGCTGCTTTCGCCGCAGAACCGATCGCGATCCCGAGATCGATATTGCGCAGATTGCATTGCGGCCCGGCAAACTCGAACGCTTCGCTCGCCGCGCGCAGCTTCGTCGTCGCTTCCATGAATTCGGCACAGGTGGCGTAGCCGCATGCGCCGCAGTCGTAAATCGGCGGATACCAGTTCTTGAGCCCGATGAAGAGCACGCCATCGATGCGCTCGGCCATGGCCGCATCGCGGAACCAGATTTCCTGGCGCCGCTCCTTGCCGCGGGCGCGCATCCAGTCGGCGAGCCGCTTCAGCGTAGCGCGGTCGTCCACGAGCACGGTTTCGATGAACAGCGGCTTCCCTTTGATGAAGAGTTGGCCACCGGACTTCGGCGCCGTCACCGCGGCGGCGGCACACAATTGCCCCACGGTCCGCACGATGTCCGCCGTCATTTCTCCGATGCCCTTTTTCATGACGCGTGCCTCCTCATGGTCCGAACAGCTTGCGGATTTCGCACGCCGCCTCCGGGTCCGAAGCGGCGATGTCATCGAGCAGACTCTGGTTGAGTTCGCGCGCGGCGTACCTCAGCCGCTGGCGCGCGAACCATTCGGACCCCACAAGGAACGCGCGCGAAAACCGCGCAATCGGCCGGAAACCGGGCGCGGCCCAGTCGGACGCGCCCAGTCGCACCTCGCCGAACGGCGAGCGAATGGAGATCAGGGAATTGCAGCTGTAGTTGGGGCTGGCGCAAGGCATGTCTCACCTCCTTAGCGGAGCGAGACAACACTTGGCTGCGCGCAGCTGACCGGGCGGTTGTCGCTGGCCCGGACTAAACACAATTTAGCACACCTGGCTCCGCTGAGCAACGACGGCTGATCCACGTCAGACGGCAATTCCGAGCTTGGGCAGCAGCCATACCGTGAATGCATAGAGCACGATCGTCAGCAGGCACGAAACAACGAGCGCGATCCAGAACCCGATCCCGGCCCGAAGCAACGCGGGGAATACAAGAAACATCGGCAGCGTCGGCAGGACCAGCCAGAATGTCGCCTCCGCGTGCGCCGCGATCCGCGCCACGTCGCCGGTGTCGCGCCACAGCCAGATGATCGCGAGAATGGAGACGAGCGGCAGCGACACGATCAGCGCGCCCAGCCCCGGACGCCGCTGCGCCACTTCGGAAACGATCATGATGATCACGCCGGACAGCGCGGCCTTGATGACGAGATAGAGCATCGGCCCTCCAAACGTGATCCCGGGCTTAGCGCAGCACGAAGTGGTGCGCCGCATCCGGGTTGACGTGCTAGCTCCTCGACCAACCCACCCGCCGCCTAACGCCCGTCCCACGCACGCACGCTGCGCGCGGCGGCCAGGAAATCGATGCGCAGGTCATTGTTCGTCGCGGTCATGGCCTTCCCCGCCCACATTTGCACGAAGTAATACGCGTCGCCGCGTTTGATCACACCAAGAAATGGGCGCGCGCTGCCGGGCTGCTCTGTCCACGCGAACTGCCCCTCGCCGATCGCTTCGCTTCGCATTTCGCCAATCTTGATGCTTTCCTTCTCGAAATGTTTGGTAATGCTGGCAAGCGCTGCATTCAGATCGATGAATTTCGTGCTGCTCGGATAGACGTAGATCCAGGTGTTGCTGCCGTCGCCGCAGACGAGACAGCCAAGACCGAAATTGATCGCGCTTGTTCTGATCGTCCAGCGCTTCGGATGCGGAAACTCCAGCGCAATTTTCAGGATCGGGTGAAAATAGGAGTTCGCCGCAGGAACTTCCCGGACGGAGTTCGCGATCTGGAGCGCCGCGTCCTGGACGAGCTTCTTGTCGAATTTCGGAGTGAGCCCGTCGAGCGCCTGGACCTTCAATGTCTTATACTTGAAGGAAACGGTCGCGTCGTAACCGTAGTGGACGTTCCAGAGAACGCCCATCTGTGAACGCAGCGTGGCGCCATTTGGCAGCGGCTGCGTGCGATTGATGTCGAACTTCGTGAAGGTGCGCGGGCTGGACGCGCCGACATAGGACGTCGATATGTCCAACCGGTTCACGTTCTCCCGCGGCCCCTTCTCCGGGCGCGTCGCGCCGTAATCAATCAACAGATTGTCGCCGCCCCGGTCGTAGAGCTCGTTCCATACCCAGCCCGAGGGAACGTCGAACATAAGGCCGACGGGCAGACGAATGACCGCCGGTGTCGCGTCAGGCTTTTGCTGTGCGATTGCCGCAGCCGTGAATGCATAAAGAAATGTCGAGACAAATCCGATCAGGACTACGCGAACGCATGCCATTGCCGCCTCCCAGGATGCCACCTCGGCAATTCTGCGGCGTGCGCGGCGGTTCGGTCAATCTCTTCGGATAGCGGCTCGATTTAAATCCGCTTGACCCGACGACGTCGTCACCGGGCTCGCGCTGCCCCGCGAGCCGAAGGCGAGCGGAATTTGCGGCGCGCGTCCGGTGATCTACCGTGTTTGCAGTCAAGCATTTTGCAGTCGCCAGGGACGCTTTT
>JBBDYN010000025.1:0-31085 GCA_040901465.1 Xanthobacteraceae bacterium
ACAACCCCGGGGCGCTAATGTGCGCCGCGGTAAAAATCTACGTCGTCCCGAAAGCGGCGAAGCCGCGATCCGGGACCGTCCGAGGCGAACTGAAGACGATCCCGGCTCTCGCTTCGCTCGGCCGGGACGACGAGTTGGCTGTTTGAAAAATGAATCAGTTTCTCAAGTCGGATGATTCATCCGCTTGAATCGGCTCGCGATTTTTCCGGCGCGGCGCGCCTGAAGCGGGCCGCGAACAAGCCCCGAACTTGCTTGAAGTCGCCGGAACGACGGAGCGGCTATTGCCGGCTCGGCGGAACCGTGAATTCGCCGCGGCGGATGCGGTCGCCGAGCCCCTCGGCGAAGCGCGCGGTCGCGTCCTCCCCGTAGGTCGAGACGAGTTCGTGGATTGCGGTGAACAGCGAAACTTGCGCGAGGCAGTCGCCGTCGATGCCCTCGAGGCGGGCCTCCTCCCAGGCTTCGGAGAGATAGGCGAGGGCGGCGCGGCGCTCGTCCTCGGAACCGGCGGCGGCCTGGTCGGCCAGCGAATTGGGCAGCGGGATCGCGTTCAAGGATAAGCCTCCGCGGTCATTGCGAACCGAGACAAAGCGTTTCCCGGCGAAAGTGACCCCGGTTCGCCGCAAACGCGTAAGCAGGAAACGTACTTTAACGGGGCGAATTAACCCGGTCGCGTGCCACCTTTCGGGAAGGTTAACGCGCGACCCCGACTTTCCGTTAGTTGCCGTATCTCGTTGCGATTTCGCGCGAAAGCTTGGCGCCCTCGTCGAGATAGCGGCGGATCGCGAGCCCGGCCGCGGGCGTGCAGCCGCGATACGTCTGTTGGTACGCCGTGTAGGAGCGGTTGAAGCTCGCGATCAAGCCGTCGCGGCGCTCCGGCGGCGGCTGCTCCACCTCGATCAGGCCCTGCATCTCGTTGCGCCAACGCGTGCCGTCCGCAGCCCCGCAGAGCGGGCGCAGATAGTGCAGCGCGCCGAGGATCTCGGCGAGCCGCGCCATCTCACCCTCGTAGGCGGGCGGCGTCTCGATGATCTTCGCCTGTTTCTGCTCCGGTGCCACCCGCGCCGGCGCAGCCTTCTGTTGCTGCTGCTGCGGCGCCACCGGGCGCGGAGCGATGAAGTTGCGAAAAAAATCCTGAGCGTGCGCCGGCGCGGCAACGCCCGCGAGCGCCAAGGCAAGGACGAAAAGCGAAATTACGCGAACCATCGGAATCCTTCGGGCGGCCATATGCGCCCGATCAGGGGCGCAAGCAAGGCGGCTCAGGATTTGAGTAAACGCCGCGCCGTCTCGACGATTTCCGCGAGCCCCTCGGTGGTCTCGAAGCGCGCAAGCGCGCTGGGCTCGATCCATTCGACGGCGCTCAATTCGGGGCCAGCCTTCGCGACGCCCGCGCGCCAGCGTGCGGCAAACGACAGGATGACGAAATGGCGGTCGAGCGCGTCGTCCTTACCGTGCAGCATCATTTCTCGATAGCCGGCAAAGCCGGCGATTTCCGCTTCGACACCGGTCTCTTCCAGGAGCTCGCGGCGTGCGGCCTCCGCCGCCGTCTCGCCGAACTCGATTTGTCCGCCGGGCAGCGTCCAGAGTTGCGGCGGGTTCGCGCGCCGCGCGAGCAGGAGCCGCCCCGCGCGGAAACAGGCGGCGCTCGCGGCAAGAACGGGTCGATTTGTGCTATCGCGCATGGCGGACCCGGAACCCATATCATTGTTTCATGTGCGGACGCTTCGTCATCACCTCCGCGCCGGAAGCGATCCGGCGGCTCCTGCGCTACGAGGAGCAGCCGAACTTTCCGCCGCGCTACAATATCGCACCGACCCAGCCCATTCCGATCGTGCGGCTCGACCATGCCGCGCGCCATTTCGCGCTCGTGCGCTGGGGCCTGATCCCGTCCTGGGTGCAGGACCCGAAGGACTTCGCGCTACTCTTCAACGCGCGGCTCGAAGGCATTGAAAGCAAGCCCGTCTACCGCGCCGCCATGAGGCGGCGTCGCTGCCTGATCCCGGCCGACGGCTTCTACGAATGGAAGAAGGAAGGGAAGGGCAGACGGCCCTATTTCGTGCGCGCGCGCGACAAGCAGCCGTTCGCCTTCGCCGGCCTTTGGGAAACCTGGAGCGACCGCGACGGCGGCGAGATCGAGACCGCCGCGATCATCATCTGCGAAGCGAACGAAACGCTCGCGCCGATCCACGATCGCATGCCGGTGATCGTTCCGCGCGAGAAATACGATCCCTGGCTCGACGCGGACCGGATCGACGCGAGACCGGCGACAGCGCTCGTCGGTCCTGCGCCCGACGATTTTCTCGAGGCCTATGAAATCTCGACGCGGGTCAACAAGGCCGACAACGACGGCGCGGAAAACTTGCTGCCCCTGGTCAGAGAACCTTCCCCGGATTGAGGATGCGCTTGGGATCGAGCAATTGCTTGATCGCCCGCATCATCTCGAGCTCCACCGGATCCTTCACGCCGGGAAGCAGCTCGCGCTTCATCACGCCGATGCCGTGCTCGGCCGAGATCGAGCCGCGGTGCTTGGCGACCAGCGCGTAGACGGCATTGTTGACTTCGTCCGTGCGCGCGAGGAACGCGGCCCGCTCCATGCTCTCGGGCCGGCACACCGTGAAGTGCATGTTGCCGTCGCCGAGATGGCCGAACGGCAGCGGCCGCGCACCGGGCACGACCTTGACTACGGCCGCGCTCGCGTCGTCGATGAACGCCGGCACTGCCGCGACCGGCACCGAGACGTCGTGCGCGATCGAGCCGCCGGTGTACATCTGCGCCTCGGGCAACACGAGCCGCAGGTGCCAGAACTGCCGCGACTGTTCGAGGCTCGCCGCGATGGTGGCGTCCTCGACGATTCCCTGCTCGCTGCCGGCCGCGAGGATTTCCTCCATCGTCGCGCGCAATCCCGTCTGCGCCGGCGAGGACAATTCCATGAGCGCGTACCAGGCGTGCGGCCGCGCCAGCGGATCGCGCGCGCCGCCCGGATGCCGCAAGGCGAGCTCGACGCCCGTCCGCGTCATCAGCTCGAAGCTCGTGACCGCGTTGCCCGCGCGCGCCTGTGCGATCTTGAGCAGCTCGAGTGCGGCTTGCGGCGAGGCGACGCCGACGAACGCGGTCTCGAGCGAGCGCGGCGCGGGAAAGAGCTTGAGCACCGCCGCGGTGATGATCCCGAGCGTGCCCTCCGCGCCGACGAACAGATGGCGCAGGTCGTAACCGGTATTGTCCTTTTTCAACTTGCGCAGCCCGTTCCAGATGCGGCCGTCCGCGAGCACGACTTCGAGGCCGAGCACGAGATCGCGTGCGACGCCGTAGGTGAGCGCGTTGGTGCCGCCTGCGTTCGTCGAAAGGTTGCCGCCGATGGTGCAGGAGCCTTCGGCGCCTAGCGACAGCGGAAACAGCCGCTCGTTCTTCCTTGCCTCCTCCTGCGCGCGTTGCAGGATCACGCCCGCCTCGCAGGTCATGGAATTGGTGGCGAGGTCGATCTCGCGGATCTTGTCGAGCCGTGCGGTCGAGACGACGACCGCGCGCTCGTCGAACGGAACCTGTCCGCCCGAGAGCCCCGTGTTACCGCCCTGCGGCACCACCGGCGTGCCCGTCTCGTTCGCGAGCATGAGGATCGCGGCAACTTCCTTGGTCGAGCCGGGCTTCAGCACCGCCGCCGCGTGGCCCTGATAAAGATCGCGGCGCTCGGCGAGATACGGTGCCATGTCCGCGGGATCGCGCAGCGCGTATTTCTCGCCGATGAGGGCGGCGAAGCGGTCGACGGGCGTTGCGGCCGGCTTTCCCGCAGGCTTGTTCATGGCGCGGACTTATAGTCGTCATGGCCGGGCTTGTCCCGGCCATCCACGCCTTAGAGTCTGATCCGCCTGGACCGAGCCGGTTATCCGCTCATTCCCGCGAAAGCGGGAATCCAGCACTGACGCTGCCTGGGTCCCCGCTTTCGCGGGGACGAACGGAGAGGAAACAAGCCGCGGTGCCGCGCGCCGGCCCGGGCATGACGAGCAAAGCTACGGCCGTGGCGCCGCGGCGCGCATAAGCCGGTCGCGGATAGCCTCGCCAAGGCCGGTCGCCGGGATCGGCGTTACCGCGATCGTATGGGCATCCGTCGCATCGAGCGCGCGTAAATGCGCGAACAGGTTGGCCGCGGCCTCCACGAGATCGCCTTTGGGCGAGAGGTCGAGCACATAGGCCGCGCGCTCAGCACCATCCGGGCGCTTGGGTCCAAACGCGAGCAGCGCTTCGCCGGGTTGCACCTCGGACACGTCGAGGCGCAGTCGTGCCCGCGTCGCGTAGTGCGAGGGCAGCTGGCCCGGCGCCGACGGCGCATCTCCCCCTTGTGACGGAGCGTCGACCAGCGGAAATCCGAGCGCGGCCTCGATCGCATGGCGCGGGACCGTGCCGGGCCGCAGCAGCACCGGCCGGTCGCCCGTGCAATCGATGATCGTGGATTCGAGCCCCAAAGGAGCGGGGCCGCCGTCGAGGATGAGATCGATCCGGTCACGCAGGTCGGCGAGCACGTGCTCGGCGGTCGTCGGCGACACGTGGCCGGACCGGTTCGCGCTCGGCGCCACGACCGGCTTGCCGACTGCCTGCAAGAGAGCCTGCGCCACCGGATGCTTGGGAATCCGCAGCGCCACCGTATCGAGTCCCGCACGCGCGAGATCGCAGACCGCGCGATTCGGCAGAGCAGGCACCACGAGCGTCAGCGGCCCCGGCCAGAATTTTTCCGCGAGCCGGAGCGCCGCCTCGTTGAATGCGCCGATCCCCAGTGCCGCCTCGCGGCCCGAGAGATGCGCGATCAGCGGGTTGAACGCGGGCCGTTCCTTGGCCGCATAGAGCCGCGCCACTGCCTGCGCGTCGGTGGCGTCGGCCCCGAGCCCGTATACGGTCTCGGTCGGGAACGCGACGAGCCCGCCCGCGGCGAGCGCATGCGCCGCCTCGGCGATGCCGGTGGCGTCGGCCGGCAGCATGCGGGTCGAATGTTTCGCGCCTGGCAGGCTCGCGGTCACATTGACGGCTCCGGTGGGCACGGCCACTCTCGGCCGAAATCGTCGATGGGCGGTAGGTCCTTGCGCGTTCGCGGTCAAGCCGCGCGCTGCGGTCGCCCTCAAGCGGGAACGGAGACGTCCATGACCTATCGCGCCCCGGTCGCCGAGACCGTGTTCTTCCTCGATCATTGCACGAGCCTCAAGGCGCTTTCAGGCAAGGGCGCGCTCGCCGACGTGTCGCCCGATCTCATCGCGCAGGTGCTGGAGGAGGCGGGCAAGTTCGCGAACGAAGTGATCGCGCCGCTCAACCGCATCGGCGATCAGCAGGGCACGCCGTTTGCGAACGGCGTCGTCACCATGCCGCAAGGCTGGAAGGAAGCCTATCGCGCTTGGGCCGCAGCGGGATGGAACGCGCTGCCCGCGCCCACCGAATATGGCGGGCAGGGATTACCCTCGCTCGTGAACATGGCGTGCGTCGAATATTGGCACTCGGCCTGCATGGCGTTCGCGCTCGGCCCATTGCTGACGCAGGCGGGAATTGAGGCGATGCACGCGCACGCGAGCGAGGAGATGAAAGAACGCTACCTGCACAAGCTCGTGTCCGGCGAATGGATGGGCACGATGCAACTCACCGAGCCGCAGTCTGGCTCGGATCTTTCCGGCCTGCGCACCCGCGCCGATCGCGCGAACGACGGAACCTATCACCTCAAGGGCCAGAAGATTTTCATCACCTACGGCGAGCACGACCTGACGTCGAACATCATCCATTTCGTGCTCGCGCGTCTTCCCGACGCGCCGGCGGGTACGAAAGGAATTTCGCTGTTCCTCGTGCCGAAATTTCTCGTGAAGGAGGACGGCTCGCTCGGCCCGCGCAACGATCTCCGCTGCGCGTCCATCGAACACAAGATGGGCATTCACGGATCGCCGACGTGCGTCATGCTCTACGGTGAGAACGAAGGCGCGGTCGGCTATCTAATTGGCGAGGAGAACAAGGGTCTCGCCTGCATGTTCACGATGATGAATCTGGCGCGCCTCGGCGTCGGCGTCGAAGGCGTGGCGATTTCCGAGCGAGCGTACCAGCAGGCGCTCGCCTTTGCGCGCGATCGCAAGCAGGGCCGCGCCAACGGCAAGGACATGAGCCCGATCATCGTGCATCCCGACGTGAAGCGGATGCTGCTCACGATGCGCGCCATGACCGCCGCCTCGCGCGCGATCTGCCTGAAGACCGCGGACGCGATCGACCGCTCGCGGCATTTGCCGGACGCCAAGGCTCGCAGCGAGGCCTCCGATGAAGCGAACCTGTTCACGCCGGTCGCCAAGGCGTTCTCGACCGATTGCGGGATCGAGGTGACCTCGCTCGGCATCCAGGTGCACGGCGGCATGGGCTTCATCGAGGAAACCGGCGCCGCGCAGCATTACCGCGATGCGCGCATTTCGGCGATCTACGAGGGGACGAACGGCATCCAGGCCATCGATCTCGTCACGCGTAAGATCGGCCAGTCCGGTGGCGAGACCTTGCAGCGCGTGCTCGGCAGTTATCGCGACATCGCCCGCCGTGTCGCGGAATTGAACGATCCTGCGTTCGGCGCGACCGCCGGCCGGCTCGGCGAGGCGGTTGCCGCGCTCGAACGCGCCTCCAGGCATCTGCTTGCCGAACTCGCAGCGAGGCCCGATGCGGCACTCGCCGGCGCGACGCCCTATTTGCGATTATTCGGCCTGACCGCCGGCGCGACTTACCTCACCGAGATGGCGCTCGCGGCCGACGCCGTCGGCGCCGGCGATCCCGCCAATGCCGCTCGCATTGCCACGGCGCGCTTCTTTGCCGAGAATCTCTTGGCGGCCGCTGGAGGGCTTGAGCAGGCTGTCGTCTCCGGCGCGGATTCGGTGATGCAGGCGGAGGCCGCGCTCGTCGCGTGATTGATCTTGTCCCTTCACGGCAGGACGCTTTTCATCACCGGCGCTTCGCGCGGCATTGGCCTCGCTATCGCGCTCCGGGCAGCGCGCGACGGCGCCAACATCGCAGTCGCCGCCAAGACCGACCAGCCGCATCCAAAGCTTGAAGGCACGATCCACACGGCTGCGGATGAAGTCGAGAAGGCGGGCGGCAAGGCGCTCGCGCTCGTATGCGACGTGCGCGAGGAAAAGCAGGTCGCCGAGGCGATCGAGAAAGCGGCCGCGCAATTCGGCGGCATCGATATTGTCGTCAACAACGCGAGCGCGATCCAGCTCACCCGCACGCCGGATACCGACATGCGCCGCTTCGACCTGATGCAGCAGGTGAATGCGCGCGCGACCTACATGGTCTCGAAATACGCGATCCCGCACCTCGAGCGCGCACAGAATCCGCATATCCTCGCGCTTTCGCCGCCCCTCGACATCAAGGAGCAGTGGTTCGCCCCGCATCTCGCTTATTCGATGGCGAAGTACGGCATGAGCCTCGTGGTGCTGGGACTTGCCGGTGAGCTGCGCCCCAAGGGCATTGCGGTAAACGCGCTCTGGCCGCGCACGACGATTGCCACCGCCGCGATTCGAAACCTTCTTGGCGGCGACCGCGTCGTGCGCATGAGCCGCAAGCCGGAGATTATGGCCGACGCGGCCTATCGGATCTTCCAGAAATCCGCGCGCGAATTCACTGGAAATTTTCTGATCGACGACAATTTTCTCGCGGCCGAAGGCGAGGCCGATTTCGACAAATATCGTGTCGACCCGACGCAGCCGCTCGCGCCGGATTTCTTCGTGCCGGATGAAATGAAGCCGCCGCCTTCCGTGCGATTGGACGCGAAAAAATCCTAGCGCCGCACGATCGAGCCGGTGGTCTGCGCTTGCATTTCCGGCGTCTGGCATTCGGGAGCGAACATGATCGCGTCGCCGAGACGCCGGCAGAATACTTTCACGACCTGCTGCTCCACGACGGGCGACAGCCGCGCCACCACTTCCTGGTAGCCGCGCGAGTTCAGGTGCCCGATGATGTCCCAGAACAGCGAGTATCCCGGCTTCTTTACGCCGTCGACGGCCACGCCTTCGAAGAAATCAGGGTAGTAGGTCGCGCCGTACGCGATCGCGATGTCGGAAAAATCGCGCGTATGGAATCCGGCGAGGATCACCTCGACGCCGCGCGCGCGCAGCCGGCTCACGATCTCGTCGAGATTGCGGTACGTCGTTTCCGCGCTCAAGCCGAAACGCATGTCGTTGCGGCCGAGGAACACGATCGCGATCTCAGCATCTTCCGGAACGGCGGATTCTAGTCGGCGCAACGCGCCATTCGTGGTGTCGCCCGACACACCGCTGTTCAACACTTCGACGTCGTAGCCGCGCGCCTGCAATGCGCGCGCAAGCTGCGTCGGATACTTGTTCGGCTCAGAGACGCCGAAGCCGGCCGTGTTGCTGTCGCCGTAGGCGACGATGCGGATCGGATCGGCCTGGACATTTTCCGCTGAGAGCAGCAGGCCCAGCGCGAGAAGCGCGCCCGGAAGCGGTCGCATTCACGTACCTCATCGTGCCACGCCCAAAGCTGCCGCAACATGCTTAACGAAAGCTTGCCGACGCAGCGCAGCGGGCGTCATTCACGCGAACTACTGGGCGGCAATAGGGGCCGGATTGGGCCCACTCGCGGCAAAATTCTGATACGGCGAGGGCGGCTCGCCCTGGTTTGTGACGGCCGCGCCTCTCGCGTAGCCTGCCGCACGGACGGGAACTGATGACGACTTTGCTGATTAGCCACGATTCCGGCCTGAAGCACGCGACGCCCTCGGGCCATCCCGAGCGCGCCGACCGCCTGCACGCGGTGATGGCGGCGCTCGAGGACGAGAAGTTCGCGGCACTCGCGCGCGAGCCCGCCCCGCAAGGCGAGTTCGAAGCGATCACGCAGGTGCATCCCATGGAATACGTGGAGGCCTTGCGTGCGGCGGTGCCGGGTCAGGGCGTGGCGCGGATCGACGCCGACACTTCGCTCTCGCCGGGCAGCTGGGAGCCCATCCTGCGCGCGGCGGGCGGCGCGGTGCTCGCGGTCGACGAAGTGATGACGGAACATGCGTCGAATGCCTTCGTCGCGATGCGCCCTCCCGGCCATCACGCCGAAACCGCGACCGCGATGGGCTTCTGCTTTTTCAACAACGCGGCGATCGCCGCGCGCCACGCGCGGAAGCACTATGGCGCCGACCGCGTCGCCATCGTCGACTTCGACGTGCATCACGGCAACGGCTCACAGGAAATTTTCTGGTCGGACGCAAGCGTGATGTACTGCTCGACCCACGAGATGCCGCTTTATCCCGGCTCCGGCTCGCGCTCCGAGCGCGGCGAGCACAACAACATCGTCAATGCGCCGCTCGCGGCGGGTGACGGTGGGGCGGAGTTCCGCGAGGCGTTCCAGAGTGTGATCCTGCCGCGGCTCGAGGAATTTCGTCCCGATCTGATCGTGGTTTCCGCCGGGTTCGACGCGCACATGCGCGATCCGCTCGCCAATCTCAATCTCTCCGAAGCCGACTTCGGCTGGGTGACGCAGAAGCTCTTGGCAGTTGCAGACAGGCATGCGAGCGGCCGGCTCGTCTCCGTGCTGGAAGGCGGCTATGACCTTCAGGGCTTGTCCAATTCCGTCGCGGCCCATGTACAGGCGCTGATGCGCGGTTGAACGTCTTCGTGCTAGGGATTGCCGATGGCCAAGGAATCGAAAAATCAGAACTCCGACGTCGCCGCGCTCCCGTTCGAGACGGCGCTTGCCGAACTGGAATCGATCGTCCAGCGCCTGGAAAAGGGTGATGTCGCGCTCGAAGAATCGATCCGCATCTACGAGCGTGGCGAGGCGCTGAAGGGCCATTGCGAGACGCTATTGCGCGTGGCCGAGGCGAGGGTGGAAAAGATCACACGCGATGCCGGTGGCCGCGTCACGGGCACTGAGCCCCTCGACGGGAATTGAGCGCCGTCACGGTGGCTTGGACGCGTACCGGCGCAATGCCTATATGAATTCGAACGCTAAAAATGAGGATCAGCCATGAGCTTTTTCCCGGGTAAGGATCCGGCCGCCGGAGACCGTTTCGCCTGCGAGGCGCTCGAGCTTGTCGTCGTTCCTCGCAGCATCGATCTCGACGATTTCACCGTGCGGCGCGCGCTGCCGCATTCGACGCGCCGCACGGTAGGCCCCTATGTTTTCTTCGATCATTTTGGCCCGGCCGAGTTCAAGTCCGGCAAGGGCCTCGACGTGCGTCCGCACCCGCACATCGGCCTTTCGACGCTCACTTATCTCTATGACGGTGAGATTATTCATCGCGACACGCTCGGCATGAATGCCGCGATCCATCCCGGCGAGGTGAATTGGATGACCGCGGGCCGCGGCATCGTGCATTCGGAGCGCACCGCACCCGACCATCGCGTCAAGGGCGAGCCGTTGCACGGCCTCCAGCTTTGGGTCGCCATGATGTCGAAGGATGAGGAGATCGATCCGAGCTTCTCCCATCTCGGCGGCCAGGATCTTCCGGTCGTGAGCGGCGAAGGCAAGACAGTGCGCCTCGTCGCGGGCAAGATGTTCGGCGCTGTCTCTCCGCTCAAGACCACCTCCGAAACGATTTTTGCCGACGTCTCGCTCGACGCGGGCGCGGCCATGCCCCTCGACTCCGGCTACGAAGAGCGCGCGATCTATGTCGGCTCCGGCGAGATCGATATTGAAGGCGACCGTTTCGACACCGGCCGGCTCCTGATCTTCCGTCCCGGCGACCGCATCACCGTCAAGGCGGTGAAACCGAGCCGCATCGCCGTCGTCGGCGGCGTGCCGCTCGACGGACCCCGCTACGTCTGGTGGAACTTCGTTTCCTCGCGCAAGGACCGCATCGATCAGGCGAAGGAGGAATGGAAGCAGGGCCATTTCGGCAAGGTGCCGGGCGACGAGATCGAATTCATTCCGTTGCCGGAGGATAGGTCTTACTCCGCTGGCTGATCCGCGCGAGCCCGGCTCGCATTGCCGCGCCGGGATGACTGGTATATCGATTACGTTGTGATTTGACGACGGCGCCCGCGAAGGAACGGCATTGTCGAAACGCTCGGCGACACCTCTGCTCGATATGATCCGTCTGCCGGGCGATCTGCGGCAATTGCCGCCTGAATCGCTCCGTCAGGTGGCCGACGAGCTGCGTCACGAAACGATCGACGCCGTATCCGTCACCGGCGGCCATCTCGGCGCCGGTCTAGGCGTGATCGAGCTCACGGTGGCGCTGCACTACATTTTCGATACGCCGCGCGACAAGATCGTCTGGGACGTCGGCCACCAGGCCTATCCGCACAAGATTCTGACCGGCCGCCGCGATCGTATTCGCACACTGCGCCAGGGCGGTGGCCTCTCCGGCTTCACACGGCGCGCCGAGAGCGAATACGACCCGTTCGGCGCCGCGCACGCCTCGACTTCCATCTCGGCGGGCCTCGGCATGGCCGTAGCACGCGATCTTGCCGGCGATGACTTTCACGTGGTGTGCGTGATCGGCGACGGCGCCATGTCCGCTGGCATGGCCTATGAGGCCATGAACAATGCCGGCGCCATGGGCAAGCGCCTGATCGTGATCCTCAACGACAACGACATGTCGATCGCGCCGCCGGTCGGTGCGATGTCCGCTTACCTCGCACGCCGTCTTTCCGGCCGCGCTTATTCTCGCATGCGCGATCTGTGGGAATGGACGGCGCCGCGATTGCCGAAGCGCGCGGCGCAGTTCATCCGCCGCGCATTCGGGCATTGGGTCGGCTTCATCACCGGCGGTACGTTGTTCGAGGAGCTTGGCTTCGAATATGTCGGACCCATCGACGGCCACAATCTCGATCACTTGCTCCCGGTGCTGCGCAATGTGCGCGACTACGAGCGCGGCCCGACGCTCGTGCACATTGTCACCCGTAAGGGCAAGGGCTATCCGCCCGCCGAGGCCTCGGTCGATAAGTATCATGGCGTCGTCAAGTTCGACATCGCCACCGGCACACAGGCCAAGGGCAAGACAAGCACGCCTGCCTACACGAAGGTATTCGGCGAGAGTCTGATCAAGGAAGCGCGCAAGGACGGGAAGATCGTCGCCGTCACCGCTGCGATGCCGTCGGGCACGGGGCTCGATCTTTTCGCCCGCGAATTTCCCGACCGCTGCTTCGACGCCGGCATTGCCGAGCAGCACGCAGTGACTTTTGCCGCGGGGCTCGCCACCGAAGGCTACAAGCCCTTCGCGGCAATCTATTCGACGTTCCTGCAACGCGCCTACGACCAGGTCGTGCATGATGTTGCGATCCAGAGACTGCCCGTGCGCTTCGCGATCGATCGTGCCGGTCTCGTCGGCGCCGATGGACCGACCCATGCGGGCAGCTTTGATGTCGCCTATCTCGCCTGTCTTCCGGATTTTGTGGTGATGGCGGCGGCCGACGAAGCAGAGCTCGTGCATATGGTCGCGACCGCGGTCGCGATCGACGACCGGCCGTCCGCATTCCGCTATCCGCGCGGCGAAGGCATGGGTGTCGAGATACCCGCCGAAGGCAAGCCGCTCGAAATCGGCCGAGGCCGTATGATCCGCGAAGGCACTTCGGTTGCGATCCTCAATTTCGGCGCGCGTCTTGGCGAGTGTATGAAGGCCGCGGAGGAACTCGCCGCACAGGGCTTCTCCACGACGATCGCCGATGCGCGCTTTGCCAAGCCCCTCGACCGCGAGCTTCTGTTGCGGCTCGCCCGCGAGCATGAGGTTCTGCTGACCGTCGAGGAGGGTTCGGTTGGCGGCTTCGGCAGTCATGTGCTGGAATTGCTGGCGCGCGAGGGTGCGCTCGATCGCGGCCTGAAATTCCGTCCGCTCGTGCTTCCGGATCTCTTCATCGAGCAGGACACGCCCGCGAACATGTACGCCCGCGCCGGCCTCGATGCGCGGGGAATCGTGGCCTCGGCGCTCGCCGCACTCGGGAAACCCCGGCGGGAAGCGGTGCGCCGCGCCTAGCTTCCCGATCTGTCCGCGATCGGCGCGATTGGTTAAGAAGTCCCGAGCGGGAACAGCCGACGCACGCGGAAAGTCTAGGAACGTGGCCGGCGGATCGCTTCGTTTGCGGCGATTGCCTTAATCAATCCCACATCACTTTCCGTTAGTTTTCGCGCCTCCGCTGCTGCATCCCTTGAACGGGCCATGACCACAGATCACCGGAAATCAGTGATCGCCCCGCTGATCGCGCGTCTGACCGCCGCCCGGGCCGCGCCCGCTCCGGAAAGCGATAAGGCTGCCGGCACCGCCGCCGAGGAATTGCTCAAGCTGCGTGCGGCGCTCAACGAGATCGACGACGGAATCATTCTCCTCGATCGCGACCTTCGTCTCGAATTCATCAATCGTGCTGCGTGCGACTTCGCGGGCGCGTCAATGCCGGATGTCGGTCTCAAGCCGACCTACGCGGAGCTGATCCGCGGTGCCCACGTCACGACGTTCAAGGAGGATCTCGACGCGTTCATTGAAAAGCGCGTGGAAACTGTTCGTGCCGGCGATCCGACCCCGGTTGAATTGCGCTTTGCCGGCGGCAAGGTCGTTCGCGCCAAATGCGTGGTCCTCTCCAACGGCAGCCGCTTGCTGACCTATAGCGACCTCACCGGCATCGTCCGCCGCAACGAGGAGCTCGAGACCCTGCACGCGGCGCTTGACCAAGCCGAATACGGAGTGGTCCTGCTCAACGACGATTTTCGCGCGCAGTTCATCAATCGGGCCTTCCGAATGATGTCGGATATGCCGGATCGAATGGCCGACGGTCGGCCGACGATCGCCGAGATCATGGAGCACGGTCGCATAACCAACGCTTTCGCCGTCCCCGAGACCGAACTGGAATCCTATATCGAGCGGCGGATCGAGATGATCCGCACCGGCGACACGAGGCCGATCGAACTGCGATGGTCGCGCGACCGAGTCGTTCGCTATCAAATCACCGCGCTGCCCGGCGGCGGCCGCATGCTGACCTATACCGACATCACCGATCTCGCGCGCACTGCCGATCAGCTTGAAAAGCTCGCGACGACTGACAGCCTGACCGGACTTTGCAACCGGCGCCAATTCGTGACGCTCGCCGACCGCGAAGTCGGTCGCTTCCGCCGCTATGGCCGTCCGTTGTCGATGCTGCTGCTCGACATAGACAAGTTCAAGGCGGTCAATGACCGCTTCGGCCACGACGTCGGCGACCAGATGATCCAGCACGTCGGCAATCTCTGTGAGGAGAACAAGCGCAATCCCGATGCCGTCGCCCGCGTCGGCGGCGAGGAGTTCGCGATCCTGCTGCCCGAGACCGATCTCGAGAGCAGCTGCATCGTCGCTGAAAGACTGCGGCGGATGGTGGCCGAGCGTCCGCTCGAAACCGGCGGAATGAGGGTGCCGGTGACGATCAGCGTGGGCGTTGCCGAACTGAATCCGGCGATGACCGGCACATCCGATTTGATGAAGCTCGCCGACCGCATGCTGTATGAAGCGAAGCGCTCCGGGCGCAATCGCATTGCGAGCGTGAGTGGCGGCAAGCTCGCCCCCCACGGATCGCCCGCTCTGGTGTCAAATAGCTAAAAGGGCTATCCGGTTGCCGGCTGCTTGCTGGCCGTGCACGCCTTTTCGAATGCGTCGGCACTGGGCTTGGCGGCTGACACGGCGAGCGATCGTTTTCGGCCCGGCACGTCGACGATCAACGTATCGCCGGTCCGGAACAACGCGAATAATTTTGGGTCGATCCGTGACGTGGCCCCGATATCCACAATTTCCCTCGATTGCGTCGAGAATGCCGTACCGGCGACCTCGAAGCGCATCTTCCCGTTGACCAGCAGAATCGCCGCACCGTCGCCCGGCCGCAGGCCGCGCGATCCGATCTGCGAGATCACGCGCAGAAGCCCGGTGTCAGGCTGGCACGAAAACGAAATCAGAGTCTCGCCGGTGTTGGGCGTGCCGTATTCGAGCGTTGGCACCCCGGCGCTGCGACTGAACTTCCAAACAGGTTGCGCCTTTGCCGCGGAACTCGATTTTGCACTCGATTTTTTCACCGCGGTACGTGCGGCGCTCTTTTGGGCGAGTTGCGCGTCGGCGAGCAGTTGCGCTGCGGCAACTGCGCCGGGCGCAGCTGCGGCAAGCAGAACCGAAACGATCAATAGGGCGGCGCGGCAAGCGCGGCGTCGCATGAAGTTCTCCGTCGAGACGGGGAGCGGGGCGAAGCCCGCCCCGGCCCGATAACTAGCACCATCGGCACAGAACGCAATTCACAGCTCTGTTGTTCCGGGTTGGCGCGGCGCAGCGGCTCGTGCCTATCCTTTTGCATTGAGCAGGACGCCCATGTCGAAGACGCGGACTCGCGCTGATCAATTGCTCGTGGCGCGCGGGCTGTTCGAGAGCCGCACCAAGGCGCAAGCGGCGATCGAAGCGGGCCGCGTCACCGCCGACGGTATGCCGGTGAAAAAGGCCGCCGAGGCAATTTCAACGGGTGCCGTGCTCGTTGCCGAGCCTGCGCATCCGTATGTCTCGCGTGGAGGCGTGAAGCTTGCAGCAGCACTTGCACATTTCGCATTCGATCCGAAGGGAAAAGCATGTCTCGATGTCGGCGCTTCGACCGGTGGTTTCACCGACGCGCTGTTGCGCGCGGGTGCGCGGCGCGTTTACGCCGTCGACGTGGGAACCGGCCAACTGCATGCTTCCCTGCGAGGCAGGAACGAAATCGCCATTCTTGAGAAAACCGACGCGCGCAAACTCGATCGCTCGGTGATTCCCGTGCCGCCTGAAATGATTGCAATCGACGTGAGTTTTATTTCGCTGAAGAAAATTCTGCCGAACGTCACCGCCCTTGCCGCACCCGGTGCCGAACTCGTGGCGCTCGTAAAGCCGCAATTCGAGGCCGGCCGCAAACTCGCCGGCAAGGGCGTTGTGCGCGACTCAGCCGTGCATCGCGCGGTATGCGAGGAGCTGATCGCCTTTGCCGCCACGCTCGGGTGGGCAGTGATCGGTGTCGTGAATTCGCCGATCCTCGGCGGCGACGGCAATCGCGAGTTCCTGCTGGGCGCACGGCTCGCAAAGCACGCTGCAATTTCCTGATCGCTGTCTCGATTTAGGCGCAAATTTTTGCCATCTCATCGTCACGGAATTGATATTTCTTGCGTTTCAGAGGTTGCGCGCGGCCACGCTTTCATTTCCGGCATTGGCCGCTATGTTCCGCCGCCATGACGCTACCGCAAGCAGAGTTCGCCGCCGGCGCGGTCGCGCCGCCGGATAGGGGCCTTTGGCGCATCGAGCTGACCGAGACCGTCAAGCTCGCGCTGCCGATTGCGCTCACGCAACTCGGCCAGATCGCCATGATGACGACCGATCTCGCCTTGGTCGGCCGCCTCGGCGACACGGCCTTGGCCGGGGCCGCGCTTGCCCAGACCGTGCTGTTTGCCGCCTTCGTGCTCGGCATGGGGTTGGTGTCGGCGGTAGCGCCGCTTGCGGCGCAAGGTTTCGGCGCGCGCCGGCCGCGGCTCGTGCGCCGCGCGTTGCGCGTTGGCCTCTGGGCCTCGCTCATGCTCGGTGCGCCGCTGACAATTCTGCAGTTCTGGGGCGAGGAGTTGTTACTGGCATTCGGTCAGGCGCCGGATGCCGCGGGCCTCGCCGATCGTTATCTTGACGGCCTCGCCTGGAGCCTCGTGCCGGCCTGGTGGTTCATCGCGATTCGCAATTTCATGGGCGCGATCAATCGGCCGGAACCCGCGCTATGGATCATGCTCGCGGCGATCCCCGTCAACTTCTTGCTCGCCTACGCTCTGATCTTCGGTGAATTCGGTTTTCCGAGGCTCGATCTCCTTGGCGCCGGCGTCGCGACCACGATCGTCAACGTCGGCATGTGCGCCGCCGCGATCTGGATTTGCTACGCGCGCCCGCCGTTCAGGAAGTATCGCGTTCTCGGCCGATTTTGGCGCGCGGACTGGCTGCTGCTCTGGCGGTTGATCGTGATCGGTGCGCCGATTTCGGGTGCGTTCGTGCTCGAGTACGGACTGTTTGCGGCGGCCGCATTGCTTATGGGGCTCATCGGCACGAGCGCGCTCGCTGCGCATCAGATCGCGCTGCAGACCGCCGCAATCATGTTCATGGTTCCTTTCGGCATCTCGATGGCGGCGACCGTGCGCGTCGGCCACGCGGTCGGCCGCGGCGACGCGCCGGCGACCCGAATCGCCGGCTTTACGGCGATCGCACTCGGAACTGTGTTCATGGCGGCGATGACGCTGCTTGTCGTCGCGACGCGCGATTTCATTCCCGCGCTGTTTCTGGGCGAACAGGCGTCGGCGGCAGCCGAGACAATGACCCTCGCATCGACGCTTCTCGTCCTCGGCGCGAGCTTCTTCATTTTCGATGGCGTCCAGACGATCGGCGCGGGCGCCTTGCGCGGGCTGAACGACACCCGCGTGCCCTTGCTGTTCGCGGCCATCGGCTTCTGGGCGGTCGGATTTTTCAGCGCCTATGCCCTCGGCTTTCCCCTCGGGCTGGGCGCCTACGGCATCTGGATCGGCCTCACGCTCGGGCTTTTCGTGTATGCCTCGCTCCTGGTCTGGCGATTCCATCTGCTGACGGCGCGGCGGTTCCTTCCGGCGCTCGCCGGCGGCAATCTCTCGGAGGCAGAACCTTGGGTGCAAAACGGACGGAAGCGGACACCGCTGCGATCTGCCGCAGGATAACCGGCGGGGAGGGCCTTGGCCTCGCCGCCAATTGCCGGATATCGCCCGCCCTATGAACCAAGAAGCAAAAAAGCCGCCGGAACGCCAAATCGAGCGTCTCGTCATTGGCCGCATGGGCCATCGCGGGGATGGCGTTGCCGACACGCCGCTTGGTCCGCTCTTTGTCCCGTACGCGTTGCTCGGCGAAAAGGTCGAGGTCGAGATCAAGGGCGAGCGGGGCGAAATCGTCTCGATCCTGGAGCCGAGCCCGGATCGCATTGAACCGATCTGCCCGCATTTCGGAACCTGCGGAGGCTGTGCGGTCCAGCATTGGAGCGAGGAAAAATACCGCGAGTGGAAGCGCGACCTCGTCGTCGCCGCGCTCGCCCAGGCGGGCGTGAACGCGCCGGTCGAGGAGCTGATTGACGCGCACGGTGAGGGCAGGCGCCGTGCGGTGCTGCACGCCCGCCGCGGCGGGCGCAAAATTCTCGTTGTCGGTTTTACCGGCCGCCGGTCGCATCACGTGGTGCCCATCGATCAATGTCCGATCTTCGCGCCATCGCTCGAGCGCGCGCTTGCCATCGCCTGGAAGCTGGCAGAGCCGCTCGATCCCGGCGGCAAGCCGCTCGATCTTCATTTCACCTCGACTGACGGCGGCCTCGACGTTGACATTCGCGGCTCCGGTTCGCTCACGCCGCAGACCACCGAAGCGCTCGCCCGCGTCGCCCGCGCGGAGAAGCTCGCGCGCGTGACGCGTCACGGCGAGCTTGTGGCGCAAATGAGCGAACCGGTGCTGAAGATCGGCAAGGCCACGGTCATTCCGCCGCCCGGCGGGTTCCTGCAGGCCACCGTCAAAGGTGAGGCGACGCTCGCCGCGTTGGTAAGCGAGGCAGTAGGCAGCTCGCGCCGCGTGGCGGATCTTTTCTGCGGCATCGGCACCTTTGCGTTGCGGATGGCCGAGACCGCGCAGGTCTTGGCTGTCGATGGCGACGAGGCGGCAATCGGGGCGCTTAGGAAGGCCAAGGGGGCGCCCGGACTGAAGCCGGTCGAAACCGTCGTGCGCGATCTATTTCGCAGCCCGCTCACCGTGGGCGAGCTTGTGCCGTGCAAAGTGGCCGTGCTCAACCCGCCGCGGCAAGGCGCCGAGGCGCAAGCGCGTGAACTCGCGCATTCGGGCGCAACGCGCATCGTTTATGTTTCGTGCAGTCCCGCGACCTTCGCCCGTGACGCGCAAATCCTCATCGCGGGCGGCTTCAAGCCTGGCCGCGTCGTGCCGGTCGATCAGTTTCGCTATTCCGCCCACGTGGAGCTCGTGGGCGTTTTCGACCGCTGACCTATTGCAGACCGCCGCCGCCCCAACGGCGCTGCCACATCTGCTCGCCGATCGTGCACGACACGCGCGGCGGGCTCACCACCGGCACGACAAGCTCTTCGGCATAAGCCTGCCTGCGCGGCGCAATGCCTGCGACCTCAAGCACAAGCTTGTTGCGGATCGCGTCGGCGAACTGGTGTCGCTCGCGCACCGGCACCAGAAACGCTCCCGGTCCGCCGATCACGCAATCCTCGTAATAGGCGTCGAGGTCGGGTAAATCGATCATCGAAGCGTAGGGTGTCTTCAACATAACCGGCAGTCCGTTGACCGTGATGCCGCTGCGCAGTACCTCGTCGCGCGTCGGCTCCACGAGATCGCCCTGATTGTTGGTGCCGTCGCCCGACACGTCGATCACGCGCCGGATACCTTTGTAATTCGTGCCGAACAAGGCCGCCGAGAATTTCAACGCGCCCGAAATCGAGGTGCGATACGCGCGCCGGATCGGCGCATCCTTCAGCAGCTTGGAATAGGCGTCGGCGCTCGCCGGACTGTCGATGACCTGCCACGGCACGACCACCTGCTGCTCGGCAGAGCCAGCCCATTCGATATAGGTGACGGCGATCCGCCCGAGCGGCCCGCGCCGCATGGCATCGAGAAACTGCTCGGAGGTAAGGGCGAGAATGTAGCCTTCGCGCTGAAGCGCAAGCTCGTCGTAATCCATCGAGTAGGAAATATCGACGGCGAGCACGAGTTCGACATCGACCTGCGAACGTTCGTCAACCGCATTCGTAATCGAAGCCGGCAGCAAAGCCGCCAGGGCGGCGACAAGCAGGAAATTCCGGAGACGCCGAATCATGTCTGGCTCCGCGCTGCCGACCATGAATGCTGCCATGCCTTGAGGACGGGACCAAGGCGGGAAAAGGGCGCTTCGCGGCCGATTGCTAACCCTCGATCGCCTCGGTCGCGGAAATCTCGATGCCGAAGCCGCCGAGGCCGACGTATGTGAGCGAGCTCGAGCTCAGCAGCCGGATCGAGGAAATGCCGAGGTCGCGCAGGATCTGCGCGCCGAGGCCGACCTCGCGCCATTGCTTGTCGCGTACCGCCTCCGCGTTTTGCTCGCCCGGCCTGACCACCGGCACGCCGGCCGTGCCGTCGCGCAGCAGCACGAGCACACCGCGGCCTTCCGCCTGGAAGCGTGCAAGCGAGCCGTGAAATGCCTTCGCTTCGCCGAACAGGTCGCGCACGATATCGGCGCGATGCAATCGCACGAGAATGTCCCGCCCGTCACCGATGCGGCCGCACACGAACGCCATGTGATAGACCGGATCGAACGGCGTGATGAAGGCGTGGCCGGTCAATTCGCCGATTTCACTCTGCACCGGAAACGTGGACACTCGCTCCACGAGTTTCTCGCGCGCCTGCCGCCAAGCGATCAGATCGGCGATGGAAATTTGCTGTAGCTTGTGTTGCCGGGCGAAGTCCGCGACTTCCGGTCCGCGCATCACCGAGCCGTCATCGTTGACGAGTTCGGCTAGCACGCCGACCGGGGGCAGATTGGCGAGCCGGCAAAGATCGACGCACGCTTCCGTGTGACCGGAGCGCATGAGCACGCCGCCCGCGCGCGCGACCAGCGGAAACACGTGCCCCGGCCGCACGAAATCCGACGCGCTCATGTTCGGGTTGGCGAGCGCGCGCACTGTGTTGGCGCGCTCCTCGGCGGAAATGCCGGTGGTCAATCCGTGCTGCACGTCCACCGACACTGTAAAGGCCGTGCCGAGCGGCGCGTTGTTTGCGGCCACCATCGGATCGAGGTGCAGCCGGCGCGCCTCTTCGGGCGGCAGCGGAGCACAGACGATGCCGCTCGTGTGCCGCACGATGAACGCCATCTTCTCCGCCGTGCAGAGCGAAGCGGCGACGAACAGATCGCCCTCATTCTCGCGATCATAATCGTCGGTGACGACCACCATCTCGCCGCGAGCGAACGCCTCGATCGCCATGCCCACGCTGTGAATTTTCTCACTCATCACGTTCATATTGCACTTATTTCTTTTTCTGTGGAAACGGCCATGCCGCCGACACCCCGACTTGCCCGCGATGGCGCAGGAAATGATCGGCGATCACGCAAGCCACCATCGCCTCGCCGACCGGAACCGCGCGGATTCCGACGCACGGATCGTGCCGTCCCTTGGTCGAGATTTCGGTTTCGCGCCCATAGCGGTCGACTGTCTGCCTCGCCGTGAGGATGGAAGAGGTGGGCTTCACCGCGAAGCGCACCACCACCGGCGCGCCGGTGGAGATGCCGCCGAGAATGCCGCCCGCGTTGTTCGAACCGAACGAAGGCCGGCCTTCGTTGCCAACGCGCATCTCGTCCGCGTTTTCCTCGCCCGAAAGCCGAGCGGCGGCGAAGCCGTTCCCGATCTCGACGCCCTTGACCGCGTTGATGCTCATGAGCGCGGCGGCGAGATCCGCGTCGAGCTTGCCGTAGATCGGCGCGCCAATTCCCGGCGGCACATTTTCCGCCACCACTTCGATTACCGCGCCTACCGATGAGCCTTTCTTGCGCACGCCCTCGATATAGTCCTCCATCCGTTTTACCGCATCGGCATCCGGACTGAAGAACGGATTGCGCGCGACTTCGTCCCAGTCCCAGCGTCCGCGCCCGATCGAGATCTCGCCCATTTGCACGAGTGCGCCGCGCACGCGCAATTCCGGAACGATCTTGCGAGCAATGGCGCCGGCGGCGACGCGCGCTGCCGTCTCGCGCGCAGACGCGCGCCCGCTGCCGCGCGGATCGCGTAACCCGTATTTCACGTCGTAAGTGTAGTCGGCATGCCCCGGCCGATAGGTCTCGGCGATCGCGTCATAGTCCTTCGAGCGCGCGTCAACGTTCTCGATCACAAGCGCGATCGGCGTGCCGGTCGTGACGTCCGTTCCGGTCGCCGGATCGGTGACCGTGCCGGAAAGTATCCGCACCGCATCCGGCTCGCGACGCTGCGTGACGTACTTGCTCTGCCCCGGCCGGCGGCGATCGAGGTCAAGCTGGATGTCGGCGACGGTGAGAGGAATGCGCGGCGGGCAACCGTCCACCACGCAGCCGATCGCGACCCCGTGGCTTTCGCCGAACGTGGTGACGCGAAAGAGATGGCCGAACGTGTTGTGCGACATGCTGGCAGCCCGGCTGGTGGCCGCCGGTTGTAGAAGTGCGCGGTTCGGGGGTCAAACCGCCATCGGCACCACGGTTACCGTCTTCAGCGTACCGATACCACGTGATCGTAAATCAATCCTTTGGTGGGATAGGCGACGCGCAGCACGATCCGATCTCCGCTTGTGGCGCGGCCTTGATAGAAGACGCGCGTGCCGCGCACCGTTCGGCCTAGGCAAATTTTCGAGCCGCCGTCGTTATCGACGGCAACGAACTGGCCGAGGTCGGTTGTGACGCGCCCGACGCGCGGCGCATCGAGCACGGTCACCTTCGGTGAGCCGTCCTGCTGGCAGCGTTGATCGACGCTCGCCGCCGCGAACACGAGCTTGCCGTTGCGCGAGGCGCGTGCACTCGATGCATTGCCGGTGAGATAACCGGGCTCGTCGTAGGACGGCGTGATGTAATCGGGCGCAAACAAGCCGGACCGGAATTGCCACCATTCGCGCGGATAGAATCCTTGCGCGTCGGCGTTCCCGGCGCTCATGCCGAGCAGCGCCGACGTCACTACAACGAGAACGAATTTCTGTTTCATAGGTTAGTTTCCAATCGTTGCGCCGCCCGGCGTCACGCGTCGTTCTTGCCCGGCGTCATGTCCGGAGCATCGGGGTGCTTCATGCCGACAATATGGTAGCCGGCGTCGACGTGATGAATTTCGCCGGTGACTGCGCGGCCGAGGTCGGAAAGAAGATAGACGGCGGTGTCGCCGACCTCATCGATCGTCACGGTGCGGCGCAGCGGCGAATTATGTTCGTTCCATTTCAGGATGTAGCGGAAGTCGCCGATGCCTGACGCAGCGAGCGTCTTGATCGGACCCGCCGAGATCGCGTTGACGCGGATGTTTTTCTCGCCGAGATCGGCCGCCAAATATCGCACGCTCGCTTCCAGCCCGGCCTTGGCGACGCCCATCACGTTGTAATGCGGCATCCATTTTTCCGCGCCGTAATAGGTGAGCGTGAGCAGCGCGCCGCCGTTCGGCATGCGCTTCTCGGCGCGTTGCGCGAGCGCGGTGAACGAGTAGCAGGAGATCAACAGCGTCTTCGAGAAGTTCGCGGCGCTCGTGTCGACATAGCGCCCGTCGAGCTCGTCCTTGTCGGAGAAGGCGACTGCATGCACGAGGAAATCGAGCTGCCCGAGCACGCGGTCGGACTCGGCGAACACGGCGTCGATGGTCACCGGCTCCGTCACGTCGCAATGGCCGACGACCTTGGCGCCGATCTCCGCCGCAAGCGGCTCGACCCGTTTCTTGAGGGCGTCGCCCTGGTAGGTGAGGCCGAGCGATGCGCCGGCGCCGGCGACGGCCCGGGCGATGCCCCAGGCGATCGAGCGGCTATTGGCCACCCCGAAAACGAGGCCGCGCTTGCCGCGCATCAACCCGCCTGCGTCCGCCATCCGGGCCTCCCGCCGCCCTGTGCGAAGGGCCGCAGCTATTGCATGCGCCCTATGCGCCTTCAAGGTAAGGGAATAATCGGCGCTCCACTCGCGTTCTAACTCTGGAGGACGCAGAATGGCGGCGCTGATCCGGAGCGATGGAGCCGGCCATGACTGCCGTTCGCCGCGGTCTCGAGCCCCTGATTCCTGCCTTGCGGCGCTTCGCGCGTGCGTTGTCGCGTGACGCGGAAACCGCGGACGACCTGGTGCAGGACACGTTGGTACGGGCGCTTCGCGCCGAGCATTTGTTCCACGGTGGAGACTTACGCACTTGGCTATTCACGATCCTGCTCAATCTCGACCGCAACCGGCGCCGCGGGTTGTCCCGCCGGCCGACGCTTGCCGTGATCGAGGACGTGGATCCGGCCGGCCCTCCGGCCTCCGACGGGACGGGCCGCGACATAGCGCGCGGGCTTGCGCTGTTGCCTGCCGAGCAACGCGAGGTACTCCTGCTCGTGACGCTCGAAGGCATGAGCTACCGCGAGGCCGCGGACGTGCAGGGCGTGCCGATCGGCACCGTCATGTCGCGCTTGTCGCGCGCGCGTTCGACCTTGCGCGCGCATATCGAGGGCGAGCGCCCGCAATTACGCAGCGTCCCGTAGGGTAATGAGATTGACGAAATGACCGATGCTCCCCTGACCGAGGACGAACTCCACGCCTACGCCGACGGCGCGCTGCCGTCGGATCGTATTGCGGCGGTCGAGTCGTACCTCGCGTCCAATCCCGATGCAGCGGCGCGCGTCGCGGAGTGGCGCGCACTGACTTCGGCGATCCGCGAGCGCTGGGGCGCGGTCGCCGACGAGCCGATTCCGGAACGGCTACTGATCGAGAACGTGGTGATGCGCGCGAGCGGCCTGCGCCGCAAGGTCGCGTTCGCCGCGACCATCGCCCTGATGATCGGCGCTGCCGCCGGCTGGTTCGCGCGCGACTATTTCAGCGCGGCGAACGATCAGCAGATGGCGCGCGCACTCGCCGACGCCGCGATCGAGGCGCACCGGCTCTACATCAACGAAGTGCGCCACCCGATCGAAGTAAGGGCAGACGAAGCCCATCTGCTCCCCTGGCTTTCGCGCCGCGTGGGTTCGCCGGTGCGCGCACCCGATCTCGGCGCGGAGGGCCTGAAGCTCCTCGGCGGCCGACTGCTGCCCGGCTCACGCGGACCGACCGCCCTGATCATGTATGAAGGAACGGGCGGCGAGCGCGTCACCATCACCGCGACTCGCGCTCCGCGCGAAAATCAGACTGCGTTCAAATGGCGGGCGTCGGGAGAATTCGGCGCGCTTGCCTGGTTCGAGTCAGGCCTTGCGTTCGTGGTTGCAGGTCCCGCCGAGCGCGAACGGCTCGATCGCATCGCGCGCCGCGTCTACGCGGCTTACGAGGTCGCGCCCGATCGCCGTTAAACTAGGATTTGGAGCGGCTCTGGCGCAGGCGGCGCGCGAGCGCTTCAAGCTCTTCGTCCGGTGCGTCCGGCAATTCGATTCGCACCGTCACCAAGAGATCGCCCTTCCCACCGGTCGTCGTCGGCAGGCCTTTGCCCTTCAGCCGGAACGTGCGCCCGCCGCTCGTGCGCGGCGGAATTTTCAAATCCACCGCACCTTCCAACGTCGGCACCCGGAGTGATCCGCCGAGCACCGCGTCGTCGAGCGGAATCGAAACATCCGCGCGCAAGTCCGCGCCGTCGGGCTTCAATTCCGGATGAGGCGCGACATGCACCGTGATGATCGCGTCGCCGGGCGCGCTGTTCGCTGCGGCGAAGCCCTGACCGCGCAGACGGATCTGTTGGCCGTCCACGATCCCGGCGCGAACCGTCATTTCCACATTCTTGCCGGTCGGAAGCAGCACGCGCTTTTTCGCGCCCTTGGCGGCTTCGGCGAGCGTCACCGTGAGCGACGCAGCGGCGTCAGGGCCGCCGCGCGGCGCGCCGCGTTCGAATTCCTCGAACGGCGCATTGCCCGCCTGCGTGCCCCCGAACGCGCCAAACAAATCTCCCAGTACGTCCTCGAAGCTCGCGCCGCGGCCGGCCCCGCGCACGCCACCGCTGCCACCGCGGCGGAATCCGCCCGGCCCGAAGCTAAACGTCTCGAACACGGAGTTTGGATCGAAACCCTGTTGCTGCCCGGCGCCGCGCCCGAAACCCTGAAAGCGCGGCTTGCCCTGGGCGTCGATTTCACCGCGGTCGAACGCCTTGCGCTTGTCCTCCTCGCCCAGAATTTCGTAAGCGGAGTTCAGTTCGGAAAAGCGTGCGGCCGCCTTCGGATCGCCCTTGTTGGCGTCCGGGTGCAATTTCTTCGCCTGCCGGCGAAACGCCTTCTTGATCTCGGCTTGGTCCGCTCCCTTGGCCACGCCGAGCACGTCATAGGGATCGCGCAACGAACTCGCTCCAAATGTCCCGGATTGCCCGGCCCACCCGTGTGAATGTGGGGGCGGCCAGCCCGCCGCGCAACGTTTTCAGGACTTTCGCAGAGGCCGGGTCGAGTGCACGTCCCATTCGCCACGATGAACGCGGCAGGCCGTGCCTTCGAACCAACCCTCGTTCGCTTTGCCGATGTGGCTTGCCAGGAAATTGCGGCAAGCAAAGCCGTCCCGCACATATGCGGCAGCGACCGGGGTCACGCTGCCGCGTGCGCCCGTGGTCGGGTTCTGCCACGGGATGCTGGCGCCCTCCTCATTCCTCGTGAGCGCCTCGCGCAGGGCTGCGGTGGCGAACGTCCAGTCGGCCTTGGTCATGCCCTCGTTCGGGCTGGCCGACCGCGCCGATTGCAACGGCAGCGAACCGGTCACGTCGCGCGGGTCGTCCTTGTCGGCAGTCTTGGGTTCGTCGTCCTTGCCCGAAAACAGCGAGTCGAGTTGCATCGACATGCTGCATCCCCCGGCCCCGAGCCCGAGCAGACAAGCGAAGGCGAGGACCAGAAAGCGAGCCGGCCGGCCCGGTTTGCCCGATCCGTGATATGCAGACGCTTCGGCGATCCGATGCGCCCGCGAGGCGCAATGTGGTACGCGCACGGGCAATGACTCCGGCCATGGCGAACGACCCCATGATGAAACACCCGTCACGGTTAACTTTCGGTGACCCGGCCGCCGCGGCCGAGCCTTTCGCCCCATTCGACGCGTGGATGCGGGAGGCAAAGCAGCACGAGCCGCGCGACCCCGATGCGATGGCGCTCGCCACCGTCGACGCCGACGGATTCCCGAACGTTCGCATGGTGCTCCTGAAGGGGTGGGGGCCCGACGGCTTCGTCTTCTATACCAACCGGGAAAGCGCGAAGGGCGCCGAGCTCGATGCCACAGTCAAGGCGGCGCTCGTCATTTATTGGAAGTCGCTATCGCGCCAGATGCGCATGCGCGGGCCGATCGAGCCGGTGAGCGCCGCCGAGTCCGACGACTATTTCGCTTCGCGACCGCGCGGCGCGCAAATCGGCGCCTGGGCGAGCCAACAGTCGCGTCCGCTCGAAAGCCGTGCCGAACTCGAAGCCGCCGTTGCGCGTTTCGAGCAGAAGTTCGCTGGCGAGGTGCCGCGTCCGCCGCACTGGATCGGTTACAGACTCGTGCCGTTTTCAGTCGAATTCTGGGCGGAGCAGCCCTACCGGCTGCATGATCGCATCGCTTTCTCGCGCAAGTCGCCTGGCGCGCCTTGGTCGCGCAGGCGGCTCTATCCTTGAGGCGGAGTGAAGAGCAAAATCGAGCCATGGCGCAGAAATCCGACCAGCCTCGCCGCACCCTACTCCTCACGGGCGCAAGCCGCGGCATCGGCCACGCAACCGTCAAGCGCTTCTCGAGCGCGGGCTGGCGTGTGATCACGTGTTCGCGCCATGCCTTTCCGGAAGAGTGTCCGTGGGAGGCGGGCCCCGAGGATCACATTCAAGTCGATCTTGCCGATGCGAAGGCGACGACGGGAGCGATCGCCGAGATCAAGCGCCGCCTCGACCGCGGCGAATTGCACGCACTTGTGAACAACGCGGGCATTTCGCCCAAGGGCGGGAACGGCGGCCGCCTCGGCACGCTTGAGACTTCCATCGCCGATTGGCAACGCGTCTTCCACGTCAATTTCTTCGCCCCGATCATGCTCGCGCGCGGGCTTGTGGACGAACTGCGCCGCGCGCACGGCGCGGTGGTTAACGTCACCTCGATCGCTGGTTCGCGCGTGCACCCGTTCGCCGGCGTGGCCTATGCGACGTCGAAGGCCGCGCTCGCCTCGCTCACGCGCGAGATGGCCGGCGACTTCGGCCCGCTTGGCATCCGCGTGAACGCGATCGCGCCGGGCGAGATCGACACGGCGATCCTTTCACCCGGTACCGATAAGTTGGTTGAGCAGATTCCGTTGCGCCGGCTCGGCCAGCCCGACGAAGTGGCGAAGATCATCTATGTGCTGTGCACGGACACGTCGTCCTATTTGAACGGCGCCGAGATTCACATCAACGGCGGGCAGCACGTATGATGCGGATCGTGAATCTTAAAGGGCGGCTTATTTTTTGCGCTCAAGGGTGCGTGAAACCAGTATCGCGGGGCAGCGCCGCGATCTCGGCGATCAACTTGCTGATGATGGCTCTGCCAAAGGACTGAAAATTCTCGGCGACCATCACGAACGCACCAACTCCGCCGATCACGTTTTGCTTATAGTAGTTCACGAGCCCGCCGGGCGGGTGCGTGTGTTCGGGAAACGTAGGCAACGGCACATCGCTCAGGATGACGAGCCCGTTGATCGTCACCCCTTGGGCGACGGCATCGTCTCGCGCCGCCCGCAGGTCCCGGCCGCTGTTGTGCGTGCCGTCGCCCGACACGTCGATCGTGCGACGATCGGATTCGTACGGCGAGCGCGCAAGTTGAGCCATCGCGAAGTCGACCGCGCCGCTGATTGACGTGCGCCCGTAGAACGAGCGCGGCGCCTCGACCAGTCGGTCGCCGAATTGCCGCGCGCCGTCGGCGTCCGAGATGAGCATCCAATCGATGACCGTCTTTTGCTCGTTTGCGCCCGCCCACTCGACGAAGGCGACGGCGATGCGGCCATTCGGTCCCGATGTGATCGCGTTCAGCACGCGACGGTCCAGAAACGCCGCAGCGTATCCTTGGCGCTGAAGCGTCAGTTCTTGTTCATCGACGCTGCGAGAAACGTCCGCGGTCAGGATCAGCAGGATGTCCACACGTTCGGCCGCCGAAAGGCCGCTCACGAGGCCGAAGCCGGCCAGCGCAATCCCGAGCAGCATCCGACCGAAGCGCATCATGCGTGGTCCCGTTACCGCGATCTCCGCTCTACGTCACAGCCATTTTTTCCACTTAAAGAACGCATACGGAAAAATCGCGGCGGCAAGCATCAAGAGCAGCGCCAGCGGATAGCCAAGCTTCCATTCCAGTTCGGGCATGTATTGGAAATTCATGCCGTAGATCGACGCGACCATGGTCGGCGGCAGCAACACCACGGCCACGACCGAAAAAATCTTGATCACGTTGTTCTGCTCCAGCGTCACCATGCCAAGCGTGGCGTCAAGCAGGAACGTGATCTTGTTGGCGAGAAAGCTCGCGTGATCGGTGAGGGACGTCACGTCGCGCGCCATGCTGCGCACGAACGTGCGCTGATCGCGTTCGAGCCGAAGTCCCTCGGCTTCATTGGCGAGGAACAGCACGAGACGGCCGATCGAGACAAGACTCTCGCGCACCTTGGAATTGAGGTCGCCCTTTTTGCCAATTGCCCGCAGGATTGTCTGATAGCTTTGTCGCGGATCGTCCCGCGCTCCGCGCCGCTCGAAAATTCTGCGCGACAGCAGATCGACCTCCGCGGCGATGCGTTCAAGCACATCAGCGGCGCGATCGATGATGGCGTCGAGCAGGTCGATGAGCACGCTCACGCCGGTCGCTGTCGGCGGGCACGCGCGCGTCAGACGCGAGCTCAGAATCGCGAACGGCCGGGGTTCCTCATACCGTACGGTGACGAGCCGACCGCCGCCTAGGATGAATGTGACGACGGTCGTGGCCGGACTGTCGCTGTCGGCGTGATGAACGAGCGTTGCCGTCATATAGCGCACGCCGTTCTCGATATAGAGCCGGCTCGATGGCTCGATCTCCGCCATTTCTTCGCGCGTTGGTACGGCGATGGCGAACGCAGCTTCCACCGCGCGATCTTCTTCCGCCGTGGGGGAAAGAAGATCGAGCCAGATCGCGCCCTCGGGCACGCTGACGTTTTCGGCCACAACGACACGTTCGAGCGCATTGCCGCGCGGCACGAAAGCGACGAGCATGAACGGCCTCCGCTGGGAGTCGCGCGTTCCCTAGCGTGCCGCAGCGTGCGCGTCCATGGCCGCCTGCCGCCGTGAGAACACCAGCGGCCATGGCGCCGAAAATTGCCGCTTCAACGACGATCGAAGACCGCCAAAAATGCACGGCCTATGCCGCGATCGATTCGGGGTAACGACGCTCTTGCGTTGCAGGCGGCGAAAAATTGCCGCCGCCGGTGTTTTGCTTCCCGATTGCCGAGAGCGCCGCGGCCACCGCACCGATTCCGATGGGCCGATATTGCTGACTCAAGTCGGTCCGCTCGCGCGAACCGGCCGGCATGGTGCCGGGCTCTCTGAGAATGGACATAACTTCCTCGCTGACAGTGCGATGCCTGTCGCCCTCGATGCCTCCCTTGACGCCGGAGTACGGCTGTTTCTTGCAGGAAGAGGGGTCATTGTCCGACGCTGCGGCGACGATTTCCTGCCGATGGACCCGGCGGCCGTAAGTTCCGGCGCAGCGGCGTACGCTGCGATCGAAAGCCCCCGAAACCCAGAATCCGGGCGGTTCACAGCGATTCTTGCGACATTTCTGCAACAGGTATTTTTTAGCGACCGCGCCGCCCCGTCGCCACCTTGCCGTCACCGCAGCGATTCCGGTAATTCAATAGGACAGGCAAAAACACGCGACAAAAGGGATTCACGAGGCCATGCGCTTGCCCCAGTTCTCAGTAATGTTGATGGCTCTGATGCTCGGGGGCTGCATGCTCACCGACACGCTAGATCCGGTTCCCGATTCGGTGATGACCGCGCGCGACAAGAAGCTGATCGAGAGCGCGGCCTATCTTCAGCACAAGCCGAGCAACGATTGGCTGCGCCATGTCGTGGACTACAGCGGCAACGAAAAGCCGGGCACGGTCGTGATCGATACCGATAGGAAGTTCCTCTATCTCGTTCAGGCGAACGGCAAGGCCTATCGCTACGGCGTCACCGTGGGCGAAGAGGGCTTGAACTGGCGCGGCAAAGCGAAGGTCGGCCGCAAGGCCGAGTGGCCGGACTGGACGCCGACTCCCGAGATTCTCAAGCGCATACCGGACCTACCGAAATACGTGAGCCCGGGCCCGCACAATCCGATGGGGGCGCGCGCGCTCTACCTCTTTGAGGGCAACAAGGACACGCTGTTCCGCATTCACGGGACCAATCAGCCGGAATACATCGGCTGGGCCATCTCCTCCGGCTGCATCCGCATGCTGAACGAGGACGTGATCGATCTCTTTAACCGCGTTCCGGTGGGCGCAAGCGTCGTCGTAATCTGATCGAATCCGGTTAGTGGGGG
>JBBDYN010000026.1:0-133301 GCA_040901465.1 Xanthobacteraceae bacterium
CGAAACAGATCATGAACGCTTGTAGCTGTTCTGGTTGTGTTCCGCAACCGGATTCAGCGGAATTATCCCCTCTAGACATGTATCCCTGTTTGTGCTCTAATCCGGGCATGAAACAGAAACCCCTGTCGATTGCAGACTTTAACGAGCGCTTCCCCACGGATGACGCTTGTTTGGCCCACCTGATGCGCCTCCGCTACGGGGAGCGCCTGACTTGCTTCAAGTGCCTGTGCGATTCGCGCTACTACCGGGTTAAGACCCGCCGCGCCTACGAGTGCGAGCACTGCGGCTATCAGGTCTACCCGACCGCCGGCACGCCGTTCGAACAGACGCGCACAAGCCTGCGCGATTGGTTCTATGTGATGTTCCTGTTCTGCGCTTCCCGTAACGGCGTGGCCGCCAAGGAAGTCGAACGCCAGCTCGGCGTCACCTACAAGACCGCATGGCGCATGTGCCGCCTCATTCGCATCTACATGGGCGCGGTGGACGGCGACGCGCCGCTCGGCGGGCCGACTTCGGACAGAGGCGTCGTCGAGATCGACAAGGCGTTCATCGGCGGCAAGGACAAACAGGGTGCCGACGACAAGAAGGTCGTGCTCGGCATGGCGGAACGCGGCGGCGAGATCGTGACCCGCGTCATCCCCGACAAGACGACGCAGCACATCAAGCCGGTCGTGACCAAGTTCGTTCGCGAAGGCAGCTTTGTCGCGACCGACACCGCGCTCGCGTTCAAGTTCCTGCGCGACTACGGCTACGTGCACGGCACCGTCGATCACTCAAAGAAAGAGTACGTCCGCGGCGACGTGCACACGAATACGATCGAAGCGTTCTGGGCCAACTTCAAGCGTGGCGTTGCCGGGACTTACGTCCACGTTTCTTCGAAGCACTTGCAGGCTTACCTGCGTGAATTTGAGTACCGGCATAACCTGCGCCGTCAGCCTGCGCTGATGTTCGAGCTGCTGGTTTCCGCTTTTTCGCGGGTTCGCCTCGCGACATCGCGCTAAGGAGACGGTCAAAGCGCTGCATAGTCTTGTCGGCCACATCCACCTCAATTCATCTTTTTATTCCAAAAGCGCACTCGCCGTTTTCTTTTCATGGTGGCTTTCGGTTTGTCCCATGCCTCGTTCTCGATCAGGTCTTTCAGATTATTGCGAAACTTATTTAGCGTGTTGACCCAACTATCATGTTTCTTATTCACCGCCGCCGAATGATGCATCGGAAGAACATTGCTGGTGTCTTGGAAACGACTTACCGCAGCTACGCTCATGTTTTCTTTGATCCAGGTACTAACCTCCTTCAGCCACGCTTGGGCACTCGCAATTCGCCCATCCAGTCCTGATTCATCTTTTAGGTCAAAACGAACGAGCGGATCAGACTTGACGTAAAATTCTTGTAGCTTGGCTGGGATTGCCGGGTCTCGCGTAATTTGCCGTTCGGCCTCGTAATAAGTGTACAAGGCCGCGCCTAGCACAATTGCGCCGATCACAATTGGCGTGACCGCATCTAGATATGGGGTGTATGGGGCAAGCGCCTCAGGCCAACCCGCTGGTAGCCGTGGGGCTACGATCTGGGAATAGAAATCGGTCACGTCCAGCAACCACCAGACGATGCCGGTCCAAGACCGTCTCGCGACGCGACCGATAAACCGACATGAAGACCAGAAGAATGGCGGCATCCGAGAGTCACTATCACACCCTCCGATTGCCGTACATGTCGGAAGGGGATAAGTGCGGGATTCAGCGGAAGCCAGCCACACGTCGATTCGGCCTACCGGGAGGTTAAGACGGCGCGAGAAGGGGTTAGTCGGCGAAACGGAGCACTTCACAAGGGCTCCCCGTCCTGGCCGCGGGGGCGTTGGGGGCGCGGATGAGGAGGCCGTCGGAGCCGACCAACAACGCTTGCAGGGAGCTGTCCTGGCGGTCTTGGGGGGTGGCGACGAGACGGCCATCGGCGCCGCGGGCGATGCGCGCGCGCAAATAATCCTGCCGGTGATCGTTCGCGGGGAGATCGACGCCGAGGATCGCGGGCTCCGTGACCGGGGCGACGTCGGCGCGGCCTTGCAGCTTGCGCAGCAGCGGTACGAGAAACAGGACCGCACAGACGTAAGACGATACCGGATTTCCCGGCAGGCCGAGCACGCGCAGATTGCCGGCGAGGCCGAGGAGCAACGGCCGACCCGGGCGCAGCGCCACGCGATGAAAGGCGAGGGTGATCCCCTCGGCTTTGAGCGCGGGCGCGATCAGGTCGTGGTCGCCCACCGAAGCGCCGCCGAGGGTGATCAACACGTCGACGTTGTCGCGCGCGAGATGGATCGCGGCGATCGTCGCGTCGAGCTTGTCCGGCACGATGCCGAGATCGGAGACGAGCGCGTTCTCCTGGCGCAGGAGTGCTGCGAGCGCGATCGGGTTCGAGGCAATGATGCGGTTCGGGTCGCCGCCCGCGCCGGGCGGCACAAGCTCGTCGCCGGTGGCGATGATCGCGACGCGCGGCCGGCGCGCGACTTTGATGCGGGCGTGATCCATGGCGGCGGCGAGGCCGAGATCGCGCGACGTGAGCCGGCGGCCGGCCTCCAGCATCACCTTGCCTTGGACGAAATCGAGGCCGCGCTTGCGCACGAACTTTCCGGCCGGTGCGGCGGGCAGGGATACGTCATCGCCTTCGGCGTTCGCGTCCTCTTGCGGCACCACGGCATCGGCGCCCACAGGCATGATCGCGCCGGTGAAGATGCGAACCGCTTCTCCCGCCTTGACAGTCCCGGAAAATGGGCGGCCGGCGGCGGATTGGCCGATGATTTTCAGCTTTGGCTGTGCGCCGGAAAGATCCGCGGCGCGCGCAGCGTAGCCGTCCATCGCCGAAACGTCGGCCGGGGGCTGGGTGCGAAGGGAGGCGAGCGGTGCCGCGAGCACGCGGCCGTGCGCCTCGCCGATCGGGATTTCCTCGGCCGGCAGCGTTGCGACGCCGTCGAGGACGCGGGCGAGTGCATCCTCGACGGGGAGCAGGGCCTCGGATGGCGCGCTCACGGCCGGAAACCTGTCATCCCGGGCGCGAGGTGACGCATCAATTCTCCACGCGCCAGTCGCCGGACTTGCCGCCGGATTTTTCCAGCAGGCGAATGCCCTCGATGCGCATGCCGCGCTCGACCGCCTTCACCATGTCGTAGATGGTGAGGCAGGCGACGCTGACCGCCGTCAGTGCCTCCATCTCGACGCCGGTCGGGCCGTTGACCTTGACGGTCGCGCGCACGTGGAGGCCGGGCAGATCGGAATCGACGCCGATCTCGACTTCCGTCTTCGTGATCGCAAGCGGATGGCAGAGCGGGATCAATTCGGCGGTCTTCTTCGCCGCCATGATGCCGGCGATGCGCGCGGCGCCCAACACGTCTCCCTTCTTGGCTTCGCCGGAGAGCACGAGATCGAGCGTCTCGCGCGTCATCCGCACCTTGCCCTCGGCCACGGCCACGCGCTCGGTCGCCGGCTTCTCCGACACGTCGACCATGCGCGCCTCGCCGCTCTTGCCGAGATGGGTGAGGGATTTTGCCATGACGGTCCTCTTACCTTATCCCTCCCCTAAAGGGGAGGGAGAAGAGTCTTTGCGCGCGCGGACGCGCGCGCGAGCAACGCGCGCGTTGCCGCGGCGACGTCGGCCTGACGCATCAGGCTCTCACCCACGAGGAACGTCTGCACGCCGACTTTGGCGAGACGCGCGAGGTCGGCGGGCGTGAAGATGCCGCTCTCGGCGACGATCACGCGATCCTTCGGCACGCGCGGCGCGAGGCGCTCGGTGGTGGCGAGCGTGGTTTCAAACGTGCGCAGGTCGCGATTATTGATGCCGATGAGATCCGCTTCCAGCTTGAGCGCGCGATCGAGCTCGGCGTCGTCGTGGACCTCGACGAGCGCATCCGTGTTCCATTGCCGCGCCGACGCGAGCAGGTCGCGCGCGGCTGCGTCGTCGACGGCGGCCATGATGATGAGGATGCAATCGGTGCCGAGCGCGCGGCTCTCGGCGACCTGATAGGGATCGTATAAAAAATCCTTGCGCAGCGTGGGGAGCGCGGTCGCGGCGCGCGCGGCCTTGAGGTGTTCGGGCGAACCCTGGAACGACGGCGTGTCGGTAAGCACGGAGAGACACGCGGCGCCGCCGGCCTCGTAGGCGCGGGCGAGCGCAGGCGGATCGAAGGCGGCGCGGATCAAGCCTTTGGAAGGGCTAGCTTTTTTAATCTCGGCGATGAGCGCGTAGTCGCCGCGCGCGAGCTTCGCCTGGATCGCGGCGAGAAATCCGCGCGGCGGGGAAGCGGCCTTGGCCTCCGCGTCAACAACGGACACGGGACGCGCACGCTTCGCCGCCGCGATTTCCTCGCGCTTGTAGGTGCCGATGCGCTCGAGCACGTCCATGGACTAGCTTTTCCGTTTGAACACGATCTTATCCGAAAACCGGCCTCCACCTCGGGTCAAGCCCGAGGGCAAGCTTTTCGGGATCGCGCTCTACTTGTTGGAGACCTCGACGAGCCGGTCAAGCCGCTTTTTCGCTTCGCCGGAATCGATGGATTTCTGCGCGAGCTTCAAGCCGTCCGCGAGCGCCTTCACCTTGCCGGCGACCATCAAGGCCGCGGCCGCGTTGAGGAGCGCCACGTCGCGGAACGGCCCCAGTTTGCCCGCGAGCACCTCGCGTAGCGCCTTGGCGTTGGCTTCGGCGTCGCCGCCCTTGAGGTCGGCGGCGGTCGAGCGCTTGATTCCGACTTCTTCCGGCGTGATCTCGAAGGTGCGCACCTTGCCGTCGGCGAGCTCGGCCACATAGGTCGGGCCGGATGTCGTGATCTCGTCGAGGCCGTCGGAGCCGTGCACGACGAAGGCGCGCTCCATGCCGAGCGCGCCCAGGACCTGCGCGAGCGGCTCGATCCATGGACGCGCGAAGACGCCGACCATCTGCCGCTTGACGCTCGCAGGATTCGACAGCGGCCCGAGCAGATTGAAGATCGTGCGCGTGCCGAGCTCGACGCGCGTCGGGCCGACGTTCTTCATCGCGGGATGATGCGCGGGCGCGAACATGAAGCCGATGCCGGCTTCCCTGATGCAGCGGGAAATCTGCTCGGGTGCGAGTTCGATCTGGACGCCGAGCGCGCCGAGCACGTCGGCCGCGCCGGAGCGCGAGGAGAGGGCGCGGTTGCCGTGCTTCGCCACGGGCACGCCCGCGCCCGCCACGATGAAGGCGGCGCAGGTGGAAATATTATAGGAGCCGGCCGCGTCGCCGCCGGTGCCGACCACGTCGATCGCGTCAGGCGGCGCTTCGACCCGGAGCATCTTGCTGCGCATCGTCGAGACCGCGCCGGTGATCTCGTCCACGGTTTCGCCGCGCAACCTGAGCGCCATGAGCAATCCGCCCATCTGCGACGGCGTCGCCTCGCCCGACATCATCTTGTCGAAGGCGTGCGTCGCCTCGTCGCGCGTGAGCGTGGCGCCGGTCGCGACCTTGCTGATCAACGCCCTGAAGCGGTCCATGCGATCACGCGTGCCGTGCCGCGTTCCACTGCGCGGCGAGGTCGAGGAAATTCTTCAGGATGGTCTGGCCCTGCTCGGAGGCGATGCTTTCCGGGTGGAATTGCACGCCGTGCACGGGCAGCTTCTTGTGCGAGAGGCCCATGACAATGCCGTCGTCGGTCTCGGCGGTGACGGTGAGATCGGCCGGCACGCTGTCGCGCGCGACCACGAGCGAATGGTAGCGCGTCGCCTCGAACGGGCCGTTGATGCCGCGCATGACGCCTTCGCCGCGGTGGCGGATGTTCGAGAGCTTGCCGTGCACGGGCTTCGGTCCGCGCACGACCTTGCCGCCATAGACCTGGCCGATCGTCTGGTTACCAAGGCAGACGCCGAACACGGGCGTGGTCGGGCCGAGCCGGCGAACCACTTCGAGCGAGATGCCGGATTGGTCGGGCGTGCCCGGGCCGGGCGAAATCACGATCGCATTGGGCTTCTTCGCCGCGATCTCGTCGACCGTGATCGCGTCGTTGCGATGCACTTCGACCTCGGCCCCGAGCACGCCCAAGGCGTGCACCAGGTTCCAGGTGAAGCTGTCGTAGTTATCGACGAGGGTGACTTTCGGCATGTTTTTCAAGCACGCGCTGGGCGACCGCCGCCAAGGTCGAGAAAAATCGCGAGAGCCCAATCAAGACGCGACAATTCGCCGGGCGTCAACCGACCAAAGGCCCGTCCGATTTGCGAACGTGGAACGGTGAGCATCTTGTCGATCATGATCCATGACTCGCGATCAAGATAGTTGGTCTTGTCCGGCACAAGAGCGATCCTGAGGTCGGTCGGCTCGACACGTTCCGTCGTGATGAGGCAAAGCGTGACCGAGTTGATGGGAAAGGCATCCGATTGGACGATCACGGCGGGCCGAGGCTTATCTGCATACGGCGCTCGCGCTGCGACCGTGACCAGATCGCCGCGCTTCACCGATCCGACCAATCAACGGCCGCTTCGATAAAGTCCAACGCCTCCTGCTCGCCCTTCGAAGCATTGATCAATCGGGATTGCCGTAGCGCCTCCCGGCGAAATTCCGGCGAGCTCTGGTCGGGTAGCCACATCTGCACGAGCCGCAATCCTTCGCGGCGCTTGCGCGCGCGATAAGCGCGCACCTTGTCGCGCGAGGACTTCGGTGGCGACTTGATCTTTGACTTGCGCTTGGCGGTGCGCGGCATGGCGGGCTCCCGTCGGTTACATGTAACCTAAAGCAGACACCAGCGGAAGGCAACCAACTAGGGCATAGGGGCGGTGGCACTGCGTTGGCAAAAGGCACGGCCTCTTCGGCGGTGCGAGAGGGCACGACGCTGATCTAAAGCCAAGTGCCGCTTATGGCCATCCCGGACAGAAGCGACATCGCGAGCAAAAAATACAGGTTGATCGAGAAATAGATAATGGCAAAGGCGCGCCCGCCCTTCAGATAGACGATTGTCGCCGCGCCGAGTGCGAGAAACGCCCAGAGAAGTCCCCATACCGGGTAGATGGCCCAGTCAGGGTTCGGGACGAGTGGCCTCTTCTGCCAATCCAGCCAGAAGTAGCCACCCCAAAGGCCAACGAAAATCCACAGGAACGGAAGCACTGGCAACACCCAGAAGCGCGAGCGAACTTCCGGATTGGTGCGGAACAGTGCGTAGACAAGAGCGCCAACAAAAAAAGAAACGACACCCAGAAAAATACTGCGCCCAAGCCGCCTACGATCGAGCTTTGCAAGAGAAACCATACAAATCCCCGCAACGTTCGCGTGACTTCGGTCATGCGCTCCTCGGCGGGCGATCAGTGGCCATAATTCAGCGGTAACTCCCGATGCGCGCGAACCGCACCGCTTCCTCGGCGGCGCGGAACAGAGCTTTTGCCTTGTTTTCGCACTCGCGCTGTTCGGATGCAGGGTCGGAGTCTGCCACGATCCCAGCGCCTGCCTGCACATGCATCTTGCCATCCTTGACGATGGCGGTGCGCAGCACGATGCAGGAATCCATGGACCCGTCGGCGGCGAAATAACCGACGGCGCCGGCATAGAGCCCGCGGCGGTCGCGTTCGAGTTCGTCGATGATTTCCATGGCGCGCACCTTGGGCGCGCCGGAGACCGTGCCGGCGGGGAAGCCCGCGATCAACGCGTCGAGTGCGTCGTAGCGCGCATCGAGCTCGCCTTCGACGTTGGAAACGATGTGCATCACCTGGCTATAGAATTCGAGATCAAATTTCTCGGTGACCTTCACGGTGCCGATCTTGGCTACGCGTCCCACGTCGTTGCGACCGAGATCGAGCAACATCAAATGCTCGGCGCGCTCCTTGGGGTCGGCGAGCAATTCCTCGGCGAGCGCGCGGTCTTCGGCCGGGGTGGCGCCGCGCGGGCGGGTGCCGGCGATCGGGCGGATCGTCACCTTGCGGTCGCGCACGCGCACGAGAATTTCCGGGCTCGACCCGGCGACGGCGACGTCGCCAAAATCGAGGAAATAGAGAAACGGGGCCGGGTTCACGCGCCGCAGCGCGCGGTAGAGCGCGAAAGGCGGAAGCGCGAACGGCGCCTCGAAGCGCTGCGAGAGCACGACCTGGAAGATATCGCCGGCGAAAATGTATTCCTTTCCGCGCCGGACCATCGCTTCGTAGTCTTTCGCGGCCGTATTCGAGGCGGGCTGCACGGGCCCCGGCTCGGCCCAGACGTCGGGCGAGGATTTTTCGATCGAAGCGTCGAGTTCCCGCACGATCCGCATGATGCGGTCGCGCGCAGCCTCGTAGGCTTGCGCGGCCGGGACGCCGGCTTCCGGGCGGACCGGGGTCACGACCGTGATCGAGTCACGCACGGCATCGAACACGACCACTATCGTCGGGCGCATGAGCACGGCGTCGGCCATGCCGATCTTGTCCGGCTTGGGTGCTGCAAGCCGCTCCATCAGGCGCACGGTGTCGTAGCCGAGGTAGCCGAAGACGCCGGCGGCCATGGGCGGCAGTTCGTTCGGCACTTCCAGTTTCGACTCGGCGAGGAACGTACGCAGCGCCTCGAGCGGCGCCTCGGGGCACGCGACATAAGCGTCCGGCTGCTCGACGGGATCGCGATTGATCTCGGCTTTGTCGCCGTTGCAGCGCCAGATCGCGTCGGGCGTAAAGCCGAGGATCGAATAGCGCCCGCGTACGGCCCCGCCCTCGACCGACTCGAGCAGGATGGAATGCGGGCGCCCGCCGAACAGTTTCAGGAAGGCCGAAACCGGCGTTTCCAGGTCGGCGACGAGCGTGGTCCACGCCAATTGCGGCTCGCCAAGGTCATAGCGGGCCGCGAAGGTCGCCGCCGCGGGCAGGACGTCCATGGTCAGTTTCCGGTATCGCCGCCGCCGGTCACGGTGCGCAGCGCGGTCTGGTTCACGCTGACGCCGAGCTGCTGCTGGAGATGCAGGACGTACTGCACGAGAATGTCGTCCTGGATGCCGGTCGCGAGTTCGGCCACGCGCTGCGACGCCGCTTCGGCCGCGGGGGGTGTGGTCACCACGGTCACGCGAAATACGACGCGGCCGACCGCGTCCTCGGCGGTGCCAACGCCGGATTTGCCCTGCGCGGTATCGAAGACGGCGGCCAGCGTGCTGCGATCCAGGCCATCGACCGGGCGGCCGCGCTGGATCTTGTCGCGCGTCTCCATCTTGAGGCCGGGCGCGGCCTTGTCGAAGCCGTCGCCGGCATCGAGGCGAGTGCGGATCGCGCCGGCGCGTTCGGCGAGACGTTTGGCGATCTGTTCGTCCTTCCAGCGCGCCTCGACGTGGTCACGCACCTCGTCGAGCGTGCGCTCGCGCGCGGGCGTGATCTCGGTCACTTCGTACCAGACATAACCGTTGCCGCCGTCGATCTCGACCGGATCGGTCTCAACGCCGACTTCGGCGGTGAAGGCGCCGGAAATCAGCTCGCCGAGGGCCGTGACGTTCTCGATCGGCTTGCCATCGGGGGCGCGGCCGCTACGATCGACGGCGTCGATCGTGATTGCCTTGATCCCGAGCTTCGCCGCGACTTCGCCGAGGCGCGCGCCGGACGCGCGCTCGTCTTCGATGCGGTCGTGCTGGTCGAGGAGCGCATTGCGCGCCTGGCCGAGCGCCATTTCCTTGCGCAGCGTTTCGGCGACTTCGGCGAACGCAGGCTCCTTGCCCGGCTCGATCTTGTTCACGCGTGCGATCACGGTGCCGAAGCGGCCGGTGATGGGCTTGCTCACTTCGCCGGGCGGCAGGGCGAAAACCGCGTCGGCGACGGCGGAGTCGAGAATTTCGCGCTTGGCGACGAGGCCGAGGGCGACGTCGCCGGGCTTCAGGCCTCGCGCGGCGACGATTTCCTCGAATTTCGCGCCGCTTGTCAGGCGCTGCGAAGCGGCCTGCGCATCGGCCGCGTTCGGGAACACGATCTGCTCGACCTCACGGCGCTCCGGCGTCGCGAGACGATTGCGCCGCTCTTCGTACACCTTGCGCAATTCGGCGTCGGAAATCTTGACGTCGGCAGCGAGCGTTTCCGGCGTGAGCGCGATCGCAACGATCTTGCGATACTCGGGCGCGCGGAACGCGGATTTGCGGTCGGCGAAATAAGTGTCGATCTCAGCCGGCGTGGGGGCGGGGATCGCGCCGGCAGCATTGCGGTCGAGCACGACGTACTCGACGGTGCGCTGTTCGCCCTCGAAGCGGCGCACCGCATCGCGCACCACCTGCGGGGCGGCGATATCGCCGCCGAGCGCGCGGGCCAACTGCTGGCGCAGGATCAGGCGCCGTTCGGAATCGACATAGCGTGCCTCGCTGAATCCCGCCGAGCGCAGGATCTCGTAGAAGCGATTTGGATCGAAAGCGCCGGTCGCGCCGCGGAAGGCGGGATTGGCGTGGATGTGTGCGAGCAAAGTCTGGTTATCGATATTGAGGCCGAGTTGCGTCGCCTTCACGTCGAGGGTGGTCTCGGACACGATTTCGCCGAGCAATTGGCGGTCGAGGCCGAGCGTGCGGGCCTGGTCGGGCGTAATTCCACGCCCGAGCTCACGGCTCAGTTGCTGGAGGCGGTCTTGGTAGAGTTGGCGGAAGTTCTCGATGTCGATCTTTACCGGGCCGATTTGCGCCAGGTCACGCGAACCGAAGCCGCGAAATACGTCGCCAATGCCCCAGATCGCGAACGACAGGACCAGAAGCCCGATAAAGATTTTCGCGACGGTGCCTCCCGCGCTCTTGCGTAGGGCTTCAAGCATGCTTTTTCCGATCTCGGTGTGAAAGCGGCCGGATCATAGGGACCGGGGGCACCTGCCGCAACGGCGCGTCGGTGCGGATTGCGCGCGCAAACCGGGTCTGCTACCGGCCTCGCCATCGCATCGGGGTCCAAAAATGGCGCTCAAACGGCGCCCGCTGGTCGCGGGCAACTGGAAGATGAACGGACCCCGCGCCTCGGTGGCCGAGCTATCCAAGATCATGACGGGTTACAGCGGCGTGCTCGCGGAGCGCGTCGATCTTCTCGTCTGCCCGCCGGCGACCTTGATCATGGCCTTCGCCGATCATGCGAAGGGTTCGAAGGTCGCGGTCGGAGGACAGGATTGTCATCCGCAGCCGTCGGGTGCGCACACGGGCGAAATTTCAGCCGAGATGCTGCGCGAAGCCGGCGCGAGTGCCGTGATCGTCGGGCATTCGGAGCGTCGCGCCGATCACGGCGAGACCGATGCGCTCGTGCGCGCCAAGGCCGAGGCGGCGCTGCGGGCGGGGCTCGCGGCGATCGTGTGCGTCGGCGAAACGCGTGTGGAGCGCAATGCGCGCCGCACGCTCGAAGTGGTGGGCAAGCAGCTCGAAGGATCGGTTCCGGACGCGGCAAAAGCCGAAACCGTCGTGATCGCCTATGAACCGGTCTGGTCGATCGGCACGGGTCTTACGCCGACGCCGGCGGACATCGCTGAGGTCCATGGCGCGATCCGGGAAGCGCTCGAGCGGCGCTTCGGCGCAGCGGCCGGAGCGATCCGCGTCCTCTATGGCGGCTCGGTGAAGCCCGACAATGCCGCCGAGCTGCTCAAGACCGCGAACGTGGACGGCGCGCTGGTCGGGGGCGCCAGTTTGAAGGCCGAAGATTTTTTGGGAATTGCAAAGGTTTACCTTAAGAACTGACGCTTCTAATTCAGCGTTTGGCCTTGCAAAACCGCGTGGGCGACCAAATCTAGGGTTCGCGAGCGCGTCAGATTCACCGCGGCATTTCGGCAGCGGCCGCAGGGGCGGTGGCATCGGCGTGAACGATCGTGTAAGGGTCCGCCCCGGCCGCGTCCGAACGTTGGGTCGCGTTTTCTACGGCGAACCGGTTCCCACTTCGCCGAAAAACGCTCCAGAGGAACATCGATGCAGACCGTCGTTATCGTCATTCATCTCTTGGTCGTGCTCGCCTTGATCGGTGTCGTGCTGCTGCAAAAGTCGGAAGGCGGCGGGCTCGGCATCGGAGGCGGCGGCGGCTTCATGACCACCCGCGGCTCGTCCAATGTGCTCACCAAGGCAACGGCCAGTCTCGCGGCCGTTTTCTTCGCAACCAGCCTCGTGCTCTCGATCCTCGCGGGCTGGGGACGGCAGGATCGCTCGTTCATCGGCACTCAGCCTGGACCCACGGCTCCCGGCGCGCCGGCGGGCCAGGGCGGTAATATTCTCGACCAATTGCGGCCGCAGGCGCCCTCGGGGCCCCAGGTGCCGCAATCGAAGTGAGAGTCAGCAAAAAAGGGCCGGGGTTCCGGCCCTTCGGTTTTTCGGGTGACGGCGTGCGAAAGCTCTCGTCGAATCGTTTTCGGAGGTCTAAAGCGTAGGTCCCATGGCGCGGTACATTTTCATCACCGGCGGCGTGGTTTCCTCGCTCGGAAAGGGTCTCGCTTCATCCGCACTCGCGGCGCTCCTGCAGGCGCGCGGCTATTCGGTGCGGCTCAGGAAGCTCGATCCCTATCTCAACGTCGATCCGGGGACGATGAGCCCCTATCAGCACGGCGAAGTGTTCGTGACCGACGACGGGGCGGAGACCGACCTCGACCTTGGCCATTATGAGCGCTTCACCGGACGGCCCTGCACGCGGCAGGACAACATCACCACGGGCCGCATCTACCAGGAAATTCTCGCCAAGGAACGGCGCGGCGATTATCTCGGCGCCACCATTCAGGTGATCCCGCACGTCACCAACGCCATCAAGGAATTCGTCGTCGATGGGAATGACGGCTTCGATTTTGTGCTGGTCGAAATCGGCGGCACGGTGGGCGACATCGAGGGTTTGCCGTTCTTCGAGGCGATCCGCCAGCTTGGCAACGAGCTGCCGCGCGATCATGCGATCTATATTCACCTGACGCTGCTGCCTTACATTCCGAGCGCTGGCGAACTAAAGACCAAGCCGACACAGCACTCGGTGAAGGAACTGCGCGAGATCGGCATTCAGCCGGACATTCTACTCTGCCGCACCGACCGGGAAATTCCGCGTGACGAGCGGCGCAAGCTTTCGCTGTTCTGCAATGTGCGCGAGAGCGCGGTGATCGAGGCGCGCGACGTCGACAATATCTATGCGGTGCCGGCAGGCTATCACGCGGCCGGGCTTGACCGCGAGGTGCTGGCGGCGTTCGGTATCGAGGGCACGCGCGAGCCTAATCTCGATCGCTGGACCACGATCAACGAGCGCATCCGCAATCCGGAAGGCGACGTGACGATCGCAGTGGTCGGAAAATACACTGGACTCAAGGACGCCTATAAGTCGCTGATCGAGGCGCTCAGCCACGGCGGCATCGCGAACAAGGTGAAGGTCAATCTCGACTGGATCGAGTCGGAGATCTTCGAGCGCGAAGATCCGGCGCCGTTCCTCGATCATGTGAACGGCATTCTGGTGCCGGGCGGCTTCGGGCAGCGCGGCGCGGAAGGAAAAATCCGCGCGGCGCAATTTGCCCGCGAGCGCGGCGTTCCCTATTTCGGCATTTGCTTCGGCATGCAGATGGCGGTGATCGAAGCCGCGCGCAATCTCGCCGGCGTCGAAGAGGCGAATTCCAGCGAATTCGGCGCGACCCGCGAACCGGTGGTGGGGCTGCTCACCGAATGGCTCAAGGGCAACGAGCGCGAGCGGCGCGACCTCGGCGGCAATCTCGGCGGTACGATGCGGCTCGGCGCGTATGCGGCGAAGCTCGCCAAAGGCAGCCGCGTCGCGGAGATCTACGGCGCGACCGACATTTCCGAACGCCACCGCCACCGCTACGAGGTGAATACGGCCTACAAGGACCGGCTCGAGGATAAAGGCATGCGTTTTTCCGGCATGTCGCCGGATGGCGTGCTGCCGGAGATCATCGAATATCCCGAGCATCCCTGGTTCATCGGCGTGCAATTTCACCCCGAACTGAAATCTCGGCCGTTCGAACCGCATCCGCTGTTCGCCTCGTTCGTGGGTGCGGCGGTGGATCAGAGCCGGTTGGTGTAGCCGCCATCAGGTCCGCTCGATCATCTTGAGCGGGGCGGGATTGCTTCGTGCGTGTGGCTGAGCGTTCCCACGTGATCGGCTGAGGCCGTCACATATTTGTTTTTGGCATTGCTCGCTTTGGCGAAAGCGCAATCGGGATCTTGTTGAGTTTCATGGTTGGCGCGCGCAGCGGAATCGGTGGGGTATGCACGGCGGGCTGGAGGAAGGCGAACGGCCGCCTCGCTTTTCTTCCGAAAGTCACGGTCACGATTTTCGTCGCTCGGGAATTGGCCGAATACGGCGGACGCAGGGCATCAGCGATTAGGCGGGCCGAGTATTGTTAATGCTTCCCAAAAAAGTGTCAGGCGATTCGCGATGCGCCTTCATTCAAACATGAATGAAAAACTGCCAATAATTTTGGCTGATGTACATCACTTGACGTATTGAAATTTCAGTCTTCAGTCGGAGGGAATGACCAGCGATGCGCGTTGAACAAATTTTTTGGACGAAGCCTTCGGGCTGGCAAAGGAGCAGCCATGGTTCAGACAAAGTTGATCTCGCCTTCTATTTTGGAACGCGGCAGTCACTGGCGGATGGCACGCGGTACGAAGAAATTCTCAAGATGTTTCCTGAATCCCGTGTCATCGGATGCAGCACCGGCGGTCAGATTCGCGATGATGACGTGAGCGACGATGAGGTCGCCGGAGTTGCGCTCGGATTCGATGCCACGCCGATCAAAACGGCATACGAGCCGATACTTCATTCGGGTGAATCTCGCGCTTGCGGGGAAGCGATCGGACGGAAACTTCAGGCACCTGATTTGGCGGGAATTTTCGTGCTCTCCGATGGCCTGAACGTCAATGGAAGCGAGTTGGTGGCCGGACTCACAGAGATAGTCGGAAAGGTCGTGTCGTTGACTGGTGGCCTCGCGGGCGATGGCGCGCAATTTAGCGAGACCCTGGTTGGCTGCGATTGCGCGCCTAGAAGCGGCATGGTCGCCGCCGTTGGCTTCTACGGCAGCGCAGTCCGAATTGGGCATGGAAGCGCCGGAGGCTGGGATGTATTCGGGCCGCGGCGGCGTATTACGCGTTCGAAAGGCAACGTCCTGCTCGAACTCGATGGAGAATTGGCGCTCGATCTGTACGAGCGATATCTCGGAGAGGACGAGGCTAAGGGTCTGCCCGGCACCGGCCTTTTATTTCCTCTGCAAATTCACGATCCCAAGCAACCGGATCATGAGGTCGTCCGTACGATTCTTTCGATTGATCGCCAAGGACGGTCGATGACCTTCGCCGGCGATCTGCCGGAGGGATGGAGTGCGCAATTGATGCGCGGGAATTTCGATCGCCTGGCCGCCGGCGCGGCCGACGCAGCGCGGCAGGCGCGTGCGGGTATCAGCGAGTGCAAAGACGGGGATGCAGTTGCTCTGCTTGTCAGCTGCATCGGGCGCAGGCTTCTCATGGGTCAGCGTGCCACCGATGAAGTTGAAGCTGCAGGAATCGAACTCGGATCGAAAATCTCGCGGCTTGGGTTCTATTCCTACGGCGAGATTTCTCCACATGCCGCATCGGGAATCTGCGAACTGCACAATCAAACAATGACGGTCACGACCATCGCTGAGGCAGCGTAGGCGCGTTCTTGTCGGGTGACGAAGCTTGGGGCACATGGTTGGTGTGATGGCTGACGCGCTGCACAAATTGCTTGCCAAGCAAATTGCGAAGGCGACTGACGACTTGGGCAAGGTCGACGTCGCCGAGCTCTGCAGGCTCGTCAGCTCGGCGTACGACGATCTGGATCGTGATCGTCGGCGCACTGATCGTTCGATCGCTTTGATGATCGAGGAATTGAATCGTACGCATGAGCGCCTGCTCGACGCGTTCGACGTCGTGCCTGAAGGCCTGGCCCTATTCGACGCGGAGGGCCGATATGTTCTTTGGAATCGACGTTACGAGGAAATTTATTCAGGGTGCCGCGATGCAATTGCCTTGGGCGCGCGGTTCGAAGACACGCTTCGCGTGGCGCTCGCGCGCGACCTTTATCCGGATGCAAAAGGCAGAGAGGATGCATGGCTTGCGAAGCGGCTGGCACGTCATGCGCAGCCGCAGAACAGCGAAGAGCAGCATCTGCCGGGAGACCGCTGGATTCGCGTCGAAGAACGACGCACCGCTGACGGCGGCAGCATCGGTGTTCGCATCGACATCACCGAATCCAAGAAGCGCGAGGAATCTTTCCGGTTCCTGTTCGACGGCAATCCAGTGCCGATGTGGGTCATTGATCGTGAGACGCTGAAATTTCTCGCCGTCAACGACGCGGTCATCGGCCATTACGGATATTCCCGCGATGAATTCCTGAACATGACCGCCCGGGATCTGCGCCCCGCTGAGCAACGTGCGGAGTTCGACCAGTTGATGGGGTCGGGACGAATCAGCCAAGGAACGACGGTGTGGCAACACCGGAAATCCGACGGCACAATCGTGCTTGTCAGCATGTACGCGCGGGATCTCGAATATCGCGGTCGTGCCGCCCGACTCTGCGCGGTCGTGGATGTGACCGAAGGAAAGCGGGCGGAGAACAGGATTCTCGAACAGAAGCTGCAGTTGGATGCGGCGCTCGACAACATGTCGCAAGGCTTGGTGATGTTCGATGCGCAGGGGCGCATCGTCCTCTGCAACCAGCGCTACTTTGAGATGTACAATTTGTCACGAGATGTGGTCAAGCCGGGATGCACATTGCGCGAACTGATCGAGCACCGGCGTGATACCGGTTTATTCACTGGCGACCCCGACGAGTATCGTCGCCAGATTTTCGACGACATCGCGCAGAAGAAAGCATCGTCTCGAACCCTTGAGCTTTCTGACGGTCGCTTTGTCCACTGCGTCAATCAGCCGATGGATGGCGGCGGTTGGGTCGTGACGCACGAGGACATCACGGAGCGTAAGCGGACAGAACAAGATCGCGATCGCAGTCAAGCGTTCTTGGACTTGGTCATCGAAAACATACCGGTGACTGTCGTGGTAAAGGATGCGGTCGATTTTCGTTATATTCTCGTCAATCGCGCTGGCGAAGACTATTACGGCGTTCCTCGCAGCAAGATGATTGGAAAGACTGCGCACGAAGTCCTTGCCAGACCGGCTGCCGATCTCGTTACTGCTCTCGACAGGAAAGTTTGCGAGAACGGCAAGCCGCTGTTCGACGAGCATTTCCTCGATACGCCGGGTCATGGCACGCGCGTCGCGACATCAACGAGAATGCCGATGTTCGACGAACATGGACAGCCTCGTTATATCCTGGCGGTGGTGAACGACATTACGGAGCGAAAAGACGCCGAAGCCCGGATCGCCCACTTGGTACATCACGATCCACTCACCGATCTACCTAACCGGTCTGCATTCAATGTGAGGCTCAATGCGACGCTGGAGCGCGCTGCGACGGCGAACGAAAGCTTTGCCGTGATCCACATCGACCTCGACCGCTTCAAAGAGGTCAACGACGTGTTCGGACAAGTGGTGGGAGACGCGGTGCTATGTGAATTGACTCGCCGGCTGCAAGTGGCCGCCAACGGTGCGTTCCTCGCCAGGCTTGGCGGCGACGAATTCGCGCTTATCGCGGCGGATGGCGCGCAACCGGCGACGGCCGTGTCGCTTGCCGAGCGCCTGCTCGCCATTGTGGGTAACGAAATGGATGTCAGTGGTCAGCGTCTTCGCGCCGGGTTCAGCATCGGCGTGGCGATCTATCCGACAGACGGCGACGACGCGGAGAAATTGCTGGGAAACGCGGCCTCCGCACTCTATCGTGCGAAATCCGAGGGGCGGGGGTCGATCCGATTCTTCGAGCCCGAGATGGATACACGGCTGCGCGACTCTCGCGCGCTGCAGCGTGATCTTTGCTTGGCGCTTGAGCGAAACGAGATGAGCCTGCAATATCAGCCGCAGGCACGTATCGACGGCGCGGTCGTCGGCTTCGAAGCTCTCGCGCGCTGGCGTCATCCGAGTCGCGGCATGGTCACGCCGGGCACGTTCATTCCGCTTGCGGAGGAGAGCGGCATTATCGTGCAAATCGGCGAGTGGGTCTTGCGGGAAGCCTGCCGAGAGGCCGCCTCGTGGCTGAAACCGCTGCAAATCGCCGTCAACCTTTCGCCGGGGCAATTCCGGCACGGCGATCTACCCGGGCTCGTTCATGCGGTGTTGCTGGAGACAGGGCTCGCACCGGCGCGGCTCGAGTTGGAAATTACCGAGAGTGTGCTGATCAGCGACTTTTCGAGGGCCGTGTCGATCCTGCGCCGTCTCAAGGCTCTCGGCGCGCAGATCGTGATGGACGATTTCGGGACCGGCTATTCGTCGCTGTCCTATCTGCAGTCGTTCCCGTTCGACAAGATCAAGATCGACCGCGAATTCATTCTGAATGTCGACCGCAAGCCGCAATCGGCCGCGATCGTGCGCGCAGTGGTCGGGCTCGGGCGCAGCCTCGGGCTGCCGGTGGTGGCGGAAGGCGTCGAGACCAACGAGCAACTCGCGTTCCTTGCCGACGAGGCCTGCGACCAAGTGCAGGGCTTTCTCATCGGCGGGCCCTTTCCGATCGCGGCCTACGCCGAGCTTGTCGGACGCCCCGTCACGCCGGCGCTACGGCTCGTGGCCACGGGCTGACCCGACTCGCGCCTTTTCTGCTAGGTTTGAGTTGATGCCGCGGGGGCTCGATCATGTCGTCCATATCATGCGTGACCTCGAGGCCGCGGCGGACTTCTATGCCCGACTCGGCTTTCAAGTCGGCGCGCGCAACAAGCACCCGTGGGGAACAGAGAATCGGCTCGTGCAGTTTCCGGGCTTCTTCCTGGAAATTCTCGCGGTCGCCGAGCCGGAAAAAATTCCACCGCACACCAAATTGACGTTATCGTTCGGTGCGTTCAACCGGGATTTCCTCGCGGACGTAGGCGAGGGGCTCACCTGCATGGTCGTGGAAAGCGCCGATCCCGCGGGCGACAAGGCCGCGCTCGACAAAGCCGGTTTCGGCGGGCTCGATCTCCTGAACTTCTCGCGCAGGGGAAAGCGCGCGGATCGGAGCGACACAGAAGTCGGGTTCTCGATCGCGTTCGCGCGCGATCCGGCGTCGCCGCACGCGGGGTTTTTCACCTGTATGCAAACGCATCCGCAGAATTTCTGGTCGCCCGAGTTGCAGCGACATCCCAATGGTGCGAGGGCAATCGTTGCCTGCGTGCTGGTCGCGGAGAATCCGACCGACCATCACATTTTTCTGGAAGCTTTAGCCGGCGTGCGCGATGTGCATTCATCCTCGCGCGGAATTTCGATCGCAACGCCGCGTGGAGCAATTCAGGTGTTCGATCCGCGCGCCTTTCGCGACACGTTCGGGGTCGAGCCGCCGATAGACCAGGGGTTGCGGCTAAGTGCGCTCGTGTTCAAGGCGAATGAACTCACGGCGACGGGTGCGCTGCTCGGGCGCAGTGCAATTGAATATTCGTCTCATCATGGCCGGCTCGTCGTGGGTCCAAAAGCGGCTCATGGCGCGGTCATTGCCTTCGAGGCGAGTTGACCGGAACCGCGCGCCACAGCAATGTCCCGCCCCGTGAACAAGCCAGTGACTGAAAACAAGCCAAATCTTGTCGTTTCCGTCGGCCAAGTACGGTTCGGCAACGAACTGCCGTTCGCGCTGATCGCGGGCCCGTGCGTCATGGAAAGCCGCGCGCACGCACTCGAAGTCGCGAGCGCGCTGAAGGAGATCGTAGGCAAACTGAAGCTCGCCCTCGTCTACAAGACTTCGTTCGACAAGGCGAACCGGACGTCAGGCGGGAGCGCCCGCGGCGTCGGGTTGAAAGCCGCGCTCCCGGTATTCGCGGAAATCCGCACCAAGCTCGGGTTGCCGGTGCTGACCGACGTGCATGACGCGGCGCAATGCGCGCTGGTCGCCGAAGTCGTCGATATCCTGCAGATTCCGGCCTTTCTCTGCCGGCAGACCGACTTGCTGGTCGCTGCGGCGGAGACCGGGCGCGCGGTCAACGTCAAGAAGGGGCAGTTCCTCGCGCCATGGGACATGGCGAACGTGGTCGCCAAGATCACCGGCGCCGGCAACCGCAACGTGCTCGTGACCGAGCGGGGCGCGTCGTTCGGCTACAACACGCTCGTCTCGGACATGCGCGCGCTGCCGATCCTGCGCAGGACCGGCGCGCCCGTGATCTTCGACGCGACGCATTCGGTGCAGCAGCCGGGCGGGCAGGGCACAGCTTCCGGCGGCGAGCGCGAATTTATCCCGGTGCTCGCGCGTGCCGCAGTCGCGGTCGGCATCGCCGGCGTGTTTATCGAGACGCATCCGGATCCCGACAAGGCGCCGTCCGACGGCCCCAATATGGTGCCGCTGCGGGAAATGGAATCGCTCCTGCGCCGATTGATCGAATTCGATCGCGTCGCGAAATCCTGACGCAGACTGATCGAGCCAACTCGCACCAGCGGTCCTTACTCGATGATGCACGTTCTCAACGTGGTCGCCTGTGTCATTTTTGCGGGTGCGCTCAATACGCGCGTCGTCGATCCGGTAATCCCGCAAATCGCGTTCGACCTGGCGGTGGAGCCGGCCACGGCTGCACTGCTGTCGACGGCGTTCGCCGTGCCCTACGCGCTGATGCAGCCGGTGCTCGGCGCTATGGCGGATACGCTCGGCAAGGGGCGCATGATGCTTGGCTGCCTTGTCGGGATCATTGTGTCGGCCCTCGCCGGCATGGTGGCGACCGACTTCACGGTGCTCGTGCTTACGCGTGCGGTGTCCGGGGTCGCGGCCGGCGGCCTGTTCCCGATCGGGCTCGCGATTGTCGGCGATCTCGTGCCGCTGCAACAGCGGCAGGTGGCGATCGGGCGGCTGCTTGCGGCGACCATGACCGGCAACATCCTCGGCGCTTCGGCCGCGGGCGCGGTCGCAGATCTCACGAGCTGGCGCGGGGTATTTTTTGTCACCTCGCTCGTGGGTGCGGCGGCCCTCGCCATCGCGTTGACCGGCTTACGCGGCGTCGTGAAGGATACGCCGGAGCCCTTCGATCTCGCGAGCCAGTTCGCGAATATCCGCGCGATCTTCGCCAATCCACTGACGAAGGTTTGCTTCGGCGCCGTGGTTCTCGAGGGCGCATTTCTGTTCGGGCTGTTTCCGCACATCGCGACGCTGCTTTACGAGCGCGGCGAGACGCGTGCATCGATCGCCGGGATCGTGATCGCTGGCTTCGGCGTCGGCGGACTGATTTACACGTTCGTGGTGTCGCTGCTCGTCAAGCACTTCAGCGAACGGTATTTGATGCGTGCGGGCGGCCTGTTGATGGGTTTGGGGTTGGCCGCGATTGCTCTACGGGCACCGTGGCAGTTCGAATTCGCGGTCTTTGTCCTGTTCGGATTTGCGTTCTATCTGCTGCACGGGCCGATCCAGGTCTATGTCACCGAACTCGTGCCGGCCGCGCGCGGCATGGCCGCGTCGCTGCACGCTGCATTCTTTTTTCTCGGGCAAGCAGCGGGGCCGGTCCTCTACAAGTATGGCTTGAGCCACGTCGGGACGACGGCTTCGCTCCTAATCGGAGCCGTCATGCTTATTCTGGCGGGAGCGTGGTGCGCCGCGACGCTCCGGCACCAACCCCTGGTCGGCTAACCGCGGCCGCGATAGGGCGCGACGCCCTGATCCGCCACCCAGACGCCGGCGGGCAGCTTTCCGTACTGCCAAAAGACGTCGATCGGAATGCCGCCGCGCGGGTACCAGTAGCCGCCGATGCGAAGCCATTTCGGCGCGAGCAACTTCACGAGCTTCTTGCCGATCGCGATCGTGCAATCCTCGTGGAAGGCGCCGTGATTGCGGAAGCTCGTGAGGTAGAACTTGAGCGACTTCGACTCCACGAGCCAATTGCCCGGCACGTAGTCGATCACGAGCAACGCGAAGTCAGGCTGGCCGGTCACCGGGCAGATCGAAGTGAATTCAGGGGCGGTGAAGCGCGCGACATAGTCCGTATCCGGGTGCGGATTGGGCACGCGATCAAGCGTGGCCTCCTCGGGCGAGGCCGGGATGCGCGCGGGCTTGCCAAGGATGCGGGTCGCTGGGCGCTTGGGCTTCTTCATGCCGGTGGTCTTAGCGCGACTTCGGGTCCGCGAGAAAGTCCGCCAGCGCCTTGCGTTCGGCGGGGTCACGCATGGGCTTTGAGCTCATCCACATGGCGGGAAACATGGCTTCCGGGTCGGAGAGGAAGATCTCAAGGCGCTCGCGGGTCCAGACGGCCCCGGTTACTGCTACCTGGCGCAGCACGGGCGAATAATCGAATTCCTTGTCGCCGGCGATGCGCCTTCGCAGCAGGCCGGAGAGATTCGGCCCGGCCATTCCCTTCACCGCAGGATCGAGCGTGTGGCACGCGCGGCACGTTTCGAACAGTTTCGCGCCGGCGTCATCGGCTCGCGCAGCACCGGACGCGAAGAAAATCGTGGCCGGGACGAGCCCGACCATAACGATCAGGGTCGAATTGCGTTGCGACAAGGAATTACGCGGCCGGATTGGTCTCGATCACGACGAGACGATTATTGCCTGGCTCGCCGCCCCAGGCCTGACCGGGCCGGCCGTCCATCTGGCGCACGTTGGCGTTCGCCTTGTCGCTCGGGAACGAGACGAATTTCTCCGTCGTCGGATCGAAGCGAACGATCGCGTTCGCGGAAAAGTCCGTGAGCCATACGATGTCCTTGTCGTCGACGTAGACCGAGTACGCGCGGGGACGTTCGCCGGGCAGCTTCCATTGGCGCCAGGAGCCGTCTGCCGGGTCGTGCACGGAAACATTGCCGCTATTCCATTCGCTCACCCATAGACGTCCCTTGGAGTCCGACCAGACGCGGCGTGCGCCCTGTCCCGGCGTCGGCGGCTCGACCACGCGCGCGTTGCCCGTCTTGCGATCGATCTGCGCAATGTGATTGCCGGCGAGCGACGCGTACCAGATGTCGCCGTTCGGCGTGCGCGTGATGCCGTAGGGTCCGCGGCCGCGCGGAGCATCCCATACGGTCATCTCGCGTGACTTCGGATCGAGCCGGCCATAGATTCCGTTCTGGCCGGTGAACCAATAGATGCCTGTCTTGTCGAACACGCCGGTATTGAGATTCGCGCTGCCGCGATTTGCCGGCAGCTTGAATAATGTGACCTTGTGATCCTTCGGATCGACGCGGGCGATTGCGTTCTGTCCGCCTTCGGTGACCCAAGGCGCGCCGTCGGGTCCAACGATGACGCCGTGCGGCGCCGCACCCGGTCCGAGATTGATCAGTTTGTAGGCGCCGCCGCGCGGGTCGAGCGTGCCGAGCGTTCCGTTGCGTTGGCCGCAGAACCAGATCGAGCCATCCGGCGCTGATGTCACATCGCGCGAGCCCATGCCGGGCTCGACGGGATAGTAGCGGACGCGGAAAGGCCCCTCGGACTGGGCGAAGGATTTGCGGATCAAGGCAGGAGCCGCAAGCACCCCTCCGGCGGCAGCGGCACACTTTAGAAACTGGCGGCGATCCATGGAGAGGCTCCCGGGTTCGTGCGAACGCAACGAGGCAGCGCGAACATACCATGGCGGAGTGCGGGGCGGGAGTTGGGAACAGCGCTGTTATTCTTCACGTTATTTTGTCACGGGCCTTCACGACGGTTAGTGGTGCGTATATGACCCGCAGGGAATCGGGAAAGACGCACATCTCCATGACCGCGATCGTCGACATTCACGCCCGCGAAATCCTCGACAGCCGGGGCAATCCCACCGTCGAAGTGGACGTCGCCCTGGAAGACGGGGCGCGCGGCCGCGCGGCGGTGCCGTCCGGCGCCTCCACCGGCGCGCATGAGGCGGTCGAGCTGCGCGACGGCGACAAGAAGCGCTTTTTCGGCAAGGGCGTGCGCAAGGCGGTCGATGCGGCGAACGGCGAGATTTTCGACGCGATCGGCGGCATGGACGCAAGCGACCAGGCCAAGATCGACGAGACGCTGATCGCGCTCGACGGCACCCCGAACAAGGCGCGGCTCGGGGCGAACGCGATCCTCGGCGTGTCGCTCGCGGTGGCGAAGGCGGCGGCACAATCGGCCGGGCTCTCGCTCTACCGTTACGTCGGCGGCCCGAGCGCGCGCGTGCTGCCGGTGCCGATGATGAACATCGTGAACGGCGGCGCGCACGCGGACAATCCGATCGACTTCCAGGAATTCATGGTGATGCCGATGGGCGCGCCAAGCTTCGCGGAAGCGCTGCGCATGGGCGCGGAGATCTTCCACACGCTGAAGAAGGCGCTTGCGGACGCCGGCCACAACACCAATGTCGGCGACGAGGGCGGATTCGCGCCGAATCTCGCGGACGCGGACGCAGCGCTCGGCTTCGTCACGAAGGCGGTCGAGAAGGCGGGCTACAAGCCCGGCGGCGACGTGATGCTCGCGCTCGATCCGGCGGCGAGCGAGTTCTTCAAGGGCGGCAAGTACGTCTACGAAGGCGAGGGCAAGACGCGCGACATGGACGCGCAGGTGAAATATCTCGCCGATCTTTGCGCGCGCTATCCGATCGCCTCGATCGAAGACGGCATGGCGGAGGACGACTGGGCCGGGTGGAAGCTACTCACCGACCGGATCGGGAAGAAGGTGCAGCTGGTGGGCGACGATCTTTTTTGCACCAACGAGAAGCGGCTGCGCGAAGGCATCGCCAAGGGAGTCGCCAACGCGATCCTCGTGAAGGTCAACCAGATCGGCACGCTCACGGAGACGCTCGCCGCGGTCGAGACCGCGCATCGCGCCGCCTATCGGGCGGTGATGTCGCATCGCTCGGGCGAGACCGAGGATACCACGATCGCCGATCTCGCGGTCGCGACCAATTGCGGACAGATCAAAACCGGTTCGTTGTCACGCGCCGACCGTACGGCGAAGTACAATCAGCTGCTGCGGATCGAGGAAGAGCTTGGCAAGGAGGCGCGCTATGCGGGCAAAGCGGCTCTGAAGGCGCTCGCCTGACGTAGCGCGGGCGGGCCCCGTTAACGCGGGCGCAACCCCCTTAACTGCATATAGGCGGCATGGTCGCGCGTACGCGCCTCGGTCGCATTCTCCAGAGCTTGGCGCTGCATTTGGGTGCGGCGCTGATCATCGGCTATTTCGCGTTTCAGGGCTATCACGGCACCTACGGCCTGCTCGCGCAGCGCGAATACGAGCAGGAGATCGCGAACCTTACGATCGAGCGCGACACGCTGCGCAGCGAACGGGGCCATTGGGAGCACCGGGTCGGGCTGTTGCGGGCAGACAAGTTGGACCCCGACATCCTGGAAGAACTCGCGCGCCGCGAACTTGGTTTTGCACAGCCGAACGACCTCGTGCTCCTGCATCCGCCGCGTTGAAACCTCGTTGCGCGCGAGGCCGTTTCCAGGAAAGACCGTTGCGCGTTGCGCGGAGGGGCCGGGGCATGCGGCCGGCGCCGTGGCGCCCCATATTAAATTGCGCTAAGCAAAATCAACGGGAGGAGCGAGCTAAATGCCGGCGGCGGCCAAGCCCCTCGATACGCCACAACACTCGAAGGACGGCAGTAAGGGCGCGGACCGGACCAACGGTTCCGGCCTCGCGAAGCTGTCCGTTGCGGAAGAGCTTAAGGCCTACCGCGACATGCTCGTGATCCGCCGCTTCGAGGAGAAGGCGGGGCAGATCTACGGCACGGGCCTCATCGGCGGGTTCTGCCACCTCTATATCGGTCAGGAGGCCGTCGTCATCGGCATGCGGATGGCGAGCGAGGAAGGCGATCAGATGGTCACCGCCTATCGCGATCACGGTCACATGCTCGCTTGCGGCATGGATCCGAAGCGCGTGATGTCCGAGCTTACCGGCCGCCGCTCCGGCTATTCCAAGGGCAAGGGCGGCTCGATGCACATGTTCTCCATCGAGAAGAAGTTCTACGGCGGGCACGGCATCGTCGGCGCGCAGGTGCCGCTCGGCACCGGCATCGCCTTCGCGAACCGCTATCGCGAGAACGGCCGCGTGTGCCAGACCTATTTCGGCGACGGCGCCGCGAACCAGGGTCAGGTTTACGAGAGCTTCAACATGGCGGAGCTCTGGAAGCTGCCGATCGTCTACGTAATCGAGAACAACAAGTACGCGATGGGGACGTCGATCGAGCGCTCGCACGCGCAACGCGATCTTTCCAAGCGTGGACTCTCGTTCGACATTCCCGGTGAGCAGGTCGACGGCATGGACGTGCGCGCGGTGAAAGCCGCGGGCGAGAAGGCTATCGCCTTCGCACGCTCGGGCAAGGGCCCATATATCCTCGAGATGCTGACCTATCGCTATCGCGGTCACTCGATGTCCGACCCGGCGAAGTACCGCAGCAGGGACGAGGTCGACAAGGTGCGAACGGAGCACGACCCGATCGAGATGGTGCGTGCGCGGCTGATCGAGACGAAGCGCGCGAGCGAGGACGAGATCAAGAAGATCGAGACCGAGGTGAAGAACATCGTTAACGAAGCGGCGGAGTTTGCCTCGCATGAACCGGAGCCCGATGCGTCGGAGCTCTGGACCGATGTAACGCGCTGAGCGGGGATTTTCGTGCCAATCGAGGTCTTGATGCCGGCCCTGTCGCCGACGATGGAGAAGGGCAACCTCTCCAAGTGGGTGAAGAGCGAAGGCGACCCGGTAAGAGCCGGCGACGTCATTGCCGAGATCGAGACCGACAAGGCGACGATGGAGGTCGAGGCGGTCGACGAAGGCACGCTCGGCAAGATTCTCGTGCCCGAAGGCACGCAGGACGTGGCGGTGAACACCCCGATCGCGATCATTCTCGCCGACGGCGAGAGCGCGGGGGACGTCAAAGCCAAATCGAACGAGGTAGTCGCAAAACCCGCGGCCAAGCCTGCCCCGAAGCAAGAGGCTCCGGCGCCTGCCGAAACCCCGGCGGCGCCGGCGGCCGTTTCCAGGCACGAGATTTCACCGGCGAGCGATCCGGAAGTGCCGAAAGGCACCGAAATGGTCACGATGACCGTGCGCGAGGCGCTGCGCGACGCCATGGCCGAAGAGATGCGCCGCGACCCGGCCGTGTTCGTGATGGGCGAAGAGGTCGGCGAGTATCAGGGCGCCTATAAGGTCACGCAGGGGCTCCTGCAGGAGTTCGGCGCGAAGCGCGTGATCGATACGCCGATCACCGAGCATGGCTTCGCCGGCCTCGGCGTCGGCGCCGCGTTCGCGGGGCTGAAGCCGATCGTCGAGTTCATGACGTTCAATTTTTCCATGCAGGCAATCGACCAGATCGTGAATTCGGCGGCGAAGACGCTTTACATGTCGGGCGGGCAGGTGACTTCGCAGATCGTGTTCCGCGGCCCGAACGGGCCGGCTGCGCGCGTTGCCGCCCAGCACAGTCAGGATTTCAGCGCGTGGTACTCGCACATTCCCGGCCTGAAGGTGATCGCGCCCTATTCGGCTGCGGACGCCAAGGGCCTGCTCAAGGCCGCGATCCGCGATCCCAATCCGGTCGTATTCCTGGAAAACGAAATCCTTTACGGCAAATCATTCCCGGTGCCGAAGCTCGACGACTGGGTGCTGCCGATCGGCAAGGCGCGGATCGCGCGCGCGGGCAAGGACATGACTCTCGTCGCGTGGTCCATGGGCATGACCTACGCGCTCGCTGCCGCCGATGAGCTGGCGAAAGAAGGGATCGAGGCGGAAGTGATCGACCTCCGCACGCTGCGGCCGATGGATATCGCGACGGTGCTGGAGTCGGTGAAGAAAACCAATCGCGTCGTCACCATCGAAGAAGGCTGGCCGCAATCCGGCGTCGGCGCCGACGTCGCCGCGCGCATCATGGAGCAGGCGTTCGACTGGCTCGACGCGCCGGTGACGCGCGTCACGGGGAAGGACGTGCCGATGCCTTACGCGGCGAACCTCGAGAAGCTTGCGCTGCCGTCGATCGCGGAAGTGGTCGAGGCGGCGAAAGCGGTGCTTTACCGTTGAGGAACCTCATGGCGATCCTGCAAGGGACTTGTCATTGCGGGCGGATCGAGGTCGAGTTCGAGACCTCCGTTTCAACTGCGCAATTACAGGTGCGTGCCTGCATGTGTTCATTTTGCCGTCGGCATGGCGCCAAGAACGCCACGGACCCGGACGGAGGGCTGACCATTTCGTTCCCGACGGGCGGCATCGATCGATATCGTTTTGGTCACCGCACCGCCGACTTTCTGATCTGCCGCGGCTGCGGCGTCTATGTGGCGGCTATCATGGAGGAAGGCGGCCGGCAACGCGGGACACTGAACGTCGTCGGGACTCGGATCGAAGGGCTGTGGGAGCGGGTGGCCGAACCGTTCACGTTCGATCACGAGGATCCGGACGCACGGCGTGCGCGCCGCCGCGCCCGATGGATGCCCGCCAAGATCGTCGAGCACGACCGCGCCAGTTCGAACTGATCGGCAAGGATCGGATCAGATGCCCGTCAACATTCTCATGCCCGCGCTGTCTCCGACGATGGAGAAGGGCAACCTTTCCAAGTGGCTCAAGAAGGAAGGGGACAAGGTCAAGGCCGGCGACGTAATCGCCGAGATCGAGACCGATAAGGCGACGATGGAAGTCGAAGCCGTGGAGGAGGGCACGCTTGGCAAGATCGTGGTGGCCGAGGGCACCGAGGATGTACCGGTCAACCAGGTGATCGCGGTGCTCTTGGAAGAAGGCGAGGACGCGAGCGCGATCAAGGCGGCGGTGCAGCCGCAGCCGATTTCACCGGCCGCAGCCCCCCACCCGGCGCCTTCGGCGCCACTCTCCGTTGGGGGAGGGATAAGCGCGCCGGCGGCACGGCCCGATCCCTCCCCACGAAGCGGGGAGGGTGGCGCGGCGAAAGCCGCGCCGGGCGGGGTAAGCGCGACCAACGGAAAGGGCGGACGAATTTTCGCCTCGCCACTCGCGAAAAGGCTCGCCAAGGATTCCGGCATCGATCTTTCGCGCGTGCAGGGTTCGGGCCCGCACGGCCGCGTGGTGGCGCGCGATATCGATGCGGCCAAGAAAGGCGGCACCATGCGCGCGCCGGCGGCTGCAACCGGTGCGGCGATCGGAATTCAGGCGCCGTCGGACGCGCAGATCCGCGCGCTGTTCGAGGAAGGCAGCTATGATTTCGTCCCACATGACGGCATGCGCAAGACGATCGCGAGGCGTCTCGTCGAGTCGAAGCTCACGATCCCGCACTATTATTTGACGGTCGACATCGAGCTCGATGCGCTGCTCGCGGCGCGGCATGAGATCAACTCGGCGGCGCCCATGGGCGAGGACGGCAAGCCGCGCTACCGCGTCTCGGTCAATGACCTGCTCATCAAGGCGCTGGCGCTCGCGCTGATCAAGATTGCCGACGCCAACGTGAGCTGGACCGAGGCGGGCATGCTCAAGCACAAGCACGCCGACGTGGGCGTCGCGGTCGCGATCCCGGGCGGGCTGATTACGCCGATCGTGCGTCACGCCGACGAGAAGTCGCTGTCCACGATCGCGAATGAAATGCGTGACCTCGCCGCGCGCGCGCGCACGCGCAGGCTCAAGCCAAACGAATACCAGGGCGGATCATCCGCGCTTTCCAACCTCGGCATGTACGGAATCAAGGAATTCTCGGCGGTGATCAACCCGCCGCACGCGACGATCCTCGCGGTCGGCGCCGGCGAAGAGCGCGCGGTCGCGCGCAAGGGCAAGATCGAGGCGGCGACCGTGATGACGGCGACGCTCTCGGCCGACCACCGCGCCGTCGACGGTGCCGTGGGTGCCGAATTACTCGGCGCGTTCAAGTACTTCGTCGAGAAGCCGATCTCGATGCTTGCCTGAGGCGGCGCGTCGCCATGGCACCTCGATTGCGTCCGGCCACCCAGGAAGATGCCGAAGCGCTCGCGCGGCTGATCGACATCGCGGGCGAGGGGTTCGGCACCTATTTGTGGTCGCAATCGGCGGGACCGGGCGAGAGCGCGATCGACGTCGGCAAGCGGCGCGCGCAGCGGGAGGACGGCGGGTTCTCCTACCGGAATGCGATCTTCGCGGAACTCGACGGCAACATCGCGGCGTTGCTCCTCGGCTACCGGCTCGCCGACCCATACGACACCGGCGACCTCGCGGCCTTGCCGAAGGTCGTTCGCCCGCTGATCGAGTTGGAATCGGAAGCGCCGGGCAGCTGGTACGTGAACGCGCTCGCGGTGTTTCCCGGGCACCGCGGCAAGGGTCTTGGCACGACGTTGCTCAGGGAAGCCGAGCAGCTCGCGCGCGAGACGCGCGCGCCCGCGCTCAGCATTATTGTCGCGGACCAGAACGAGGGCGCGAAGCGGCTCTATGAGCGCACCGGCTATCGCGCGGTTGCATGCCGGCCGATCGTGGCGTTTCCCGGCTTCGCGCACACGGGCGACTGGGTCCTGATGACGAAGCCGGTCGGCTAAGAGCTGTCTACTCGGCGGCCGGCGCGGTCTTCTGCGCTGCACGCCGGTCGAACAATTGGCTGCCGATGACGATGGCGGCCAGCAGCGCCCCGGCAAAGTCGGTCCAAAGCGCAGGTACGACGAGACAAAACCCGCCTGCGACCAAGAGCGCGCGCTGCCACCATGACGCGCCTACCAGGAAATAGCCGTGCAACCCGCCGGCAAAAATAACGATTCCCACGCAGGCGCAGACGAAGCGCCAGATGATCCAGAGCCAATCGTCGCTGATCATCAGGAGCGCCGGCTCGTACACGAACATGAAGGGCACGATGAAACCGGCGGCGCCGATTTTCACGGCGGCCCAGCCGCTCGACCACAGATCGGATTTTGCGAGCCCTGCGGCGGCGTAGACCGCGAGCGCAACCGGCGGTGTGATCGCCGACAGGATCGCGAAGTAGAACGCGAACATATGTGCCGCGGGCACCACCACGCCGAGCTTGATGAGCGCAGGAATGAGCAGCGCCGCCATGATGATATAGGCCGGCGTCGTCGGCATGCCCATGCCGAGCACGATGCCGGCGATCATCGTCAGCACGAGTGCGAGCAAGAGCGTGTTTTGCGCGAGGTGAGACACATACTGCGTGAAGACAATGCCGAGGCCCGACAACGTAATGACGCCGATTACGATGCCGGCCGAGGCGCAGGCGAGCGCCACCGAGAGCGCGTTGCGGGCGCCGTCATGCAGCGCCTCAATGATGTTCATGAGCGTGACGTTACGGCGCGTCGCAGCGCGCAGTGCCGCGACGGGAAAACAGGCGAGCGTGCCGGCGAGCGCCGCGAGCGGCGCGCTGTAACCCGAATACATCACCGCCAGGATGATAACGATCGGAAGAAACAGGTGTCCGCGCTCGGCGATCACGCGGGAAAGGACCGGCAATTCGGAACGCGGCAGGCCGACGAGCCCGCGGCGCTTCGCCTCGAAATGCACGGCGGCGAAGCAGGCGAGATAATAGAGAAAGGCCGGGATGATCGCCCAGATCACCACCTGGCTGTAGGCCACGCCGAGAAACTCGGCCATCACGAAGGCCGCGGCACCCATGATCGGCGGCATGATCTGGCCGCCCGTGGACGCGGTCGCCTCGACGCCGGCCGCGAAATGCGCCGGGAAGCCCGAACGCTTCATCAGCGGAATCGAGATCGGCCCGTCGACCATCACGTTGGCGACGGCACTGCCCGATATCGTGCCGAACAAACTCGAGCTCACGACGGAAACCTTACCGGGCCCGCCGGCGGTGTGGCCGGTCAAGCTCATGGCGAAATCCATGAACAGCTGGCCGGTGCCGGTGCGCTCCATGAAGGAGCCGAACAGTACGAAGATCAGCACATAGGTGGCCGAGACCGAGAGCGGAATGCCGAAGATGCCTTCGGTCGTCATGTAGAGCTGATCCAGGATCTGCATCGGATCGAGCCGTGCAATGAACAGCCCGTAGATCAGGAATAGGAGCGCGGTGATCGGCAGCGCCAAGCCGATGACGCGGCGCGTCGCTTCCAGCACGACGACGATCAGCATCGTGCCGTAGATCATGTCGGCGGGGGTGAGGTCGTCGATATAGAAGATCCGGTTGATAATGTATTCGTAATTGAAAAAGAGATGCAGGACGGGTGCGGCACCCAGCGCGATCAGCGCGTAGTCGAGCAATGATGGCGGCGTGCCGTCGGCGGCGGTGGCGCGGCGGTAAATAAGAAAGACCAGCACCAACGCGAACAAAAGGTGCGTGCCGCGGAACAGAATCGCCTCAGGCGCGCCGAAGGCGATTATCCACATGTGGTAAAGCGCCATGGCGACGGCGATCACCATCGTCGCCAGACGCACGATGCCGCCGTGACTGAGATCGAGCCGCATGACCGCGAGCCGCCCCCGAAAGGAATGCCGGCGCGGAGTTGCGCGCCGGCCGCGACTCTAGTTGGTCACTACGGTAATGCCGGATTCCTTGTAGAACTTCGCCGCGCCGGCATGGAACGGCACGCCGATGTCCTCGGCCATTCTCTTAGGCGTGAGGCCCGCAATATCTTTCACGACCGCGGCGAGCTGCACGGAACTCTGCGCGATCGTCTTGGTCATCGTGTAGACCGTATCCGCTGGCGTCTTGCAGGAAACGACGAGGTGCGTTGCATAGCCGATCACTTTCACATCGCCGTCCTGCTTCGGGTAAGTGCCCTTCGGGATCGTCACGAGCGTGTATCCCGGATTTAGCTTTTTCATTGCCGACAAGCTGTCGGAAAGATCGAGCACCTTGATGTCGCGCGCGGAAGCCAGATCCATCACCGCGCCCGCCGGAATCGTGGTTCCGAGGCCGAAAGCGACTGCGTGGCCGTCCTTCATCTGGTTCACCGAGTCCGTATAGGACACGAAACTCGCCTTGACGTCGTTGTAGGTCAGGCCGTTCACCTGCAGGATCTGCTGGGTGATGAGCTCGCCGGTATTGCCCTTCTGCTGGGTGGTGACGCCCTTGCCTTTCAGGTCTTTGACCGAATTGATGCCGGAATCCGCGGCAACCACGAATTGGTAATATTGCGGATAGAGCGTCGCGATGTTGCAGACGTTGGCGTGCGGCTTGTTGAACGGCGCCCGGCCCGCGACCGCGTCGACGGTCGAGATCGAATTGCCGATGCCGATGTCGGTCTTGCCCTCCTCGACGCCGCGGACATTGGCGATGCCGGCGCCGGGCGCCTGCTGCACGGCAAGGCCGGGGATTGCCTTCTCCCACAGGTCCTTGAGCTGGCCGCCGAGCGGGATCCAGGAGCCGCCCTGCGGTCCGGTCATGAATTTGAGTTCGGCAGCGGAAACTGAACCAGCCAGCGCTACCGCCAAACCGCCGGCAAGCGCAAATGTCGCGACACTGCGTTTCATGGACTTCCTCCCCTTGAATTCGTTGCCGGGCTTGGGCACCGGTTCTGATGCGAAGGTTACGCTGGCGCCTGCCCACTCGACAAGGGAAGGCGAGCCGGGATGCGGGCACTATTTGGCCGTGTCGATTCCGCATGGCGGACCCCGACGCTCGGCATGCCGTTGCGCGCTATATTGCGAAGGCGATCCCGCCTTCGAAGGCAGATAATCGGAACCAGCAGGTCAGAGCATAAAATGGCTGATACATCCTTCGATATCCTCGTCATCGGAACCGGCCCCGGCGGTTACGTGGCCGCGATCCGCGCCGCACAACTCGGCTTCAAGACCGCGGTCGTGGAGCGCGAGCATCTCGGCGGCATCTGCCTCAATTGGGGCTGCATCCCGACGAAGGCGCTGCTGCGCTCGGCCGAGGTCTATCACAACATGCAGCACGCGAAGGACTTCGGGCTGTCCGCCGAGAAGGTGGGGTTCGACACCGACGCGGTTGTGAAACGCTCGCGCGCGGTCTCGAAGCGGCTCACGGACGGCGTCGGCTTCCTGATGAAGAAGAACAAGATCACGGTGATCGACGGCACGGCAAAGATCACGAAGCCGGGCGAGGTGAAGGTCGAAGGCAAAGGTGCCGGCACCTATCAGGCGAAGCACATCATCGTCGCGACGGGCGCGCGGCCGCGTGTGCTGCCGGGCATCGAGCCGGACAAGAAGCTGATCTGGACCTATTTCGAGGCGATGGTGCCGGAAGAAATGCCGAAATCGCTGCTCGTCGTCGGATCAGGCGCAATCGGGATCGAATTTGCGTCATTCTTCCGCACCATGGGAAGTGAAGTGACGGTCGTCGAGTTGCTGCCGCAGATTCTTCCGGTCGAGGACGAGGAAATCGCCGCGCACGCTCGCAAACGCTTTGAGAAGCAGGGCATCAAGATCCTCACCGGCGCGAAGGTGACGAAGGTCGAGAAGAAGAAAGATTCAGTCGTCGCCGACATCGACGACGGCAAGGGTGGCAAACAGAAGATCGAGGCCGAGCGTCTGATTTCCGCCGTGGGCGTCGTCGGCAATAGCGAGAATATCGGGCTAGAGGCCGTCGGCGTGAAGACCGACAAGGGCATGATCGTCGTGGATGGCTACGGCAAGACCAACGTCGCCGGCATCTACGCGATCGGCGACGTCGCGGGCCCCCCGCTGCTCGCGCACAAGGCGATGCACGAAGGCGTCGTGTGCGTCGAGGCGATCAAGGGACTGAAGCCACATCCCATGGAGAAGAACCGGATTCCGGGCTGCACCTATTGCGCGCCGCAGATTGCATCCGTGGGCCTTACCGAGATGAAGGCAAAGGAGCAGGGCCGTGAAGTGCGCATCGGCCGCTTTCCGTTCCTCGGCAACGGCAAGGCGATCGCGCTCGGCGAGCCGGAGGGGCTGGTGAAAACGATCTTCGACAAGAAGAGCGGCGAGCTGCTCGGCGCGCACATGGTCGGTGCGGAAGTAACCGAGCTCATCCAGGGCTTCGTGATCGCGATGAACTGCGAGACGACTGAAGCTGAACTGATGGAGACGATATTCCCGCACCCGACGCTGTCAGAAATGATGCACGAGAGCGTGCTCGACGCTTACGGGCGGACGCTGCACATTTGAGCGTGGCGCCGCGCAACACAGGGAGCCGTCGATGGAACAATACGCAGTCTTGAACCAACCCGGCGTGGGATTCTTTATGATGCTCATAATTGGTCTGCTCGCAGGCTGGATCGCGGAGAAAGTGACGGCGAGCGATCACGGGCTGCTCACCAACCTGCTCGTCGGCATTGCCGGCGCGTTCGTCGGCGGCAAGATAGCGGAATTGCTGGAGGTGCCGGTGTTCGGCTTCTTCCGTACGCTGATCGCGGCTTCCGTCGGCGCGGTGCTCTTGCTCTGGCTGTGGCGGGCGCTCCGGGGACAATCGAGCGCGAGCTGAGCGGCTGCGCTAAAATCGGCGCGAGCGAATTATGGCCGGGGTTTGCGATGCTGTTCTCGCGAGCAATAAGACCGGTAGCGTTTGCAGCGTTGCTTGCGATCGCGGCGGCCGGTGCAGCACCCGCCCAGGAGCGCGAATGCGGCTTGGCCCTTGATGACTGGTGCCCCGCGCCGGTGGGCGACCCGTGCGGACGTCATAAGAACGCGGCCGAGTGCCGGGGAGATTTTAACTGCCGGGCGCTAACCTATCGGGGCCCGACGAAAGTCGCCTGCATCGCGGACCGGCGCGGCTTTTCGCTGAACTGTCCGGTCGTCGGGTGCGTGTCGATGACGCCGCCAAATACGGGGCAATAGCCGTAGTTGCGGGACTCGACGTGGAACCGTAAGTACCTGCTGCCGAGGAACCATGGCTGTTCTGGTCGATACTCTGAAAGACCGCGCGCGCCTGCGCCATCCGGAGAAGGCGCATCGGGCGGACAGCGCCGTCCTGCCGAAGCCCGCCTGGATTCGCGTCAAGGCGCCGGGACCGGGGGCGTTCGAGGAGACCCGCAAGATTGTCCGAGAAGGCGGGCTGCATACGGTCTGCCAGGAAGCGTCATGCCCCAACATCGGCGAGTGCTGGGCGGTGCGGCACGCGACGTTCCTCATCATGGGCGACACCTGCACGCGCGCGTGCGCGTTCTGCGACGTGAAGACCGGATTGCCCGGGCCGCTCGATCCGGCGGAGCCGGAGAAAGTCGCGGACGCGACAGCGAAGCTTGGGCTCAAACATGTGGTGGTGACCTCGGTCGATCGCGACGATCTCGCTGACGGCGGCGCCGAACATTTCGCACAGACGATCCGCGCGATCCGGCGCCGCAGTCCGGGCACGACAATCGAAGTGCTGACGCCGGATTTCCTACGCAAGGATGGCGCGCTGGAAATCGTGGTCGAAACGAAGCCCGACGTGTTCAATCATAATCTCGAAACCGTGCCCTCGCGCTATCTCACGGTGCGGCCGGGTGCGCGTTACTTTCATAGCGTGCGGTTGCTCCAGCGCGTGAAAGAACTCGATCCGTCGATGTTCTCGAAGTCCGGCATCATGGTCGGGCTAGGCGAGGAGCGGAATGAGGTGCTCGCGGTGATGGACGACCTGCGTTCGGCGGAGGTCGATTTCCTGACTGTCGGCCAGTATTTGCAGCCCTCGCGAAAACACCACGAGGTCGTGCGCTACGTGACGCCCGACGAGTTCGACGGCTTCAAGGCAATCGCCTATGCCAAAGGCTTTCTCATGGTGTCGTCGAGCCCGCTCACGCGCTCCTCGCACCACGCGGGTGAAGACTTCGCGCGGCTGAAGGCGGCGCGCGAGGAGAAGCTCGGCCGCTGATGCCGTCGTTCAAGACGAGGCGGCACGTGCGCCACTCCGCCGCCGACATGTTCGAACTCGTGGCTGACGTGGAGCGCTATCCGGAATTCGTGCCGCTGTGCGAAAAGCTCGTTGTAAAGAGACGCGAGCCGGCGAGCGAGGGTCGCTTCATCCTCGAGGCGGACATGACGATCGCCTACAAGGTCGTTCGCGAGACGTTCACGAGTCGGGTCACGCTCGACAAGCCGAGGCTGCAAATCCTGGTCGAATATCTCGACGGCCCGTTCCGCGCGCTGGAAAACCGCTGGAGCTTCAAACCGGAAGGGGAGCGGGCGTGCGAGGTCGAGTTTTATATTTCCTATGAATTCCGCTCACGCACGCTCGGCATGCTGATGGGCACTGTTTTCGAGGCGGCATTTCGGCGCTTTGCGGACGCCTTCGAGCGGCGCGCCGACCAGATTCATGGCGGAAAGGTCGGCGTCTAACGGCGAGCGTTCAGGATTTCCTCGACCAGCGCCATGGCCGCGACGACCGAGCGGCGGCGCACCTCGCTTCGGCCGATATCGCCGAAACGCACTTCCCGATGCAGCACCGACCCGTCGCGGCGGGCAGCGGCGAAATGCACGAGGCCGACGGGCTTTTCGGCGCTGCCGCCAGTCGGGCCGGCAATGCCGGTGACGGCGACCGACAGATCCGCCGGCGAGGCATTCAGCGCTCCCTCGGCCATGGCGCGCGCGGTCGCTTCGCTCACAGCGCCGTGGCGGCTGAGGGTTTGCGCCGGGACCCCGAGATCGCTCTCCTTCGCGGCATTGGAATAGGTGATGAAGCCGCGTTCGAGCACGTCGGACGAGCCGGGGATGTCGGTGATGGCCGCGGCGATCAGTCCGCCCGTGCAGGACTCCGCGGTGACGAGCTTCAGATTTCCGGCGCGCAATAACTCGAACAACTTGCGCGCCATGCCGCGCACCTCATCGTCGATCATTGCGCGCTCCAGGGAATCCGGACCGTCGCCATAGCCATCGCAGCAATGCCTTCGCCGCGGCCGAGAAAGCCGAGCCCTTCGGTGGTCGTGGCTTTCACACTCACACGGCTTGCCTCGATCCCGGCGATCGCGGCGATGCGAGTTCGGATCGCGTCGGCATGCGGTGCGATCTTCGGCGCCTCGCAAAGAATCGTTGCGTCGAGATGCGCGACCCGTCCGCCGCGTGCGGACAGGAGTGCGACCGCGTGAGCGAGAAACTGATCCGACGATGCGCCGCGCCATTTCGGGTCGGAAGGCGGAAAGTGCTTGCCGATATCGCCTTCGGCGATCGCTCCGAGTACCGCATCGGTGAGCGCGTGCAGCAGAACGTCGGCGTCAGAATGGCCCATGAGCGCTTTGACGTGCGGAATTTTCACTCCGCCCAGCATCACGTGATCCCCCGGGCCGAACGCGTGCACGTCGAAGCCGGTGCCGGTACGGACGTCGGACAGTGACATCGTGTCGAGCGCGAGCGCGCGAGCGAAATCGTCCGGACCGGTGAGCTTCAGGTTTCCCGCTTCGCCGGCGAAAGTCGTGACCTGGAGGCCAGCCCATTCGGCGAGCGCGGCGTCATCGGGAAAATCATTGCGGCCTGCCTTGGCCGCGCGGCGGTGTGCGTCGAGCAGCCTGGCGAAAGAAAAAACCTGCGGCGTCTGGATCGCGCGCAGGGCGGAACGATCGAGTGTCTCGGTTACGCGGCCGTCCGCATCGACGCGCTTGATCGTATCTGGAAGCGCGAGCGCTGGAACGGCTGCGCCGGTCACGGCGACCGCGTCGAGCGCGCGATCGACGAGCGTGGCGGAAGCGAGCGGGCGAGCCGCGTCGTGGACGAGCACGATCTCGGGCGCGGTCTCGGCGATCGCTTCGAGGCCAGCGCGCACGGAGCCCTGGCGGGTAGCGCCGCCGGTGACCGGAGCGAGGAGCTTCCCGATGCCTTGTGCCAAGGCCGCGTAGGCGGCGTCTTGGGCGCGGTCGATCACGGGCTGCACCGCCTCGACTTGGGGATGCGCGGCAAACAGGCGCAGCGACCGCCGCAACACGGTTTCACCGCCAAGCGGCCGGAACTGCTTAGGCAGGCCGCCTCCGGCCCGTTCACCCCTCCCGGCGGCCACAATGATCGCGGCAACGCGCATTTCCGCTCCAAACGGCCAATAAAGCGCCACTCCATCGGTCGAATGGCGCGACCAGCGTGGTATCGGGTGTAGCCGAAATTCGCCTGTGGGTGTGGGCCAGTGCACCGCACAAAACGCTTGCGGCGCAATAGAAATTGACTAAGATGTGGGCAATTCAAATGCGGCCTAAAATATGTGCAATAACCACCGGTACTCGCACGTGACGCAAGCTTCGGCCGATCAAACGCTCGATATCGGGCCGCACCAGCTTCCGAACCGGGCGTTGCTGGCCCCGATGGCGGGTATCACCGATCTCCCGTTCCGGCGCATCGCGAGCCGTTTTGGCGCGGGCCTCGTCGTCTCGGAAATGATCGCGAGTGAACAGCTTGCCGAGCGCAATCCGGGAGCCGCGCTCCGCGTGGAAGGCGAGGGCGTCGGCCTGCACGTCGTGCAGCTCGCGGGCTGCGAGGCGCGCTGGCTCGCAGAAGGCGCCCGTATCGCCGAGGACGCAGGCGCCGACATCATCGACATCAACATGGGTTGCCCGGCAAAGCACGTGACTTCAGGTCAGGCGGGTGCCGCGCTGCTGCGCGATCTGGATCACGCGACGAGCCTCATTGAGACGACGATCGCCGCGGCGCGCGTTCCGGTGACGCTCAAGATGCGGCTCGGCTGGGACGAACAATCGATCGTGGCCCCGGAGCTCGCGCGCCGCGCGGAAGCGGCCGGTGTCGCTATGGTCACGGTGCATGGCCGCACGCGCGCGCAGTTCTATCAGGGCGGTGCCGACTGGCATGCGATCTCGCGGGTGAAGTCGGCGGTGAAAATACCCGTCGTCGCTAACGGCGACCTCACGAACTTCGAAGACGCAATAGCGATGCTGGCGGCGTCCGACGCGGACGCGGTGATGGTCGGACGCGCGGCGCGCGGACGGCCGTGGTTCGCGGGCCAGGTCGGCAAATTTCTCGCGACCGGAAAGGAGCCGGCGGATCCTCCGCTCGATGTGCAACGCGACGTTCTGATTGAACTCTACGAGTCCTGGCTCACTCATTCCGGCAAGGCGCGCGGCGTGCGTGAGGCGCGCAAGCACATCGGCTGGGCGTTGGAGTCGGCCGCGGCGTCGCTCGGCAGGACCGCGGCGTGGGCGAAAGGCTGGCGCGCGGGTCTGCTCGCTGAAACCGATCCCACACTCGTCCTGCGCGGAATCGGCGACGCTTACGACGATCTCGGCTGGAGGGCGGCCGCATGACCGCAGCACGAGCGGAACGCAGCGCACAACCGACTAACGGAATCGCCGAGGCCGTGCTCAATGCGCTGCCTCATCCGGTGGTGACTGTTGCCCCGGACGGCCGCCTGGTTGACGCCAATGTGGCGGCAGAGTCGTTTTTCCAGGTCGGCGCGCCGGTGCTGCGGCGTCATCGCCTTAAGGAATTCGTCCCGTTTGGAAGCCCGTTGCTTGCGCTCATCGAGTACGCGCGCGCGCGCGGTGCCGCGGTCAATGAATATCGCGTCGATCTCGGCACGCCCAAGACCGGCGGCGAACGCGTGGTCGACATTCTCGTCGCACCGATGCCGGAGCGCCCCGGCCACGTCGTGGTCGTGCTGCAGGAACGTTCCCGCGCCGACAAGATCGATCGCCAGCTCACCCATCGCGGCGCCGCGCGGTCCGTCACCGCGCTTGCGGCCATGCTGGCGCACGAGATCAAGAATCCGCTTTCGGGCATTCGCGGCGCCGCGCAGTTGTTGGAGCAGTCGGCCGACGAAGACGACCGCACGCTCACGCGCCTGATTTGCGATGAGGCTGACCGCATCGTGAAGCTCGTCGACCGCATGGAGATTTTCTCCGATGAGCGGCCGGTCGAGCGCGAGGCAGTGAATATTCACGCCGTGCTGGAGCACGTGAAAAGAATCGCGATTTCCGGCTTCGCGCGGTACGTGCGGATCGTCGAGGAGTACGACCCGTCGCTGCCGCCGGTTTATGCGAACCGCGACCAGTTGGTGCAGGTTTTCCTCAATCTTGTGAAGAACGCGGCCGAGGCGATCGGCGACACGAACGAAGGCGAAATTGCGCTGACGACCGCGTTCCGGCCCGGCGTGCGGCTCATGGTGCCGGGTACCGAGACGCGGGTGAGCCTGCCCCTCGAATTTTGCGTGCGCGACAACGGCCCGGGGGTTCCCGAGGACCTCGTGCCGTACCTGTTCGACCCGTTCGTGACGACGAAGCCGAGCGGAAGTGGCCTCGGTCTTGCAATGGTAGCGAAGATCGTCGGCGACCACGGCGGGATTGTCGAGTGCGATAGCCAGCCGCGGCGCACGACGTTTCGGGTGTTGATGCCGATGTTCAACGAAGCCGGCGGCGAGCCGGCGAGCCAAGTCTGAGGTCCGCACCATGCCGACCGGCAGCATCCTGGTCGCCGACGACGACGCCGCAATCCGCACAGTGCTCAATCAGGCGCTGTCGCGGGCGGGATACGAGGTTCGCTCCTGCGGCAACGCGGCGACGCTCTGGCGCTGGGTGAGCCAAGGGGATGGCGACCTTGTCATCACCGACGTGGTGATGCCGGACGAAAACGCCTTCGACCTCCTGCCGCGGATCAAGAAGGCGCGGCCGGATCTGCCGGTCATCGTCATGAGCGCACAGAATACGTTCATGACGGCGGTGCGCGCCTCCGAGCGTGGCGCCTACGAATATCTGCCAAAGCCCTTCGATCTGAAGGAATTGATCGCGATCGTGGGCCGGGCGCTCAGCGATCCGAAGCGCGGCGAGGGCGCAGCCCCGCGCACGGAAGAGGGGGATTCCACGATCCCGCTGGTCGGCCGTTCGCCGGCGATGCAGGAAATTTATCGCGTCCTCGCGCGTCTGATGCAGACCGATCTCACGGTCATGATCGCGGGTGAGTCCGGCACGGGAAAGGAACTGGTCGCGCGCGCGCTGCACGATTACGGCAAGCGGCGGACTGGGCCGTTCGTGCCGATCAACATGGCGGCGATTCCGCGCGACCTGATCGAGGCCGAACTCTTCGGCCACGAGAAGGGTGCCTTCACCGGCGCCAACACGCGCAATCCCGGGCGCTTCGAGCAGGCGGAAGGCGGCACGCTGTTCCTCGACGAAATCGGAGACATGCCGATGGAGGCGCAGACCCGACTGCTGCGCGTGCTGCAACAGGGCGAATACACGACGGTTGGGGGCCGCACGCCGATCAAGGCGGACGTGCGCATCGTTGCTGCGTCCAACAAGGATTTGCGGATTCTCATCCAACAAGGACTTTTCCGAGAGGACTTGTTCTTCCGGTTGAACGTCGTGCCGCTGCGACTGCCGCCGCTGCGCGAGCGCACCGAGGACGTGCCTGACCTCGCACGCCATTTCTTCACCATGGTCGAGCGCGAGGGGCTGCCGCGGAAACAGCTCGACGCGGCCGCGCTCGAGCGCCTCAAGCGCTACCGCTGGCCGGGCAACGTGCGGGAGCTGGAAAATCTCGCGCGGCGGCTTGCCGCGCTCTACCCGCAAGAGATCATCGGTGTCGCCATCATCGAGGCCGAATTGGCTCAGCCGGCCATGGCGACCGCCGCCGAAGCATCAACCGAAGACAATCTTGGTGGCTCGGTCGAACGGCATCTGTCGCGCTATTTTGGCGGTTTCGGCGATGGCCTGCCTCCACCAGGGCTCTATCACCGCATTTTGCGTGAGGTGGAGACCCCGTTGGTCTCCGCGGCGCTTGCCGCAACGCGGGGCAATCAAATCAAGGCGGCGGAGCTTCTGGGGGTCAACCGGAACACATTGCGGAAGAAAATCCGTGATTTGGACATCCAAATCGTCCGGGGCGGCCGGTAAGCCGCAATTTTCAACTAATCCACTAATCTACCTTTCCGCTGTCACATTTTTGCACCAGTGTTGTCGCACGGCATCAGGGTCAGGCCGGGACCGGGCGGCGTTTGATTGGGGCAAATGGCAGACACCAGCGCCAAGCTTGAAAGCACGACGGTCTCGCCGCCGTTCCCGCGGCCGCCGCGCACCTGGGCCAATTGGTTTGCCCCCGGCGCGGTCCTGCTCGCGCTCGTGTCGGCGCTCGTTACGTTCCTGATCCTGACCGGCCTGACACCGGTCGTCCCCACGCACAACGTCGTCGTTTCGGTTCTGCTCGCCAACGCGGCGGTCGCGGTGGTTCTTCTCGGCGTGCTCGCGTGGGAGTTTGTCGGCCTCGTGCGCGCGCGGCGGCGGGGCAGGGCGGCGGCGCGACTGCACGTGCGCATCGCGCTCCTGTTCGGGGTCGTTGCGATCGTTCCGGCGATTCTGGTGGCGGTCATCGCGTCGATTACCCTCGATCGCGGACTCGACCGCTGGTTTTCCGACCGAACGCGCGGAATGCTCGCGAACGCGATCAATATCTCGCAGGCTTATGTGCGCGACTATTCGCTGAGTACGCGCAACGATCTCGTTGGCATGGCCGGCAATATTACGCGCCTGCGGCCGATGTTCGACTCTGATCGTGAGCAGTTCCGGCGAATCTTCACGGCGCAAGCGGCGTTGCGCGGCATGCCGGCGGCGATGCTGATTCACGGCGACCACAGTCTGATCGAGCGGGCCGAAATCAATGTGGGGCGGGAATTCCTGATCCCAACGAACCTCGAATTGAGCGAGGCGACGCAGGAGCAGCCGATCCTCAGTCTCGCGAGTTCCGGCGATTATCTGCACGCGGTCGTTCCCGTGGAAGGATATGACGATACGTATCTCTACGCTGCGCGGCCGATCGACCCGCGGGTCGTTCAATATCTGCGTCAAACGGAGGAAAGCGTTGTCGAGTATCAGGGACTCGAGGCGCGGCGGTTCGGCGTCCAGGTGGCCTTTGCGCTGATGTATGCGCTAATCGCGCTAATCCTCCTCCTTGCGGCGGTTTGGCTCGGCCTCAATTTCGCCAACCGCCTTGTGGCGCCGATCCGGCGGCTGATCACGGCCGCCAATCTCGTCGCTTCAGGCAATCTGTTCGTGCAGGTCCCGGTACGCCGGTCCGAGGGCGATCTCGCCAATCTCGGCGACAGTTTCAATATGATGACGCAGGAGTTGCGGTCGCAGCGCGACGATATTATTCGCGCCCGCGATCAAATCGACGCGCGCCGTCGCTTCACGGAAGCCGTGCTCGCCGGTGTCGGTGCCGGCGTTATCGGGCTCAATCCGGAGGGGCGCATCAACATTCTGAATCGCTCGGCCGAACGGTTGATTGGCCGTACGGAGGAAGAAGTCATTGGGACGCACGTGACCGATGCGATCCCGGAGCTCGCCTTACTCGTCGAACAGGCGAAGGACGGCATCCAGCGTGTCCAGGGCACTGTAATACTTACCCGCGAAGCGCGGGAACGCACGATCAATGTGCGGGTTACGTCAGAAGCCTCGCCGGAAGGCGACCACGGCTACGTGATCACACTCGACGATATCACCGAACTCGTTTCAGCCCAGCGCACCTCCGCCTGGGCGGATGTCGCGCGTCGCATTGCCCACGAAATCAAAAATCCGCTTACGCCGATTCAATTGTCCGCGGAGCGGCTGCGCCGCAAATACGGTAAGAAGATCACTGAAGATCGCGAGGTTTTCGAGCAGTGCACCGAAACCATCATCCGCCATGTCGGAGACATCGGCAGGATGGTCGATGAGTTTTCATCATTTGCGCGCATGCCCAAACCCGTGGTCGAGTTGCAGGATCTTGCCGATACCATCCGTCAGGCCACATTCCTGATACGGGTGGGAAGCCCGGATATTCAATTCGAAACGGAAATTCCGCCGGGACCGATCCCGGCGCGATTCGACCGGCGATTGATCTCGCAGGCGCTGACTAATCTGCTCAAAAATGCGGCCGAGGCAATCAACGCGGTGCCGACGGCCGAGCGCGGCAAGGGCCGCGTTGTTATTCGCGCAAAGGTCGACGGCGACACGGCAATCATCGACGTCATCGACAATGGCGCCGGCCTGCCGAGCGAAAATCGGGAGCGCTTGCTCGAGCCCTATGTGACGACGCGCGAGAAAGGCACGGGCTTGGGGCTCGCGATCGTTGCGAAGATTTTCGAGGATCACGGCGGGCGGATCGAGTTGCATGACGCGGCGGAACGCGGCGAAGCCGAGCGCGGAGCTTGGGTGTGCGCGATGTTTTCGATCAAGGGCAATCCGGCCGCAAATGAAGAGGCAGTCGGTGCTGGCGTCTCAGCAGGTTGAGCCATGGCCACGGATATTCTGATTGTGGACGACGAAGCCGACATCCGGGAACTCGTATCGGGCATCCTGGAGGATGAAGGCTATGCGGTACGCACCGCGAAGGACGCAGAGGATGCGCTCGCCGCGATCGGCGCGCGACGGCCGAACTTGCTGCTGCTCGACATCTGGCTCGAAGGCAGCCGGCTCGACGGGCTCGCGCTCTTGGACGTGGTCAAGGGCCAGCATCCCGATCTTCCGGTGGTGATGATTTCCGGCCATGGCACGATCGAGACCGCGGTCGCCGCGATCAAACGCGGTGCTTACGATTTCATTGAAAAGCCCTTCAACGCCGACCGGCTGGTCGTCGTGGCGAGCCGGGCGCTGGAGACACTGCGGCTGCGGCGCGAAATCCGCTCGCTGAAGCAACTCGCTCCGCATGCGCAAAAGCTCGTTGGCTCGTCGCCCACGGTCAATCAATTGCGGCAGACAATCGAGCGGGTTGGCCCGACGAACAGCCGAATTCTCATCATTGGGCCGTCGGGCGCGGGCAAGGAGCTGTGCGCGCGCATGATCCACGGCAGTTCGGCGCGGGCGGAGGGTCCGTTCGTCGTGATCAATGCGGCAGCGATCACACCCGATCGCATGGAAGCGGAATTGTTCGGTGTCGAGGCGAACGGCGCTTCACGCAAGGTCGGCGCTCTCGAGGAAGCAGACGGGGGCACGCTCTTCATCGACGAAGTCGCGGACATGCCGCTCGAAACGCAAAATCGTATCCTGCGCGTGCTCACGGAGCAGAGCTTTCAGCGCGTCGGCGGTACGACGAAGGTGCACGTCGATGTGCGGATCATCTCTTCGACCAGCCACAACCTCGAAGCCGAGGTCGCGGCCGGCCGGCTGCGACAGGACCTCTATCATCGCCTGAGCGTGGTCCCGATCCGAGTCCCGCCACTTTCCGAGCGGCGGGAGGACATTCCGGAACTTGTCGAGTATTTCCTGGACCAGATTTCCGGCACGACGGGCCTGCCGCGGCGCAAGATGGGCGATGACGCGCTCGCGGTGCTGCAATCGCATGATTGGCCCGGCAACATCAGGCAATTGCGCAACAACGTAGAGCGGCTACTGATCCTTGCCGGTGGCGACGCTGACGCGACGGTGACGGCGGCCATGCTTCCACCCGATGTCGGCTCGCTGGTCCCGAACATGCCGAACGGGGCAGGCGGCGAGCATTTGATGAGCTTGCCACTGCGCGAGGCGCGCGAGATGTTCGAACGCGAATACCTCATCGCCCAGATCAACCGCTTCGGCGGCAATATCTCGCGGACGGCGGAGTTCGTGGGCATGGAGCGCTCGGCCCTGCACCGCAAGCTCAAGGCGCTCGGCATCGAAGATCGGCCGCGCTGAGAGACAATTTCCATGTCGCGCGTCGCCTACGTGAACGGCCGCTACCTCCCGCATGCGCTCGCGAAAGTGCATGTGGAAGATCGCGGCTATCAGTTCTCTGATGGCGTTTACGAAGTGTGCGAGGTGAGGGAAGGGCGCCTTGTGGACGAGCGGCGCCACCTCGAACGGCTCGAACGTTCGCTAGCAGAAATTCGAATGAAGCCGCCGATGTCCCCAGCGGCGCTGCGCGTCGTATTGCACGAGACGCTGCGGCGGAATCGGGTGTGCGACGGGCTGCTCTATTTGCAGGTAACGCGCGGCGTCGCGCGGCGCGACCACGCCTTCCCGCCGCCCGGGACCAAACCGGGTCTCGTCGTCACCGCCAAGTCAATCGATCGCGCCAAGCTCGAAGCCCAGGCCGAGACTGGCATTTCCGTGATTACGGTGCCGGACAATCGCTGGGAGCGGGTAGATATCAAGACGATCTCGCTCCTGCCGAATGTGCTCGCGCGGCAGGCGGCGCGCGATCAGGGGGCGCGCGAAGCCTGGTTCGTGGATCGCGACGGTTTCGTCACCGAAGGATCGTCGAGCAACGCTTGGATCGTCAGCAAGGACGGCGCGATCGTGACGCGGCCGGCAACACCGGGCATCCTCAAGGGAATAACGCGGACCGTTGCGCTGGAAGTCGCCGCCCAACAGGGGCTGCGTATCGAGGAGCGGCGCTTCACGGCCGAAGAAGCCCAAGCCGCGCGCGAAACATTTCTGACCGCCGCCACGCAAATCGTGATGCCGGTCGTGGAAATCGACGGTCAAAAAGTCGGCGATGGCCGGCCCGGCCCGGTCGCGCGCGCCCTGCGCGCCAAATTTCACGAAGTGGCCGAAATCGGAATGTGATTGCCGGCTAGCTCGTCGCCTAGGTCCTTATAAAGATGCACATAAGTGTGTCTTGCCTAGCGGCTATCGTCTGCCGTCTAATGCTCATCGTCTCGCGCGGTTTGGGCCGCGCAGGGGCGCCACGGATCCAGGGGTGCGTGGAAAAGAATCGCTTGGCCGACAAAAAAAGAAGGAATGACGGCAATGGCGGCGGATAGAGCCCAGAATCTCCAAGACACGTTCCTCAACCACGTCCGCAAGAACAAAACTCCGCTCACGATCTTTCTCGTGAACGGGGTGAAGCTGCAGGGCGTGGTGACCTGGTTCGATAATTTTTGCGTATTGCTGCGACGGGACGGACATTCGCAGCTCGTGTACAAGCACGCGATTTCCACCGTGATGCCAGGTCATCCGATCCAGTTGTTCGAGCCGGCCGACGAAGCGGCGGCGGCAGACAAGGTCTAGTTGGAACCTCGGCGCGTAACCGCTCTCACGAAGAAGGGCGACACGAAGACCGGCGGCAGGGCGACCCGTTCGGGATCGCCTGAGCGCGCCGTTGTGATCGTCCCCGCTCTCACGCGGCGGGCAAGGACGGCGGGCGATAGCGGACGCGGCATCGAGGCAAGGCTCGAAGAGGCGATCGGGCTCGCGCGGGCGATCGATCTGCATGTGGCAAGCGCCGGGATCGTGCCGCTGTCCGCGGTCCGGCCGGCAACCTTCCTCGGCAAAGGCAAGGTCGAGGAGATTGCCGGCCTCGTGCGAGCCGAGGAGGCGGGCCTCGTCTTCGTGGACACCGCTCTCAGCCCGGTACAGCAGCGCAATCTGGAAAAGGCCTGGAGCGCGAAGGTCGTCGACCGCACCGGCTTGATCCTGGAGATTTTCGGGGCGCGGGCGCATACGCGCGAAGGCGCGCTGCAGGTCGAGCTTGCGCACCTCAACTATCAGAAGAGCCGGCTCGTGCGTTCCTGGACCCACCTGGAGCGCCAACGCGGCGGCTTCGGCTTCCTCGGCGGTCCGGGCGAGACGCAGATCGAGGCGGATCGGCGCATGATCGCCGAGCGTATCAAACGCATCGAGCGCGAGCTGGAAGGTGTGAAGAAGACGCGCGATCTGCACCGGAAGGACAGGCGGCGCGTGCCGTATCCGATTGTGGCGCTCGTCGGCTACACGAACGCGGGCAAGTCGACGCTGTTCAATCGGCTGACATCGGCGACGGTGCGGGCTGAGAATCAACTGTTCGCGACGCTCGATCCGACCCTGCGCGCGGCGGCTCTTCCACACGGGGCGCGGGCGATCTTCTCGGACACTGTCGGGTTCATTTCCGAACTTCCTACGCTTCTGATTGCGGCGTTCCGCGCGACGCTGGAAGAAGTGATTGAGGCCGATGTGATCGCGCACGTGCGCGACGTGGCGCACGAAGACACGGAAGCGCAGGCGAAAGATGTCGCCGGAATCCTGAGCGCGCTTGGCGTCGATGCCGAGGACACGCAGAAGATCATCGAGGTCTGGAACAAGATCGATTTGCTCGACGAAGAGGGACGCGAGCGCATCAGAAATACCGCGGTGCGGCGGCCGGAAGATACGCGGCCGGTGTTGATTTCGGCGGTGACCGGGGAGGGGATACCCGACCTCCTCGACGCGATCGAAGCGCGGGTGACCGCTGGCCGTCCGACTCTCTCGCTCGATCTCGATCCCGCTGACGGCGCGGGGCTCGGCTGGCTGCACCGGCAGACCGAAGTGTTGTCACGTGAACTCGACGAGCGCGGGCGGCTTGCGGTGACGGTGCGCGTCGATCCGAGCAAGGTCGCCGAGGTGCGGCGGAAATTCACCGGAGCAGTGAAATCGGTCGCCTGACCCTCGCACACAAGAGAGGCCGCAGACGTGGCTATCACTCAGAGATTCTTAGGATACTATGTCGCTCGCTTGATCGGCCTCCGGGGAAGGAAGCATGTGGTTACGAAGGCGCCTTGTTGCAACGGCGATGTTCTTAGCTTTGGCCACCTTCGTCGGCCTGACGCCCGTCTCGGCCGACGACTTTGAGACCTGCGCGAAATCGTCCGGCGACGTTGCGATCGCAGCGTGTACGCGCGCGATCGCATCCGGCAAGTACAAAGGCAGCAATCTCTCGACGCTGCATAACAATCTTGGCGCAGAGTGGCTCGGCAAGCGCGATTATAACCGTGCGATTGCGGACTTCGACAAGGCAGTCGCACTTGATCCGAAGCTCGGACTCGCGTTGCAAAATCGCGCGACGGCCTACCACAACAAGGGCGACTATGAGCGGGCAATTGCAGACTACGACAGGGCCTTGCCACTGGCTTCCGCCGCCGGCAAGGGGAACATTCGTTTCAATCGTCTAACTGCTCTTGTCGAGTTGAAGCGCTATGCGCCGGCCGCGGTCGATTTGATCACGTTGGCAAAGGAATTTCCGAAGGAAATCCAATCCGTTCAGCTGCGCAAAATCTATTTGGTCATCAATTATTTGCGCGAGCAGAACCGCAACGAGGACGCGCTCGCGATCCTGCTATGGCTGAAGAAGGCGGATTATCGCGGCCCCGGACCTGTTTCGTCGGGCGATGGCCTCAATCCGTTGCTGATCGGCCAATACGTACGATTGAAGAGGGTCGATGAGGCGGCTCCCTATATTGCCGAACTCTCTCGATACACGAACCTGCTGCAACTGGTTGCCGACAAGGAGAACGAGCCGCTTTGGGCGAGCGCAAAAGTTCAGGCGGTCTTGCAGCTGCAGGATTTTCCGGCGCGGCAATTGGCGGCCGCGCAGAAGTTGACCGTGCAAAATCCCAAAGCACTTTCCATCGTCTACGATCTGGTGAATTCGTTGCGCTTGAACGGGCGCTATGCGGAGGCCGCGAAAGTAGGGCAGGAGGCACTCAACAATCTGGCGGGGTACGACAAGAGCGCCGAGCGTGAGGCGTGGCTTCGCAATGCAATCGCCGACGCGCTCATAGCCCAGGGCCGGTTCGACGATGCCAACTCAATCTTGCAGCCGCTGCTGAACATGGACGTCAAAACAAACAGCTTCCTCGTCAATCAGTTCATCAATCTCGGGGGCTTGTTGCTCGATCAAGGCCGCTACCGGGAGGCCATGGAGACGGCGCAGAAGGCACACGGGTCCTCGAGCCGCTACGGCGAGAAGTTCATCCAGATGGTCTCCGTCTGCGCCATGTCGCGCACCGGAAGAGCGGCCGAAGCGGAAACGTTAATGACCGAAATGCTCAAAGCGCCGGACGAGAATCATGGCGCCACCTTGGATGCGCTCATGTGCCTCAAGCGCGAGGACGAGACCGCCGCGCTCATCATCAAAATGCTGCAATCCGAGGAAGGACGCTGGTCGGTACTGGAGGGGCTTCAGGACTGCCGCGAGAATCCAAACCGCCCGGCATTTGCGCGTGAGCTGAGGGCGGTGGTGGCCAAGGTTCGCGACCGGCCAGAAGTGCGTAAGGCGATTGATCAGGTCGGAAAAGTTCTCGCAGAGCCGGTGGCTTGCGGCGACCGTTACGGCGCGTTCGGTTGAACGGCGTCGTCAGCGGCCGCGTTCCTTCGCCTTCGCCTCGTTCCAGAGCGCGTCCATCTCAGCCAGGCTCGCGTCCTGCGGCGCCCGGCCTTGCGCCTCGAGCGCATCCTCGATCGCCGCGAAGCGGCGCTCGAATTTTGCGTTGGCTGCGCGCAATGCGCTCTCGGCGTCGACACCGGCGTGCCGCGCAAGGTTAACGGCGGCGAAGATCAGGTCGCCGATTTCCTCGCTCGCAGCCTTGGGATCGTCGAGCACGGGCTCGATCTCGCGCGTTTCCTCGGCGATTTTGGCGAGCACGTCCCGGGCGTTGTTCCAGTCGAAGCCGACCTTGCCGGCTTTCTCCTGCAGCTTCTGGGCGCGCGTGAGCGCCGGCAGCGCCACCGGCACGCTGTCCAGCGCGCGCCGCTTTCCGGTTTCGCCGCGCGCGGCGCGTTCCTGATCCTTAATTTGGCTCCAGAGCGCCTTGACCTCATCCAGAGTGAAGCGCCCGGCCTCGCCGAATACGTGCGGATGCCGGCGCAAGAGTTTTTCGGTGATGGCATGCACGACGTCGCCGAAATCGAAACGGCCTTGCTCCTCGGCCATGCGCGCGTGAAAGACGACCTGAAGCAATAGATCGCCGAGTTCGTCCGTGAGCCCGCGGTGGAGATCGCCGCGCGCGATTGCGTCGGCGACCTCGTAGGCCTCCTCAACGGTGTAGGGCGCGATCGTCTCGAAGCTCTGTTCCAGATCCCATGGGCATCCTGTGCCGGGCGTGCGCAGGCGCGCCATGATTTCGATCAGCCGGGAAATGTCGCGGGAGGCTTCCATGGGGGCTCGTACTCGGCGCTATGGACTTCGGCAGGGCTCATAGCAGACCGCGACGTCGGAAGTGTCTCGGGGGCCTGCGGACGTGTTCGCTCGGGATTGGCGGTAAACCGGGCCACATGCCTAGTTGGCTTAGATGCATGATTCGCAGAAGACATATTATGGAATATCTTTATCGGCCGGGCGCCAATGGTAGTGGCGGAATATCGAAAGGCCCCTGTTTTGTGCGGCCTTTCAGAGCCGATCGCAGCCCCGCTTGAAGTGCTGTCGTACGCGCCGGACGGCTCGATTTTCGAGATGGTGCGGGGTTCGGTCTGGCCAATGCATGGCGCCGATGCCGGCCGGGCTGGCATCCGGCGCGATTGCCTTCCCCGCCAACGCAGTGCTCGCGATTATTCAAATTTGAGCGATTTGCCGCCGTGGATTTTAACGACCCCGTGCCACTTTGCCGCGCACCGAGAACGGGCGGGCGCAACTCAATGCCGATGGACGGGACGCCAACACGTCGCGCAAGGCTGCGCTGGCTCTTGGTCCTGATCGTCCTGATGGCGGTCACGCCGGTCTTTGCACTTTATCTTCTGCGGCTCCAGTCGGACAGCGAGGCCGCGCTTCTGCAGGCCCACGAACGCGCTGCCACCCTCGCGCAAGCAGGGGCTAACGCGCACAAGCAGATTGGGGACCAAGCGCGGCATCTCCTGGAGGTGCTCGGGCAAGTTCCTGTAGTACGCACCGCGCAGCTGCCTGAATGCGAAAGCTTCCTCAAATGGATTCACCAAGGCCGCGATTGGGTCACCGGAATTTTTGTGGTCGATGCGAAGGGCAAGGGCATATGCGGCGCCAGCCCGATCGTGCGCACGCTCGATGTGAGCGACCGCGGCTATTATCGCGATGCCGTCAAGACGCGGCAGTTCGTCATCAGCGACGTAATCACGGGGCGGATATCGAATAGCCTGATCGTGGCCGCGGCACTGCCGTTCTATAGCGTCAAGGGCGAACTCGAGATGATCATCGGTCTCACGGTCGGCTTGCCGTGGATCAACCAGGTCGCGGCGGAAGCGAGCGTGAAGTTCGGCGGCGTCCTGATTGCGCTCGACGGCAAGGGCCGCGTGGTCGCTTATCAGCCTGAACCGCCGCCGGATTGGATGCTTGGCGGCTTGAGCGACAGTCCGCTCGTGAAGACGATCATCAATTCCAACGCAACGACGTTCGAGGCGCAAGACTCTGCGGGCGTGCGCAGGATTTTCGGTGTCGCCCGGCTGCCGAATTCCGGCATCACCGTCGCCGTTGGTCTCAATCGGGCGGAGGTGCTCGGACCGATCGATCGCAATTTTCTGATTGACCTCTTGTTCCTGTTCCTGGTCGCCGCCGCTTCCATCGGGGCGGCGCTCGTGGTCGCTGAGTTTGGATTGTTGCGCGGCGTGCGCGCCCTGAAGACCGCGGCATTGCGCCTGAAGGCAGGCAAGATGGGCTTGCGCGTGCAACTGCCGGGATTTGTCGCAGCGGAGCTGCACGATCTTGCCGCCACCTACAACGCGATGACCGCCGAGTTCGAGCGTCTCGCCTATCTCGACCGGCTCACCGGATTGCCGAACCGGCGCTATCTCGAGCGGCGTCTCACTCAACGCGACGAGCGCGGCGAGCGGCCCCTGCCCGGCCGTCAGGCCGTGCTCGCAATCGACATCGACGGGTTCAAGCCGGTCAACGATTCTCACGGTCACGCCGTGGGCGACCGGGTGCTTGCGATCATCGCGCGGCGCATCGCGGCGGCGGTCGACGAACGCGGGCTTCTGTTCCGCGTCGGCGGTGACGAATTCGCGGCGCTCGTACCGCTTGGGCCGACGCAGGACCGCGCGGCGGCGCGCAGCCTCGGTGAAGAAGTCCGGCAGGCTATGGAGCAGGCGATCGAGATGGACGGGTTGATCTTTCCGGTCGCGTGCAGCATCGGCATTGCGCTCGTGCCCGAGGACGCCAAGACGTTGTCGGGGGCGCTCGTCGTGGCCGACGCCGCGCTTTACGAGGCGAAGCGCGCGGGCCGCAATCGAGTGGTCGACCATGCGCCGCCGCTCGCGGCCGGAATGCCCTTGGCGACGGGCGGCCAGCCGCATTGGTCCAGCGTGGAGCTCGGCGCGCCCTGGTAATAAATGGCATGCTGCGACGTACTACCGATCCAGTTCGATTTTCATTCCGTCAAAAGCAGGCGCCACTGCGTTCGGCAGGGCGCGTCTGAGCGTCGCGTAATCGAGATCGTTGTGTAAATTCGTCAGTACGGCGCGGTGGGGACGCACGCGCTCGATCCAGGCAAGCGATTCTTCGACCGAAAAATGACCCGGATGCGGCCGGTAGCGCAGCGCATCGAGGATCCAGACGTCGAGATCGCGCAGCAACGCGAGGCTTTGCTCGGGCAAGCCGCTCACGTCGCAGGAATAGGCGAGGCCGCCGAAGCGGAAGCCAAGTGTGCTGCCGCTTCCGTGCTTTTGCGCGAAGGGAAGCGCGGTGATTGCGCCACCCTCGCCTTCGATGGTGACAGGCTCGTTGGCGCCGATGCGATGCTCTTCGAGGATCGGCGGATATTCGCCGCTTTCGGGCGATGCGAAGCAATAGCCGAAGCGAGAGCGCATGACGGCCGAGGTCTGCGCATCGAGATAGACGTCAACCCGCCGCCGGTGATGGATGAAGAAAGGGCGCAAGTCGTCGACGCCGTGGGTGTGGTCGGCGTGGTCGTGCGTGTAAAGGACGCCGTCAATCTTCGTCACGCCCGCTCCAAGCATCTGTGCGCGCAAGTCAGGCGAGGTGTCGACCAGCACCGTTGTCCGACGATCGCCTTCGATGCGCTCCACCAGCAGCGAACAGCGGCTGCGCCGGTTCTTCGGATTTGAAGGATCGCAGGCGCCCCAGCCTTGCGCGACGCGCGGGACGCCGGCCGACGATCCGCAGCCGAGGATCGTGAAAAGCAGCGGCATCGGTCAGGCCGGAACTTTCAAGAACAAGCGGAAGAAATTCGCGGTCGTGATCGCCGCCATTGCGCCCGGCGTAACGCCTCGCGTCTCCGCCAACACGCGGGCCGTTTCCGCAACATAGGCCGGCTCATTGCGTTTGCCGCGCCATGGACCGGGCGCGAGATAGGGCGCGTCGGTTTCGACGAGAATTCGGTCCTCGGGGAGACTTGCGGCAGTCTGGCGCAGCGCGTGGCTGTTCTTGAACGTGAGAATTCCGGAGAAGGACACGTAGCCGCCGAGCGCGACGCCGCGCCGGGCGAGGTCGGTCCCGCCGGTGAAGCAGTGGAGCACGAACGGGAAGGCCCCCTTCCCGCTTTCGTCCTCGAGGATGCGTGCGATGTCATCGTCGGCGTCGCGCGCGTGGATCACGAGCGGCAGCCCGGTCGCACGCGCGGCGGAGATGTGCGTGCGGAAGCCTCTCTCCTGCGCGTCGCGGGGGCTGTTGTCATAGTGATAGTCGAGCCCCGCCTCGCCGATCGCGACGACCTTCTCGCCGGCGGAAATCTTCACGAGGTTAGCGACCGTTACGTCTGGTTCTTCGGCGGCGTGGTGCGGATGCGTGCCGACCGAGCAATAGACCTCGTCGTAGCGGTCGGCGATGGCACGGACCTGCGGAAACTGCTTCACGCGCGTGCCGATCGTCACCAGGCGCCCAATCCCCGCCTTGCGAGCACGTTCGACGACTGCATCGAGCTCGGTAGCAAATGCGGGAAAATCCAGGTGGCAGTGACTGTCGACCAGCATGGGCCGTCAACCGTGCGCATGCTTGCGCGGGGAATTGTCGGCGCAGTCGACGAGTTCAATTTCGACGGTCGTATGGGTGACGCCGAAACGCTCGCGGAGGCGTGCTTTGATCGCGTGGACCGCGGCGTCGGCGTTGCCGTCGGTGCAAAGCCTTGCGTGCAGCGTGACCATGGGCCGTTCCTGCGTGATGGACCAGGCGTGGACGTGATGCACGTCGTCGATCTCGGTGACGTTCGCCTTGAGATCGGCTTCGATTTCCGCCGGCGTGATGCCGACCGGCGTACCTTCGATCAGAATATGTCCGGAATCGCGCACGACCTTCCAGGCGCTGTGCAGGATCAGGGCAGCGACGAGAAGCGAAATGAGCGGATCCGCTGCGAGCCAGCCAGTCCAGATGATGATCCCTGCAGCCACGATCGCGCCGATCGAGCCGAGAAGATCGCCGAGCACGTGGACCGTGGCGGCGCGCACGTTCAGGTTCCCGCGCTCCGCGCCATGCAGGATGGCGAACACGGTGACGTTCACGATCAGTCCGGCAACGGCGACGACGAGCATGGTCCCGCCGAGCACCTGCACCGGCTCGCTCAGACGGTGGATCGCCTCGTAGAGAATGAATCCGGCGATCACGAACAGCGACAGGCCGCTCGAATAGGCCACCAGCACCTGCAAGCGATCGAAGCCGTAGGTGCGTTGCCAGTCGGCAGGCCAGCGCGAAAAGCGGAAGGCGAGCCAAGCGAGCGTGAGCGCCGCGAAATCCGCGAGCATGTGAGCCGCGTCGGCCAAGAGCGCGAGCGAGCCGGAAATGATCCCGCCGACCACCTCGGCAATCAGAAAAACGCCGGTCAGGATAGCGGCAACCAGCATTCGCCATTCGTTGGCGTGACCGTGGCGGTATCCGTGGTCGTGCGCGTGTGCCATTCAGGTCTCGACGCTCAGCTCGCGGCGTCGTCTTCCTTTTCCACGAAGCGCGGGAAGACGGGCGCGGGCGCGGGCAACGGCGTTCCGGGCTTGGTCCGGCCGCCCTTGCCCAAGGCCTTGAAGTCGCGCCCGCCGGCCGGAATTGCAAGGAGGTCGAGGAGCTTCTCGGCCCCGGCCGGCACAAAAGGCTGCGCCAGGATCGCGACCTGACGCACGACTTCCGCCGTGACCCATAAGACCGTCGCCATGCGCACAGGATCGGTCCTGCGCAGTTCCCAGGGCGCCGCCGCCGCGAAATAGCGGTTCGTTTCGGCCACCACGAGCCAGACCGCATTCAGCACGAGATGCAGCTGCTGCGTCTTCATTGCTTCGCGCGCCTGGCCGATCATGGCGTCGGCGGCGGCCAGAATCGCGTCGTCGGCCGGCGAGAACTTGCCGGGCTCCGGCACTTTGGCGTCGCAGTTCTTCGCGATCATCGTGAGCGAGCGCTGCGCGAGATTGCCGAGATCGTTCGCGAGATCGGCATTCGTGCGGTTGACGATCGCGTCATGGCTGTAATTGCCGTCCTGGCCGAATGGCACTTCGCGCATAAAGAAGTAGCGTAACGCGTCCACGCCATAGGCGTCGGCGAGCGAGAACGGATCGACCACGTTGCCGACGGACTTCGACATCTTCTCACCGCGATTGAAGAGAAAGCCGTGGCCGTGGATGCGCTTGGGCGGCGCGATTCCCGCCGACATCAGGAACGCCGGCCAATAGACCGCGTGAAAGCGCACAATGTCCTTCCCTATCACGTGCAGGTCTGCGGGCCATAAGCGAAACTTTTCCGACTTCACGTCGGGATAGCCGACACCGGTCAGGTAATTCGTCAGCGCTTCGACCCAAACGTACATGACGTGTCCGGGCGCGTCGGGCACCGGCACGCCCCATGTCAGCGTCGTGCGCGAGATGGAAAGATCCTGCAGCCCCGCCTTCACGAAGCTCGCGACCTCGTTGCGGCGCGTCTCCGGCAAGATGAAATCCGGGTGCGCGTCGTAGAATGCGAGCAGCCTGTCGCCATACGCCGACAGCTTGAAGAAAAAAGTCTTCTCCTCGGTCCATTCGACCGGCGTGCCCTGCGGGCCGACGCGAATGCCGTCCGGGTTCACTACCGTCTCGCTCTCGCCGTAGAACGCCTCGTCGCGGACCGAGTACCAGCCTAAGTAGGTGCCGAGATAAATGTCGCCGGCCGCCTGCATCTTGCGCCAGATCGCCTGGCTCGCCTGGTAGTGCGCGGGCTCGGTGGTGCGGATGAAGCGGTCGTAGGAGATGTTCAACCGATCGCACATCTCGCGGAAGCGTGGACTGTTGCGGTCGCACAGCTCGCGCGGCGTGATCCCCTCCTTCGCCGCGGTCTGGCTCATCTTGAGGCCGTGCTCGTCGACGCCGGTCATGAAGAAGACGTCGTGGCCGTCGAGGCGCTGGAAGCGCGCGATCGCGTCCGACGCGATCGCCTCGTAGGCGTGGCCGATATGCGGCGCGCCGTTCGGATAGGAAATTGCCGTAGTCAAGTAGAAGCGCTGCTTGCGGCGGCCTGCAGGCTCGCTAGCCTTGTTCTTCTTCTCCTCAGCAGCCTTCTTCGCTGCGCTCGACTGACCGCGTCTCGTCGATACGTGCGTCCTCTGGCCGCGAGCCTTCTTCACGCGCTTTTTCTTGGCGCGTGAATTAATTGTGCGTGACTTGGCCGCCATGAAGCAAGACTCCGGACCGGCGACCCGCTTTAGCGGCGGGTCGCTTCGGCGAGCATGGAAAAGACTTGGAACACCAGCGGCTTACGGTCGAGGTTGAAGATCTCGGCCTCCACCGCGGCGCGGCGCACCTTTTCCCATGCCTCCGCCAGCCGCGCAAGGCGGGCGCGCGGCGCGGTCGTCTCGGTCGCAGCGGCGGCGAGCCAGTCGCCGACCGTCTCCGCGAAGATGGTCAATTCTTCGTTGCGGCGGATGCGGTCGCCGAGCGTGTGCAGCGCCTGGCCGTCGAGCGCGGGCAGTCGAGCGAGCATGCTCGCGGTCAGATCGCGCACTTCCAGGCTTTCGCCGATCAAGAGCTCCAGCGCGTGGCGGACGCTGCCACCGCTCGCCGCTGCGGCGTCCTTAATTTGCTCGCGCGGGAATTCGTTGTCTTCTATGGCGACATCCTCCACGGCTCTCACGACATCGGTGGTCGACAATGGCCGCAGCAGCAGACGGCGGCAGCGCGAGCGGATCGTGGAGAGCAGACGGCCGGGGGCGTGCGAGATAATCAGCAACAAGGAGAGCGGAGGCGGCTCCTCCAGCACCTTGAGCAGCGCATTGGCGCCGGATTTGTTCAGTTCTTCGGCCGAATCGACAATGCAGACACGATAGCCGCCGTAAGCGGAGGTCGAGCCGAAAAAGGAAACCGTCCTGCGCACGTCGTCAACGCGGATTTCGGTGCGAAGCTTGCCGGTATCCTCGTTCAGTTTTCGCCGCAGCACCAGGAGATCGGGATGCGATTGGGCGCCTACCTGCCGGCTCACCGCATGGTCGTGTGAAATGGCGAGACCGTCCGGCGCCTTGGTTCTCGCGCCGCCCGGCTGCGCATTGGCGAGCACAAAACGCGCAATGCGATAGGTAAGCGTGGCCTTGCCGATCCCCTCGGGTCCACCGATCAGCAACGCGTGCGGCAGGCGTCCCTGCGACCACGCCGAGAGAACGGCGGATTCCGCCTCTGCATGTCCGTACAAATTACGGGTGTTGCGCGGATGCGGAGCGCCGGCGAGGCGGTCGGCCTCCTCGGGGCCGTCGCTCACGCCCGAACCCCCGGAGCGGCAGCGGGTGCGGGCTGGCGCAAGAAACGCTCCGAGATGAGCATCCAAATGCGCACGGCGATCGAGTCCGCGCTCGGCGTCCCGTCGATCAGGACGCAGCGATCCGGCTCCTGCTCGGCAAGCTCGCGATAGGCCTCGCGCAGCAACCGATGATACTCGACGTGCTCGGCCTCGAAGCGGTCGGCGCCCTCGCCGCGGCCGTAGGCGCGGGAGAGGCCCGTCTCCGGCGCCACGTCGAGGATGAGCGTGAGATCGGGCACGGTATCCGCCACGACGAGGCGCTCGAGCGCGCGGATGAGCCGCTGGTCGACGTTGCCGAGCGCTCCCTGGTAGACGCGTGTGGAGTCGATGAAGCGGTCGCAGATGACCCAGGCGCCGCGGTCGAGCGCGGGGCGGATCAACGTGGTCACATGGTCGTCGCGGGCAGCAGCGAACATAAAAGTTTCCGCCTCCGGCCCAAGAGGCTTGGCAATTCCGCTGAGCAGAAGGTGGCGGATCGCTTCGGCGCCGGGAGAGCCGCCCGGCTCGCGCGTCGATACCACTTCGTGGCCGCGCAGTTTCAGTCGGTCGGCAAGGCGCTTGGCCTGGGTGGACTTGCCGGAGCCCTCCCCGCCTTCGAACGTGATGAAATGACCCCGCTGACGCGCCATCGTCTATTTCTTCAAGACCGAATTGATGCCGGTGCGGAGCCACCCGACGGCAAGCTCGCCGCCGCTGTCAAGGGCACGCCGGACGAGCGAGCCTCTGCCTACGTCCGCAGCCGCGAAAAGTGGGACGTCAAGGGCGATGTTGTCCCCACGATGCACCTTCAGGCGTGCGACCTCGTCGCCCTTGGCAACCGGTGCGCGCAATGGTCCCGTGTAGTGCACGCGGGCGACGAACTTGTCGCCGCCGCTGCGCGGCGTGAGCAGGCGGATCGCGCCCTTGCCCACGAGCGGCACGTAGCGCTGCTCGCCGCCGAACATGCGCGCCTCGGCCACCACGGTGCCCGCGCGAAACAGCAAGCGCGATTCGAAACTACGGAAGGCCCATTCGAGCAAACGCTTCGCTTCGTTCGCGCGCTCCTTCGCGGTCTCTACGCCATTCACCACCACGATCAGGCGTTGGCCGTCCTGCACGGCTGAACCTGCGAGGCCGTAACCCGACTCCTTGATAAAGCCGGTCTTCAACCCGTCGGCCCCGATGTTCATCTGGAGCAGCGGATTGCGGTTCGTTTGCCGGATCTTGTTCCAGGTGAATTCGGTCTGGCCGTAGTAGCGATAAAATTCCGGATAGGTGCGGATGAGATGTGCTGCCAGCTTCGCCAGGTCCCGCACGGAGATTACCTGCTCGCGATCGTGCAGACCCGTCGAATTGCGAAAGTTCGCGCTGTCGAGGCCGAGTTCGCGCGCGCGCGCGTTCATCAGGCGGGCGAACAAATCTTCGTTGCCGGCGATTGCTTCCGCGAAGGCGATGCACGCGTCGTTGCCGGACTGGACGATCGCGCCCTGGATCAGATTGACGACAGAAATCCTGCTGTGGATCGCCGCGAACATCGTGGAGCCGCCGGCCGGCGCGCCGCCTCTGCGCCAAGCGTTCTCGCTGATCAGGAGTTCTCCTTCGAGCTTGAGGCCACCGCTCTTGATCTCATTGAAGACGATCTCCATCGTCATGAGCTTGGCCATGCTCGCGGGCGGCCAAGGCGTGTCGGCACTCTTCTCATAGAGGACGGTGCCGCTCTCGTAATCGGCGACGATCGCGTGGGGCGCGTTGACGGTGAAACTGGGCGCGAATTGTGCGTGCGCCACTTGCGCGAGCGGCAGCATGGCCAGGGCGAACGCCGCGAGGCTTATGACGGTTCGTCGGCGGCAGCTTCCGGCGCACTTGCGGACGAAGTCGATCATCGCCCGTATTCCCTGTTCCGCGCCCCCGCCCCTCCTAACAAGCCGGTCGGAGGCCGATCAATGGGGCGAGGCGCGTCCGAACACTCCTCGCCGAAAATCAGTAGAGGCCGCGGCCGGTGACGAGCGCGGACGCTTGGCCCGCGACGGGAACGAGCGGCAGCCGCGCAGTCTGGACCGCGTCGATGAAACCGGCGCGCGGCTCGGCCGGCGCTGCATTCGCGACCCGGGACGGGCGCAGGTCGTTGGTAGCGACGGTGGCCGGATAGCGGCCGAGTTCAAACGGCCGGTCGGGCGGGCTCGGTATCGTGGCCGCGCGGCCGGACGGCAACGGGTCGGCGGCCACCGGCACGAACGGTCCGCCGGCCGATGCAACCAGCACCGCCGACGGCGCCGGGGCCGGACGGCCGTCATGGCGCAGCGTCGCCACCAGCTTGCGGTCATCGGAGCCTTCGAGCGCCGCCTTGCCAACGTATTCGACGCGCACGCGCGCAAGTCCGCTCTTGTGGAAGCCGAGGAGTTCGGCCGTGCGGTAGGAAAGATCGATCACGCGGTCGCCCTTGAACGGCCCGCGGTCATTCACGCGCACGATGATGGAACGGCGGTTCGCGAGATTGGTGACGCGCGCGTAGCTTGGAATCGGCAAGGTGGGATGTGCGGCGCTGATCGATTCCTTGTCGAAGATTTCGCCGTTCGCGGTCATGCGGCCGTGGAAGTCGCTGCCGTACCAGGACGCGAGTCCTTCGGCGCGGTAATTCGGATCGTCCTCGGGGACGTAAGTGCGACCGCCGATCACGTAAGGCTCACCGACGCGATAATAGCCGCCGCCCTTCGGTACCGGTTGGCCTTCCTCAACCAGGCGCGGGCTCGCCGGAACGCCGTACTTGGGGTCGACCATGCGCGCGAACGGGCCGACGGTGCAGTTCGCAACGACGAGGCATGCGAGCGCGGCGAGCGCTGGTTTGGCGAACCTGAAATGCGCTGGAGCCGGCACGGCCGAATCCGCAGCCCGCACCCGATCGAACATTTGACTGCGAAGACGCCCCATTCCGTCCCGGCCGCCCGAACTGTTCCGGGCGTTGCGCCCGAAATCCCCTGTTCGAATGTAGCAGAACGCCCGGGGACTGGGGCGAAAGTAGGACCCCGGCGCGGACATGGTTAATCAAATGGCTGGCGCCCATGGCTCTGCTTGCAATCGGGGGCCCAATTCCGCATTCCTCGGGGCGGAGGGATGGCCGAGTGGTTTAAGGCAGCGGTCTTGAAAACCGCCAGAGGGGCAACTCTCTCGTGGGTTCGAATCCCACTCCCTCCGCCAGTCAAGTTGAAAATAAAGAATAATTTCGCCGCGCTTCGACCCATGCGCTATTACCCGAACGCGGGATAGCAACCCTGGCCGGGTGTTTGCGAGACCTGAAGCGTCAGGGGCGACCGCGTCACCAGAGGCGAGTGATGACGGAGCAACTGAGCGAGGTGGCTCTACATATGAAGCGCGTCTTACCCGCGGCTCCCTCGGTTGTATTCAGGGCGTGCACTGACCCGGAGGAACTGGCGAAGTGGTGGGGGCCTCGGGGCTTCACCACTCCGAGCATTGAGATCGACCTCCGCGTCGGCGGCCGGTATCGCTTCGCGATGCAGCCCCCGGACGGGGTCCTCTTCCACCTCACGGGAGAATTCCGCGAGGTCGATCCTCCTTCCCGCCTCGCCTACACGTTCGTGTGGGAGCCCCCGGACCCGGATGACCAGGAGACGGTCGTCATGCTGTCATTTCGCGACGCGGATGGATCGACCGAGGTGGATTTCACGCAAGGTGCGTTTGCCACCGAGGCACGGCGGGCGGTTCACGAGCAAGGGTGGACAGACAGTTTTGAGCGACTGCGTGAAGTGGTGTCGGCGCTTTGAACATAGCGCAAAACGTCCGACCCAGTCCGCCATCAATTCCGTCAGATCGCCTATCCTACCCACAAACGATCGCCGAAAAGGAGAACCCTCGCCGCGCGGCCGGGGCTTCTTTCGCACGATAGGCGCGAAGTTCAGTTGTCGGCGGGGCTGACGCGCGCGACTTCGTAGGCGCGTTCATCTTTGATCCGTTTGGCCGGCTTTCGTTGCGCCCGTTGCATCAGGCGCTTCGCCTCGTCGTGCCGGCGCTTGCCGGCAAGATCGTCAAGTGTCGGTGCAAGCCGGACCGCCGCGGCGTTCTTCTGCCATCGGGCCCATCGGGCCAGTACTACCGACGCCGCTTCGGGGTAGAGGATATCGAGCGGATTCGTAGCCTCGAGCGTCTGCCAAAACACGGCAGCCAGTTCACTGCCGCCGATCGTGGTCAACGTCCGCGCTTCGTCTTGGGCAATGCGGCCGAGAATCTCAAGATAACGCGAAGGGCGGCGCATCGCCGCGTCGTTCACCTTTCTCCGTAAGCGCACCCACGCGCAGCGAATCTGCAGCTCATCCGCCTGCTCGCGCGCCGTCATGCCGCGCGCCCGGCAGTCTCGATCCCATGCTTCATGGCGCCGCTGGCCGCTTCATCCGCGCGATGAGTCTTTGGATGATGTGCATCATCGTCGCCTCCAACATCATCGCGAGTGCGTACCGAAGTATACCGCAGACTGGTGCGATACAGAAAACAAAAATTGTTGCGCGCAGAAAACAACAGCGCATCGCGCAGAAAAAATTTCAGTGTCACTACATCACCACGACCATCACCAATGTCGCGCACACCCGCACGTCGTCGCAAGTGCGCGACGCGACGAGCGCGAGGGCGGATTCACCGCCTCGAAGGAACTCATCGCGGTGCGTGCCGCATTCTGGGCTGCACGTAACACGGTCGCTTCCCGATCCACTGTCAGACGATTCCATTCGTCATTGTTCATGGAGGCTCGGCGGCGGGGTGTATTCCGCCGTCCGCCTCGCGAAGCCGGATTCCTGTGAAGCATTGGGAGAACGGCAAACCCATGTGGGGTCGACCGATTTGCGGCGGCGAATGCAAGGTCACAACGCTGGCAAGTCCACTCACAGGGCTAAATATTTGCCTTGGCGTTTAGTCACTTACATTGCTTTTTCGGATTTAATGAAGGCCGAAGCATTTGAGCGGCATCTCAAGTCTGGCTCCGGTCACGCCTTGGCAAAGAAGCGGCTTTGGTAATTTGACGCCGATTGCCGGCTTTGAAAAAAGAGGAGCGTCGTCGAACGCGCGGCGCCTGTACGGCGGTCGGCAGTTCAGGCACGATCACGCAATTCAGTCACACCCTCTTGCTCGGCGCAGTGGACGCAGCAATAGAAGGTCCCGTCCTTCTCGACGCCGTGGCCGATGATTCGGCACGAGCAGTGTGCGCAGGTGGGCGCGATTGCCTGGATCGCGCATTCGAAGCTGTCGAAGGTCCAGGTGCGTCCGCTCTTCATCACCTGAAACGTCTTGTCATAGTCATTTCCGCAATGGTCGCAGCGGGCCATAGCTATCTCCCCAATCGGGTGCGAGCGAGGTTCTGAGACCGTCCTGAAGCACAACGAGCGGCCCTCCTCCCGGGTTCCCCTTGCCCTTGAAATGCCGTGGGCGGCCGTATGAGCCCTTGAAGACACAGGAAAAAACCGACACTCTAGCCGTTGCAGCCGAGCCGTCCGGTTCGAGCACGACGGACATTGCGTCTAAAAAATCATCCTCAGCAGGGGGATCATCGCGTGGCAAACGGCAAGAGGCATTCCAGGGACGACCGGTCGGAATCGGACATGAAGCCGGCGGTCCTCATCGTCGGCGCCGACAAGGGCGGCGTCGGAAAGACCACGATCTCGCGCACCCTGCTCGACTATATGACCTCGCGAAATGTCCTCGCGCGCGCGTTCGACGCAGAATATCCGCGCGGGTCGCTCAAGCGGTTTCATCCCAACGTTACCGAAGTGATCGACATCACGGCGGTATCGGACCAGATGAAGATGCTCGACACGCTCGCGAGCAGCGAGCGCCGCGTCAGCATCGTCGACGTCCGCGCCGGGCAATTGTCGAACACGCTGCGCGCCTTCACCGACATCGGTTTCTTCGACGCCGTTCGCTCGGGCGAGTTCAAGTTCGCGCTGTTCCATATTCTCGGCCCGTCGGTCGCCTCGCTCGAGGAAATCGCGGACGTCATGCCCTACACGGGGGGCAAGAATTACTTCGCGGTGAAGAATTTCATCAACGAGACCAGCTTCTTCGAGTGGGACCCGGCGGTTTATGACAGCTATTTCAAGAAGGCGAAGGGCGCGGTCGAGATGAACATCCCGAAGCTGAACGAGATGGCGTACGAGCAGGTCGATCTTTCGGGGGTGCCATTCTCGACCTTCATCAAGAACAAGAATGCGCAAGGCCACCTCGCGAGCAATTCGCTGGTGCTGCGGGGCTATGTCCGCACGTGGCTCAAACAAACCAGTGACGAGTTCGATCGCGTCGGGTTGATCGAACGGTTGACCGACGAATAGGCTCTCCGTTCGTCAGGAGGCCGCGCCCGGCGGTCGACGGAGTAAGTTGAGGTCGACGGTGCCGGACAAGATGCACTGCATCATCGTCGCCTCGCCCCGGGGCCGCACCGGCAAGACGCTGTTGGCGCGGCTGATCGTGGAGCATCTTTTGCTCGCCGGTGTGCCGCACGTCATTTTCGATACGGACGCGGTGGAACGCAAGCTTGCGAGCTTTTTCCCCGACAAGACCGTCGTCGTTGATCTCGATCGGGTACCCGATCAGATGAAGCTGTTCGATACCTTGGCGGCGCCGATGCGCATGACGCAGGTGATCGATCTCACGCATCGCTCCTTCCGCAAATTCTTTTCGCTCATGCGCGACATCGACTTTGTGGCGGAGGCAAAGGCAAACGGGATCGAACCCGTCATCTTCTTCGTGCCCGACGGCGAAGTGGATTCCTATGAGCAAGGCATGGCGCTACGCGACCAGTTTCGCGACAGCGGCTTTGTGCTGGTGCGGAACGATGCATTGGGCGAGCCGAGCCGGGAGTCGCTGCGCAACTCGAGCTTCGCCGGCTTCGTCTCGCACACGCCGCGCATGGTGCTGCCGCGGCTGGATACGTTTTTCCTGACGGCCATCGGGGACCCGAAATTGTCGCTCAGCGATTTCATGCGGCGCTCGCTCGCGCGCGAGGCCCCGTCCCGACTTGCGCCGGATCAGATGTCGATCGCCTACCTGTCGCGCGAGGCGCGCGCCGGGATTACCGTCTGGCTGCAGGCCGCCTTCAACGAGATCCGGCGTGTCCTGCAGGAGGCCGATATTCGCCGGGACATCCTGGCTCAGGAACGGCCCACCGCCGAGGGCGAGTGACGCGTAGGCCGTATCCGCCGCGCCCAAATTCGTGATACCGAAAGGCGCTTTCCAGCCTCGCCCAGGAGCGCGCCGTGGCCGAACAAGACCCCATTCTCGACATCGCCCACCTTGGCCACGTGGAGCTGCTCACGCCGAAGCCGGACGAGAGCCTCAAGTTCTTTGTCGACATCTGGGGCATGACGGAATCCGGCCGCAAGGGCGATTCCGTCTATCTGCGCGCCTGGGACGATTATGAGCGTCATACCCTCAAACTTACTGCCGCTAAGCAGCCGGGCATGGGGCATTTCGCATTCCGCGCGCGCAGCAAGGCAGCGCTCGGGCGGCGGGTGCAGGTGCTGGAAGCGGCCGGCGCCGGGCTCGGCTGGACCGAGGGCGATCTCGGGCACGGGCCGGCGTACCTCTTCCAGAATCCCGACGGCCACAAGATGGAGCTCTATTACGAGACCGAATGGTACTCGCCGCCCGCGGCGCTCAAGCCCGCGCTCAAGAACCAGGCGCAGAAATTTCCCGGACGCGGCGTGAACGTGCGGCGGCTCGACCACCTCAATCTGCTCGCGAGCGACGTCACGCCGGTGCGCAGGTTCATGGAGGATTGCCTCGGAATGCGCCTCACCGAGCAGATCGTCCTCGATAGCGGAATCGAGGCCGGCGCGTGGGTGACGGCAACCAACAAGAGCTATGACGTGGCGATCGCGCGCGATCACACCGGCATGCGCGGACGCTTCCACCATTTCACCTATGCGATGGACAGCCGCGAGGAGATTCTACGCGCCGCCGATATTTACCTGGAGAATGGCGTCTTCATCGAGACCGGGCCGCACAAGCACGCGATCCAGCAGACCTTCTTTTTGTATGCCTATGAGCCGGGCGGCAACCGCGTGGAGATCGCGAACGCGGGCGCGCGGCTGATCCTTGCGCCGGATTGGAAAACGATCGTGTGGACCGAAACCGAACGCAAGAAAGGCCAGGCGTGGGGGCTCAAGACCGTCGAGACGTTCCACACCTACGGCACGCCGCCGGTCGAGCGTTCCTCGACGGAAGCGCCAAAGCCCACGGCGAAGACCGGGCGTAGCTGAGCTAAACGAGTTCGGCCACCTGGCGGGCCACGACATCAGCGGGATCGGTTTCAAGCCGCTTGGCGAAGCCGGGCGCTAGGGCCCGCGCGCTTGCGGCCAGCGCCTCGTCGTGCAGCGCCTCGACGATCGCCTGGCCCAACAAGGCGCCCTCGAGCGGATTGTCGCGGCTGGTCCGAAACGAGCGACCCGCGCCAGTGCGCTGCACCGCGTCGCCGATGAGGCGTTTCTCGAGGTCTGTGGGGATGATCGCCTGGGCGATTCCTGCCGCGAGCGATGCCGATGCGATGCCGCAACTGCCGTGCGAAACAATCAGTCGGGAACGCGCGGCAATCTGGCCGAACGGAACCGGCATCCGCTCCACGGAGACACCCGCCGCGGCAAGCCATCGCTCGATGCCGGCGTCAAGATTGGGAACATGGAGCCGGACTGTCCTTTCGGTACGGACCACATGTTCGATTGAAGCGATGACGGCCGGAAATGCGGCGATTGTCTCAGCGAAATAAACGAAAATCTCCGATCCGCCCGACGGCGTTGCACGATCCCAGCTCGGCACGAAAGGCGCAGCGTAAGTTCCGTCGCGTTCCCGTGCGTAAGGGTCGAGCTCGGCGAAGGTCGCCACGATCGCCGCATCTGCGGCGAAGATCGCGGGCAGCCGGTCGAGCGCTTGGCGGCCAAGCCGGTGCAGAGCCACGTTCACGGCGGCGAGAAGGCTCTCCTCTTCATACTTCCGCACGCTGTCGCCGCCCGCCAATATCGCGAAAGCTCGGGCGGTCGCAGGCGGTGCAGTGTACCCCGTCCCTACTGCGACCGAGGGGACACGACCGCGTGCCGCGAGCAAACAGGCGGGCGCGAAATCGGCGACGACTGCGGCCGGCTTGATGCGTGCGAATAGCTGTTCCCAACCGCGCACCAAGTATTCGAGCACTGCCGGTTGGCGCAAGCCGAGATCGGCAAGCGAATCGCCAAGGGTCGTCCGTGGTACTTGCGCGCCTTGCAGAGCGTTGCCGAACAATCCCGGCCACACCGGGGCCTGAAAGAATGCTTGGCTGCCGACTTCGGATTGGATCGCTTGCAATGCATCCAGACGCTGGACCGCGAAGGCTGGTTCGAAGCCTACCCGCCGCAATGCAGCCGAAATGGACGCGAGCCGAAGCACATGCCCGCGACCGCCACCGAGTTCCCAGGCCAAAAGGATTGGCTGCGGCATGCGGCGTTCCGTTGGGTCCCATCGCCTTGGTCAGACTAGGTTCTTAGCCCGGCGAGCGGTCCTTGCCCAACACCGTGGCTTTGCAGCCACAGCGCGGGGTCCTCACGACGAGTGGGAATGGAGGGGCGCTGGACGCATGGATTCGCCCATGTCCCTCATGGTAATGATGATGGCTCCGGGGATGGCGCGCGCTGGATTCCATCCCGAGCGGGAGTTATCGATGGCAGTGAGCCGCTGGTTGGGAACAGTCTCGTCCTTCGTGCTGACGGCGTTCTTCGCCTCGCACGGCGCTTCGGCGCAAAACGGATCGAAAATCGGGGTTGCGTCGGCGGCGAAGAATCGGGTCGACGGAACCGTCGGCGGCACCACACGGCCCCTTTCGGCCGGCAGTAACATATTCGCCCGCGAGGTGGTGCGTACCGGCGAGCAGAGCTCGGCCCAGCTTCTCTTCCTCGACGAAACCAGCCTTTCGATCGGGCCGCAATCGGAAGTGACGCTCGACCGTTTTGTATTCGATCCGAACCGGGGCGCGGGCAACGTGGTCGTCAATGTATCGCGCGGTGCGTTGCGCTTCGTATCCGGCTCGCAACAGTCGAGCAGCTATCAAATCAAGACGCCGGTCGCGACCATCGGCGTGCGCGGCACGCTCTTCCAAGTCTATGTGACATTTGCCGCATCCGGTCAGCCGGTTGTGTACCTGCTTTGGGTGGAAGGAACAGGTCCCGTTAATTACGCCGGAAAAACGATCAATATGGGTCCCGGGCAGGGATTGGTTCTGACGAACAGCGGAATTCAGGGTCCGTTTGCCTGGCCCTGGAGCGCTCACCTCACGGACATGCGTGGCCAACTTCTTGATTTGGCGCAAATCCCTGACTCTGCCGCCGATTTGCGCGACCAGTTGTTCGGCACCGGCGGCCCGCCGCCCGATGTCGGTTACGGCAACTAAGGCTCGCGCGAACCAACCGCGTCGATTTTCAGCGACCGGCAAACGCAGCCTCTGGTCGTACCTCGCCGAAATTCGGCGCCGGTGAGCCGGTCGGCGCCAGCGTATTGAGATGGCGCGGGATGATGAGGCGCTGTCCGACCGAAATCGCTTCGTCGTCGGAGATATTGCTTGCCTGCACGATCGCCCAGGCCGGCACCCCGTAAAGATTTGCCAAAGACTGCACGGTCTGTCCCGGCTCGAGCGTCACCGGCAACCCTCCGTCCCAGAGCTCGATCGGCGCCTTGGTCGGCACGACGTACTTGATTGAAACCATCTGCGCCGGCGACACCGGCTCCGGGAACGCGACCACTTGCAGAACCTTGGCGATCACTTCCTGCTGCAACCGGCGCGACTTGTCGATGTTCATGTGGCCGATCTCGAAGTGGTTGCGCAGATCGACGTTGATGAGCTGGCCGCGGAAATCGCCCGTCGGATGAATCTGCCCGCCGCCGAGAATATTGGTGGCCTGATATAGATTGATGTAGCGCTGGACGTTGGAGGGCACGTTGCTCGCGAAGCGCGTGGGATCGTAGCCGACGATGAGCGCGACCGGCACTCCCTTCTCCTTCAGCCGGTAGGCCATGCTGATCGCCACATCGGCGCCATTGGAATGACCGATCAGCACGATCGGCCATTTTTCCGGATCGGATTTGTAAAGCTTGACCGCCTCGTCGGCGAGTTCGCTCCCCTCGCCGTGGCGGTGCGCACTCGCCGTGGTGCCGCGGCGATTGAGCTCGTCGGCGAGCTCGGTCATGCCGCCGGACCAGATGTGGCCGATCCCGCGCAGAATGTAGACGCGGCCGGGCAAGCGCGGCGCTGAACGGTCGGAGGTGTCGGCGTAGCCGGTGAGGCCCGTGATGTCGATGAACCCGATTCCGGCGCAGCCCGCGAGCCACGAGGCAAGCAAAGCGATGCCGGCAACACGCAACATACTCAGCATCGCGTCCCGCCGCCTCCTATGCCCCCCGCGCGCCAACCCTCGGGCACGAGGCACTTTGTCCCTGGCGGTGCCGTCGTTGAGGCCGACGGATGCCTTGGACTTCCCCTCTGCAAGGATACTCAGAATGGTTAAAATTGACTTTCCGGGGGCCCGTTTGCGGCGCTCGCAGGGCGCGACGACGCGGCGGAATGCGCGTCCTTGACCCTATGACGGCCATTGTCCATTGCTGCGCCGCATGAGCGCGACCGCACCCCTATCCGAAGCTGAAACGCGCGCGGTCGAAGCCGCGCCGTCGGTTTCATTCGTGTCGCTCGGGTGTCCGAAGGCGCTCGTCGATTACGCGCGAGCATGCGGGCGCCGACGTGGTCGTCGTGAACACATGTGGGTTTCTCGACAGCGCGAAGGCCGAGAGCCTTGCCGCAATCGGCGACGCACTGAAGGAGAACGGCCGCGTGATCGTCACGGGTTGCCTCGGCGCCGAGCCGGAGACGATCCGCGCGGCGCATCCGAACGTGCTCGCGGTCACGGGCCCGCACCAATACGAGCAGGTGGTGACGGCCATCCACGACGTGGTGCCGCCCATGCACGATCCGTTTCTCGATCTCGTGCCCGAGCAAGGGATCAAGCTCACGCCGCGGCACTACGCCTATTTGAAGATTTCCGAGGGCTGCAACAACCGGTGCTCGTTCTGCATCATTCCCAACTTGCGCGGCGATCTCGTGAGCCGGCCCGCGGCCGAGGTGTTGCGCGAGGCCGAGCGGCTAGTCGCCGCCGGCGTCAAGGAACTGCTCGTGATCTCGCAGGATACTTCTGCCTACGGCATCGACATCAAATACGCGCCGAGCCGCTGGCGCCAGCGCGAGGTGCGGGCGAACTTCCTCGATCTGTCCGTTGCGCTCGGCGAACTCGGCGCGTGAGTGCGGCTGCACTATGTCTACCCCTATCCGCACGTGGACGAAGTGATTCCCCTGATGGCGGAGGGAAAAATCCCTCCTTATCTCGACGTGCCGTTCCAACACGGCAGCCCGGCTGTGCTGAAACGTATGCGGCGGCCAGCCGCGCAGGAGAAGACGCTCACGCGCATCGCGTGCTGGCGCGAGCTGTGCCCGGAAATCACGATCCGCTCGACTTTCATCGTCGGCTTCCCCGGCGAAACCGATGGGGAATTCTCCGAGCTGCTTGCGTTCCTAGAGGAGGCGCAGCTCGATCGGGTGGCATGCTTCAAGTACGAGCCGGTGCGCGGAGCGGAGGCGAATGCCATCGAGCTGCCGGTGCCGGACGAGGTCAAGGTGCAGCGCTACGCGCGCTTCATGGAACTGCAGCAGAAAATCAGCGCGAAGAAGCTACGTGGCAAGGTCGGCAGGCGCGAGAAGGTCATCATCGATCGAGTTGCAAATGGCGGGGCGATCGGCCGAACGCGCGGCGACGCGCCGGAAATCGACGGCACGGTGCAGGTACGCGCGCACAGGCCCAAGGTTGGCGAGATCGTAATCGTGAGGATCGAGCGCGCGGATGCGTACGATGTGCATGGCACTGTCGTCGGATTCTGAACGCGCCTGAATAGCGTCGTCATGGCCGGGACAAGGCCGGGCATGACGGGTTAGAATCTACGCCTTCAACAAATCCCTGAGCGTCGCCGCGATGATCTGGATTGCCGCCTCCAGATCCTTGATCTGCACGTGCTCGTCGGCACGGTGCGCGTTCGCCTCCAGGATCGAGCGCGGGCCGGCGCCGTAGAGCACCGTGGGAATTTTTCGCGCTGCATAGTGCCGTGCGTCGGTGTAGAGCGGCACGCCGGTCGGCTTGATGCTCCGCTTCAACACTTCTCGCGCGTGGCGCTGCAGCGGCGCGACAAGACGCTCGATGCCTTTGCCCTGTTTGAGGGGCTCGGCGAGCAGAATGCGCTTCACCTCGACCTTGATGCCTTTCCGGCTCCCGGCCTTCGTGATCAGCGCGTTCAATTCGCGCTCGACCTTGCGGCCGCTCTCTTCGGGGATCAAGCGGCGATCGAGGCGCAGCGTCACGAGATCGGGGACGACATTCGTGTTGATGCCGCCGGAAATCAATCCGACATTTAGCCTGGGCGAGCCGATGCCGGGCGTCGCGCTTTTCGTCTTGCGGAGACGCTTGCGCTCGGCATAGAGCGCCGAGAGCACCGCGTTCGCCGCCTCCAACGCGTCGGCACCGGTTTCAGGCATGGCCGCATGCGCCTGCTTGCCGTGCAGCGCCACTTCGAGATGCAGGCAGCCATTGTGGGCGGTGACGACCGAATAGGAAAATCCCGCGCAGACCGCGAGATCGGGCTTGGAGATTTTCTGATCGAGCAGCCATTTCGGCCCAATATCCCCGCCAGCTTCCTCGTCATAGGTGAAATGCAGTTCGATCGTGCCGTCGAGGCCCTCCGGCTTTGCCTTCAGCGCGCGCAAGGCAAACGCATAGGTGGCGAAGTCGGACTTGGAAACGGCGGCGCCCCGTCCATAGATCGCGCCGTTGCGTTCGACCGCCCCGTACGGATCGACGGTCCAGCCCTGCCCGGGCGGCACCACGTCACCGTGGGCGTTGAGCGCGATCACGGGCCCCGTGCCCGAGCCGAAACGCTCACGAACGACGAGATTGATCGCCGAGCGCATTCCATGCTTGCGGACGAGCGGGTCCGGTACGCGATGGCGCTCGACCTTGAAATCGAGCGCCTCGAGCAGCCTCGCTGCTTCCTCCGCATGGCGCGCGCAATCGCCCGGCGGGTTGTCCGACGGCACGCGCACGAGCGCTTTCAGGAAGGCAACCGCCCGGGCAAAATCGTAGAAGCTGTCGGCCACGGAGGTCGCCTTTCGGTTCAGGATGCGGGTGGCTTGAACTGCTCGACGAAACGCACGAGCGCGGCGACGGCAATGCCCATGTCCAGCGGGCTCGCATACTCCGCGGGATTATGGCTGACGCCGCCTTTGCAGCGTACGAACAGCATACCGATCGGACAAAGCTTCGCCATCATCAGCCCATCATGGCCGGCGCCGGATGGAAGCCGCAACGGTTTCGCCCCAACAGCCTCGATGGCCGCACTGAGCTGGTTCTGCACCGATGCATCGCAGGGTGTGGTCGCGATGCGGTGGATCGGCTCGATGGCAAAACCGAGTCCGCGCCGATCGGCGATCGCGCGCGCTTCCCGCTCGAAACGCTCGACCGCGGTGTGGCGCGCGGCGTCGGAGGCGGTGCGGAGATCGAGGGTAAAGCGGGCGACGCCGGCGATGATATTGGCCGCGCTCGGCCGGGCCTCGATGCGCCCCACCGTCGCGACCACTCCGTCGCTTGCGAAATCGTGAGCGATCTTCTCCGCGAGCAGCACCATTTCGGCGGCACCCGCGAGTGCGTCGCGGCGGAGTTTCATCGGCACGGTGCCGGCGTGGCCCGCTTCGCCAGTCACAGTCGCTTGCAGCCGCGTCTGGCCGACGATTGCGCTGACGACGCCGAGCGGCTCGCCTTCTGCCTCGAGGACGGGGCCCTGTTCGATATGGATCTCGACATATGCGGCCGCGTCGCCGCGCCGGATCGCGGCCTTGCCGACGTCGTCGGGGCTCTTGCCGTACGCGCGCAAGGCGTCGGCGAAGGTCACGCCTTCCTGGTCCGTGAGCTCCCAATGCCGTGGATCGAAGTGACCGGCAAGTGCCGCCGAGCTTGGAAGCGTCGAGGGAAAGCGCGAACCCTCCTCGTCGCCGAACGCGACCAGCTCGATGCCAGTTACGGGGAGCGATTTCTTTCGCTGCAGCGTGTCGACGGCGAGGATCGGCGCGACCACGCCGAGCGGTCCATCGTAGCGGCCCGCGTCGATCACAGTGTCGATGTGTGAGCCGATGACGAGGTACGGCGGCTTGCCGATGCGGCCACGCACGTTGCCGATCGCGTCCTCGAATACATCGAGTCCCACTTCGCGCATCCATTGCGCGACGAGATTGGCGGCACGGCGGTGCTCCGGGGACAGGAAAAAGCGCACGAGCCGGTCGGGCTCGGCGGAAATCGCGGCCAGCTCCTCGATCATGGCCTCGGCGCGGCGGCCGAGATCGGCGGGATTGAGGGCGGCGGCCATCAGTGCTGTTCCGCGAGCCAGGCGCCGAGCTTCTGGCGTTCCTCGGTGCTCATGCGGGTTTCGTTGCCTAGGGGCATGGCGGTAGATTGCACCGCCTGCACGCGCACGAGGCGCGCGTACTGGCGCAGGTCCTGGAGCGACTCGATCCGCATGTCGTTTGGGGCTTCGGCGAAGCCCGGGTGCTTCGGCCGGCGTGCGTGGCAGACCGTGCAATGGTGATTGACGATCTGCAGCACCTCGGAGTCGGCCACCTGAACCGAACTCGTCGCCGGGCGCGGCGCGGTGATGGAAATCGCCGACGCGAGCGCAATCGCGGCCACGGGTGCGGCCCAGCTATATGCGTTGAAGTCGTCGCCGGCGTCATGGCGATTGATGAGATGGCGCACGAGCCCGCCCACCACGATGATGAGCGCGACGACGAGCCATGAATACGGGTGGCTGTAGAGCATCGGATAATGGCTCGAGACCATCATCAGGAGCACGGGCAGCGTGAGATAATTGTTGTGCACCGAGCGCTGCTTGCCGATGGCGCCGTAGCGCGGGTCCGGCGCCTGGCCAGCTTGCAGTTGCGCTACGAGCTTCTTCTGGTTCGGGATGATCACGAAGAAGACGTTGACCGCCATGATGGTGCCGACGAGCGAGCCTATATGGATGAACGCGCCGCGGCCGGAGAAGACCTGGCTCAAGCCCCAGCTCGCGCCGACGAGCAAGACGAAAACGACGGCTGACAACAGTACCGGGCGCTCGCCAACGGGCGACCGGCAAATCAGGTCATAGATGAACCAGCCGGCGGCGAGCGTGCCGAGCGAGATCGCGATGGCGAGCGTCGGGGTTATGTCGAGAACTGTCGGGTCAATCAGGTACGCGCGCGCGTTCCAGTAATACTGGACAATCAACAGGCCGAAGCCCGTCACCCAGGTGAGATACGCTTCCCAGCGGAACCAGACGAGATGCTCGGGCAGTTGCGGCGGGGCGACGGTGTATTTGTCGACGTGATAGAAGCCGCCACCGTGCACCTGCCATTGCTCGCCATAGACAGCGGGCGGTGACTTCGGATTTTTCCGCAGGCCGAGATCGAGCGCGATAAAATAGAAGGATGTGCCGATCCAGCCGATACCCACCACGAGGTGTGCCCAGCGCAGGATCAGGTTCAGCCAATCGGCGATGAAGACGTCCATCGGATTTCAATACGGAATCCGGTTGGGATTGGCGAGCCAGACGGTGAACGGGTTTTCGTCGTCGGTCGTCACGCGTACGATGTTCAGGCTGCGTGCCTCGATCGGCTTGGCCAATTCCTCATAGAGGAAGGCATCGTCGAACCCCGCTGCGGCCGCCTCATGCTGGGTCGCGGCATAGACCACGCGGTCGACGCGAGCCCAGTAGGCGGCGGCAAGGCACATGGGACAGGGTTCGCAGCTCGTATAGAGCACGCTGCCTTTTAGATCGAAGCGGCCGAGATTCTTGCCGGCTTGGCGAAGGGCGATGACTTCGGCATGCGCGGTCGGATCGTTTGTGGCGGTGACGCTGTTCCTGCCCTGGCCCACCACTTCTCCGTCGAAGACGACGATGGCACCGAACGGTCCGCCTTCGGCGCTCGCGGCGTTCTTGCACGCGAGGGCTAGGGCCATCCCCATGAATTCGCGATCTTTTTTACTCTCGTGAGCCAATGGCAAGCTCCGTCTTGAATTTGGGATTGGCGAGGGCGCGCTCCCGCTCTACGAGGAGTTCGGCGGCGACCGCGGCGGCGATCACCGGCGGCGATTTGCCGGAAATGCCGGCGACGCCGATCGGACAAACGAGACGCGTGATAACGTCGGCGGAGACTCCGAACTCGGCGAGCCGGCGTTCGAACAGCGCACGCTTGGTGGCGCTGCCGATCAGGCCGACATAAGGAAAGCGCGTGTCGGGCAGCGCGGCGGCCACGAGCGCGAGATCGAGCGCGTGACTATGCGTCATCATGATCACGAAGGAGCCCGTGGGGGCGTCACGCAACTCGGACTCGGGCAGCGCGGAGACGACCGTGTGCGCGCCAAGCGTGCGTGCGCCGTCGAACGCGTCGGGGCGGTCGTCGATCCAGCGCACAGTGAAGGGTAACGGCGCCAGCGCCGCGACGAGCGCGCGACCTACGTGCCCGCCGCCGAAGAGGAGAACGGGCGTCCTCGCCTCGCCGAAGCGCTCAGTGAGGGCGTCGGACCTGTCGCGCGTGATCGCTTCCCCGGGCCGTGCGGTTTGCACCGCGCGGCGACGATAGGGGCCGCTGCCAGAGCGTTCCGCGCGCACGATCAGTTCGGATTCATCATGTGACGCAAGCGGCGCGATCCATTCGCGGTCGGCTGCGGTGAAGGATTCGTGCAGCAGTTCCGCCCGACCGCCGCAACATTGATCGAGTGCGGGCCCAAGCGAGACTGTCTTCCATTCGGCGCCGGGGCCCGCAGCGATCATGTTCTTTGCGACGTCGATCGCGGCCCATTCCAACGGCCCTCCGCCGATGGAGCCCGAGATCGATCCGTCGCGCGCTACGACCATGCGCGCGCCCGCCTCGCGCGGGGTCGAGCCGTCGACCTTCGCGACCGTGACGAGGCCGGCCGCGCCGTCGCGCTCGATCAGTTTCAGGATGCTGCGCCAGGGCTCCATCAGGCTCCTCCCCGCACCACCTGCACGGCGCGCAGGATCGACTCCGGTGTTGCGGGCGCGTCGAGCGGTACCTGGCTTCCGGGCTTGAGCGAATGGATCGCGTCGGCGATCGCGGCAAACACGGAGATCGCGAGCATCAAGGGCGGCTCGCCCACGGCCTTGGAGCGCCAGACGGTCGCTTCGCGATTGACGTTGTCGAAGAATGCCACGCGGAAGTCCTCGGGCAGGTCGAAAGCGGTCGGGATCTTGTAGGTGGAAGGTGCGTGGGTCGTGAGGCGGCCATCCTTATCGAACACGAGTTCCTCGCTCGTGAGCCAGCCAGCGCCCTGCACGAATCCGCCTTCGATCTGGCCGAGGTCGACCGCGGGATTGAGCGAACTGCCGACGTCATGCAGCAAGTCGGCGCGTACGATGCGCATCTCGCCAGTGGTCGCATCGATCATCACTTCCGAGCACGCGGCGCCATAGGCGAAGTAGAAAAACGGCCGGCCCTTGCCTTTGGCGCGGTCATACTCGATCTTGGGTGTCGCGTAGAAGCCGGTCGCGGACAATTGCACGCGGCCGCGATAGGCGGCTTCGACCAGTTCCGCGAACGGCAAAGTGCGATTGCCAACGACCACCTGATCGTCGCGGAATCCAATTTGCTCCTTCGGCACCTTAAAATGATCTGCCGCGAAGTCCGTGAGCCGGCCGCGGATCGTTTGTGCCGCGGCGAGCGCGGCCATTCCGTTGATATCTGAGCCCGCGGAGGCCGCGGTCGGCGACGTGTTCGGCACCTTGCCCGTGGTCGTCGCGGTGATCTTCACGCGCTCGAGCGAAAGGCCGAAGGCTTCCGCCACGACCTGCTGAACCTTCACGAACAGCCCCTGCCCCATCTCGGTGCCGCCGTGATTGAGATGCACGGAGCCGTCGCGATAGACGTGCACGAGCGCCCCGGCCTGATTCATTGAAGTGTTGGTGAAGGAGATGCCAAACTTTACCGGCGTCAGCGCGATGCCGCGCTTCAGGAAGCGACTCGTCTTGTTGAAAGCGGCGATCTCGGTGCGGCGGCGGCGATAGTCCGCGCTTTGTTCGAGCTGGCCGATCAGTTCCGGCAGCACGTTATCTTCGACCTTCATTCCATAAGGAGTCGTGTCGCGATCGGGCGCGTAGAAATTCGCCTTGCGCACGTCGAGCGGATCGAGGCCGAGCTTCCAGGCAATCGAGTCAATCGCGCGCTCGATCGCCATCATGCCCTGCGGGCCGCCGAAGCCGCGGAATGCGGTGTTGGAAACCGTGTTTGTTTTCAATCGCTTGGAGCGGATCGCGGCGGCGGGCAGGAAATAGGCGTTGTCGGCGTGAAACATGGCGCGGTCGACGACGCCCGGCGAAAGATCGACCGAGTGCCCGCAACGCGCGGCGAGCTGAACGTCGTAAGCCTGAATGCGGCCGGACGCGTCGAAGCCCACGTCGTAGTCGGCGCGGAAGTCGTGACGCTTGCCCGTCATGATCATGTCGTCGTCGCGATCAAGGCGAACTTTGCATGGGCGTTTCGTCACGTGGGCGGCAAGTGCGGCGAGTGTGGCCCATTGCGTCGCCTGGCTCTCCTTGCCGCCAAATCCGCCGCCCATCCGGCGCACTTCGACCGTGACCGCGGCCTGCTTCACCCCAAGCATGTGCGCCGTGATGTGCTGTACTTCGCTCGGATGCTGGGTCGACGAATGGATAAGCAGATCGCCGCCTTCGAGCGGGATCGCAAAGGCCGCCTGGCCTTCGAGATAGAAATGCTCCTGGCCGCCGATTTGGATGGTGCCCTTGAGGCGATGCAGGCTCTTCGCGGCCGTCCCCTGCACATCGCCGACGATGAAATCGTAGTCGTCGAGCACGCGGCTGCCGGCCGCCAACGCGTCGTCCACGGTGATCAGCGGCTTCTCGGCTTCGATTTCAAACTTGGCGAGCTTCACGGCGCGGCGCGCTTCAAGGAAGCTCTCGGCGACGACCGCGAACACGGGCTGTCCGTGAAAACGCACTTCCTTGTCCGCCAGCAATTGCTCGTCCGGGACAATCGCGCCGATGTTGTTGTGGCCGGGAATCTCGGCGGCTGTCAGCACGGCGACGACGCCGGGCGCGGCGCGGACTGCCGCGAGATCAAGCTTCTTAATGCGCCCGCGCGCGGCTGGCGCGCCGCCCGGCGCCAAATGCAGCGTGCCTTCGGGCTCGCGCATATCGTCGATATAGGCCGCCGCACCCGAAACGTGCCGCTCGGCGCTGTCGTGCGCGATCGGCCTGCGCACGATCTTCGGCGCGTCGGCCTCATCCGGACGCTTGTCAGGCAGCGTGTGCATCGGGCCTCCGGCCGAAGACGCGCGTCTCGGTCGTCGGCGTGCCGCCGATTTCGGCGACGGCTTTAGCGACGAGATTGCGGGCGGCGTCTAGCCGGTACTTTGCGCTCGCGCGCATGTCATCAAGCGGCGTGTAGTCCTTCTCCATCGCTTGGAGCGCCGCTTCAACCGCAGCGGCGTCGGCCGCGGCGATGCCCTTAAGGTTCGCTTCGGTCAATTTGGCGCGCTTCGGCGTTCCCGCCATTCCGCCAAATGCGATGCGGGCGTCAGCGATCTTCTTGCCGTCGAGACGCAGCTTGATCGCACCCATGACGGCGGAAATGTCCTGGTCGTAGCGCTTGGCAAGTTTGAAACAGCGGAACTGCTCGCTCTTCGCGAGCTTTGGCACAACGACGGCGCGTACGAACTCGCCCATCGCCCGGTCCTGTTTCCTGTAATCCAGGAAGAAGTCCTCGAGCGGGATCGTGCGGATCCTGTCGCCGCGTTGAAGCTCGAGCTTTGCGCCAAGTGCGATCAAGGCGGGCGGGCTGTCGCCGACGGGCGAGCCGTTCGCAATGTTCCCGCCGACGGTCGCGGCGTTCCGCACCTGCCAGCCGCCGAAGCGGCGGATCAATTGGCCGAGATCGGAATCGATCGCGGCAAGCGCCGGTCCGACCGCCTCGACGGTCACTGTTGCGCCAATGCGTACTTCCGCGCCTTTGTCGTCTATCCCGTCGAGGCCGGCAACGCGGCCGAGCCAGATGATCTTCGGCAGGTCGCGTAGCTCCTTGGTGATCCAAAGGCCGACGTCAGTCGCACCCGAGACAACGGTCGCGTCCGGATTCTCCAGATAGAGATTGGCGAGGCTCTCGATCGAAGCCGGCGCGGCGAAGAAGCGTTCGCGTGTGCCGATGAAAATATCTGCGCGATCCGCGATCGATTGAAGGCGGCTCGCCGCATCCTTCTCATCGCGATTGAAACGGTCGTCCGGCTTGCCGTTGCAGGCATCGAGTCCGGCATCGAGGATCGGCCGGTAGCCGGTGCAACGGCAAAGATTTCCTGCGATCGCTTCAACCACGCGTGCGCGCTCGGGCTTGCGGCCTCCGTCGTGATAGAGCGCGAACAGCGCCATGACGAACCCGGGTGTGCAGAAGCCGCACTGGGAGCCATGATGCTCGACCAAGGCGCGCTGCACGGGATGCAATTCATTGTCGGCGAGGTCTTCCACGGCGATTACCTCGGCGCCGTCCGCTTGTCCCGCGAGCAAAATACAGGAATTGACCGGCTCATAGACGACGCGCCCCGCACGCAAGCGGCGCAGGACCACGGTGCAGGCGCCGCAATCGCCCTCGGCGCAGCCTTCCTTGGTGCCGGTGGCGCGCTCTTCGAGCCGCAAATAATCGAGCAGCGTCGCGGCAGGCGCGAGATCGGAGCGCGCGATCAGGCGACCGCGCCGGTAAAAGCGGACTTCCTTGCGCATGGCGAACCTCGCGGCGGCCGCTCATGCCCCCGCAATGGCCGATTTTCGGTCAGAATCAAACGCTTGGCAATCGGCGCGGGCGGTCTGCGACCGCATCAAAGTCGCGTGAAGCGGCTGAACTGAAAGCGCTGCACCGCGCCCCAAGGGGTCTTGTGATCATCCTGCAACGTCTCGACCAGTCGCAGTTCCGATCCCAGCTCGGCCGCAAGCGTCTCGGCCGAATAACGCACGACCGGAAGTCCGCTGCAGCGCTCGGGGCCGTCGAGGGCGAACGTCGAGATCACAACGCAACCAGCTGGCGCTACAGCCGTGAGCAGCGCCTGCTTGTAGGCGGCGCGATCCTCGGGTTCGGTAAGAAAATGCAGCACCGCCCGATCGTGCCAGAGGCGGTATTGCCGCGACGGTGTCCATTTTGTGATGTCGGCGGTGATCCATTGAACAGACCCGGCGCGCGTCCCGAGGCGGCGCTGCGTGTGCTCAAGTGCGTGGCCGGATACGTCGAGCACCGTCACGTCCAAATAGCCGGAGTCGACCAAGCGGTCGACCAGCCGAGACTCGCCGCCGCCAATGTCAATGATCGGCGCATCCTTGCCACCGCCACAATGACGGATGAACTCGATGGAGGTCGCCGGCTCGGTCTGGAACCAGCTGACCTCATCCTCGGCCTTGTTACCGTAGACGCCTTCCCAGTGCTGTTTCGGGTCCACGTGCCCCATGTCGTCCTCCTCGTAGGCGGTGCGCCTCAGGGCAATAGCACGGTCGAGCCCGTGGTCTTACGAGATTCCAGATCGCGATGCGCCTGGGCGGCGTCCTTGAGCGCATACGTCTGCTTGACGGGAATGTTCACGGCGCCCTTCCCGACGACGTCCATCACGTCCTTCGCCATGGCGACCATGTCCTCGCGCTTGGCGCCGTAGTGCACGAGCGTCGGGCGCGTCGCGAACAGCGAGCCCTTCTGCTGGAGTATCAAAATGTTGAACGCATCGATTGCGCCGGAGGCATTGCCGAAGCTCACGAACATGCCGAGCGGCTTGAGGCAGTCGAGCGAGGCCGGGAACGTCGCTTTGCCGACGCCGTCATAAACCACCTCGCATTTCGCGCCGTTGGTGATCTCGGTGACGCGCTTGGCGAAATCTTCGTCGCGATAATTGATCGTGTGACGGGCGCCGTTTTCCTTGGCGAGCTTCGCTTTGTCGGCGGAACCGACAGTGCCAATCACGGTCGCGCCGAGATGGTTCGCCCACTGGCAGAGGATGAGTCCAACGCCGCCGGCCGCGGCGTGCACGAGAATGGTGTGGCCCTTCTGTACCTTGAACGTCTGCTTGAGGAGATACCGCGCGGTCATGCCCTTCAGCATCATGCCGGCCGCGGCCTTGTCGTCGATGTTGTCGGGAAGCTTCACAATTTTATCGACCGGGATATTGCGCTCGGCGGCGTAGCCGCCGGTCGACATGCCGTAGGCGACGCGGTCGCCGACCTTGAATTCGGTGACGCCCGGACCGACGGTCGTGACGACGCCGGCACCTTCATTGCCCGGAACCATCGGCAGGCCGCCGGGCGCGGGATAAAGGCCAGTACGGAAATATGTATCGATGAAGTTCAGCCCGATCGCGCCCTGCTTGAGCCGCACTTCGTTGGGGCCCGGATCCTTGAGCGTGATGTCTTCATAGGTAAGGACTTCCGGGCCGCCGATCTTATGAATACGGACTGCCGCAACCATTTTCGCTTCCTCCATCAATGATGCGGCTTGCTATTGCCGCCCGAACTTCTCGCTTTGCGCCGGTGTTGCCGATTGCGGCGCGCCAGGACATTGAACGCCTCGACACCCGCAGAGAATGCCATCGCGAAGTAAATATACGCTCGCGGAATATGAAAGCCCATGCCGTCCGCAATCAGCGCCACGCCGATTAGGATCAGGAAGGCGAGCGCGAGCATCTTCGTCGTGGGATAGCGAGCGACGAACTCGCTGACCGGGCCGGACGAAACGTACATAACGCCCACCGCAATGATGACCGCGATGATCATGACCTCGATGTCCTGGGCCATGCCAATCGCGGTGACGATCGAGTCGACCGAGAACACGAGGTCGATGGCGATCACTTGTGCAACCGCCCATTTAAAGGCGTGCTTCGATACTCGGACGGGTTCGCCCTCCTCCAGCCCTTCGATCTCGGCGTGCACTTCGCGGGTGGCCTTGGTGAGCAGGAACAGGCCGCCGCCGATCAAGACGATGTCGCGCCAGGAAAATTCCTGGCCCCAGAATTCGAGCACCGGCTCCGTGAGGCCGATCAGCCAGGTCAGGAAGAACAACAGAATGATGCGGAAGATGAGCGCGAGGCTGAGCCCGATCCGCCGCGCGCGTTCGCGCGCCTTGGCGTCGAGCCTCGCGACCAATACGGAAATGAAAACGACGTTGTCGATGCCGAGCACGATCTCGATCGCGGTAAGCGAAACGAGCGCGATCCAGGCTTCGGGGTTGACGATCCATTCGAGCATAGCGGCCTAAGGTTTCCGATGTGCGGGGCGAGCTAGTCCGACGGCAATGAAATACACCGCGAGGACGACCAGTCCAAGAACGACGGCGGGCGGCGGCGACAGGTGATACCAGAGCGCTGCGAGGCCGAGCGCGCCCCAGGCCGCGAGCAGGATCAGGTTGATGACGGCCCAGCGCTTCGCGCGCAAGGGGTGGGCGAACAGGATCGGCGCGAATGTGAGAACGATGAAGAGCGCAACCAAAACGAGCGCGACCGTTGGATCGGGATGAAGCACGAATAGATAAAACACCACGATGTTCCAGAGCGCAGGGAAGCCGCGGAAATAGCCGTCCTCGGTCTTCATATTTGTGTCGGCGAAATAGATCGCGCTCGAGATCAGGATGGCAACCGCCGCCGGCAGCGCGAAGGGCGGCGCCAGGATCGCTCCCGTGACCAGGGCGAAGGTCGGTACAAATACGTAATTCAGAAAATCCACAACGAGATCGAGCACGTCGCCCGACCAGCGCGGCAGCACTTCGGCGACTTTCAGGCGGCGGGCAAGCGTTCCGTCGATTCCGTCGATGAGGAGAGCGAGGCCGAGCAGCACGAACGTCACGGTAAATTCACCGGCGATCGCGGCCGTCAGCGCAAAAAACGCGATCGCGGCCCCCGCGGCGGTGAGGAGATGCACCGAAAACGACGCAATGCGACGCGCGGGGGTCGCAGGCATTGGGATTGGCGGACGTTTGGATTTGAAGGCCATGGGGACTTCGGAAATGTCCCCTTTCTTAGCCTATCAGGAGCATGGCGGGTACACCCCTCGCCCACGGGCCGGCCCAGGGCTATGTAATGAGGATGAAGCTCACGGCGGAAATCGCGGTGGTCGGCGGCGGGCCTTCGGGGCTGGTCGCAGCGATCGCGCTTGCGGCGGCCGGGGCCGATACGGTGCTGTATGCGCCGCCGGCGGCGGGCCCGGATCGGCGCACGACGGCGCTCCTCAACGGATCGGTACGGACGCTGGAGGCGCTTGGCCTTTGGCAAGCGCTTGCGCCGCATACCGCGCCGCTCGCGCGACTGCGGCTGGTCGACGTCACGCGACGCCTCATCCGCGCACCGGAGGTGACGTTTGCAGCGGCAGAACTCCGGCTCGAAGCTTTCGGCCACAATATCGAGAACGAAATTCTGCGGCGCGAGCTGCGCGCGACGGCAGGCAAGAGGGTCAAGCTTCGCGTGGTGGAGGCGGCAATTGATGCGGTTGTGCCCGATGACAGCGGCGTGACGCTCCGCGCAGGTGGGCACGAGGAACGAGTCCGGCTCGTTGTCGCCGCGGACGGGCGTCATTCGATTTGCCGCAAGGCCGCCGGCATCAAGACAAGCCGGCGCGAGTTTGCGCAAACGGTGTTGACGATGAACTTGCGGCACTCCAGGCCGCACCGGAATATTTCGACCGAGTTTCATACCGAGAGTGGCCCCTTCACGCTTGTGCCGCTGCCGGGCAATCGCTCGAGCCTTGTCTGGGCCGTCGAGCTGCGTGAAGCGGAGGCGCTGCTCGCCCTCGATGACGCGAAGCTTTCCCACGAAGTCGAGCGGCGCGCGCATTCGATCCTTGGGCGCATGGAGATCGACGGAGCGCGCGGGAGCTTCCCGCTCGCCATCGCAGTGGCCGAGCGCTTCGCGGATCAACGGATTGCGCTTGTTGGTGAGGCTGGCCACCTGCTGCCGCCGATCGGCGCGCAGGGACTCAATCTTGGCATCCGGGATGCGGCGACGATTGCGGAGCTTGTCGCCGATACACTGCGCGTGGACGCCGACATTGGCGGCGACGCGGTGCTGAATGACTACGAGGCGCGGCGGCGGCCCGACGTGCGCAATCGTGCGCTCGCCGTCGAACTGATGAACCGCTCGTTGCTCACGGATCTTCTGCCGGTCCACGCGTTGCGCGGTTTCGGACTCGATCTCGCCTCGCGCTTTGGATTCGTGCGGCGGGCATTGATGCGCGAAGGCCTTGGCCCGCGGGACGATGCGGCTCCGCGGCTCGCGCGCGGCGAAGCGCTTTAAGATTTTTCCGCGAGCCGCGGGAACGGCCGCATTTTCTCGTCGACGCGGAACTGCGGCGAGATCGGGACCGGCACCGCGGGCATTTCACTTCCATCCGGTCCGCGCACGCGATGAGCGAACAGGCCGCGCTCGATGAAGTGCGGATCGCTGAGCGCCTGTTCCAGCGTGGCGACGATCGTCGCGCAGCAATCGGCCGCCGCAAAGATCGGTTTCCAGTGCGCCGCAGGCTTCGACGCGATGATCTCGCGCACGGCTTCGTAGGTTGATCGCGCATCTCGCTCGTCGTCGATGAGCGACGAGGGAAGTTCGATCGCCTTGGTGAAGGCTAGCCAGAATTGCTGCTCGAGCGCGCCGCATGCGACCAGCTTGCCGTCGCTCGTGGGATAGAGCCGGTAGCGCGGCGAGCCGCCATTGTGGCGAAGTTCTCCGGGTTCGGGATTGCGGCCGGTTGCATGCAGCGTCGCGAGCGCGAACCAGGCGAAAGTGAACATCGCGTCGGTCATGGCTATGTCGATATAGGCGCCCTGCCCGGTCTTTCCGCGCGCGATCAGCGCGAGCAGAATATTCGTCACGGCCGGAAACGTGCCCCCGCCGATGTCGGCAATGAGCGCGGGCGGGACGACGGGCCGATCGGCGGGACCGGGCGCGAGCGCGAGCAAGCCGGTAGAGCCGATGTAGTTGATGTCGTGGCCGGCTTCCTCGTGGCGCGGTCCCCGCTGCCCGTAGCCTGATATCGAGCAATAAATGATCCGGGGGTTCCTGGCCCGCACGGCGTCATAGCCGAGGCCCAGGCGCTGCATCACGCCGGGACGAAATTGCTCCACGAGCACGTCGGCGCGCGCTATAATTTCCCACGCCGCTCTTTTGCCCTGGTCGCTTTTCAAGTCCGCGACGAGACTCTTCTTGCCGCGATTGAGGAGCGCGAACGGCACGGAATAGCCGTTCTTGATCGGCACAAAGCGGCGCACGTCTTCGCCGCCGGGACGTTCGATCTTGACGACTTCGGCGCCGGCCTCGGCGAGCATCAAGGTCGCAAGCGGCCCCGGCAGAAGCGTCGTGAAATCCGCAACGAGAACGCCTTCGAGTGGCTTCGGCATGGCGGGCGCCTCAGTGGAACAGGTTGGGCTCGATCATGCCGTGCTGGATCAAATAAAGCAGCCCCGTCACAGTGACGATCGAGGTAATGGTGCTGACGAGGATTCCGCCCCAAGCCTGCTGCACATGGACATCGAATTGTCGCGCCATGACGTATGCGTTGAGCGCCGACGGCAATGCGGCCATGAGCACCGCGGCATAGACCCAGAGCGGGTCAAAGCCGCCGATTGCCGACAACAGCAGCCATGCGATCAAGGGATGCAGGAACAATTTGATCGTGACGAGGATCTGGATTTCGTCGGGAATGTGTTCGAGCGGGCGCATCGCGACGGTGACCCCAAGCGTAAACAGTGCGCAGGGAGCGGCGGCGTTCGCCAAGCCGCTTTCCGGCGGCTTCACGGTCCGCCCATTGGCAAAAACCAGGCAGGATCAGGCCGAAGAACGGAAGCGCGAGACCGAGAGCGTCGCCCATCAATAGAGGGACCGGTCGGACGCGACGCGACAGACGCACCCGGTCCGCCCGTCAATCAGGAAACCGTGCAAGCTTACCGGAGCCGCTAGGCGGGGGCCTGCGGGTCGGCTAATGCTCATGTGCCCCGAATGCCGAGTCGCAATGACCCTGTCACGCAATTTCTACAAGCCGCTTGCGATCGACGCGCCGGAGCCGTTCCGGGAATTGCCGGTGCGACTCGAGCGCATGATCCATTTCGTACCTCCTCATAACGAGAAGCTGCGCGCGCGCGTGCAGGATCTCGTCAAGGACATCGATGTCATTCTCGGAAATCTCGAGGACGGCATTTCCGTCGAGTCCAAGGTGGCGGCGCGCAAGGGCTTCATCGACATGGCGCGCTCGGTCGAATTCGGCTCGACCGGACTGTGGGTGCGGATCAACGCGCTATCGACGCCGTGGGCGTTCGACGAGGTGGTCGAGATCGTCGGCGAGGTCGGCGGCGAGCTTGACGTGATCATGCTGCCCAAGGTCGATGGGCCGTGGGACATTCATTATCTCGACCGGCTGCTCGCGCAACTCGAAGCCAAATACGGGCTGAGCCATCCGATCCTGATCCATTGCATCCTGGAGACGGCCGAGGGCGTCACGAACGTGGAGGCGGTCGCTTCCGCGTCCCCTCGCCTGCACGGCATGAGCCTCGGACCCGCGGACCTTGCCGCGTCGCGCGCGATGAAGACGACGCGCGTCGGCGGTGGGCATCCTGACTACAAAGTGGTCGCCGACCCGGGCCCGGAAAAACGCCCATCCTTTCAGCAGGACCTCTGGCACTATTCGCTCGGCCGCATGGTGGACGCTTGCGTCGCGAACGGGATCAAGCCGTTCTGGGGTCCGTTCGGTGATTTTTCCGACGCGGAAGGTTGCGAGGCGCAGTTCCGCAGCGCTTTCGTGCAGGGCTGCGTCGGGGCGTGGTCGCTGCATCCGGACCAGATCGAGATCGCCAAGCGTGTGTTCAGCCCCGACCCCGCCGAGGTCGTGTTCGCCAAGCGAATTCTGGCGGCGATGCCGGACGGCTCCGGCGCCGTCATGATCGACGGCAAGATGCAAGACGACGCCACCTGGCGGCAGGCAAAGGTCATGGTCGACCGGGCGCGGCTCGTTGCCGCCAAGGACCCGGTTCGGGCCAAGCTTTATCAATTCTGACCGAAATCCGCCGCGATTGACCCTCACTCAGTAGCCCGTAAAATGGCGCTTGGGTCCAGTTTCGTCGCCGGCCGCGAGCCATGAAGCAGCGTCAAGCCAAGTACCGCATCGGCCAGATCGTACGTCACCGCGTTTATCCGTTTCGCGGCATCGTATTCGACGTGGATCCGAGCTTCAGCAATACCGAGGAATGGTACAAGGCGATTCCGGCGGACATCCAGCCGGCCAAGGACCAGCCGTTTTATCACCTGCTCGCCGAAAACGCAGAGACCGAATATGTCGCTTATGTCTCCGAGCAGAATTTAGTTCCGGATACATCGGGCGAGCCGTTGCGCCATCCGGAGATTGAAGAGCGTTTCGCCGCCGACGACAAGGGCGACTATCGGGCGCGCGATCAGCAGATTCACTGACCGCCGCGTAACGGGCCCTACCATTTCGAACCACCGCCTTTTCGATCGCGCAGGTACGTGAACAATAAACGCGCAGCGATCCAGAGAGCGACGGCCGCGATCATGACGCGCAAGCTGACGAGGGCGAGCGCTGCTTGTCCGAAGAAATAGATCAGCGAGCTCCAGAAAATCATCCATGCAAGCGCGGCTATCGTCGAGACCGCGAAGAATTGGCCGAACGGAAATTGCAAAATGCCGGCTGCCGTCGAGGTCAGCGACGCCAGATTGAACTGCCAATACGTCGTGAAGATCGCGCTCAGTCCGTACTTTCCCAAGCGCTCTTTGGCGCGCTCCAGCGATTCCTTCAATCCGAATGCGACGAACATTCGATACCAGCCGTGCTTCCCGATAAAGAAGTTGATCGTATAAGCGATCGAAAGTCCGACGACTGCCGTGACCGCGATTTGCGCCACGCGAAACGCATCGTTGCCGGCCAAAATGAGCGCGAGCACGAGCACGATGGTGCCCGGAAAGTACCAGCCGACCAGAAGCAGGCCTTCGATGACGGCGCCGACGAATACGGTGAGCAGACCGTAATGGTCGAAGTAATCCTTTGCGATCGGGATCAGCGTCGCTTCGGGTGGCAGGTCGAGGACGAGCCAAATCGCATATAGCGAGACAAAAATTGCCAGAAGAACAAGCGGCAGGGCAATGATCTTTAGGACACGCCGATCCATCGCTTGAAACGAATTCTGTCAATTACGCCCCGCGCCGAGGGCCCCGTTCGCAGCGCAAGTACTGTCTAGCAATAAATCGAGTCAGAAAAAACGATATTGCGTCCGTGACGCAACCGCTTGTTGCCTCCTTGAGTTAACGACCGTGTTTGCGGGCACTTCTCGCGCGGCGAATATTCGGTGCAATCGGCACTACAACCCGAGCCGCGGAATTTCTCGTACTCTGTTTCTGACTCGCGACCGCGTCGATCGTTGCGGACGAGGCTTCGCTGATTGCGGCGGTTGTGGTAGCCCCTTCCGGTCCGATCGCGGCGCAAAATCCACGCAACTCCTGGTCCGAAATCGAGTGGACCTGTATTTGAATTTCCAGCTTCGCTATCTCGAGCAGGCGAGCGGAGTCGTTCCACCCGGATGCTCGCAGAGACGAGATGTGAGCGTTCAGCGACTCGATAAGATTATCGAGCCGTTCGTCCGTGCTCGCTTTCATTTCTTTTCCCCCGGCTTCTTCCGTAAGACGACGCGGCGATCCACGTGCGGGTTTTGACCACATCGCCGTACGACCCGATAATTTTCGTTACCGTTCGATGCACTTCCCTTGCTGGGATTTCATCCAACGCGTGGCTCATCGACGCGTCGGCAAGAAACGTAAACTCGTGTCCGCGATGAAAGGCATCGAGCGCCGTCGCGAGGCACGCGGCTTCGCCCGCAAACCCCGCGAGCACCAAATCACCGGTGTTGTTTCTCATGACTTCGGCGAACGCAGAACTCGCATAACAGGACGGGCGATTTCGGTCGAAGACCATGTCCATTCGCTTCGGCTCAAATCCTTCGATCCAGGCCGAACGCGAAGTCGCGCTTGAGAACGGAGACCCACTCACCCAGCGGACAAAGGCGACCGGAAAGCCGGCCGTACGCGCGTGCGCGAGCGCGGCGCGGCAATTGGCGATCGCGTCGATCGCGTCCGGAATTGCCAAAACACGCGAACTCACGACGCGCTCCTGCTGCATGTCGACCAGCACCAGGGTCGGCAATGACGCCGGATCAACGTATGCCCGCAGTCTTACGACGTTATTCACGCGCGCGCCCTCCCTGCGGAAGGCCGCGTCGCCGGGCGCGCCGCCGAGCGTTCGAGAATGCCCGGCGCATGCCAGCGACCTTCCGGTCGAATGGTGACGTAGGGATCGGTGCCGATCGAGATCGCGTGCGGCGATCGGCTCACGTCGAGTACGACTTCGACATAGTCGAAATCGGAGAAGACAAATTCTTGCCGACCTTCCAACGGATGAAAGCCGAACCGGCGCCAGAATCCTACGAGACGCGATTGTGAATGCGCGTAGAATCGCTGGTAGCCCTTCACGCGGCACAAATCGATGCCGGCTTGAACGATCTTGCTGGCGAGTCCCATGTGGCGAAATTCGCGGCGGACGGCGAGCCGTTCGATCTTCGCGAAGTCCGCGAAGAAACGGAGGCGCATGCAGCCGGCCGGCTCGTCGCCGACGTAACCGAGGAGATGGCTCGCGGCGAAGTCATTACCGTCGAACTCCTCGCGATAGGGGCATTCCTGCTCGCCCATGTAAACGGCGCTGCGGATTGCCATGGCCTGCATGACGTCGTCGATCGAGTGCGCGACAGTGACGGCGAACTCGCTGCTCGCGCTACGTGCTCGATATCCGTCGTAGGACGGCAACTCGTCGGCTGTCGGCTCCGCGCGCTGATACATGTGCAGATGCGGCGCCACAACGCTGCGGAATGTCGCGCCGAGGCGAAAGCCGAGCGCTTCGAGTATGCGCGTCCCGTCCGGCGTGACGGCGCGCGCGTAAAGATTGGCGTCGCGGTAGAGCGGCGTCCAAACTTTCTCGAGCGCCAAAGGAATGCCGCCGGCGATCACGCCGCGCGCGTGAACGGCCCAGACGTAAATGCCTGCGGGCTTCTCGTTCTGCTGGGTAATCGCGTTCAGATCGGGGTTCTTCGTATCCAGCGAGCCGTCGATGAGGCCCTTCATGCCGGCTTCGTTGAGGATCAGGAACGCAAGAAATCCTTCGCCGGCCGGAGAAGTCGCGTCGAACCGGTTTCGGCGCGCGATCGCCCAAAACGAATCGGGGTTGTGCGCCATGACCCGCTGGACGACGTCCGACTTCGTCAGGCCGGAAATGTCCTGGCGGGCCCGGGCCATGAGCCCGTCCATTTCAGTCGCGTTGGGGGTGTATACAACCAGACGTTTAGCCAGCCGCTCGGAATCGAGGCCTGCGAGGGGGTGGCTGACCGCCCGGACCGGCCGGGCCACGATTTCAGCGGCACGTACGAGGCGAAGATCGTGCGCTATCATCAACTGCTCCCACGCTACTGTTTCTGCTATACCGGCTAAGCTTAGGCCGAGGTTGGGGGAACCGTATGCGTTCGGCAGCGCAAAGGGGTGTTCCGCTAGAGGAACAGCTAGAGGCGCATCTCAGCGGGCGAACGCTCGACTGGGACAGCATCCGAATTTATCTGGAGGTAGCGCGGCACGGCAGCTTCCGGTCGGCGGCCGAGCGGCTGGGTTTATCTATCAACGTGCTGCGCCGGCGGATCGAGGAGCTCGAGCATCATCTCTCTGCCACGCTATTGACCCGGCACGTCGACGGCGTGCGCATGACAATCGAGGGGCAGCACATCCTCGCCGCCGCTGAGAAAATGGAAGCCGCGTCCTACGGAATTCTTCGCGCGCGCGACCGGGCGCTTCCAGAGGTCGCCGGTGAAGTCAAATTGGCGGTCACCGAAGGGATCGGAACCTTCTGGTTGGCGCCGAGGCTCGTCGCGTTTCAGCGCGCGCACCCGCAGCTACTGGTAGACCTGAACTGCGCCATGCGCTCGGCGGACGTGCTGCGGCTCGAAGCCGATGCAGCGGTACAACTCACAAAGCCGACCGCTCCCGATCTCAAAATCGTCAAGCTTGGGCGATTGCATTCGATGCCGTTCGCGTCGCCCTCCTACATCGACACGTACGGCGTACCGAAAACGCGCGAAGACTTCCTCAATCATCGCGTAGTCATGCAATTTGCCGATCAGACGTCGACGAAGGAACTATTCGAGCAGACATTCCCGGGCGTTCCACAGGCCGGATTTGTCGCCATGCGCACGAACGTCAGCACGGCACATGTGTGGGCGGTCGCCAAGGGCGCCGGGATCGGCTGGGTGCCGACTTACGTGCATGCGATCGGCGGCTTGATGGTCCCAATCGATGTGGACATCCGATTCCACTTCGACATTTGGCTGACGTATCATTCCGACGCGGGACGAATTCCGCGCGTCCGGCGCATGATCGATTGGATTATCGCGTCGTTCGATTCGCGGGAATTCCCGTGGTTCCGCGATGAATTCATCCATCCAAAAGATCTTCCGAAGGAATATCGTGGCGAGCCGCTGGTCAATCTGTTCGCCGGCTTCGCATGGCCGACGCCCTAGGGACATTACGCACGGTTGTTAAACTTCAACCGGAACTTTGACGCAATTCATGTCTGCTGAAAAGATGCATAGCGCCGCAAACCGATACTCGCCTACGTCGACGAGCATGCCCACTTCAACTCCTCATCCCCACGCAAAGCTCAGAGTCGGAAAATGAAAAAGACCATGAAGACACAGAACGCAAAGCAGCCAAACGCGAAGTCACCGAATCTTGTCGACGTGGAAGTGGGCAAACGCATCCGCACGCGGCGCCTCGCCAAGGGCATCTCGCAGACGGCGCTCGGCCGCCCCCTCGGCGTCACCTTTCAGCAGGTGCAGAAATACGAGAAGGGCGTGAACCGTGTGGGCGCTGGACGGCTGCAACAGATCGCCGAGTTCCTCGACGTGCCGGTCTCGTTCTTCTTCGGCACGACCGATGGGGATTCGCGCGACACCAAGACCATGATGGGTTTCATTGACACGGCGCACGCGGTCCGCTTGATGCGGGCTTATTCGCGCCTGGAAAACCGGAAGGTGCAATACGCTGTCGTTGACCTCGTCGAGCGCATAGCGGAACGCAAGAAATAAAAACGGCACGCGAATTCGGCGCGCCGTTCGTTCCCGGCCGGACCAGTTACTTCTTCTGGCCTTCCAGCTTCTTCAGGACTTCGTCGGCCTGCTTCTGCATGCCTTCGCGCAGCTTACGCTGCTGTTCCTCGACCTCCTTCGGGTCGACCGGAGGACCGTCGTAAGCCTTGATGAAGTCCTTGAGCACCAGCGTGAAGTTCACCGTGCGCCCGCCCTGATTGATGGCCTGGACGGTGAGCGCCTGGCCCTTCTTCATGATGTCGACGAACTTCGCGTCGATGTCCATGTCGCCGTAGCAGGCGTTCGGGAAGCAAATCGAATAGCGGGCCGGCAGCGGCTCGTTCTTGTCGATCACGACGCGCATGCCGGGCTGCAGCTGCATGCCGGGCGGCACGGCGATGATGAATTGCTTCTTGGGTTCGCCTTCGACTTCGCGCACGGCGACCGAAGCAAGGAATTGTCCGGTCTCGGCGCGGATGTCCTGCGCCACGAGGCAGACTTCCTTGTTCGCCTGCGGATCCTTGTTGCAGATTTTGGTCCAGGGCGAAGGAATGGCGACCGCCTGCTGCGGCGGCGGCTCGGCAGGCTGGCTCTTGGCCGCAGGGGCAGCCTTTTGCGCGGGTGCCGGCGCGCCCTTGTCTTTTGCCTGCGCGAGCGCCTCGGTGCTGAGCCCTGCCGCGAGCAATGCGGCCATGAAAACGGCCGTGCAGGTCAGCGCGATGGACGTGCGAAACTTCATGCCAAATCCCCCGTGATACAGTTTGTTGCGGAACCGGCACGCCCCCACGCGCCGGTTGAGACCAATGTCAAAACATTCGCGATTTGCGTGACCAGTCAGCGTCAATTGAGGCAAGACCGAGGCGCAGAGCCTGCTTCGCGCTGCGCCATGTTATCGTCGGGAGGAAGTTACCACCTGATTCTCCGAGGTCCAGAGGGACCGGAGGCCGCAACGCAAGCGAGAGCGCAAGACGCGATGACGGACTCTCTGCCCTACTCCCGTCCTTTGCTCGCGGCGCTGGCAGTTCTTGCGCTTGCGGCCGTATCGGCGACCGCGGCCGAGCCGCAACACGCGATCGCGATGCACGGCGAACCCGCGTATCCAGCTGGATTCACGCATTTCCGCTATGCCAATCCGGACGCACCAAAGGGCGGGCGGCTGACGCAAGGGATCGTCGGCAGCTTCGATAGCCTCAATCCCCTGATCGTACGCGGCAACGCGTTTCAGCAGGTGCGCGGCTACGTGATCGAAAGCCTGCTTGCGCGCGGGCTCGACGAGCCATTCACGCTCTACGGCCTGCTCGCCGAACGCGTCGAAACCGATGATGAGCGCACGTATGTGACATTCCATCTCGATGCGCGCGCGCACTTTTCGGATGGACAACCGGTCACCGCAGAGGACGTTCTGTTTTCCTGGCAATTGCTGCGGGACAAGGGGCGTCCCAACCATCGCGCCTATTACTCGAAGGTGACGAGTGCGGAAAAAATCGGCAAGCGCGCGGTGCGGTTCGACTTCGGCAAGGAGCGCGACCGCGAATTGCCGTTAATCCTCGGGCTGATGCCGATCTTGCCGCGGCACGCAATCAATCCGGAAAAATTCGACGAGACGACATTTGCGCCGCCCATGGGCAGCGGTCCTTATAAGGTCGCAGAAGTGCGGCCGGCCGAGAGCGTGCTCTTGCAGCGCGACCCGGACTATTGGGGCCGCGATCTGGCGGCGACGCGCGGCTACTACAATTTCGACGAGCTGCGCTTCGATTTCTTCCGCGACGCCAATACCTGGTTCGAGGCGTTCAAGCGCGGGCTCTACGACGTGCGTTTCGAAAAGGATCCCGGCCGCTGGGCGACGCAATACGATTTCCCCGCCGCAAGGCAACGCGGGCTGGTACGTGAAGGGATCAAGAGCGGCCAGCCGCAGCCGTTTCAGGTTCTCGTCTTCAACACCCGCCGACCGCCCTTTGCCGATGTGCGCGTCCGCGAAGCGTTGATCGAATTGTTCGACTTCGAATGGGCAAACGCAAAACTGTTCCACGGCGCTTACCGGCGTAGCGCGAGCTTCTTCGAAGGCTCCGAACTCTCGGCGCGCGGCCGGCCGGCCGACGCGCGCGAAAGCGCCCTGCTCGCGCCGTTCAAGGATGCCGTGCGCACCGACGTGTTGGAGGGCAAATATCTGCCGCCGGTTTCGGACGGCTCCGGCCGCGACCGGGCGCGGCTCAAGCATGCGCTCGATCTCCTTGCCGCGGCCGGTTTCGCAATTCGTGGCGGAAGGATCGCCAACGCCTGGGGCGAGGCGCTTTCTTTCGAAATCATGGTAGCGACCAAGGACGACGAGCGGCTCGCGCTGGCCTATGATGGTATGTTGCGGCGTGCAGGCGTCGCCGCGCAAATTCGCTTTGTTGACGGCGCGCAATACGAGCGCCGCCGGCAAAGCTACGATTTCGACATGATGCCCTATACGTGGGACCAGTCGCTGTCGCCCGGCAACGAGCAGGCATTCTATTTCGGCGCCGAGGCCGCCGACGTGCCCGGTACCCGCAATTACATGGGTGCGAAGAATCCGGCGATCGATGCGATGATCGCGGCATTGCTCGCCGCGCGGGAGCGCGAGGATTTTGTCGCCGCGGTGCGGGCGCTCGATCGCGTGCTGATCTCGGGACTGTACGTGCTGCCGTTGTTCCATCTGCCGGAGGATTGGGTCGCGCGTTGGCCGGAGATCGAGCGGCCGAGCGAGCTTTCGCTGTACGGTTCGCCGATCGAAACCTGGTGGCGGAGAGTCAAGCAATGAACGCCGGTCCGCCGCCTGCTGACGATCTTGCAACAGGCGTGTCGCTCGATGCGTTGTTCCGCTCGAACGCTCTGAACCGTCCGAGCGCAATTGCGGTCGTCGATCCCGCCGACCGCGCCCGCTACACTGACGGCGCGCCACGCCGGCTGACTTATGCCGAGGCCGATGCGGAGGTCGACCGTCTGGCGCATCGTCTGCAATCATTCGCGCTGCCGCCCGGGAGCGTGGTCGCAATTCAGCTGCCGAACCTGGTTGAAGCCGTTATCTCTCTGCTTGCGATCTTGCGTGCGGGTTTGACCGCGGTGCCGGTGCCGATGGCGTGGCGACGCTCCGACCTCGTGGCGGCGCTTGGCAAGATCGAGCCGAAGGCGCTCGTGACGCTCGCGCGCTTCGGCGACGAGCGCCCGGCCGAGGTGATGTGCGAGGCGGCGGTCGAACTGTTCCATTTGAGTTTCCCCTGCGTATTCGGAACGCAAGTGCCCGATGGGATGATCGCACTCGACCGCGACGACGGCGGAACCGAAACGCAAGCCGCTCTCCGGCCCACGTCCATTAGCGCCGATGCCGTTGCCATCGCGACGTTCGATGCTGCGGCGGATGGTTTCTTCGCCTGTGGCCGCGGACATTCGCAATGGCTGGCGGTCGGTCTTGCGACACTGCTCGAAGTCAAGATTGAATCGGGCGACACTATTGCCACGACGATTCCGCCGAATTCGCTCGCCGGCATTGGCACAGCGCTGGTGCCCTGGCTTCTGTCCGGCGGCATGCTGGAGCTTCGCGATGGCTTTTCACCGGGCGCGAGCGTGCCGGGCGATGCCAAGAAGCGAACGCATCTAGTCGCACCAGCCGCGGCGATCGGCGAGATCGCCCGGGGCGGCGGTGCACCGCTTGCTTCGTGCGTTGCGGTGCATCGCGGGCAGCACGCGCGGACGTACGATTTTTCGTCGCTTCCATGCGAACGCATCGTCGATTTCTTTACGTTCGGCGAACTCGGCGCGGTCGCGCTGCGGCGCGAGGACCGTCGCCCGCCCTGGCTGGTCCCTCTTGGGCCGATCTCAGCGCCGTCGGTCGCTGGAGGCGCACCGGTCGTGATCGAGACGCGGATCAGCGACGGTGAGTTATTGCTGCGCGGTCCCATGGTCCCGCGCGGGCCGTTTCGGATTGGCGCACGCGCGCCGCGGCTGGCGGGTGACGCGAGCGGATTTGTGCATACCGGCTATGCTTGTCGCGCGGACGGCAACGGCGGGCTCATCGTCGGAGCAGGTCCGGCAAGGGTTGTTACGATCGGCGGTTTACGGTTTGGACTCGATGATCTCAGTTCCCGCATTGCGAACTGCGCCTGCGAGGCTAAGATCGAGACGATCGGGGATGCCCTCCTCGGTGAGCGGCTTCGCATAGAAGTGGATGATCCGGCGGCCGTTGCCGCCGCATTGCAGGCCGCGGGGCATTCGCGGCTGGTGGTCGAGGCACTGAAGCCCGCCATGACAAGGCGACGCGCCACCGGTTGATGAGGTCCGCTATGGCCGCTCCCATGATGATCGATGTCGTGTCCGACGTGGTCTGCCCCTGGTGTTACGTGGGGAAGCGCAGACTGGATCGCGCGCTGGCGTTGCGGCCTGACGTGCGGGCCGGATTGCGCTGGCTGCCATTCTTTCTCGATGCGGGCGTTCCGCGCGAGGGCATGCGGCGCATCGACTACATTTCCAAGAAGTTCGGCACCAGCGAAAAAGTGACGCCGATGCATCAGCGGCTGATTGGGATCGGCGCGGAGCTTGGCATCGATTTTCACTTCGAAAAAATCGAGCAACAGCCGAATACACTCGACGCGCACCGCATGATCGGCTGGGCGCACGAGGCGGGACAAGCGGAGCCCGTGGTCGAGCGATTGTTTGCGATGTTCTTCACCGAAGGCGCCGATCTCAGCGACCGCGACGTGTTGGTGGAAGCCGGCCGCTCCGGCGGGCTCGGAGCGGTAGAATTGCGGCGCGATCTTGCGAGCGACCGCGACGCGCTGTTTGTCGGGCGACAGGCGACCGCTGCCTCGACCGCGGGCATCAGCGGCGTGCCGTTCTTCGTGTTCGGAAAAAAGGTCGCGGTCGCCGGCGCGCAGGAAGTCGAAATCCTGAGCGCCGCCATGGACCAGGCGCTCACGCAGAGCGGGGAGCCGTCGCACGCGGCGTGACGTCCTATCGGCTTGCGGAAGTCTTGCCGAAAGGCCAATCGATCACAGCCGCGGCATAGAGCGACCACCAAACTACAAGCGGCTGGAACGGGAGCCGAACCCAGTAGTACCAGTTCGCGCTCGGCAATCCCTCGACCGACAGCCCCTCGATCGCGTTCTTGATGTTCGCGGGAAAGACCGCGACGAAATAGATCGCGAGCATCACGCCCGCGAGCCTGCGCAGGCGTGGGATCAGCAGCCCAAAGGCGCCTGCGATCTCGCAAAGGCCGGTAAGGGCTACGATCTCGTTCGGATACGGAACGAAGTCCGGCAGCATTGGCAGGTAGCGCACGGGCAGGAGCAGATGATCGACGCCGGTAAAGACGAGCGCGATCGCGAGTCCCCACCGCATGCAGGCGCGCCAATCGTCGAGACCCGGCACCCCGAGCCGCGCGGCGAGCGCCGCGAGCAATGTGAGTGCGCCGATCAGGGCGAAGAAGAGCAGTTACGCCGCCTTGCGTTCGGCAAGACCGACGAGCGTATCGAGCACGGATTTGGCACCGCGCAGGCGCTCCTGAATCCGTTGCCAGTCGCGAAAGACGACGAGCTTCTGATCGGGGCGCACGCGTGCAACGGAGCGCCCGTCCGTGATCCAGGCGATTAGCGCGTCGGGATTAGGGAACGTGCCGTCGCGGAAGGAGATAACGGCGCCCTTCGGCCCCGCCTCGATGCGCTCGACGTTCGCGCGGCGGCAGAGAGCCTTGATCGCGACTACTTCGAGAAGCGTCTGCACTTCGAGCGGCAACGAGCCGAAGCGGTCGACGAGTTCAGCCGCCGCGGCGTCGATCTCGGCTGGGCTCTCCAGATCGGCGAGCCGGCGGTAGAGGCCGAGCCGCACGGATAGATCGGGGACATATTCCTCCGGAATCATCACCGGCGTGCCGACCGCGATTTGCGGCGACCACTTGTCGGCGGCGGGCGCCTGGATGCCGGCCTGCAAGTGCGCGACGGCTTCCGCGAGCATCTCCTGATAGAGTTCGTAGCCGACCTCGCGGATGTGCCCGGACTGCTCGTCGCCCAGGAGATTGCCGGCGCCGCGGATGTCGAGATCGTGCGATGCGAGCTCGAAGCCCGCGCCGAGATTGTCCAGCGACTGCAAGACCTTGAGGCGGCGCTCGGCCTGCGGCGTCAACGGCTTGTCGGCGGGTAACGTGAAGATCGCGTAAGCGCGCGTCTTCGAGCGGCCGACGCGGCCACGCAATTGATAGAGCTGGGCGAGGCCGAAGCGGTCGGCGCGATGCACGATCAGCGTATTCGCGGTTGGAATATCGAGACCGGATTCCACGATCGAAGTGGAGAGCAGCACGTCGAAACCACCTTCGTAGAACGCAGCCATGATGTCCTCGAGCTGCTTTGCGGCCATCTGCCCGTGGGCGACAGCGACGCGCACCTCGGGCACATGCGTCGCGAGAAATTCGCGGGCGCCGGCAATATCTTCGATGCGCGGACAGACGAAGAAGGCTTGGCCGCCGCGATAGCGTTCGCGCAGCAGCGCCTCGCGGACGATGAGCGTGTCGAACGGCGTGACGAAGGTGCGCACCGCGAGGCGATCGACGGGCGGCGTCGCGATGATGGAAAGCTCGCGCACGCCGGTGAGCGCGAGTTGCAGTGTGCGCGGGATCGGCGTCGCCGTGAGCGTCAGCACGTGCACCTCGGTGCGGAGATCCTTTAGGCGCTCCTTGTGGGCGACGCCGAAATGCTGCTCCTCGTCCACGACCACGAGGCCGAGGTCGTTGAAGGTCACGGACTTTCCGAGCAGCGCGTGAGTGCCGATTACGATGTCGATCGTGCCGTCGCGAATTCCCTGCTTCACGCGATTGAGCTCGGTCGAGGACACGAGGCGCGAGGCCTGGCCGAGCCGCACGGGGATGCCGCGGAATCGCTCTGAGAAAGTCTTGAAATGCTGGCGCGCGAGCAGAGTCGTCGGCGTCACCACGGCGACCTGCTTGCCGTTGAGCGCGGTGGCGAAGGCCGCGCGCAACGCCACCTCGGTCTTGCCGAAGCCGACGTCGCCGCAAACGAGCCGATCCATGGGCCGGCCCGCGGCGAGATCGTCGAGAACCGCGTCGATCGCGTGCTTCTGGTCCTCGGTTTCCTCGTAGGGGAAACGCGCGCAGAATTCTTCGTAAAGGCCCTGCGGCGGCAGGAGCTTCGGCGCGTCGTGCAGCTTGCGCGCTGCGGCGACGCGCAGGAGCGCGTCGGCCATTTCCAGGACGCGCTTCTTCATGCGCGCCTTGCGGCTCTGCCAGCCGACCCCGCCGAGCCGGTCGAGTTCGGCGCCGGCCTCCTCGGAGCCGTAGCGCGAGAGCAGTTCCAGGTTCTCGACGGGCAAGAACAGGCGCGAGCCCTCGGCGTAGTGGATTTGCAGGCAGTCGTGCGGCGCCCCGAGCACCTCGATCGACTTCAGGCCGACAAAGCGGCCGATGCCGTGGTCGACGTGCACGACCAGATCTCCGGCGGAAAGGCTCGTGACCTCGGCGATGAAATCCTGGGCGCGGCGATGCCGGCGGTGCGGCCGCACCAGCCGATCGCCGAGAATGTCCTGTTCGGAGATGACCGCCGCGATGTCGCTCTCAAACCCGGCTTCGAGGCCGAGTAGCGCCAGGCCGGCGGCTTCCTTGGGCAGCGATGCTGCCTCGGCCCAGGTGGCGACTGGGCGCAACTCGGCGAGGCTGTGGTCGGAAAGGACGTGACCCAGGCGCTCGCGCGAACCCTCGCTCCAGGCAGCGAACACGACCCGCTTGCCCAGCGCTTGTAGGTCGTGCGCGTGGGTAACCACCGCGTCGAACAAGTTCTTACTCTCGTCGGCGCGCTCCGACGCAAAATTGCGGCCGGCCTTGCCGCCGGCTTCGATCACGTTCTTGTCGTCGGGCACGCCGAAGGGCGAAAGCCGCGCAAGCGCCGCTGCATCGAGCCGCTTCTTCCATTCGGATTCGGCGAGATAGAGCTTTGACGGCAACAGCGGCCGGTAGATCGGATGCTGGTTCGCGTCGAGCGCTTCCTTGCGCGCGCTGTAATAGTCGTTGATCTGGGCGAAACGCTCGCGCGCCGCCTCTTCCACGAGCGGTTCAAGCACGACCGGCGTATCGGGCAGATAGTCGAACACGGTGTCGAGCCGCTCGACGAAGAGCGGCAGCCAATGCTCGAGACCGGGATGGCGGCGGCCCTCGCTCACCACTTCGAACAGCGGATCGCCCTTGGTGGCGCCGCCGAACTCGGCGGCATAGGCGAGCCGGAAGCGGCGGCGCGTATCCTCATCGAGCTGCACTTCGCTCGTGGGGACGAGATCGAGTGCCTTCAATTGCGCGGTCGTGCGCTGGGTCTCGGGATCGAAGCTTCGGATCGTCTCCAGTTCTTCGCCAAAGAAATCGAGCCGGACCGGTGCGTCGGAGCCGGGGGCATGGAGATCGACGATGCCGCCGCGCACCGCGTACTCGCCGACGTCGCGTACGGTCGAAGAGCGCGAAAAGCCGTTCGTCTCCAACCAGCTCACAATCTCCTTCATGGGGCGTACCTGGCCGGGCGCGAGCGTGAGCGATTGCTTGGCGATCTGCTCGCGCGCGGGCACGCGCTGAAGCGCGGCGTTGATCGTGGAGAGCACGAGCGTGCCGGGTGCGGGCTGTCTGGTTGCGAGGCGCGCGAGCGTTGCCACGCGCCGCGCCGAGACCGCAGCGTTCGGCGAAACTCGGTCATAGGGCAGACAGTCCCAGGCGGGAAACGCGAGCGCTTCGATTTCGGGCGCGAAAAAGTCGAGCGCGCGTTCGAGTGCCGCGAGCCGCTCGGCGTCGCGGCAGATGACGAGGAGGCTCGCCTGTTGCGACTTGGAGCGCGCGGCGACCGAACGCGCGAGATCGGCGACCACCACGCCCGCGAAGCCGTCGGGGACGCCGGCGATCGTGAGCGCCCTTCCGGGCTTGAGGAGTGCTGCCGGAGCGGGCGTATTCATTAGGCGACGGCGCCCCTGCCCGCGCGATGAAATTCGACGAGGCGGCGGAACACGGGGGTGTCCTGGTTCGCCGGCACGGCCGCCTGCCCGACGACCCAAGCGAAGAGATCGGGGTCGGGAGCGTCCATCAGCGCTTCCAGTTGCGCGATCTCGCTGACGGTCAATCCCGCCAATTCCGCGTCGGCAAAGCGGCCGAGCACGAAATCCATCTCGCGCGTGCCGCGATGCCACGCGCGGAAGCGCAGCTTGCGGCGGCGCAACTCCAGTTCGTCGATCGGATCCGCCTCGGCCATGGGTTCGCCAACGCCAAAAACCCGGACGGGGCCGGGCGCGGCTTCTATAGCGGGGCAATACGGCGCTGTCAGCAGCGCCGGGCGGGAACTGTTGCCTCTCGTCAACCCTTCCGCCACCTTCGCGCCACTGCCATGCGCCCCACGATCCTCGATCCGCTGTTCGCGCCGTTGACGAGCCTCAAGGGCATCGGCCCCAAGCTCGCCAAACCCTTCGCGCGACTGCTCGAGCACGAGCCGCCGCGGGTGATCGATATCCTGTTCCATCTACCCTATTCGGCGATCGACCGGCGCGCGCGGCCGAAGCTCAGCGGGGTGCGGGCCGATACGATTGCCACGGTGAAGGTCACGGTTGAGCGACATATCCCGGGACGCGGGCGCGCGCCACACAAGATCATCGCGTCAGATGAAACAAATACGATCGAAATCGTCTATTTCAATCTGCCGCGCGAGCGGGCGGAGAAAATGTTTCCGCAGGGCGAGACGCGCTACATCTCCGGCCGCGTCGGGCTCTATGACGGACGGCTGCAGATGGTGCATCCGGACCGGGTCGTGGACGAGAAGGCCTTGGCGGACTTGCCGCTCGTGGAGTCCGTCCACTCGCTCACCGAGGGACTTGGCGCGGGTCTCGTTCGGCGCGCGGTCAACGGAGCGCTCGAGCGGCTCGTCGATCTCCCCGAGTGGCTCGATCCGGCATACGCGAAGTCGAGGAGTTTTTCGTCGTTCGCGGCGTCGTTGCGGCAGCTGCACGCGCCGGAGGAGCCCGCGGACGTCGTACCGGAATCGAACCTACGCGCGCGGCTCGCCTATGACGAACTGCTCGCGCATCAACTGGCGCTCGCGCTCGTGCGCAGCGAGATGCGGCGCGAGCCGGGGCGCACGAGCAAGGGCGATGAGCGATTGCGGCAGGCGATCGAGCGCGCCCTGCCATTCTTGCTCACGAACTCGCAGCGCAAGGCGATCGAGGAAATCACCGCTGACCTTGCGTCCGACACGCGCATGCTTCGTCTGCTTCAAGGCGACGTGGGCTCGGGGAAGACGGTCGTGGCGTTGCTCGCGGCGGCGGCGGTAATCGAAGCGGGCCGGCAGGCCGCGATCATGGCGCCGACCGAAATTCTCGCGCGCCAGCATCACGCGCGCATGGCCGCGCTTGCGGACGCCGCCGGCATTCGGGTCGCGATCCTTACCGGCCGTGAACGCGGGCCTGCGCGCGAGCGGATACTCGAAGAACTTGCTGCCGGCGAAATTCATTTTCTCGTCGGTACGCATGCGCTGTTCCAGGAAGGCGTCGAGTTTCGCGATCTCGCACTTGCGGTGGTCGACGAGCAGCACCGCTTCGGCGTGCATCAGCGGCTTGCGCTGGCGAAGAAGGGCGAGGCGGTCGACATGCTGGTGATGACCGCGACGCCGATCCCGCGCACGCTCGTGCTCACGTACTTCGGCGACATGGATGTGTCCGAGTTGCGGGAGAAACCAGCAGGGCGCACGCCGGTCGATACGCGCACGGTCTCGCTCGACCGGCTGGAAGAAGTGATCGAAGCCGTGGGCCGTGCGCTCGATCAGGGCGCACGCGCCTACTGGATCTGCCCGCTGGTCGAGGAATCTGAACTGATCGATCTCGCCGCCGCCGAGGATCGGTTTCGATTTCTGAAGGTCCGCTTCGGCAAGAAGGTGGGTCTCGTGCACGGCCAGATGCGGCCGAGCGAGCGCGACGAGGCCATGGCCGCATTCGCCGACGGAACGACGCCCCTCCTCGTCGCCACCACGGTGATCGAGGTGGGCGTGGACGTGCCCGAGGCGACCATCATGGTGATCGAGCAGGCTGAGCGCTTCGGCCTTGCGCAACTGCATCAGCTGCGAGGACGCGTGGGCCGCGGCAGCGGCCGTTCCACCTGCCTGCTGCTGTTCAAGGCGCCGCTTGGCGACAACGCGAAGCGCCGCCTCTCGACGCTGCGGGAAACTGACGACGGGTTCAAGATTGCTGAGGAAGACCTGGCGCTGCGCGGCGAAGGCGAAGTGCTCGGCACGCGCCAGAGCGGCCTGCCTGGCTTCAAGATCGCGCGGCCGGAGCTGCACCGCGATCTGATGGAGGCCGCGCGCAAGGACGCGGCGCTCGTCGTCGTGCGCGATCCTACGCTCTCCGCGCAGCGCGGGCGCGCGCTGCGGCTCCTTCTGCATCTCTTCGATCGCGACGAAGCAGTGCGGCTGATCGAGGCGGGCTAGTCGCTTGCGGCGCGCGACCGCAGGAAGCGGGCCTTGTCGGCGGGCCGCTTTATTCGTTTGTCGTACTCGGGCGTCACGAGTCCGCCGGTTATGACAAGCTTCGCCGCCTCCTCGATGGTCATGTCGAGCTCGATCATCTCCTTCCGTTTGGCGAACAGTAGATAACCGGACGTTGGATTGGGCGTCGTCGGCACGTAGACCGTCATGATCTGGTTGTCGAACTCGTCGTTGGTCTGTAGCACGTCGCGCACCTCGCCCGTGGCCGGCATGGCGACGAAGGCGAGCGACCAAGTTTCCCGGCGCGGATATTCGATCAGGACGACCTTGCTGAAGGTTGCCGTCTTGCTCGTGAGCATGGTTTCGAACATCTGCTTCAGCCCGCCATAGACCGTGCGTACAAGCGGCATGCGGCCGAGCAAGCGCTCGCCATAAGAAATGAGCGTGCGGCCGAGGAGGTTGGCCGTGAGAAATCCAAGCAGCGTGATGAAGACGAAGGCGAGCACGACGCCGACGCCGGGCAAAGAGAACGGCAGATAATAATCGGGATCGTAGCTCGCCGGGATCAGCGGCTTCACCCAACCGTCGATCCAATGCACGAGCCACCAGACGATGTAGATCGTGATCGCGAGCGGAGCGGCGATCACGAGGCCGGTGAGGAAATAATTGCGGATGCGTCCCGCCAAGCCGGTGCGCGCGGGCAGCTGGACCGGCTCCGGTCCGGACGGGTTGTCGCTCGGATTCATGGCAGGTGCGTCCCTCGGCCGCGCCGCGCCAACGTTCTATTCGACGGTGACGGACTTGGCGAGATTGCGCGGCTGGTCCACGTCGGTCCCGCGCAACACCGCCACGTGATAGGCGAGCAATTGTACCGGCACCGCATACACGATCGGCGTGACGGTCGCGGGCATTTCGGGAAGCGTCAGGATCGTGTCCGCGCCGATGCCGGCGGCAGCCCCGCCCTTGGGGTCGGTAATCAAAATGACCCGCCCGCCGCGTGCCAGCACTTCCTGCATGTTTGAGGCGGTCTTCTCGAACACCCGGTCATAGGGCGCGATCACGACCACGGGCATCTGATCGTCAATGAGCGCAATCGGGCCATGCTTTAGCTCTCCCGCAGCATAGCCCTCGGCGTGGATATAGGAAATTTCCTTGAGCTTGAGCGCGCCTTCCATCGCCAGCGGATAGCTCGTGCCGCGGCCGAGATAGAGCACGTCGCGGGCGTTCTCGAGCTGCTTCGCGAGCCGCTCGATCTCCGGCTCGAGTGCAAGTGCCGCCACCATGTGGCGCGGCACTTCGATGAAAGCGCGCACGAGCCGCTTCTCGTCCTCTTCCGACAGCACGCCGCGGGCGCGGCCCGCGGCGACGGCGAGACAGGCGAGTGCGGCCAATTGACAGGTGAAAGCTTTCGTCGAGGCGACGCCGATTTCGGGTCCGGCGAGCGTCGGCGCCATTACCGCGCTCTCGCGCGCGATGGTGGAACTGGAAACGTTCACGACGGACAGCGTGTGCTGGCCATGCTCCTTGGCGTAGCGCAGCGAAGCGAGGGTGTCGGCAGTCTCTCCCGACTGCGAGACGAAGATCGCAAGCCCGTTCTTCGGTAGCGGCGCTTCGCGGTAGCGGAACTCGGAAGCGATATCGAGATCGACCGGCAGGCGCGCAAAGCGCTCAAACCAGTATTTGGCGACCATGCCGGCATAGAACGCGGTGCCGCAGGCCGAGATCGTCATGCGCTCGAGTTGCCGCCAATCGAACGGCAGATCAAACGGAAGCCGCACGCGCTCGTTCGCCATATCGAGGTAATGCGCGAGCGTGTGGCCGACCACTTCCGGCTGCTCGTAGATTTCCTTCGCCATGAAATGGCGGTGATTGCCTTTGTCCACGAGGAACGCGCCCGCGTTCGACGTCTGCGTCGGGCGCTCGACGCGCGCGCCCTTGCTGTCGCGCACCTCGACGCCCTCGCGCGTCACGACGGCAAGGTCGCCCTCTTCCAGATAGGCGATCTGATCGGTGAACGGCGCGAGCGCGATCGCATCCGAGCCGATATACATTTCGCCGCTGCCGAAGCCGATCGCAAGCGGGCTGCCGCGACGCGCGCCGACCAGCAAATCCTCCTCGCCCTCGAACAGGAAGGCGAGCGCGAAGGCGCCGCGAATTTGCGGGAGTGCCGCGGCCACCGCCTCCACCGGCTTCTTGCCGCTCTTTATCTCTGCGGTGACAAGATGGGCCACGACCTCGGTGTCGGTCTCGGTGGAGAACTTCGTGCCCTTTTTTTCCAGCGCTTCGCGCAGGTCGCGATAATTTTCGATGATGCCGTTGTGGACGACCGCAAGTCTGTCGGTGGCGTGCGGATGCGCGTTCGATTCGTTCGGCGCGCCATGGGTGGCCCAGCGCGTGTGGCCGATGCCAATTTTGCCCTTGAGCGGCTCGCGCGCGAGGCGCGTCTCCAGATTGCGCAGCTTGCCCTCGGCGCGGCGGCGCGTGAGGTGTCCGCCTTCGAGCGTGGCGACGCCCGCGGAGTCGTAGCCGCGATACTCGAGGCGCTTCAGCGCGTCGACGAGCGAACCCGCCACAGGTTCGCGCCCAAGAATGCCGACAATGCCGCACATGTGTGCTGCTTAGACCCTCTGCTGCCCCGATCGGGGAACCCTACCGGAATAGCCTTTAGAAGCCGTTCTCACGCCGTAAAAATCAATTCCAATGACCCTCGGTTGCAAGCGCGGCCTAGAGACGCGGTTAACTGTCCTCCGGCTTTCCACCCTTGTGCGCCCGCAAATCCTTGGCCCAGCCTTCTTTGTTGATCTGCCGGGCGCGGCCGACCCCGAGCGCGTCGGCGGGCACGTTGCCGGTGATCACCGAGCCGGAGGCGATATAGGCGCCGTCGCCGATTTTCACCGGGGCCACCAAGGCCGAGTTCGAGCCGATGAATGCCCGCGCACCGATTTCGGTGCGATGCTTGTCGAATCCGTCGTAGTTGCAGGTGATCGTTCCGGCGCCGACATTGGCGCCCGCGCCGACAGTAGCATCGCCGACGTACGCGAGGTGATTGGCCTTGGCTTGCGCGCCGAACTCGGCGGCTTTCGTCTCCACGAAATTGCCGATCCGCGCACCGGCGCCGAGCTTGGTTCCGGGACGCAGCCGCGCGAACGGACCTACAGACGCGCCCGCGCCGACGATCGCGCCCTCAAGATGGGAGAACGAGCGGATCACGGCGCCCTCCTCCACCACGACGCCGGGACCGAACACAACGAACGGTTCCACCACGACGTCGCGACCGAGCTTGGTGTCGCCAGAAAAATGAACCGTCTCGGGCGCGACGAGACTGGCGCCGGCCTTCATTGCCGCCTCGCGCAGGCGTTGCTGCAGGCCCGCCTCGGCCGCGGCGAGCTGGCTCTTGTCGTTCACGCCCATGACTTCCTCCTCGGTCGCTTCGCGCACGACGATGCGTAGCTTCCTCGCGCGCGCGAGCTTGACGGCATCGGTGAGATAGAATTCACGTTTGGCATTGTCGTCCTTGACTTGATCGAGCAGTTGCAACGCATGCGCGCCGGCAAAGGCCATGGCGCCTGCATTGCAAAGTTCGATCTTCTTTTCCGCAGCACTCGCGTCGCGCTCTTCGCGGATCGCAACAAGCTCGCCTCGCTCGACGATGAGCCGGCCGTATCCCGTCGGATCGGCTGCGCGGAAGCCGAGCACGGCGACGGCAGCGTCCTTCAATGCGTCGGCAAGCGAGCGCAAAGTCTCGGCCCGCAAAAGCGGTGTGTCGCCATAGACGACGAGCAGATCGCCGCCCTTCTCGATCGTGCCGCGGGCCGCGAGCGCCGCGTGGGCCGTGCCGCGCTGTTCGCGCTGCACGAAAATCACGGCGTCGTGCACCAGGCGGCGGGCTTCTGCGGCCACGTCCTCGCGGTCCGGGCCGACGACCACCGCCACACGCTTCGCGCCGGCGGCGCGCACTCCGTCGAGCACGTGGGCGAGCAGCGACCGGCCGCCGATCTTGTGCAGCACCTTGGCCGTGCGGGACGCCATCCGCGCGCCTTCGCCGGCGGCGAGCACGATCGCGGTCCGCTGGGGCATCAGGGCTCCTGGTGGGTCGGGGACATGATCTGGTACTTGGCCGCGAGCGGTGTAGCCGATGCCCGCAAATACCGAAAGCTACAGGGGTTCCCCGCCCGGACTCTGGTAAATTCACGACTGGACTGATTCGCGGCGGGATTCGGGGAATGGCCCAACGCCGGACATGGGTGAATTATGTCATCTGGGGCTCGATCGCGGTGTGCGCCGTGCTCGCGGCGTCGTTTACGATCGCCGTCGTGGTGGGGGCTCACCGTGGAATCCAGTTCGCGGGAATTCCCAAGCGTCCGGCGCCGCCGCCAATCGAACGGCCGCAGGCCAGGGCGCCGGCTCCGGCCGTCACGGGACATGACCTTGCGCGCGTCAACGACGCGTTGCGCGACCTTGCCGCCGAACGTGACCGGCTCGTCGCCCGGCTCGAGCAGATCGAGCGCTCGGTCGGCGACATCACCGCATCGATCAAGGACCGGCCGGAGCCAGCCCCGGCCTACGCGCCGTCGTCCGTAGCCGCGCCGATGAACGCAGCGGAGATGCCGGCCGCCGAGAATGAGTCCGCCGGCAGCGGGCCGAATCCATCCGAGGGCATGGCCGCCGCAGCCACGGCCCCGCCGTCTCCCGCGGCACCAGCTCCGCCGGCCGCGGCACCGCGCGCCGCCGCACCGGTCGCCAGTGCGAGCCCGTCGCCGGGTCCGGGGGCGCCAATCGACATATTCCGGCCCTATGCGGTGGCCCAGCCGCTGATCGGGCAGCCGGTGCCGGCACAGGCGCCCATGCAAATCCACGCAGCACCGCGGACGACGGAGTCGACGCGCGAGCCGACACGGGACTCATCGACGACGCGCACGGAATTCGCGATCGATCTCGGCACCGATACGACGATGGACGGACTGCGGGCACTATGGGCGAGCCTGCGGGGCAATCACGGCACGGCGCTAGCCGGCCTGCGCCCGCTTGTCAGCATTCGCGAAGGCACGAGGCCCGGCAGCATGGAGTTGCGCCTGATCGCCGGGCCGCTCGCCAATGCCGGCGCCGCCGCGCGCGCCTGCGCAGCGCTGCAAACCAAGGGCGTGACCTGCCAAACTACTGTCTTTGACGGCCAGCGTCTGGCGCTGCGCTGAACTGCGTAAAGCGGCATCGCCGTGTTCGTGCCGTCCGACTAGACCCGCGTCCGGACTGGTGCTTGCGGCCGCGGGCGTCGTACTGGCCAGCGATTCCTTTCGAGAAAATTGACGAGCGGGCCGCCAAGCCGATTGCAGCCGTCGGCTTGGCCGTGGCAGCATTCGGCATGCGCCTGTTCATGCCAACGCCACGCGAGACGAATCTCCTTGTGCTGCTCGGCTGTGCGGCGCTGGGCTACGGACTCTATCTCCGCTATCTCGTGATCGAGGCGCCGGCGCTCGAAGCCGCCTGCGCCGCCGGATTGCCGCGAGCCGTCTGCCAGGTGCGCCGGTTCGCCATCGATCTCTATGAAATGCAATTCTTCGGCGGAATCGCAATCGTCGCCGCGATCGTTCACGTCACGCGGCCCCGCATTGTGACGTTCACCGTCGCGCTGATAGCGGCAATTTTCGGTTTGGTGCTCGCCAATAACGAATTGTCTGCATTCGCGGTTGGGCTGCTGGTCATGGGTTTCGCGCGACCCGTGGCCTCCAGCAAGCGAGCGCCAGCGCGAGCAGCGTCGCCGCAAACCACAGCGCCTCCCAGTTCCAAAACGTTTCGTTGAAGGCGATGAACAGTGCAGATGCCGCGAGGATCAACGCGGCAGCTTGTTCAGCCGGTCCATCGCGGCGGGCGTTCGCGGAATTGCGGATTGCGAGCACCAGCAGCGCGACCGCCGGGCCGGTGAGCGGCGCGAACAGGAAGTCGCGATTGGCAGGATCGAACACGAGGCCGAGCGCGAGTTGGATCGCGACCAGCACCGTGAGCACGAAAAGAAGCGCCACGAGCTGCGACAACGGCCGCGCCGCGCTGCGTTGCAATGGATTGAGCAAGGCACCGAAGCCCGCGAATGGCACGTTCCGGATCAGGGCCGCAGCGGCAACCGGCGGCATCGCAACGGCGAGCCCGACCAACAGAATCGAGTGCGCCCATTCCAATATCGAGTGACTTCGCAACGGAACGTCCGCCACGGCCCAGCCGAGGAATAGTCCGCCCGCGAGCGCGACCAAGGCGACCGGCTGCCATTCGGCCGCGGCAGGCCCGCTCGGGCCCATGCTGCGAGCGGCGAGATAGCCCGCCGCGAAGGCGATCAAGGCCAGCATGATGCCGAGAACGCCCTGGACGAACCAGAGCGGATGGTTCGACACCTCGCGGCCCCAACGAAATTTGTTCGCGCCGGTCTCGGTGTCGATGAGGCCCCAATGGCCGCCGGCTGTTCCCTCGCGACTCACTCGCCAAGGCTGGTCGTAGCCCTCGAAAATATTGATGCGGATGCTTCCAGATCTGGCGGCGGTCACAACGTCGTGGATGACGCGAGCCTGGTTCGCCGGCGACGGAAGCGCTGCCTCGCGCATGCGGCCCGCGCTCGGCCAGCCGATTTCGCCGATTGTGACTTGCTTCGCGGCAAAGCGCGCGGCGACCTTGGCACGTGCGTCAAGCATCGTGCGCGCAGCCGCGGACGCCAGTACCGGATCATCCGCGCGGTAGAGCTCCACATGAATCGTGATGAAGTCAACGAGCGCAGCGAGCCCGCCGGCATCCAGCCAGGTTTCCCACCGATCCGCGTAAGTCACGGGCAGCTTCGTCGCCTCGCGCACGCGCGTCACGAGCACGCCTAAATCGGTCACGGCAAGATCGCCGCGCGAAAGAACTTCGCTGCCGACCACAAAGGCGCGGATGCCAGCCCGGTCGGTGCGCGCCAAGACAATTGCCCGCTCGATTTCAGCGCGATTGCGCTCCGCATCGCGGCCAATGGCGATGCCTTGCAGAACCGTGAGGCCCAAGCGGCGCGCGATCGGCGGTACCTGGTCGAGACCCATTCCGGTCGTGTAAGTGCGAATGCACGAAGTTTGCGGAGCGAGCCGAGCAAGGTCGCCTTCTATATTTGCAGCCGGGATAGTCGCGTCGGCCGCGGTCGATCCGGGCCGCGCGGGGGCATAAGCCAGGCAGTCAAGCTTCTCGCCCGCCGCGAGCGGCGAGCGGGGCATTTCCACGGGAAATCCAAGCGCGAACCAGGCAAGCGCAATGGCGACGCTGACGGCCGCGAGCAGAATGGCGGGGTGACGCAGATACTCGGTCGCGCTCATGGCGGGCCAGCCGCCAAATTACCAGCCGCGCACTCCCGCACAAGCCGGCCTCAAGCGGGCATCGCTCGCTCGATCAGCCGCACCCAGTAGGAGGCGCCGAACGGGATGGCCTTGTCGTTGAAATCGTACTTGGGATGGTGAAGGTTCGCCGTATCGCCGTTGCCCATGAAGATGAAGGCGCCCGGGCGCTCCAGCAGCATGAAAGCGAAATCTTCGCCGCCCATCACCGGCAATGTGGCGGCATCGACCTTCTCGGTTCCGGCGACGTCGCGCGCCACTTCGGTCGCAAATGCGGTCGGCTCCGGATGGTTGACCACAATCGGATAGTCACGATGGTAGCGCACCTTCGCCGTCGCGCCGTGCAGCCGCGCAACGCCGTCGACAACCTCTTTCAGACGCCGCTCGATGAGATCGCGCGTGTCGGCGCGCAGCGTGCGCACCGTGCCGCGCAGGAGCGCGTTCTGCGGGATCACGTTGTCGGCCGAGCCGGCCTGGAACAGCGTGATCGACACCACCGCATTGTCGATCGGATCGACGTTGCGCGCGACGATCTGCTGCAGCGCGGTGACCATCGACGAACCGACCAGCACCGTATCCACCGACTTGTGCGGACGCGCCGCGTGGCCGCCCACGCCTTCGATCTCGATCCACAGCCGATCGGCGGACGCCATCAACGGCCCCGGACGGATCGCAAAATTGCCGACCGGAAGGCCCGGATAGTTGTGCAGGCCGAACACCTCGCCGATCTCGAATCGATCGATCAGGCCGTCGTCGATCATGGCCTTGGCCCCGGCGCCGCCCTCCTCCGCCGGCTGGAAGATCACGACCGCGGTGCCGTCGAAATTGCGCGTCTCGCAGAGATGCCGCGCGGCGCCGAGCAGCATGGACGTGTGCCCGTCATGACCGCAGGCGTGCATCCTGCCCGGAGTGTTCGAGGCGTACGGCAAGCCGGTTCGTTCCTCGATCGGGAGCGCGTCCATGTCGGCGCGCAGGCCGATCACCTTGCCGTTCGAATTCTTGTGGCCGCGAATCACGCCGACCACGCCGGTGCGGCCGATTCCGGTCGCGATCTCGTTGCAGCCGAAGCTCTTCAATTTCTCAGCCACGGTCGCCGCGGTGCGGTGCACGTCGTATTGCAATTCGGGATGCATGTGCAGGTCGTGCCGCCATTCGGCGATTTCGTCGGCGCGATCGGCCAGGCGATTGATGACGGGCATAAGTGGCTCCTAAACAGCGAGAATAGCCCCGATGGCCGGCTGCGGCCAGACGGCGAAACCGCGCGCCCCGCTATTGACGTGCCAAGCGGGCCTCAATAGGTCTCGCGCAAGGGCCCGTAGCTCAGTGGTAGAGCACGTGACTTTTAATCACGGTGTCGATGGTTCGATCCCATCCGGGCTCACCAAGATTTGCCACCGCGCGCTCGCCCCGAGCGTGGGAAGCCCGGTTCCAACGTTCGGGCCAATCGGCAGGCTCGAAATCTGCAAGTGCCGCCCGCTTCCTCAACAATTAACGATTTCTGCACGCGCAGAGCGGTATCCTTCAACCGGAGGTCGGATCGGATCCAGTCATGGCGGATGAGGCACTGCCGCGGACGCTCGCGGCCGGCGTTCATGAGGCATCGGCGCCCGCCGGGGCGGCGGTCGTGCCCGCGAACTCGCCGCCGCTCTGCTTCATCGTCGAGGACGAGGCGGGCATCCGGCAAATCCTCACCTACAGCCTGCACGAATACGGCATCCTCACCAACGAATTCGATAGCGCGCCGGCGGTGCTGGAAGCGCTGAAGCATACGAAGCCGGACCTGTTTTTCCTCGACGTGTCGCTGCAGGGATCGGACGCGATCGACGTGATCCGCGGACTCGCGCAGCTGCATTATCGCGGCGCCGTGCAACTCATGAGCGGGAAAGATCCCGCTCTTCTCGAGGAAATTCGCCGTGTGGGCGAACGTCATTCGCTGCGCATGCTGCCGGTGCTTCCCAAGCCGTTTCGCGCCGAAACGGTGCGCAACATCATCCGCGAGCATTTCAGCGAACAGTTGCGGCAAGCGTCGCGCGTGGAAGCGGTGGCGGGAAATGCGGAACTGCCGACGCTCGGGCCGCGGTTCGGTCTCGACGAAATCCTGCGCAACAATTGGCTGCAGCTCTGGTATCAGCCGAAGATCGATCTGAAGCAGAAGAGTCTCGCGGGCGCCGAGGGCCTGGTGCGCGGAGCGCATCCGGAGCAAGGCATCATCCCGCCCGGTGCGTTCCTGCCGAACGCCTCGGAAGAGTCGATGCTGAGACTCACTGAGCGGATCATTCTCACGGCGCTTTCCGACTGGGGGCGCTTCGCCGAACACGGCTTCGCCCTAAGGATGGCACTCAACGTTCCGGTCAGCGCGCTCGTGAAATTGCCGATCTCCACCATCGTGCGCGAGAACCGGCCGAAATCGGATAAGTGGCCGGGCTTGATCCTGGAGGTGACAGAGGATCAGATCGTGCGCGACATTCCGCTCGCCCACGAGATCGCCACACAACTCAAGATCTACGACATCGTGCTCGCGATCGACGATTTCGGCACCGGCTATTCGCATCTCGCGCGGCTGCGCGATCTGCCGTTCGCGGAATTGAAGCTCGACCGCAATCTGGTGATGAATTGCGGCGAGGACGAAACCAACGCCGCGCTGTGCCAGACCGGCATCGATCTCGCGCACCGCTTCGGCACACAGGCGGTGGCCGAGGGAATCGAGAAAGCGTCCGAGCTCGAGGCGATCGCGAAAATGGGATGCGATCTCGGTCAGGGCTTCCTGTTCGCGCCACCCATGCCGATGGAGCGATTCGTCTCGCTGCTGAAGCAGCGGGCGACGCGCAGGCTCAATCAGGGCAACGTCGCCTAGCGGCAACTTTCATTCAATTCAATCATTCCAGGCGGCAATTCGTCAGTCGTCGGCAGTGTCGGAACTCAAAGCGGCTTGCTATAGCGTGGCAATGCCGAAGCGCCCAGCCGCCACACGCAGGGACGACGCGGAAACGCAGGCTGCACCCGCAGTCGTGCTGCCGTTTCCGGCGCGCGCGAAGGAGATGGCGGCGGCGACCATAGCCAAACGGCCGGCCGCGCCCGTATCGCGGCCCCTGCCCGAAGCTCCGGTGCCGGGCGAGCGCCCGACGTTCCTCACGCCGACGTTGCGTGAATGGCTGCGGGCGGCGCTGATCGTCTCTGTCGCCGTACACGCGATCGTCTATCTCGCGTTCGAATTGCGCTTCGAGGACGACCTGGAGCGCGCGGCAGGCGCGGCGGCGGCGCTCTCGACCCAGGGCACGGTGACGATTCCGATCGAGATCGTGGTGGAGGCGGCGTTGCCGTCGGCACCGTCGCCGACGAATGCGACGGCTACCGACGCGAAGGAGCCGGAGCCCGAACAGCAGACCGCCAGGATCGAGGAACTCATGCCTCCGCCGCCGGAGCCGGCGCCCGTGGTGCTGCCGAGGCCGCCCGCAGAGGCCTCGACCGAATTGCCTGTCCCGCCGGAGCCCGCGCCGGTCGTATTGCCGACGCGCGAGCAGGCGGCGCGTCTTGCCTTGCCCGAGGAAGCGACTGCGCCGTCGCGGCCGGTCGAAATCGCCACGATACCGGAATCGCCGCCGGCGGCCATGGTGATCGAGGAAAGGCCGCCGCTGCCGCCCGTGCGCGAGCCGATCCGCGAGGAGCGGAAGCGTGAGCCGGAGAAGAAGCAGACCGCGCGCTCGAGTCCGAGTGCCGCGGCAAGCCCGAACCGCGCTGCAGCCGCCAATTCCACGGGCAGCGTGGGTGCGGGCGGCGTGGCCGATACCGGCGGGCGCGCGGCAATCTCGTCCTACCAGGCGCAAGTGTTGGCGCATCTTTCGCGGCATCGCGTCTATCCGCCGGAGGCGCGCGATCGCGGCGCGACCGGCGTCGCGCGCGTGCGGTTTGCGCTGACACGCGACGGCCGCGTCATGTCGGCTTCGCTCGTGGGCGGCAGCGGCGAGCGCGTCCTCGATGAAGCGGCGCTCGACATGGTGCGGCGAGCCTCGCCGTTCCCGCCGTTTCCCTCCGAGCTCACGCAAAGCCGAATGGATTTCGCGGCACCGATCCGCTTCGACCTGCGTTGACCGCTTGTCATTCCGGGGCCCGAGCGTAGCGAGGGATCCCGGAATCCAGACGCAGACTCAGAGGTTGTTGTTGGATTCCGGGCTCGCCGCTTCGCGGCGCCCCGGAATGACAGGAGAACTGATCATCCGTTTCAGCCGCCCTGCGCCCAGCCCGCGCGCGTCGCGGCGGCAAAATCCTGAAAGCGGCCGGCCGAGATCGCATCGCGGATGCCCGCCATGAGCGATTGGTAGTAGGCGACATTGGCCCATGAAAGCAGCATCGCGCCGAGGATCTCATTCGCCTTGACGAGGTGATGGAGATACGCACGCGAGTAGTCGCGGGCGGCCGGGCAATCGCTCGCCTCGTCGAGCGGCCGCGGGTCGTCGGCATGACGCGCGTTCTTGAGATTGACCTTGCCGAAGCGGGTATAGGCGAGCGCGTGGCGGCCGGCGCGGGTCGGCAGCACGCAATCGAACATGTCGATACCGCGCTCGACCGCGTGCATGATGTCGTCGGGCTCGCCCACGCCCATGAGATAACGCGGCTTGTCGGCGGGAAGCTCTGAGGCGGACGTCTCGACCGTCCTCAACATGATATCCTGCGGCTCGCCGACCGCGAGGCCGCCGATCGCGTAGCCTTGGAAATCCATCCGCACGAGCGTGCGCGCGGATTCCTCGCGCAGTTTCGGCAGTGCGCCGCCCTGCACGATGCCGAACAGCGCGCGGCCCGCGGGCGCGCCCTCGAATGCGCGCTTGCAGCGCTCGGCCCAGCGCAGCGAAAGTCGCGTCGCGCGCTCGACGTCCGCGTCGGCGGCGGGCAGCTTCACGCATTCGTCGAGCTGCATGACGATATCGGCGTCCAGGAGACGCTGAATTTCGACGGCCCGCTCGGGACTTAGCTCCACCATGGCGCCGTCGAGGTGGGAGCGGAAGGTGACGCCGTTCTCCTCGACCTTGCGCAGCTTGGCGAGCGACATGACCTGGAAGCCGCCGGAATCGGTCAGGATCGGGTGCGGCCAACACATGAATTGGTGCAGGCCGCCCAGCGCTGCGATGCGCTCGGCACCCGGGCGCAGCATCAGGTGATAGGTGTTGCCGAGCACGATGTCGCTGCCGGCCGCGCGCACCTGCTCGGGGAGCATCGCCTTCACGGTCGCCGCGGTGCCGACCGGCATGAACGCGGGCGTGCGGACCGCGCCGCGCGGCGTCGAGATTTCGCCGCGGCGCGCCGCGCCGTCGGTCGCGATCAGACGAAAGTGGAAGGCGTCACTCATCGAACTCTTTGTCATACACGGGGGCGCCGGCAGCCTGCTCATCAAGCGACTGCCGGTAGTGAACGCAGCCACGCAGAAACTTCGGCCAGGGCGGCACAGCAATCGTCGGCTCGACCTTCTCGGGCAGCAGTGACCACATGGCAGGATGATGCCAGCACAGACCATGTCCGCTCGCGTCGCGATGCTGACGAATGACGGCTCGGAGTTTCTTGACTTCGGCCACAAGTGCGTCGCGGTTCATCGACTCGAGATCGGTGTCCATGATCAACCCTCGGTCCTAAAGAGAAGGCAAGCATCGCCGTAGGAGTAGAATCGGTAGCCGGCCTCTATCGCGTGCGCGTAGGCGCGCTGCATCCGGTCCAGGCCAGCGAAGGCCGAAACCAGCATGAAGAGCGTCGAGCGCGGAAGATGAAAGTTCGTCAGTAGCGCGTCGACCGCGCGAAAGCGATACCCGGGCGTGATGAAGATCGAAGTCTCGCCGGAGAATGCCTTGAGCCGGCCCGCATCGTCGGCCGCGCTTTCGAGCAAGCGCAGTGCGGTCGTGCCAACGGCGACGACGCGGCCTCCCCGCGCTCGCGCTTCGTTGAGCGCGTCGGCAGTCGCGGTGGAAACTTCGCCCCATTCGGAATGCATGTCGTGGTCTTCGGTGTCTTCAGCCTTCACCGGAAGAAACGTCCCGGTGCCGACATGCAGCGTCACGCGATGCAGCGAGATGCCGCGTGTGTCGAGCTTCGCAAGCAGCGCATCGGTGAAATGCAATCCCGCGGTCGGCGCCGCCACGGAACCCTTGTGCACCGCGAACATCGTCTGATAGTCCGAGCGATCGCGCTCGTCGTCGGCGCGGCGCGCGGCGATGTAAGGCGGGAGCGGCACGTGGCCGAGGGCGTCGATCGCCTCGTCGAGCACCGCGCCATGAAAGTCGAAGCGCAGAAGCGCCTCGCCGCCCTCGCCTTTCTCCTCCACTGTCGCGTCGAGCGCGCCGAGCAGGCACACGCGGCTCTCATGGCCGAAGCGGATGCGATCGCCGACGCGGAGGCGCTTGCCGGGCTTGACCAACGCGCGCCAGCGCTCGGGGCCGATGCGTTTGGTGAGCGTCGCCTCGATTTTGGCGACCGCATCATCCCGCATGCGCGCGCCTTCGAGGCGTGCCGGGATCACGCGCGTATCATTGACGACCAACGTGTCGCCCGGCTTGAGCAGCTCCGGCAGATCTCGCACGCTCCTGTCCTCGAATTCCGGCGACGCGCCCGGCCGCACCACGAGCAGCTTCGCCGCATCGCGCGGGCTCGCCGGGCGCAGCGCGATGCGGTCGGGCGGAAGTACGTAGTCAAAAAGCGAAGTGCGCATATCAGTCTATGTCATTGCCGGGCCTGACCCGGCAATCCATCGGACGATTCAGCAGAGAGAGGAGGCAGCATGGATGCCCGGGTCAAGCCCGGGCATGACATTGATGGTTGGCTTAAGTGTCCTGCGCCATCTTCGCAGTCACGATCCGATCCGGATTTGCGACCGGCTCGCCGCGCTTGATCTTGTCGACGTTCTCCATGCCCTCTGTCACCTGGCCCCAGGCGGTATATTGACTGTCGAGCCAGGGTGCATCGGTGAAGCAGATAAAGAACTGGCTGTCGCCGGAGTCCGGACTGGCCGCGCGCGCCATCGAGACCGTGCCGCGTCCGTGCTTGGTGGGTGTGAACTCGGCCTTGAGCTTCTGGCCGGAGCCGCCGGTGCCGGTGCCTTGGGGGCAGCCGGTCTGCGCCATGAAGCCGTCGATCACGCGGTGAAAGGCGACGCCGTCATAGAAGCCGTCGCGCACAAGCTGCTTGATGCGGGCGACGTGCTTCGGCGCGAGGTCCGGCTTCATCTCGATCTTCACCGGGCCCTTGGTGGTTTCGAGGATCAGCATATTTTCGGAGTCAGCCATTGGTTTTCACGCTCAATCCGGTTGTTGCCAGGTGGTGCGAGAAGGTGTCGTGCGTCTATTGCTCGGTGGTCGCCTTCTTCACGAAGTCGAGGCGCGGGAATTCCTTGTTCAGGTACGCGTTGCCTTCCTGCTGCAGGCGCATCTGATCGGGTCCGCGGCCGCGCGGCGCACCGTCGCCGTATTCGTTGTTCAGCGCTTCGACCACGTTCATGCCGGAGGTCACCTGGCCGAACGGCGAGAAGCCCTCGCTATCGAGGCCGGAATTGTCGTCGAAATTGATGAACACCTGGGTGGTACGCGCATCCGGACCCGAGGTCGCGTAGGTAACGAAGCCGCGCTTGTTGCTCTGCCGCACCGGATCGTCCTTGATCCGCGCGTTGCGCCACTGCGCGTTCACCTTCGGGTCGCCGTTGATGCCGAATTGCGCCATGAATCCGGGCATGACGCGGAAGAAGCGTGCGTCGTCGAAATAGCCGTTCTTGACGAGATTGTAGAAGCGATCGGCGCCGTTCGGCGCCCAGTCGCGGCTCACCTGGACTACGAATGCGCCCTTGCTCGTCTCGAACCTCGCCTTGAACGTGGCGGGCGCCTTCTCGTTCAGCGCCGACGGATTGGCGAGGTTGCCGGCTTGGGCGAATGCCTGCGTGGCGGTTGCCGCGAACGACAGCGCCGCGCATAGCGCGAGTGTTCCCGAACGAATTTTCATTGATCTCCTCGCAAGCGTTACGCGCCGGTCGTGCCGGCGAACTTCTTCTTCAGGCGGTGGGCGACGGGCGCCGGCACGAAGGCGGAGATGTCGCCGCCCATGGCAGCGATCTGGCGCACCAAAGTGGCGGTGATCGGGCGGGTCGCCGGAGTCGCGGGCAGAAACACGGTCTGGATCTCCGGCGCCATGGTTCCGTTCATGCCGGCCATCTGCATCTCATAGTCGAGATCGCCGCCGTCACGCAGACCGCGGATCAGGAGGGTCGCGCCGGCGCGCTTGGCCGCCGCCACCACGAGATCGCCGAACGTGATGGTCTCGAGCTTGACCTTCTCCTTCGCGGCGAGTGGCTCACAGACTTCCTTGAGCATGGCGAGCCGCTCCTCGACCGAGAACAACGGCTGCTTGCCGGAATGGGTACCGATCGCAATCACGATCTTGTCGGCGAGCCGGCAGGCGCCCCGAAGGACATCCAGATGGCCGTTGGTGACGGGATCGAAGCTGCCGGCATAGAGGGCGGTGCGGGACATAAGAAAGGGTTAGCCGTCCCGCGCGTTGCGGGCAAGTTCGCCTGGCCAAGGCGTGATTTTGGCCCCATTCGGAAATGCGGCAGCTTGCGGCGAGAGGATCAACGATGCTCATTCCCCATCCCGTACGACTCGCGCTCGCGGCCGCCGTGTCGATCGCAGCTTCTGCGACGCCCCTGCCCGCCCAGACGCCGCCTGGCGACGTGGAAATATCGCTCTATACCGGCCTGCATGCCGCGGCCGCCAGCGGCGACGTGATCGGCATCGCGGTCGCCGTCGCGGCGCGGGTCGATCCAAACGTGCGCGACGGCAACGGCCGGACGCCGCTCCACGTCGCGGCCTTCCGGAAGCAGCATACAGCGGCGCGCGGGCTGCTCGCGGGCGGCGCCGATCCCAATGCGCTCGACCGCCAGAAATACGACGTCGTCACGATCGCCGCGGTCGCGAACGATCTGGAAATGCTGTCGATCGCGCTCGAGGGCGGCGCGAGTGCGAAGAACGTGACGAGCCCCTATGCGGGCACGGCGCTGATCGCGGCCGCGCATCTCGGCCACGCGGACGTCGTGAAGATGCTGATCGCGGCCGGCGCGCCGCTCGATCAAGTCAACAATCTTGGCTGGACCGCGCTCATGGAATCGATCGTGCTCGGCGACGGCGGGCGCGGTCATACCGACACATTGAAGGCGCTCGTGGAAGCGGGCGCGAACGTCGATCTCGCCGACCGCAATGGCGTGACGCCGCTAAGCCACGCGAAGCAACGCGGCCTTGCGGAGATGGTCAAGATACTGGAGCGCGCAGGCGCGAAGCGCTAGGTCCAAGCAAAGCGCAAACGATTACGAACCAGCACCGAACAATGAAGCATCGGCCAGGTGGCTGGCCGACGCTTCAGAGGCGATTCTTAAGGCTCAGAAGATGCCGTCGTTGACCAAGGCGTTCTTGCGCAATTCGAGCCTGACGTTGGCGTCCGGATCCCGGCCGATGATCCGGCCATCCGCGACCACGAACGGCGAGTTCGGTGAGTTTGCGTAATATTGCCCGTAGTACGGGTTTTGCGCGTGCGCAGGCGAGCTGACGAGCGCGATGAGCGATGCGGCGAAGAGGTACTTCTTCATCTGATTTCTCCGTTGCAGAAATAACCTCGCGATTCACCGGCGAGGTTTCGTGGGTCTTTGCATCGGCCGCTTCTTTTGTCTCGTGCCGGCCTGCGCCCATCCATGCGCGATATCGCGTGCGGATTGGGGCGATGCGATCAAGAGCGCGTGAAACTGCGATCGCCAGACCGCAGTTTCGCCCTGCGTAGCCAACGCGGCCGAAATAGCGACTCCCAAAGTCGAATAAAACTTAGATAGACTGGCACTCGCCGCGCAAACGCGATTCAAATTGTGCGAGAAAACCGATCAATTGTTTGCCGCCGACGCGAGCAGCGCGGACAGCCAAGAGCGTGACGGAGATAATGCCGGGAATCTGCGGCCGGGACGGCGCGCAATTAGGGGGCGGCGATGCATATTCTGATAATGACCGCGATCGGTTTTGCAGCGCTGGCCGTCTTCGTCGTCGTGACGGCGCTGATCAGCCGGGCGCGGAGCGGAAGCACGATCGACGGCGCGTCGATCTTCGTTTGGGTGTGGCTCGTTGCCTCGCTCGCCAACGCTTACAACGGCTGGGCCAATCACGGCATCCCGCTGGTGAACGAGATCGCGGCGTTCATTCCGATTTTCGGCGTGCCGGCTGCCGCGGCGTGGTACTGGTCGCGGCGTACGCGTTCGGCCAGGGCTGTGTAAGGACCGCCGCCTACTTTCCCGCGGCGTCGGCGGCGTCTTCCTCTTCGCTGATGCGCTCGACGGAGACAACCTTTTCGTCGTCGGCGGTATCGAACACGATCACGCCCTGGGTCGCGCGGCCGGCGATGCGGATGCCGTTCACCGGGGTGCGGATCAGCTTGCCGGCGTTCGTGACCAACATGATCTGGTCGGTCTCTTCCACGGGGAAGGAATTGACCACGCTGCCGTTCCGCTTGTTGACCTTCATGGCGACGATGCCTTTGCCGCCGCGGCCGGTGATCCGGTACTCGTAGGAAGACGTGCGCTTGCCGTAACCGCGCTCGGTGAGGGTCAGGATGAATTGCTCGGCCGCGCCCATCTCGACATAGCGCTGCTGAGGCAGATCGATCGCAGCGACCTTCTCCTCGTCGTCGGTTTCCTCCGGCTCGTCGCCGCGGCGCACCGCATTGGCAAGCCGCAAGTAAGCCACGCGCTCTTCGCTCGTGGCGACCACATGGCGGATGATCGCCATGGAAATCAGCCGGTCGCCCTTCTCAAGCCGGATGCCGCGCACGCCGTCGGAACTCCTGCCCTTGAACACGCGCACGTCGGAAACCGGGAAGCGGATGCACTGGCCGGCGGCGCTCGAGAGCAGCACGTCGTCGCTGTCGGTGCAGACGGCGACATCGGCGATCGCCTCGCCCGCATCCAGCTTCATCGCGATGATGCCGGAGCGGCGAATTTCGACGAAGTCGCTGAGCGCATTGCGGCGCACATTGCCGCTCGTCGTGGCGAACATGATGTTCATCTTTTCGCGCGCGGCGGCCGATTCCGGCAGCGTGATGATCGAAGTAATGCGCTCGTCGGGCTCGATCGGCAGCAGATTGACGAAGGCCTTGCCGCGCGCCTGCGGGGCCGCAAGCGGCAGGCGCCAGACTTTCATCGTGTAGGCGCGGCCCTTGGACGAGAAGAACAGCACCTCATCGTGGGTCGAGGCCACGAACAGGCGCGTGACGAAATCCTCCTCGCGCGTCTGCATGCCGGAGCGGCCTTTGCCGCCGCGGCGCTGGGCGCGATAGGCCGAGAGCGGCACGCGCTTGACATAGCCCGCGTGGGACACGGTGACGACCATGTCCTCACGGTGGATCAGGTCTTCCTCGTCGACCTCGGCCTCGGCCGCGGCAATCTCGGTCCTGCGCGGAGTGCCGAATTCATCCTTGATCGCCAGCAACTCGTCCTTTGCGATGGTGCGGATGCGGGCGCGGCTCTTCAGAATTTCCAGGTAGTCGGCGATTTCCCTGCCGAGACCGTCGAGCTCGGCGCTGATCTCGTCGCGGCCGAGCGCGGTGAGGCGCTGCAGACGCAGATCGAGGATCGCGCGCGCCTGCTCTTCGGAGAGCCGATAGGTGCCCTTGTCCGTGATCCGGTGGCGCGGGTCGTCGATCAGCTCGACGAGCGGGCGCATGTCCTTGGCCGGCCAGTCGCGGCCCATGAGCGCGTCGCGGGCGGCGTTGGCGTCCTTGGCGGCGCGGATCAGCTTGATCACCTCGTCGATATTGGCGACGGCGATGGCGAGGCCGACCAGGATGTGGGCGCGGTCGCGCGCCTTGCGCAGCAAATACTTGGTGCGGCGGCCGATCACTTCCTCGCGGAAGGCGACGAAAGCGGCGATCAGATCGAGGAGGTTCATCACCTCCGGGCGGCCGCCGGTGAGCGCCACCATGTTCGCCGGAAACGCGGTCTGCAGCGGCGTGAAGCGGTAGAGCTGGTTCAGCACTACGTCGCCCATGGCTTCGCGCTTCAGTTCGAGCACGACACGCATGCCGTCGCGGTCGGACTCGTCGCGGATCTCGCCGATGCCTTCGATCTTCTTGTCGCGCACGAGCTCCGCGATCTTTTCGATCATCGTGGTCTTGTTCACCTGATAGGGAATCTCGGTGATGATGATCGCCTCGCGGTCGCGGGTGAGCGATTCCTGCGAGACGCGGCCGCGCGCGACGATCGAGCCGCGGCCGGTGAGATAGGCGGCGCGGATGCCGGCCTTGCCGAGAATGATGCCGCCGGTCGGGAAATCCGGACCGGGCACGAGCGCCACCATCTCGTCGAGCGTGACGTCCGGCTTGTCGATCAGCGCGACGCAGGCGTCGATGATCTCGCCGAGATTGTGCGGCGGGATGTTGGTCGCCATGCCGACCGCGATGCCGCTAGCGCCGTTGACCAAGAGGTTCGGGAAGCGCGCCGGGAGCACAGTCGGCTCGCGCTCGGTATTGTCGTAGTTTTCCTGGAAGGCGACGGTGTCCTTGTCGAGGTCCTCCAGCAGCGCGTTCGCCACCTTGGCGAGGCGGACCTCGGTGTAGCGCATGGCCGCGGGCGGATCGCCGTCGACGGAGCCGAAATTACCCTGCCCGTCCACGAGCGGCAGGCGCATGGAGAATTCCTGCGCCATGCGCACGAGCGCGTCATAGATCGATTGGTCGCCGTGCGGGTGATATTTACCGATGACGTCGCCGACCACGCGCGCCGACTTGCGGTACGGCTTGTTCCACTCGTAGCCGTTCTCGTGCATCGAATAGAGGATGCGGCGATGCACGGGCTTGAGGCCGTCGCGCGCGTCGGGGAGCGCGCGTGCCACGATCACGCTCATGGCGTAATCGAGATAGCTGCGCTTCAATTCGTCCGTGATCGAGACGGGACGAACGTCCGATGGGCTCGGCGGCTCCACCGGAGGGGGCGGTGCTGGGTCGGACAAGGCCTCTGAATCCTGGAAAAAATCGGTGCGAATCGTATAGCCGATCCTGCAGGTCAAAGCCAGTCAAAGGCCATGAAAACAACGGCTATTATTTATGCAGTATCAACAGGTTACGCCGACTTTGCGGGCTCGCATCGGCGCGTCCCGGAACGGCCACAAAGCGCTCCCGGGCGGCGCAGAAAATGCCCGCTCGCCGTTCAATAAATCATCGGCAGCGTGCGCGCGGCGCTCGCGGGCTGATTGATCACCCGCCGAACAAGACCGCGTGCATGATGCGGCCGGGCACGAAGGTGAAGAGTCCCGCGATCACCAGGCCGCCGGTGAAAATCCAGATCATCGACCATTTGTGGTGCTCGACGCGATGGCGATGCGCGTGCCAGACGGCGAACGGAAGCATCACGAGCGTGAAAATCGAAATGAAATGGATCGGGCTCCAGGGCCCCCACAGCCGCAGCTCGTGAATCCAGAACGAACTGATGGCGACGGCAAGCATCAAGACGGCCCAGATGACTCCGGTCGTGCGATGCCGGAAGGTTCACTTGGGCGCGGCGAACTGGAAGATACCGAGCGCGAAGGCACCCATGGCCGCAAAGGCGTGCACCTGGATGACCGCCGCGGACAAAAGCGGCTCGAAACTCATCGCATCGAACCTTTCGGCGCCGCTCCGGTCAGCTTGCCGGAGCCCCCAGGTTGGCGCTCAAAATAGCGCAGTTTCTGGCCATTGTCCCGACGGCGCTGGTGCGGGCCGGGCGCGCGGGCAACGGTTACAGCGCGTCCCGACGGACATGCTATTCTTACAGCCCCATGCTCCTCACCAAAATTGCCGTCGTTCTCTTCCTGTTCAGCTAATTGGAAGCAATGGTTCGCATGAGCGTCGCGGCATTGATCTGAAAGGCCACCACGGTCTGCGCCACGTTAATGATCGTGAGCAGCAGGAACTCCGTGTTGCCGAAGATTTCAAGCCCCGGCACCTTGGCGGCAGCGAGCGCGAACAGCACGATCTGCACGACGGCCACCGCCCCCATGAGGAGCACTTCGGTAATATTGTTGATCCCGGGCTCCGCCACTTTGATCTGCTCTGCCATCGCGATGATAGCGGCGGCGACAATCAACACCTCGACCCATGCGAGCCGATAGCCCCCAATGTCGAAGAGCGTCGCTCTCGGATCGGGGAAGATGAGCTGCCCGACAACGAATAGCGCCAGGACGTACGTGAATCCCGGTATGTACCGGAGAACGCGCCGGCGACGGCGGCGTGCTACGTCGGACTCGCTCACGACGGCGGCTTCCGCATGGTCTGTGTCTGCCATCGGATTTCTCCGTCTGACGTAGCTAGGTCAGGCAAGGCGATTGCACAAGCGCGCATGGGGCCCGTTTCCCGGGCGCAGCGCAATGCGTAGCGGTGCGAACTGCCGCGCCGCCGAGCGAAGCGAGGGCCCGGCGCGGCGAGCCTTAATAGCGTTCGCGCTGGCCGCTCGCTTCGCTCGCCAGCGCGAACAGGCGCTGCAGAACCGGGATCCAGAAATCTGTGCGGTGGTATTGGGTCCCGGGTCTGCAGCGCATCACGCGCAAAGGCGCGTGCTGCGCTGCGCCCGGGAAACGGTCGGCTAAAACGGAATCTCGTCGTCCATCTCGTCGCGGCGGCCGCCCGCAGCCGCCACGGCCGGGCGGCGTGCGCCGCCGCCCGACATCGGGCCGGTGGCGCCGAATTCGGAGCCGGAATCCTCGAGCGCCTCGCCGCCGCCGCTGCTGCCGCGGCTGTCGAGCATGGTCAATACCGAATTGAAGCCTTGCAGCACGACTTCGGTGGTCCAGCGGTCCTGGCCTTCCTTGTCCTGCCACTTGCGGGTCTGCAGCTGGCCCTCGAGATAGACCTTGGCGCCCTTCTTCAAATATTGCTCGGCGATCTTGGCGAGGCCCTCGGAGAAGATCACCACGCGATGCCACTCGACGCGCTCGCGGCGCTCGCCGGTGGTCTTGTCGCGCCAGCTCTCGTTGGTGGCGACGCGCAAATTCGCGATCGGCCGGCCGTCGGCGGTGCGCCGGATTTCGGGGTCGGCGCCGAGATTGCCGATGAGAATGACCTTGTTGACGCTGCCCGCCATGTCGCTCTCCGTTTTTGAGAATTGTGGCCGCACTTCCTGCGGCCCCGGCACCCTATCCCGCTTTCCCGGACGCGGTCCCGAACACAGCCCGCGTTAAGGTTTTTTCCACAGCGGTGGAACCCAACGGGGACAGGGGGTGCGTTCGCGTTCTGTTCTAGCTGCTTCCGAGCCTTCAGGCAAGCGGCCCAATGCGCCTTGTGAATTGCCCGTTAGCGATATGGATTAAGGCTATTTGGCGCGATGTTCGCCGTTTGTCCCGGGCCTTTTCCCCAGCAAAATTAACGATTTGGCCGATGCCGCAGAGGAAGTTTGCGAACTCGCAAGACGGGTCCGTGACCCGTCGGTGGATCAGCCTCTACGGCCCGAGGCGATCTGCCTTCGTGCTATCCGGCGCCAGCCTGAGGAGTCGTTCCGCAATGACCAAGCTCATTCAAATGCTGTCGCTCGCCTTCGCGCTCGCGGTCGGAGCCGTGCTGCTGTCGCCGACCGTCAGCCCCGGCGCCCAAGCCGAAGAAAAGGCCAAGTCTCCGCCGCAGCCAAAGTCCGACCCGTGCGCGGGGGACAGAATGAAATCCGCTTGCAAGAACAGCGAGGCGACCCGCAGCCTTCTGCGGACGCAGCCGCCGCCGTCGACGAAATCCTCTACCGGGTCCAACTCCGGCGGCAGCACCGGAGCGAAGTAGAATCCCGATCACGCGCGGGCTTTGCCGCGCGGCAGCTTTTGCTTGACCGTGAAGTATCCTTTCCAGGGATCGCCGCGCGGGGAAAATTCTCCGATGCGGGCGGGTCGCGCATCCTTGAGGCGCGCGAGCGCAGGCCAGGCGAGCGGCACGGCAATGCTCGCGCCTTTGCGCGCGCGCGACGAATAGGGCGCGATCGCCGACGCGCCGCGCTGGTTGCGCAGGTAGTCGATGAAGATCTTTCCGCGCCGCTTCGCTTTGGAAAGCGTCGCCGTGAAACGATCAGGTTCTTCCTCCGCCATCAGCCGAGCGATCGCCTCGGCAAAATTCTTGTGCTCGTCCCAGGAATGGCCGCGCTTGAGCGGCACCACCACATGAATTCCCTTCCCGCCGGTCGCGAGCGGAAACGACTTGAGACCGAGCGCCCGCAGGCGCTTGCGCAAATCACGCGCGGCGTCCTTCACCTTGGCGAAGGCCACGCCTTCGTCGGGATCGAGGTCGAACACGAGACGGTCGGGTTTTTCGACGTCGTCGACGCGGCAGCCCCAGAGATGCAATTCGAGCACGCCCATCTGTGCCGCGGCCACGAGGCCCGCCTTGTCCTCGATATAGAGATATTCGTCGGCGCCCGATTTCTCGCGGATGCGAATTTTCTTGAATTCTTCCGGCCAGCCGGGCGAGGCGTGTTTCTGGAAGAATTGCTCGCCGCCGACCCCCCGCGGGGAGCGCACAAGCGCGAGCGGCCGGCCGGCAACGTGCGGCAGCATCCATTTCGCGACTTTCAGATAGTGATCGATCAGCGCGCGTTTGGTGATGCCCTGGTCGGGATAGAGCACGCGATCCGGGTGCGTGATGCGGACGCCATCGATCGCGTCGCCGTCATCGTCGGCGATCCCGGCAGCTTTGGCTTTCGGCATGGGATTCTCCCGGACGATCTCGCGCGCGGGCTTGTCGGCGCGCAGTCCCTTGAACGCTCCCTGGCGCACCACGCCGTCGCGAGTCCAGCCGCGGAACTCGATCTCCGCGACCAGCACCGGCTCGACGAACCGTGCTTGCCGCGCGATCTCCGGCGGAATGTCCGGCACCGGAGCGCGCTTGCGCGCGTGCTGCCTGAACTTCGCGGCGAAATCGTCGAGGTGGCGGTCGGAGAAGCCGGTGCCGACCCGGCCCGCGTAGCGCAGCTTGCCGTCCTCGTTCACGCCAACGAGCAGCGAGGAGAACGGACGGCCCGGCTTGTCCGAGGGCCGCCAGCCGATGATCACGAACTCCTGCTCCGTGGCGGCCTTGATCTTTAGCCAGCTCTTGCCGCGGCCGGAGCGGTAGGGCGCGTTCGCTCGCTTGGAGATGATCCCCTCGAGCTTGAGGTCGCCGGCGCGGGCGAACACGCGGTCGCCGTCGCCTTGCACATGGTCCGAGTAGAGCAGCGGACCGCGCCCCGCGCCCTGGAGCAACGCTTTCAGCCGCTGCTTGCGATCGACCAGCGGCCGCTTTCGCAAATCCTTGCCGTCGAGATGGAGCAGGTCGAACAGGTAGTAGACGAAGCCGCCGCGGCCCTCGGCAAGCGCGTCCTGCAAGGCGCCGAAGTCGGTGTGGCCGTCCTTGTCGGCGACCGCGATCTCGCCGTCGAGCAGCGCGGCATCGCACGGCAGGCGCGCGAGCGCCGGCACCAACGCTGCGAAACGGTTGGTCCAGTCGAGGCCGGTGCGGGTGCGGATCACCACCTTGCCGTTGGCGAGGCTCGTGATCGCGCGGTAGCCGTCGTACTTGATCTCGTGCAGCCAGTCCGCGCCCGCCGGCGGCGCGTCGACGAGGGTGGCAAGCTGCGGCGCGACGAAGGCCGGGAGCGGTAAGTCCTTTCCCGGACGATTTATGATCTCCGGCTCTTCCGCTTTCCCTTTCGCGGGGCGCGAATGCCAGACCTTGCGGCCGCGCGCGATCTCCTGCATGGCGCGGCCGCTTTTCACGCTCTTCTGCTCGCGCTCGACCAGCGGACGCTTTTCGCTGCGGGCGATCTCGTCGCGCTCCTTGATCAGCAGCCAGTTCTCCCTGCCGCGGTCGCGCTTGCGGCTGGGCAAGCGCACGAGCGCCCAACCGCCGGTGAGCCGCTTGCCGTGCAGGTTGAGCTTGAGTTGGCCCGCTTTCAGCCCCGTGTCGACGTCGATGCGCGGCTCCCACGTGCCGCGGTCCCAGAGCATGACGGTGCCGGCGCCGTATTCGCCCTCGGGGATCGTGCCTTCGAAGTCGCCGTATTCGAGCGGATGATCCTCGACGCGCACGGCAAGGCGCTTGTCGGCCGGGTCGAGGCTCGGGCCCTTCGGGATTGCCCAGCTCAGGAGCGCGCCGTCGTGCTCGAGCCGGAAGTCGAAGTGCAGGTTGCGCGCGGCGTGCTTCTGGATGAGATAGCGCAGCTTGCCCTTGGATTTGCGCTTGCGCTTCGGCGCCGGCTCGGGCGTCCGGGTGAAATCCCGCCTCGTCCGGTATTCGCGCAGGCGGTCGGATTCACGCAGCATCTTCTTTCAACGCGCCTGGTCCTGCAGAACGACGCTTGCCCAGTCTTCCCACTCCCCCCCAGCGGGGAGAGGGTGGCGAGCATGGAGCGAAGCGACATGCGAGCCAGGTGAGGGGCCGCGGTCCATCCGCTGATGCGGCGACCGTTGCTTGCTCGCCCCTCACCCGCCTCGCTCCCCCGGCTGCGCCGGGTTCGCTCGGCACCCTCTCCCCGCTGCGCGGGGAGAGGGAAAATCACGCCGCGCTGCGCCGGCTCGGACCGCGCCGCGCCGTCTTGGCGGCGCTCTTGCGCCGCTTGCCGTCCGCGGACTTGCCATCGGACTTGCCGACGCTGCGCTTCAACGCCTGCATCAGGTCGATGACGTTCGAAGTTTGCAGCGGCTCCTCGATCTGACGCACCTGCCGGTGCTCGGCCTTGGCATCGATGAGCTCGCGCAGCGCCACGGTATAGGAATCCTTGAACGCACCCGGATCGAATTTCGACGACTTGCGGCCGATCAGCTCCTCGGCAAGGCCGACAAGGTCCTTGTCGACGTTGGCCTTGGGCAGATCGCGGAAATAGCTGTTCGGCTTCTGCACTTCGTCGGCGTAGCGCAGCGTCTCCAGCATAAGTCCGCCGTCGGCGGGCCGGAGCGCCACAATCGAACTCTGCCCGCGGATCACCAACTGCCCGAGGCCCACCTTCTTGGTGCGCTTCAGTGCTTCGCGCAGGACGGAGTAAGCCTCGCCCGCGTCCTCGTCGTCCGGTTCCGGCATGACGACGAACGGCCGCTCGAAATAGATCGGGTCGATCTCGTGCGCGTCCACGAACTGCACGAGTTCGATCGTCTTCTTCGCCTCGAGCTTGACGTCGTCGATCTCTGCATCGGTCAGGAGCACGTACTTGCCCTTGTCGATCTCGTAGCCCTTGACGATGTCCTCGCTTTCGACCGCTCCCAGTCCCGGCACGACTTTTTCGTACCGAATCCGCTTGCCGGAGGGCTTGTGAATTTGATTGAACGATATGCGGCTCGAACTCTTGGTCGCCGTGTACAACTCGACCGGGATCGAAACCAGGGCCAGCCGGATGCGGCCGGACCAATACGCGCGCGCTGCCATTGTTACGCCCTCTACGAACAGCCTCATGCCGGAGGCGACTGCTACCAAGGCAACATTCTAGTCTTGGGTCGGGTTCCGAACCAGACCGGGGTGCTCACGAAACCGGGACACGTTCTCATTACGTTCCGGATTTCGTCGACAGCCCTACGACGCACGATTGAAATCTACACGCTCGTGTCTCGCGCGATCACTTGTCCCGATTCAGGACCTTCCCAGGGCGCGAACGCCCCCCATATCTGGATCGTTACCGATGCAAGCAGCATCACGGAGAGGCCCGCCATGACCCCGCAGGAACGCCAGCGCGTAACCGACCTGTTCAACCGGCTCGCGCAGCTGGAGAACGCACCGCGCGAGCGCGAGGCCGAGCAATTGGTCGCGGAAGGACTGCGCTTTGCGCCGAATGCACCTTATGCGCTCGTGCAAACAGTATTGATCCAGGAAGAGGCACTCGCGCGCGCCAACGACCGCGTTCGGGAGCTTGAGGCGCAGCTCGGAGTCGCGGAGCCCGCGCAATCGGGCGGCGGATTCCTGGACTCGCTGCGCGGCGCCTTGTCGGGCCAGCCCGTTGCGCCGCGCCGCGGCTCGGTGCCCGCGACGCGCCAGGGCGGACAACCCATGGGCGTGCCGCCGGGATTCCGACAGAGTGCCGCGCCCGCCGCCGGCCAGCGGCAGGAGATCGGCCGCGGCGGCTCGTTCCTCGGACAGGCCGCGTCGATCGCGGCCGGCGTGGTCGTCGGCAGCATGGTGGTCGATGCGCTGCGCGGCCAGTTCGGCTCGCAGGCGGAGAGCGGCGCCGACGCAAAGGCGAGCGAGGCGCAGCAGGCGAGCGCATCGGATCAGGACCAGGGCCGCGAAGAACCTGGGTCGTATGAAACCGCCGATGCCGGTGACACGGGCGGTGATTTCGATGGCGGCGATTTCGGCGGCGGCGGCAGCGACTTCGGCTGAGGCCGAACGGCGCTCACACGTTCCCCGGACGAGCCGCCCAACCGCCCGGCGAACGGGTAAGTGCGCGGCGCCAATGCCTGGCGACAAAGTGCATCGGCATCCTATATGACGGCCTGTGGGTATTTGCCCGCCCGGGGGGCCGGCCGGGACGAAGGTTGCCCTCGTTCGCTATAATGTCCGGTCCGCCTCCCCGAAGCCCCGAACTGGTCCGAAAATTCGATTCATGTCCGGCAAGAGCATCTCCATCCGCGGCGCGCGCGAGCACAACCTCAAGGGCGTCGATCTCGACATTCCGCGCGAGCAGCTCGTGGTGTTCACCGGGCTGTCGGGCTCGGGGAAGTCGTCGCTCGCCTTCGACACGATCTATGCGGAGGGCCAGCGGCGCTACGTGGAGTCGCTCTCGGCCTATGCGCGCCAGTTCCTGGAGATGATGCAGAAGCCGGATGTGGACCGGATCGAGGGTCTTTCGCCGGCGATCTCGATCGAGCAGAAGACCACGAGCCGCAACCCGCGCTCCACGGTCGGCACCGTCACCGAGATCTACGACTACATGCGGCTCCTCTGGGCGCGCGTCGGCGTGCCCTATTCGCCGGCCACGGGGCTGCCGATCGAGAGCCAGACCGTGTCGCAGATGGTGGACCGGGTGCTGGCGCTCCCCGAGGGCACGCGGCTTTACTTGCTCGCGCCCGTGGTGCGCAGCCGCAAGGGCGAATACCGCAGGGAGCTCGCGGAATTCCTGAAAAAAGGATTCCAGCGGGTGAAGATCGACGGCAAGTTCTACGAAATCGCGGAAGCCCCTGCCCTCGACAAGAAGCTCAAACATGACGTGGATGTCGTGGTGGACCGCATCGTGGTGCGGCCCGACATCGCGCAGCGGCTCGCGGAGAGCTTCGAGACCGCGCTCCGGCTCGCGGATGGGATCGCGGTGGCGGAGTTCGCGGATGGGGCGCCGGCTGGCGCCGCTTCTTCTTACACCAATACCCGCTTGCGGGGAGAGGTCGACGCGCGAAGCGCGTACGGTTGGGGGGGGGGCCAAAAA
>JBBDYN010000026.1:133311-134455 GCA_040901465.1 Xanthobacteraceae bacterium
CGGCACCCTCTCACGCCGAAGTCGGATGTTTGCGACTTCGGCAACTCTACAGGCCGAACTCGGGTAAACCCGAGTTCGGCTAACGGGGAGAGGGAAAGTGGCAGCGGCTCGCGCGGCGCCGAGGAAGACGGCCGCATGAAACGTGGCCACGAGGGCGACGAAAACCGCATCATCTTCTCCTCGAAGTTCGCCTGCCCGGTGTCGGGCTTCACCATCAGCGAGATCGAGCCGCGGCTGTTCTCGTTCAACTCGCCGCATGGCGCGTGCCCGGCGTGCGACGGGCTCGGCGTGGAAAAGCAGATCGACGCGGAGCTGGTGATCCCGGACAACTCGAAGACGCTGCGCGGCGGCGCGATCGCGCCCTGGTCGCGCTCGTCGTCGCCCTATTACACGCAGACGCTGGAGGCGCTCGCGAAGAAATACAAGTTCTCGCTCAACGAGCCGTGGGCGAAGCTGCCGAAGAAAGCGAAAGAGGTGATCCTCTACGGCTCCGGCGAGGAGGATGTGCGCTTCACCTATGACGACGGCATGCGCACGTTCGAGACGAAAAAGCCGTTCGAGGGCGTGATCGTCAATCTCGAGCGGCGCTGGAAGGAAACGGAAAGCGACTGGGCGCGCGAGGACCTGGAGAAATATTTCTCCACGGTGCCGTGCAAGACCTGCAACGGCTACCGCCTGAAGCCCGAAGCGCTGGCGGTGAAGATCGCGCACAAGCACGTGGGCGAGGTCTCGGAGCTATCGGTCAAGGCCGCGCGCGAGTGGTTCGAGAAGCTGCCGAAGCACCTCACCAGGCAGCAGAACGAGATCGCGGTGCGCGTGCTCAAGGAAATCCGCGAGCGGCTCACGTTCCTGATGGACGTCGGGCTCGAGTACCTGACGCTCGCGCGCGCGTCGGGCACGCTCTCCGGCGGCGAGAGCCAGCGCATCCGCCTCGCCTCGCAGATCGGCTCGGGCCTCACCGGCGTGCTCTATGTGCTGGACGAGCCCTCGATCGGCCTGCACCAGCGCGACAACGCGCGGCTCCTGGAAACGCTCAAGCGGCTCCGCGACCTCGGCAACACGGTGATCGTCGTCGAGCACGACGAGGAAGCGATCCGCAGCGCGGACTTCCTCGTCGACATCGGCCCCGGCGCCGGCATCCACG
>JBBDYN010000027.1:0-28982 GCA_040901465.1 Xanthobacteraceae bacterium
TCGCACGGCAAGGGCAAGGCCTGGGGTGAGCCCGGATCGAAGAAGTTCATCCAGATCGACATCGAGCCCAAGGAGATGGACAGCAATGTCGAGATCGTCGCCCCGGTGGTCGGCGATATCGGCTCCTGCGTGTCGGCTCTTCTCGAGGGCATGGATGGCAAGTGGCCGGCCCCGCCGGCCGACTGGACTGATGCGGTCAAGGCGAAAAGGGAAGAGAACATCGCCAAGATGGCACCGAAACTGGTGAAGAATACGGCGCCGATGGATTTCCACGGCGCGCTTGGCGCGCTGCGTACCGTCATCAAGGAGCGGCCGGACGCCATCCTCGTCAACGAAGGCGCCAACACACTCGATCTCGCGCGCGGTGTCATCGATATGTACAAGCCGCGCAAGCGCCTCGACGTCGGTACCTGGGGCGTCATGGGCATCGGCATGGGCTTTGCTGTCGGTGCGGCTATTGAGACCGGCAAACCCGTACTCGCGGTCGAGGGCGACAGCGCCTTCGGCTTCTCGGGCATGGAAGTGGAAACGATCTGCCGGTACAAGCTGCCGGTCTGCATTGTCGTCTTCAACAACAACGGGATTTATCGCGGAACCGACGTCAATCCGACGGGTGGTTCGGACGTTGCGACGACGGTCTTCGTCAAGGACTCCCGCTACGACAAGATGATGGAAGCCTTTGGTGGCGTCGGCGTCCATGTGACGACCCCCGACGAACTGAAGCGCGCCGTCGACGCGGCCATGGATTCCGGCAGGCCGACTCTGATCAACGCGGCGATCGATCCGGCGGCCGGCAGCGAGAGCGGTCGCATCGGCAATCTCAACCCGCAAAGCGTGGTGAAAAAGAAATAGATCGATCCCGGGCACCAAGAATCAGACCATGTACAAGTGAGATTTCGGCGGAGAGAAGCCATGACTACGCGCAGGAAAGTAAAGAACAAGAAGGCGGGAAAAACCGCCTCAAAAAAGGTCGCAAAGAGCGCGAGCGCGAGGAACGGCGCGCTTCCGAGGCCGTCCACCAAGCCCTGGGGTCAGGCCGGCAAGGCGCTCGACGGCGTGCGCATCCTCGACCTGAGCCACGTTCAGGCCGGCCCGACCTGCACGCAGCTGCTCGCCTGGTTCGGCGCCGACGTAATCAAGGTGGAGCGCCTGGGCGTCGGCGATATCACGCGCGGGCAATTGCGCGACGTGCCGAACGCCGACAGCCTCTATTTCACGATGCTCAACCACAACAAGCGCTCGATCACCCTCGACACCAAGCATCCGAAGGGCAGGGAGGCGCTCGAGCGGCTGATCAAGGGCTGCGACGTGCTGGTGGAGAATTTCGGACCGGGCGTGCTGGATCGCATGGGTTACACTTGGGAGCACATCCACAAGCTCAATCCACGTATGGTCGTCGCCTCGATCAAGGGCTTCGGCCCGGGACCGTACGAGGACTGCAAGGTCTACGAGAATATCGCCCAATGCGCGGGCGGCGCCGCGTCTACCACCGGCTTTCGCGAGGGCCCGCCGGTAGTGACAGGCGCGCAGATCGGCGACTCGGGCAACGGCCTCCACCTCGCGCTCGGCATCGTGACCGCGCTCTACCAGCGCAATCGCACCGGTCGGGGCCAGCGGGTCAACGTGGCCATGCAGGACGGCGTGCTCAATCTCTGCCGGGTGAAATTGCGCGACCAGCAGAGGCTGAAGCACGGACCGCTCGATGAGTACAGCCAGTACGCAGAAGGCGTTCCGTTCGGCGACGCGGTGCCGCGCGCAGGCAACGACTCGGGCGGCGGCCAGCCGGGCTGGATCCTGAAGTGCAAGGGCTGGGAGACCGATCCCAACGCCTATATCTATTTCATCACCCAGGCGCCGGTATGGGAGAAAATCTGCGACGTCATCGGCAAGCCGGAGTGGAAGACGCACGCGGATTACGTGACGCCGAAAGCGCGGCTGCCGCGGCTCAAGCACATCTTCGGCACGATCGAGCAGTGGACCATGACCAAGACCAAGTTCGAGGTCATGGAAATCTGCAACGCGGTCGATATTCCGGTAGGTCCGATCCTGTCGATGAAGGAGATCGCGGAGGAGCCGTCGCTAAGGAAGAGCGGCACCGTGGTCGAGGTCGATCATCCGACGCGGGGCAAATACCTGACGGTCGGCAATCCGATCAAGCTCTCCGACAGCGTCTCGGAAGTGAATCGCTCGCCGCTCCTGGGCGAGCACACGGAGGAAATCCTCGGCAAGGTGCTCGGCTATTCGGCCAAGGAAATCGCCGAGATCAAGTTGTCCGGGGCAATCACCGCCGAAGAGAAGAAAAAGGCGGCGGCTTGAAAAATACTGTCATCCCGGGCGCGGCGCAGTGCGAAGCGGTGCGCCGCAGACCCGGGACCCATGAACACCGGCATGGCGATTACTTTGCGCTCGGCGTTCCTGGATCCCGTCTCTCGCAGCCTTCGGCTGCTCGGCCGGGACGATAACCAAAGGGCGGGAGGGGGACGTTCGATGCGCATCGTCGTTCACGGCCAGCAGGCGTTCGGCAAGGCGGTGCTGGAAGCGTTGCTCAAGCGTGGCGAGAACGTGATCGCGGTCTATGCAGCGCCGGAAAAGCCCGGCCAGAAGGCCGATCCCTTGAAGGAAGCCGCACTCGCGGCAAACCTGCCGGTCTATCAGCCGGTTTCCTACAAGAAGCCGGAAGTCTGGGAGGAATTCAAGGCGCTGAAGCCCGACCTCCAAGTCATGGCATTCGTGACATTGTTCGTCCCGCAAGAATTTCTCAATATCCCGGGCAAGGGCTCGATCCAGTATCACCCCTCGCTGCTGCCGAAATTCCGCGGGCCAAGCTCGATCAACTGGCCGATCATCAAGGGCGCGCCTGAAACCGGACTTTCGATCTTCTGGCCCGACAACGGGCTCGATACCGGCGACATCCTGCTCCAGAAGAAGACGCCGCTCGGTCCCGACGACACCCTCGGCACGGTCTATTTTGACCGGCTGTTCCCGATGGGCGTCGAGGCCATGTGCGAGGCGGTCGATCTCGTGAAAACCGGCAAGGCGCCGCGCATCAAGCAGGACCATTCCAAGGCGAGCTACGAAGGCTGGTGCGCCGCGGAGAACGCCAGGATCGATTGGGCGAAGCCATGGGCGCAAATCCACAATCTCATCCGCGGCTGCAATCCCGCGCCCGGCGCCTGGACCACGCTCGACGGAAACAAGCTGCAGATTTTCGATACGAAGCCGATCCCTGCCCACGATCCCAAAGGCATTGGTGGGAAGATGGGTGAGGTTGTCGCAGTCGATTCCGAAAGTTTTACAGTGGCATGCGCGGACGGACGCATTAGAGTCACGCGGGTGAAACCGGCCGAAGCGACGAAAGTCGGCGCCGGAGAATTTGCCGCGAGCGCAAAGTTGGTGACAGGAACGAGGCTTACATGACTCCGAAACCTGCAACGAAACCGGCAGCCTCCATGCTCGCCTCGCAGCACGTCAATCCAAAATCCGATATTGAGATCGCCCAGGCCGCCAAGAAGCGGCCGATTATGGAACTTGCCAAGGAGCGACTTGGCATCGCGCCGGAAAATCTCGAGCCCTACGGCCACTACAAGGCCAAAGTCTCAATGGACTACATCAAGTCGCTGAAGGGCAAGCCCGACGGCAAGCTCATTCTAGTGACGGCGATCACGCCGACACCCGCGGGCGAAGGCAAGACCACGACCACGGTCGGCCTCACCGATGCGCTCAATCACATTGGCAAGAAAGCGATGTTGTGCCTGCGCGAGCCGTCGCTCGGCCCTTGCTTCGGCGTGAAAGGCGGCGCCGCCGGGGGCGGCTATGCGCAAGTGGTGCCGATGGAGGACATCAATCTCCATTTCACCGGCGACCTCCACGCGATCGGCACCGCGCACAATCTGCTTGCTGCGCTCGTCGACAATCACATCTATTGGGGCAACGCGCTCGGTCTCGATTCCCGCCGAGTGGCCTGGCGCCGCGTCATGGACATGAACGACCGAGCGTTGCGCTCTATCGTGTCCTCGCTCGGCGGGGTCGCCAACGGCTTTCCGCGCGAAGACGGATTCGACATCACCGTCGCCTCCGAGGTGATGGCAATCTTCTGCCTCGCGCGCGATCTCGACGACCTGAAGAAGCGGCTCGCCAACATCGTTGTCGGCTATACGCGCGACCGCAAGCCGGTGCGCGCCGGCGACGTCAAGGGCCACGGGCCCATGACCGCGCTCCTGAAGGAAGCTCTCTCGCCCAATCTCGTGCAGACGCTCGAAGGCACGCCCGCCTTCATCCACGGCGGGCCATTCGCCAATATCGCGCACGGCTGCAACTCGGTGCTAGCTACCACCACCGCGCTCAAGCTCGCCGAGTATGTGGTGACCGAGGCCGGTTTCGGCGCCGACCTCGGCGGCGAAAAATTCTTCGACATCAAGTGCCGCAAGGCGGGCTTGAAGCCCGATTGCGCCGTCATCGTCGCCACCATCCGCGCGCTCAAGATGCACGGCGGCGTCAAGAAAGAGGACCTGAAGGTCGAGAACCTTAAGGCGCTCGAGGCCGGCATGGCCAATCTCGCGCGCCATGTGGAGAACGTGCAGAAATTTGGCATTGTGCCATTGATTTCGATCAACCGCTTCTCCGCCGACGCCGAGGCCGAGATCGCGCTTGTGAAGAAGGGATGTGCCGCGCTCGGCGTCGAGGCGATCATGGCCGATCATTGGGCCGAGGGCGGCAAGGGCGCCGCGGACGTGGCGAATGCCGTGGTCAAGATCGTCGACAGCGGCAAGAGCAAGCTGAAACTGCTCTACCCCGACGACATGCCGCTGTTCGAGAAGGTGCGCACGATTGCCAAGGAAATCTATCGCGCGAAGGATGCCACCGCCGACAACGCGGTAAAGGACCAGCTCGCCAACTTCGAGGCGCTCGGTTTCGGTAATCTGCCGGTCTGCATCGCGAAGACGCAATACAGTTTCTCGACCAGCGCCGACGTCAAGGGCGCGCCCACCGATCACAACATCAATGTGCGCGAAGTGCGGCTGTCGGCCGGCGCCGAGTTCGTGGTGGCGATCTGCGGGGAGATCATGACCATGCCCGGCCTGCCCCGCGTGCCCGCCGCCGACGCCATCGACGTCGATGCCGAGGGCCGCATCGTCGGGTTGTTTTGATTTTTCCCTCTCCCCACTTTTAGCGGGGAGGGTGGCAAGCATCGAGCGAAGCGAGATGCGCGCCGGGTGAGGGGCTCTTCGCGATCTTTCCGCGCTTTGCCCTCACCCGCCTCGGTCACGGCGTTCGCTCGGCACTCCCCGCAAGTGGGGAGAGGGAAAGGCCGCGAGCCAGAGTCGAATAGTCAACCCCCTCCAGCTGTTTCGCCACTCGCTGGGCTTCGGCGACGAGTGCGGCGGTGAGCGGCGTCATCGGCTCGCGCTCCGGCACGACGAGGCCGATCGTATGCACCTCGTCCGGCTCGACGATCGGAATGGTGCGGATCGTTTCGGTCAACCCCAAAGTCTCTGCGAGCTTTGCCGGCATCACGCTCGCCCAACGGCCCGTTCGTACGTGCGCAAATAGGAGGATCATCGAATCCGATTCCAGCATCGGCCGCGAGTCGCTCCCCGCGCCCTTCAAGAGCCGGTCGATGATGCGCCGGTTCTGCATGTCGGGCGTGAGCAGGCAGAGCGGCACTTGCGCAAGCTCCGCCCAAGTCACGGTCTCGCGGTTGCCGAGCGGAGCATCGGCGGACGTCAGCAGCCGATAGCTCTCGCGATAGAGCGGAACCGCGTTCACGCGCCCCAAAGGTTCGTTGTCGAGGTAGGTCAGCCCGGCGTCGATCTCGAGATTTTCCAGGAGTGCGAGCACCTCCGCCGAATTGCGCGACCACACCGTGAATTGAACGTGCGGATGCCGGCTGCGAAATGGCGTCGTGAGAGTGGCCACCATCGCGAGCGCGGTCGGGATCGCCGCGATCCTGAGCCGCCCCGTCAGTCCGTGGCGGAGCGCGGCAATTTCTTGCCGCATGGTGCGCGTGTCGCCGACGATCCGCCGCGCCCATTCGAGCACCCGCTCGCCTTCCGGCGTGAGGCCGTGGAAGCGCGAGCCGCGATTGACGAGCAGCACCCCCATTGATTCCTCGAGGTGCTTGATCCCGGCCGATAGCGTCGGCTGCGTCACGCCGCATGCCTCCGCCGCCCGGCCGAAATGCTGCTCCCGGGCCAGCGCCATTAAAAATTCGAGCTTATCGATCAAGAGCTTAGCCCTCAGATAGCCACCGCCCGATAAAATTACCTCAATAGAAGGTTCCTATCAATAGATTGAAGTTACGGGGTTGTTTTTAACCAACGAGTCCAGCCTTCTTCTAAAGAAGGAAGGTGCGCGATGAACGTTCGGCCCAGCCAGCATCCGCCGGCCGACAAGGGCAATGGCCGGCGCCGCCCGCGCCGCACGCCGAAGGGTCGACAGGTCGAGCCGCAGGCGCTCGACGAAGTGCGCGCGCTCCTCGGCGACCGGCCACGCCGGGGCGATCTTCTGATCGAGCATCTGCATCTCATGCAGGACAAGTACGGGCATCTGTCGGCGGCGCACCTTGCGGCGCTCGCCGCCGAGATGAAGCTCGCGCTCGCCGAGGTCTATGAAGTCGCCACTTTCTACGCGCACTTCGACGTCGTGAAGGAAGGCGAGACACCGCCCCCCGCCGTCACCGTGCGCGTCTGCGATTCGCTCTCCTGCGCCATGCGCGGTGCGGAGAAATTTCTCGACGAGCTTCCAAAGAAGCTCGGCAAGGACGTGCGTGTCGTGCGCGCCCCTTGCATGGGCGCGTGCGACCGCGCGCCGGTCGTTGCCGTCGGCCATGTGCAGGTGTTCGATGCGAACGCGGAGCGAGTGGCCGCGGCGGTGAAGAAGGGCACGCACGCGCACGCCTGGCACGCGCACACGGATTTCGACGGCTATAAAAAGGAAGGCGGCTACGCGTTGCTGAAGGATTGCCTCGACGGAAAGCGCACGCGCGAGGAGCTGATCCAGATCGTGAGCGACGCCGGCCTGCGCGGCTTAGGTGGCGCTGGATTTCCAACGGGACGCAAATGGTCGCTCGTGCGTGCCGAGCCCGCGCCGCGCATGATGGCGGTGAACGGCGACGAAGGTGAGCCGGGCACGTTCAAGGATCGCTATTACCTCGAACAGGATCCCCATCGCTTCATCGAAGGCACGCTGATCGCGGCCTGGGTGGTCGAGGCGACCGACATCTACATCTATCTGCGCGACGAATATCCCGAAGTGCGGCTGATGCTGGAGGTAGAGCTCACCAAGGTCGAGAAGGCGGGGCTCGCCAAGCATACGAAGCTACATCTCCGCCGCGGCGCCGGCGCGTATATCTGCGGCGAAGAATCCGCGATGATCGAGTCGATCGAAGGCAAGCGCGGCCTGCCGCGCCATCGCCCGCCCTACGTCGCGCAGGTCGGATTGTTCGGCCGTCCGACGCTCGAGCAGAACGTCGAGACCATGTTCTGGATCCGCGACATCATCGAGAAAGGCGTGGGGTGGTTCACTTCCTACGGAAGGCGCGAGCGCAAAGGCTTCCGCAGCTTCTCGGTCTCGGGTCGCGTGAAGGAGCCGGGCGTCAAGGTCGCGCCCGCGGGCATCACTTTGCGCGAACTGGTCGACGAACATTGCGGTGGCATGCTGCCCGGTCACACGCTCAAGGGTTATCTCCCGGGCGGCGCGTCGGGCGGAATTCTCCCCGCATCCATGGCCGATCTACCGCTCGATTTCGGCACGCTCGAGCAATACGGCAGCTTCGTCGGTTCCCACGCCGTTGTCGTTCTTTCCGAGCAGGACGATATGAAAGCGGTAGCGCTGAACCTAATGCGCTTCTTCGAGGACGAAAGTTGCGGCCAGTGCACGCCCTGCCGGGTCGGCACCGAGAAGGCCGTGAAGCTGATGCAGCACGGCCCATGGGACGAGTCGCTCCTGAACGAGTTGTCGACCGCGATGCGCGACGCCTCGATCTGCGGCCTCGGGCAGGCGGCGCCCAACCCGCTTCAGTCCGTATTCAAATATTTTCGCGACGATCTCACGAAGCCGCTCGGCACGTGGACGGGAGCAAAGTGACGCTATGAGCAAGACAAACGGCTCCACGCCGGCGATCAAGTTCATACTCGACGGCCACGAGGTAGAGGCCCGCGACGGCGAAACCATTTGGCAGGTCGCGAGCCGCCTCGGCACCGAGATCCCGTACCTTTGCTATTCGCCCGAGCCCGGCTACCGGCCCGACGGCAATTGCCGCGCCTGCATGGTCGAAGTGGAAGGCGAGCGCGTGCTCGCCGCGAGCTGCATCCGCAAGCCCACGCCCGGCATGAAGGTGAAGACGGCGTCGGAGCGCGCCAAGGCCTCGCGCAAGATGGTGTTCGAACTCCTGATCGCCGATCAGCCCGACCGCAAGACCGAGGCGCACGACCCGATCTCGAAATTCTGGGCCTGGGCCGACCGCATGGACATAGCGGTGAGCCGCTTTCCCGAGCACAAGACACCGGCGCCGGACCGCTCGCATCCGGCGATGGCGGTCAATCTCGACGCCTGCATTCAATGCAATCTCTGCGTCCGCGCCTGCCGCGAGGTGCAGGTGAACGACGTGATCGGCATGGCCGGCCGCGGCATGCACGAGAAGATCGTATTCGATTTCGACGATCCGATGGGGAACTCGACGTGCGTCGCCTGCGGCGAATGCGTCCAGGCCTGCCCTACCGGCGCGCTGATGCCGGCGACGCTCGTGAACGAGCAGAACGTCCGCACCGAATTCCCCGACCGGCAAGTGAACAGCGTCTGCCCCTATTGCGGCGTCGGTTGCCAGCTCACCTACAACATCAAGGACGACAAGCTTCTTTATGTCACCGGCAAGAACGGCCCGGCGAACGAGAACCGGCTGTGCGTGAAGGGCCGCTTCGGCTTCGACTATGTCGACAATCCCGAGCGCCTGACGCAGCCGATGATCCGCAAGGACGGCGTCGGGAAGCGCGCCGACGATCTGGTCGATCCGAAGAATCCCTGGACGCATTTCCGCCTGGCGACGTGGGAGGAGGCGCTCGATCGCGCCGCCAAGGGGCTCGTGAAAATTCGCGACCGCGACGGCCCGCACGCGCTCGCGGGCTTCGGCTCGGCCAAGGGCTCGAACGAAGAGGCTTACCTGTTCCAGAAGCTCGTGCGCACCGGCTTCGGCACCAACAACGTCGACCACTGCACGCGGCTCTGCCACGCGTCGTCCGTCGCGGCCCTGCTGGAAGGCGTGGGCTCGGCCGCCGTGACCGCGACCTTCAACGAGTGCAAGAATTCCGACGTCATCATCGTGATCGGCGCCAATCCGACCGAGAACCACCCGGTCGCCGCGACCTTTTTCAAGCAGGCCGCCAAGCGCGGCGCCAAGCTGATCGTCATGGACCCGCGCGGCCAGGCGCTTACGCGCCATGCCTGGCAGATGATGCAGTTCAGGAACGGCACCGATGTGGCGATGCTGAACGGGATGCTGAACGTCATCATCGAGGAAGAGCTTTACGACCGCCAGTATGTGCAGACCTACACGGAAGACTTCGACAAGCTCGCCGCGAGCGTGAAGCCGTTCACGCCGGAGGAGATGGCGCCGATCTGCGGCATCGAGGCGGACGTGCTGCGCAAGGTTGCCCGCACCTTCGCGCGCGCCGAAAGCGCGATCATTTTCTGGGGCATGGGCGTGTCGCAGCACACGCACGGCACCGACAATGCCCGCTGTCTGATCGCGCTCTCGCTGATCTGCGGCCAGGTCGGCCGTCCGGGTACCGGTCTGCATCCGTTGCGTGGCCAGAACAATGTGCAAGGCGCATCTGACGCCGGACTCATTCCGATGTTCTTCCCCGACTACAAATCGGTTGAGAACGCCGAGATCCGCGCCAAGTACGAAGCAGCCTGGGGCGTCACGCTCGATCCCAAGCGCGGCAAGACCGTGGTCGAGATCATGGACGCGGTGCACGCGGACGAGATCAAGGGCATGTACATCATGGGCGAGAATCCCGCGATGTCGGACCCCGATCTCAACCACGCCCGCGGCGCGCTCGCGCATCTCGAGCATCTCGTGGTGCAGGACATCTTTCTGACCGAGACCGCGTCCTACGCCGACGTCATCCTGCCGGCGTCGGCGTGGCCGGAGAAGGACGGCACCGTCACGAACACCAACCGTCAAGTACAGATGGGCCGGACGGCGCTGCCGCTGCCTGGCGAGGCGCGGCAGGATTTGTGGATCATCCAGGATCTCGCGCAGCGCATCGGCTGCAACTGGAACTACCGGCACGTGAGCGAGGTGTTCACGGAAATGGCGTCGATGATGCCGGCGCTCGAGCACATCACGTGGGAGCGCGTCGAGCGCGAGGATCACGTGACCTATCCGGTCGATGGACCGGACGTGCAGGGCCGCGACGTCGTGTTCGACAAGGGCTTTCCGCGTCCAGGTGGCCTGGCGAAGCTGATCGCCACCAAGTTCAAGGCGCCGGACGAAATGCCCGACGCCGAATATCCGTTCATCCTCACCACCGGCCGCCAGCTCGAGCACTGGCACACGGGCGCCATGACGCGGCGTTCGGTGACGCTCGACGCGCTGGAGCCGGCTGCCGTCGCTTCGCTCTCTCGCGCCGAGATCGCGAAGCTCGGCATTTCACCCGGCGACATGGTGCGCGTCACGACGCGCCGCGGTGTGGTCGAACTTTCAGCGCGGCAGGACGATGCCGTGCCTGACCGGGTCGTGTTCATTCCCTTTGGTTATGTCGAGGCGGCGGCGAACTTACTGACCAACCCGGCGCTCGATCCGATCGGAAAAATCCCCGAGTTTAAATACTGTGCCGCGCGCGTCGAGCGCGCGGACGCGGTGCGTGAGGCGGCGGAATAGTGTTCCTCGTAATTCCGGGGCGCGAGCGGAGCTCGCGAGCCCGGAATCCATCGACATCGAAGGTGAATTCTGAGTTGCTGTTGCCCATGGATTCCGCGCCCGGCGCTTCGCGCGTCCCGGAATGAAGAGTTAGAAATCGTATAGCCGCGTCGGATTGTCGACGAGAAGACGTCTTTGTTGCGTTGGATCAGGCGCAAAAAGATGAATCAAATCAATTAGATCGGCCTCGTCGGCCTCGTGCGTCGGGTTCGGGTGCGGGAAGTCCGTGCCCCAGAGGCAGCGATCCGGACTCGCCTCCACGAGCGCACGCGCGAACGGCAGCGCGGCATCGTAAGGCGGAAATGAAATCCGCTCCGAACCGCTTACCTTGATCCAGCAAGTCTCCATGCGCGCGAGCTCGAGCAGCGACTTGAACGCGGGCTGTTCGACGCCGGCCGCCGACGGCACGCGGCCCATATGATCGATCACGAACGGAACCGGAAGCTTGCGGAACATCGGCGCGAGCATGTCGATATCGACGGCGTCGAAATGCAGGAGCACGTGCCAGCCAAACGGCTTCACGCGCTCCAGCACGCGCCGCATCAGGTCCGGCTCGGGAATGCCGCCGAGGTGCTTCACGAAATTGAAGCGCACGCCGCGCACGCCCGCATCGTGCAGGCGCTGGAAGTCGCGCTCGGTGAGGTTGTCGCCGGCATTGCAGGTCCCGCGGAAACGCTTCGGCGCCCACGCAAGCGCATCGAGCAGCGCGCGATGGTCGGTGCCGTGCGCGCTTGCGTGCACGATCACGGCGCGCTCGATTCCCAGGAAATCATGCAGCGCTACGAGCGTTTCTTTGGGCGCGTCGGCGGGCGTGTAGCGTCGCCCCGGCGCGTAGGGAAACTTGTCCGCCGGGCCGAACACATGGCAATGCGCATCGCAGGCGAGCGGCGGCAGCTTGAAACGCGGCTTGCGCCGTGCATTCAATTTCAGATCGACGGCGGTCATTCCGCGGCGTCTCGCTTCTTCGATTGCGCGAGCTTCGCTTCCAGCACCTGCAGGACCTCTTCGTAAGTCTGCGGCCTGCCGTTCGGCCACTTCGCGCCCTTCAATTGCTCATGCGCCCATTCGATCCGGCGCGCGATGCCCTCCGTCACGAACGGATCAAGGCCGAGCTCGGCCACGGTTGCCGCGGACTCGTACATTTCCGCCGCGCGGCGTGCGCCATGCGCGACCGTGCGTTCGAGATTGTAAGTCGCAAGCTTGCGCCAATCGATGCCGGGCAGCGTCTTCTGCACGGAATCGAGGATGCGTTCTTCGATTCCGGCATGGCGCGCGGCGACGAGGCTCTCCAGCATCAGCGCCTCGATCCCCTTGATGAAGATCGAGCGCAGCATCTTGGACAGCGACGCATCGCCGATGCGGTCGCCTGCGACCTCTACGTTCATCCCGATCGCATTGAGACGCTCAGAAACCGCCTTCGCGCTTGGCGCCGAAGCAAGCACGTGAACCTTGTGATCCGGCCCGGGTACCGGCGCCATGATCGCGGCTTCGACGAAGGTCGCCCCGGCTGGTGTTACAGCGTCCGCGACGGCGCGCTTGGTCAGGGGCGAGACCGAATTGAAGTCGATGTAAATCTGTGCGGGCCTCAAGTGTTTCGCCGCTGCGCCTGCCGCATCGACGGCCGACGATGCGGTGACGAGCGAAAAGACCAATGCCGCGCCGTCAAGGGCGGCCGCCGCCGAGTCCTTGAGCGCAACGTTCGCCGTGCGCGCGGCCTCGACCAGTGCCCGCTCGCCGTGCCTTATGTCGTAGGCGCTGACCTGCGCCTTGCCCTCGCCCACGAGCCCGCGGCCGATGTGCTGACCCGCCTCGCCGAAGCCGATGAGGGCGATTTTCTCTGCCATGGCACGAGTTTAGTACGGGCCGTGCAATCGGTCGATTGCCGCCGCGCGGGCTATTTCAGTTCGTCGAGGCTATCGACATAGGTGAGCCCCGCCTTCGCAAGCGGCTCGCGCATCTTGTAGAGGTCGAGCCCGAGCACGCCGGCGGCAAGTTGCTTGCGCTTGTCGCCCTCGGCGGCCCCGCGCGCTTCACCGGCCTTGGCGGCAGCCTCGGCCTCTGCGCGCGGCACGACGCAGACGCCGTCGTCGTCAGCCACGATCGCGTCGCCCGGATTGACGATCGCACCACCGCACACGATCGGCACATTCACAGAGCCCGGCGTCGCCTTCACGGTGCCCTTCGCCGAAATCGCCTTCGACCAGACCGGAAACTTCATTTCCGTGATCGGCCGCACGTCGCGGCAACCGGCGTCGATCACGAGCCCGATCACGCCGCGCGCTTTCAGCGAGGTCGCAAGCAACTCGCCGAACATGCCGTCGTCGTTCTCGCTCGCGACGCCGACCACGAGCACGTCGCCCTTCTGGCATTGCTCCGCCGCGACATGAATCATCCAGTTGTCGCCGGGCTGGGCGAGGGCGGTGACGGCGGGGCCGGCGATCTGCGCGCCCGCGTAGATCGGCCGGAGATACGGCCGCATCAGCCCGCTCCGGCCGAGCGCTTCGTGCACGGTCGCGACGCCGAGCTTCTGGAGCCGCGCGCACAGCGCCGCGTCGGTGCGCTGAACTTTCCGGACGACGACGGGCTTCATACGAATTCCTCCCCGACCGACGGAAACACGCGCTGGTACGCTTCGCCGTATTTCATCTGCTTGCGCTCGGAATTGCGCGCGCCCTGGATGCCGCGGTTGAGCGCGACGCGCGTGTAGTAGTCCCAAAGATATTCCTGCGCGACCAGGCATTCGAACGCCTTGCGCTTCTGATCGAACACATCGGAAATATCGATGATTAGGTCCGGCTTGAAATTGCATTGCTCCGGCTGGTGCGGCTCGAACAAATACACGGGCGGCGCCCCGAGCACGCCTTCGCCCGGCTTGTGGCCGTGTGCCTGAGCAATGATGCGTGCTTCCTGCGCGATGCGGTTCGCGTAAGGGTGATCGAAATTGTACGGGTCCTCGTGCGCGTGGGTGAGCACGAATTGCGGCTTGAGCTTGCGATAAAGATCGACCAGCTTTTCGAACGCTGCGACGGGTACGTGCAGCGGATAGTCGCCGAGATCGAAGAATTCGATATCGCCGCCGAGAATCTTCGCGGCCTTCTCGGCCTCGGTGAGCCGAGCGGCCTTTACTTTCTCCAACGTCATCCCCGGCTCGCGCCACATCTTCGCGCTTTCGCCGCGCTCGCCGAACGAGAGGCATACGATCTTCATGTGCCAGCCGCGCTTTGCGTGGAGCGCGATCGCGCCGCCCGCGCGCCAAACGAAATCGCCGGTGTGCGCGACGACGACGAGGCCGCACTTGCCGGCTTCAGACTTGCTCATTGATTAATCCCCGATGAATGAAAGAATTCAAGCCGCGCGACGGGCAGCGGAGGCAAGCGCAGCCTCCGGAACGAAAATCTTTCCGTCGAACAGGAGTCGCGCGGTGCGGAGCAGCCCCGCGCGCTCGACGACGGGCTTCTCGTCGGTGCCGCCAAGCTCGAGCCGCACGGTGAACTCTCCCGTCGGATGTTCGATCGAGAGCGTCTTCACTTTGTCGGGCGGAAGTTTTGCGACCTCGTAGGCGGGCGAACCGGGCAGCACGGCGGCTGTACCGACGCTGACCGCAGCGAACACGCCGATCGCCTGATGCGCCTCGTGCGGAATGAAGCTGCGCGTGCAGATGGCGCCGCCCGCGCGCGGCGGCGCGACTAGGCACATTTTTGGGACTACCTTGTTCGCGACGTCTCCGAGATTCATGCGTGGCCCGGCCTTGAGCCGGATCGCCTCCAGCCGCTTGCGGAATTCCGCGTCGGCCATGAGCTCCTTCGGCGTTTCATATCCGGTCTTGCCGAGCGCTTGCGCCCGCATCACCACGACCGGCATGCCGTTGTCGATGCAAGTTACTCTCACCCCGTCGATCTCGTCCGCGACATTTCCCGTCGGCAGCAGCGAGCCGCACACCGAGCCCGCGGCATCGAGGAAATTGATCGGGATCGGCGCGTGCGTTCCGGGTACGCCGTCGATCCGCGCGTTGCCTTCGTAGTTCACGCGGCCCTTCGGCGTCTCGATCAGGAGTTCGGCTACGGTCCCGGTGTTGATCGTGCGCACGACGACCCTTGTTGTCGGATCGTCTGCCTTGATCAGCCCGCGCTCGATCGCGAATGGCGCGGTGCCCGCGAGGATGTTGCCGCAGTTGGGCGTCGTGTCGACTCGCGCCTTGTCGACGGCCACCTGCGCAAACAGGAAATCCACGTCGATCCCGGGCTCCTTCGCAAGCGAGATGATCGCGACCTTGCTGGTGAGTGGGTGCGCGCCGCCGACGCCGTCGATCTGGCGCGGGTCGGGCGAACCGAGCGCCGCCAACAGAAATCGATCGCGTACGGCCGGGTCGGATGGCAGATCGTCGGCGAGGAAATAGGCGCCCTTCGAGGTGCCGCCCCGCATGAGCATGCAACGGATGCCAACCTGCATGATGACCTCCAGCGCTACCCAGCGATTTTACTCGCTCCCGCCGCCGGACGCCAATTTCGTTAACTTTGTCGCACGTTGGCAAAGGAAGACGACCGCCCCGGAGAGCGGAACGGCGTTGGGAGGAAGGCGAAACGGGCGATCGCGCGCGGCGGGATCAGAACGCGCGCTTCAGCTCGTCCACGAGGTCGGTCTTCTCCCACGAGAAGCCGCCGTCCTTGTCCGGCTTGCGGCCGAAATGGCCGTAGGCGGAAGTGCGCTCGTAGATCGGCTTGTTCAGGCCGAGATGCGTGCGGATTCCACGCGGCGTCAGATTCACGAGCTGCTGCAGCGCCTGCGAAAGCCTCTCCTCATCGACCTTGCCGGTGCCGTCGGTGTTCACATAAACCGACAGCGGATGCGCGACGCCGATCGCGTAGGAAAGCTGGATCGTGCAGCGGTCGGCGAGGCCGGCCGCGACCACGTTCTTCGCTAGATATCGCGCGGCGTAAGCCGCCGAGCGGTCCACCTTTGAGGGGTCCTTGCCGGAGAACGCGCCGCCGCCGTGCGGGGCTGCGCCGCCGTATGTGTCGACGATGATCTTGCGGCCGGTGAGGCCGCTGTCGCCGTCAGGTCCGCCGATGACGAAGCGGCCGGTCGGGTTCACGTAGAAATGCTCGTTCGACGGCATCCAGCCCTGCGGCAGGATCCCTTGCACGTACGGGCGAACGAGTTCCTTGATGTCGCCGGACTCGAGCACACGCTTGCCGTCCTTTTCCTTATGCTGCGTCGAGACCACGACCGCGGTGGCGCGCACCGGCTTGCCGTTCACGTATTCCAGCGTGACCTGGCTCTTCGCGTCGGGCTCGAAAAGCGGCTGCTTGCCTGAGTGTCTCGCCTCGGCCATGGCCTTCAGAATGTTGTGCGAAAACTGAATCGGCGCCGGCATCAGTTCCGGCGTCTCGTTCGTGGCGTAGCCGAACATGATGCCCTGGTCGCCGGCGCCTTCATCCTTGTTGCCGGCGGCATCGACGCCCTGGGCAATGTCGGCCGATTGGCCGTGCAGGTGCACCTGGACCTTTGCCTTCTTCCAGTGGAAACCCTTCTGCGCGTAACCGATTTCCTTTACTGCTTTGCGTGCAAGCGACTCGGCGAGCTTCTTGTTGATCTTGCCTGACTTGCTCATGATTTCCTTCGGGCCGGCCACGTTCTTCGCCATGCGCACTTCGCCGGCGAGCACGATCAGGTTCGTCGTCACGAGCGTCTCGCACGCTACCTTCGCCATCGGGTCCGAGCCGAGAAAGGCATCGACGACGGCATCGGAAATCCGGTCGCACACTTTGTCGGGATGCCCCTCCGACACCGACTCGCTCGTGAACAGGTAGTTGGCGCGCATTCCGGCACTCTCCCCTCGATGGCTTGGGTCCGCCCTCGGCGCGATCCTGTGCACGCCTCTGCGGGTTCACAACAGAAGCCGTGGTAGAACCAGAGACGGTCACTTGCGTCAACCTCAATCGGACCCACTCGGGAAATGGGATACGCGATAGGACTCCTCCCAAGGGCAAAATCTCCGACGGAATTTTGAAATCAATCTCGCCTGGCGACGATTGCGCTTGGCGGCCCATGCCGTCTCATGGGACAAGGCCCATCAATTCTGTTTGTGCATGGGTGCCAGGTTTTCTCTGCGACCGAATGGCCCAGCGAATGCAATGATGATCTCCAAGGAACCGATCTTCCGAATTCACGCCGATCTCGGGGAAATCGTCGATGTGGGTACGACGCCCTATGGCGGCCGGCGCACCATCGAAATCCTGGGCGGCCGGGTGGAGGGCACGCGGTTCAAGGGGCGCATCCTCTCCGGCGGATCGGACTGGCAGATCATCCGTGCGGATGGCGCAGCCGACATCCAGGCGCGCTACGTGATCGAGACGGACACTGGCGCGCGTGTGCTCGTTCGGAGCGACGGGCTCCGCCATGGACCGGCCGAAGTGCTTCAGCTAATCGCGCGCGGGGAGAAGGTGGATCCTACTCTCTATTATTTCCGCACAGTCATGCGTTTCGAAGCCTCGGACCCGTCGCTGGATTGGCTGAACCGGATCATCGGCATCGCCCGCGGTGCCCGCGAGCGCCTCGCCGTGACGCTCGACGTCTATGAGGTGCGTTAACAGCCCGTTTGACAAGCAAAGCGGGCGAATGTCCCATCGCGGCGGCCCGGTGAACGGATTCGCGGTGCTTGATACCGCCCCCGGAAATAGTTATTTCACATAACGAACCCCGCTACAGGACACAGGCCATGGACGTCGCGCGGACCAAGGGCTTTCCGGGCAAGCTGCCCGCTTCCGTGACCGCGGAGTTGCGGGGCGAAATCGCGGTGGTGCGCCTGTCGCGGCCGCAAAAGCGCAACGCGCTCGACGACGAGACCGTGCTCGGTCTCGAAGCCTTCTTCCAGGAACTGCCTTCGAGCGTGAAAGCGGTCGTGTTGCACGGCGAGGGCGATCATTTCTCCGCAGGCCTCGATCTCAACGAGCTTACTGCACGCGACTTCGCCGAAGCCGTCGATCATTCGCGCAGCTGGCATCGCGTGTTCGAGCAGATCGAGTTCGGCCGCGTGCCGGTGGTCGCGGTGCTGCACGGCGCGGTCGTCGGCGGCGGCCTTGAGCTCGCTTGCGCGACCCACGTGCGCGTCGCTGAGCGCTCCGCCTATTACGGCTTGCCCGAGGGCACGCGCGGCATTTTCGTCGGCGGCGGTGGCTCGGTGCGCATACCGCGCGTAATCGGCGTCTCGCGCATGTTGGAGATGATGCTCACCGGCCGCACCTATGGCGCCGAGGAAGGATTGGCGCTCGGTCTCTCGCACTATCTCGTGCAGCCGGGCGAGGGACTGAAGAAAGGCCTCGAGCTCGCCGCCAAGATCGCGACCAATACTTCGATCACCAATTTCGCGATCATGCACGCGCTGCCGCGCATCGCCGAGTCCGATCGCGCGAGCGGCTATCTCACCGAGTCGCTCGTCGCGTCGTTGACGCAGAGCGGCGGCGAGGCCAAGGCGCGGCTGAAGGCATTTCTCGAGAAGCGCGCGCCCAAGGTCCTGCGGGACTGAAACGGCGCGCGACGCGCCGGCAAATAAGAGCACCGTACGGCTGCCGCGTACACCGGGTAGGAAGATGTCGAAGGCCTTGCGAGAGCAGAGTCCCGACCAGCCGGCCGCGCCGTTTCGGCCGGTGCGCCTGGGCCCGCGCGATTATCTCATCGACAGGAAGCCCGGCGGCACGATCTATATCCGCTCGCCGCACGCGCTCGGCTCTTATCCGGCGAAGCTGACCGAGCGCCTGGAATATTGGGCTGACAAAGCTCCCGACCGCGCCTTCCTCGCCCAACGCGACGAAGGCGGCGAGTGGCGCAAGGTGACCTATGCGCAAGCGCGCGAGGTCGCGCGCTCCCTCGCGCAGGCGCTACTTTCGCGTGACGTGTCAGTCGAACGGCCGCTCGCGATCTTCTCCGGCAACGACATCGATCATGGCTTGCTCGCCCTCGCAGCCATGTATGCGGGCGTCCCCTACGTCCCAATCTCACCGGCCTATTCGCTGGTCTCTCAGGATTTCGGCAAGCTCCGGCACGTATTCGAACTGCTGACACCCGGGCTCGTGTTTGTCGCCGACGGCAACGCATTCGGCCGCGCCATCGCGGCGGTGGTGCCGGCGGACATCGAAGTGATCGTCACCCGCAATCCGCCCGCCGACCGAAGCGCGACTTTGTACGCGGAACTTCTCGCGACCAAGCCGACCGCCGCCGTCGATGCGGCACACGCGAAGGTCGGCCCTGACACGATCGCGAAAGTGCTCTTCACCTCCGGTTCGACCGGCATGCCTAAGGGCGTTATCAATACGCAGCGCATGTGGTGCTCGAACCAGAAGATGATTCTCAGCCAGCTCGCCTATTTCGAGGACGAGCCGCCGGTGATCCTCGACTGGTCGCCTTGGCATCACACGGCGAGTGGCAATCACAATTTCGGGTTCATCATTTACAATGGCGGCACCTGCTACATCGACGAGGGCAAGCCCGCGCCCGGCGCGATCGAGACGACGGTGAAAAACCTGCGCGAGATCGCGACCACCTGGTACTTCACGGTGCCGAAGGGTTACGAAGCGCTAATGCCCTATTTCCGCGCCGACGCGGAGTTGCGCCGCGTGTTTTTCAGCAAGCTCAAGGTGCTCTGGTTCGCGGGCGCTGCCCTCTCGCAATCCGTCTTCGACGAGATGCAGCGCCTTGCGGTCGAGACCTGCGGCGAGCGCATCCCGTTTCTCACCGGCCTCGGCTCGACCGAAACCGCGCCCATGGCGATCGCGCGCATGTGGCAGAGCAAGGACTCCACCAACATGGGCTTGCCGGTGCCCGGCGTGGAGCTGAAGCTCGTCCCCAACGGCGGCAAGCTCGAAGTGCGCGTGCGCGGGCCCAATGTCACGCCCGGCTACTGGCGCCAGCCCGACCTCACCGCGAAGTCGTTCGATGAAGAGGGCTTTTACAGGCTCGGCGACGCTGTGAAATTCGCGAACCCCGACGATCCCGGCGAGGGGCTCTTGTTCGACGGCCGCACCGCTGAGGACTTCAAGCTTTCCACCGGCACCTGGGTCAGCGTCGGTCCGCTGCGCGGGCGTTTCCTCGCGCATTTCGAGCCCTATGTGCGCGACGTCGTGATCGCCGGCGGCGACCAGGAGGAAATCGCAGTCCTGATCTTTCCTCACGTCGATATCTGTAGCGGGCTGGCCAAGGACCTCGCAGCCGGCGCCTCGGCCGCCGAGATACTTGCCCATCCCGACGTCGTGAAAGAATTTCGCTCGCGGCTGAATTCGTTCGCGAAGACCAGCACCGGCAGTTCCAATCGCGTCTGCCGCGCGATCCTGCTGGAAGAGCCGCCCTCGCTCGACGCCGGCGAAATGACCGACAAAGGCTCGATCAATCAGCGCGCCGTGCTCGGCCGACGCGCGAGCCTGGTCGATGCGCTATATTCCAATCAGCCCTCGGCAAGCGTGATCGAGATCGACAAGAGGTCCTGAAATGGCGAAGGAACAAGGGGTCGGCGCAAGCTGGGACGACATCTGGCTGCTCGACGGCGTGCGCACGCCGTTCGCCGATTACGGCGGGCCGCTCGCGCCGAATTCGCCGACCGATCTCGGCATCAAGGCTGCGCGCGCGGCGTTCGCCCACTCGAAGATTTCGCCGGAGGACGTGGATGCGGTCATCACCGGCTCCATGGCGCAGGCGAGCTTCGACACCTACTGCCTGCCGCGTCACGTCGGTCTCTATTCCGGCGTGCCGATCGAGGTGCCCGCGCACATGGTTCAGCGCGTCTGCGGCACCGGCATCGAGTTGTTAATGCAGGCCGCCGACACCATCCGCCACCGCGATGTCGATCTCGCGCTCTGCGTCGGCACCGAATCCATGAGTCGCAATCCGGTCGCGTCCTACACGATGCGCGGCTTCCGCATGGGCGAGGTGGATTTTAAGGATTTCCTCTGGGAAGCGTTGCTCGATCCCGCGCCCAGGGCCACAATGGGCGATACCGCCGAGACGCTGGCGCGCCAGTTCCAGATCACTCGGCCGGAAGTCGACGCCTACGCCGCGCGCAGCTTCGATCGCGCGCTTACCGCGCAGAAGAGCGGTTTTCTCGCGGGCGAGATTGCGCCCGTGAAGAGTGAGACCTTCGAGCGCAAGGGATACGAGCCGCGCGAGTTCAAGCTGCGCAGCAAGGAGAAGGAGCTTTCGGCCGATACCCACGTGCGCCCGTCGACCGTCGACGCGCTCGCCAAGATCCGGCCCGCGTTCGGCGGCGTGCAGACCGGCGGCAATTCCTCGGGTGTCGTGGATGGCGCGGCGGCCGCGCTCATCGCCTCGTCCGCCTACGCGAAGAAGAACGACCGGAAGCCGATCGCCCGCATCGTCGCCGGCGTCACCGTCGGCGTGCCGCCGGAAATCATGGGTATCGGCCCGGTGCCCGCGATTCGGGCCTTGCTCGCGCGCGCCGGCCTCAAGATTTCCGACATCGACCGCTTCGAAATCAACGAGGCCTTCGCCGCCCAGGTCATGGCCTGCGCGCGCGAGCTGGGCCTCGACGAAGACAAGCTAAACGTGAACGGCGGCGCGATCGCCATCGGCCATCCGCTCGGAGCCACCGGCGTGCGCCTCGCGATCACGCTCGCACGCGAGCTCAAGCGCTCGGGCGGCGGCTACGGCATCGCTTCTGCGTGCATCGGGGGCGGGCAGGGGATCGCGCTGCTCCTGGAAAATCCGGACGCGACTTCGGCACGGAAAAACTGACGATGAATCCCAACGGCCACGCCGCGATCGTCACCGGCGGCGGATCGGGCCTGGGCGCGGAGACCGCGGCCAGGCTCGCAAGCGCGGGCGCCAAGGTGGCGCTCCTCGACGTCAATCTCGATGCCGCCAAGGCCGTCGCCGCCAAGATCGGCGGGCTTGCGATCCGCTGCGACGTGACCAACTCCGACGGCGCGGTCGCGGCCGTCCAGCAAGCGCGCGAGAAAAACGGCGCCGCGCGCATCCTGGTCAACTGCGCGGGCATCGGCACGCCGAAGCGCATCGTCGGCCGCGATGGCCCGATGCCCCTCGCCGAGTTCGAGAAGGTGATCAAGGTCAACCTGATCGGCACCTTCAACATGATGCGGCTTGTCGCCGCCGACATGCAGGGATTGGCGCCGCTCGAAGACGGCGAACGTGGCGTGATCGTCTCGACCGCCTCGGTCGCGGCCTATGAAGGGCAGATCGGTCAGGCCGCTTATTCGGCGTCCAAGGGCGGGGTTGTTTCGCTGACGCTGCCGGCGGCGCGCGAGTTCGCCCAGTTCGGCATTCGGGTGAACGCGATTGCGCCCGGCATTTTCGCGACCCCCATGCTCGCCGCGCTGCCCGAGGAGGCGCAGCAGAGCCTCGCGGCCTCCGTGCCGTTTCCGAAGCTCCTCGGCAAGCCGGAGCAATATGCCGCGCTCGTACTGCACATGGTGGAAAACCGCTATATCAACGGCGAGGTCGTGCGCCTCGACGGCGCATTGCGCATGCAGCCGCGCTGATCGGCGAATGGGAATCAAGAATGCTGATGGTCCGTCGTGAAGTGCGTATCGAATGGGGCGATTGCGACCCGGCGGGAATTGTCTTTTATCCGCGCTATTTCGCGATGTTCGACCATGGCACGAGCGCCCTCATGGAGAGTGCTCTCGGTATGCGCAAATTCGAGGCGCAACGCGCCTATGATTTCGCGGGCTTTCCGCTCGTCGCCACGCGCGGAAAATTCCTGGTCCCGACGCGCTACGGCGATGACGTCGTGATCGAGACCGAAGTAATCGACGTGCGCCGTTCGAGTGTCGACATCGTCCATCGGTTGCTCAAGGACGGCCGGCTCGCGGTCGATGCCTCGGAGACGCGCGTCTGGGTCGGGCCGTTTGCTGCCGAACGCGGGATGTTCAAGGCCCAGCCGATTCCGGAGAAGGTCGTCGAACGCTTCAAGGCCGCCGAGCGCGCGCCCGCTTGATCGTCACGCGTCCTCCTCGTCGTCGGCCGTCGGCCCGACCGCGTCGACAATCCCATGCAACAGTCTGAGAAGCTCCCGGCGGCCGGGCTCGCCGATCTTGCCGGTCACGCGCCGCTCATGCGCCGCGTTGATCTCGGCGAGCCTCTGCATGAGAGCAGCGCCATCGTCGGTCAAATGCAGCGCATGGGAACGCCGGTCGGTCGCGACTGGTGCGCGCTTGGCGAGCCCGCGGCCTTCCAGTGAATCGAGTAGCGCCACGAGGTTGGCCCGCTTGATGCCGAGCGCCGAGCTCACCTGCGATTGCCTGAGCCCCGGATTGCGCTCGATCACCGTGAGCACCGCGTACTGCGCCGGGCGGATATCGACCTCGGCATAGCTTCTGAGAAAATCGTGAAACGCCGCGAGCTGCGCGCGCCTGAGCATGTATCCGACCACATGCGGCAACGCACCGAGATCGATGGCCGCGGCCGGCGCATCGGCATTGGTGCCGTTCGCTTTCGGTCGCCGCGCCGCACGCTTCGTTTTTATGTTTGCGCTTCTGCTCATCTCGTGTCCGGGATTATCTAGCGCCGGATTATATCGCTACCGATAGCGAAAAGCCGCCCCTCACGGAAGCGCCGAACGGAGCAGCATGGATAACTTCGTCGTACCTGGCTGGAAGAATCAGGACTTGCCCCAGACCTCGTCGGCGGCCTTTACGATCATCGACAGCTTTGCCCATTGCTCGTCCTCGGAAAGGATGTTGCCTTCCTCGGTCGAGGCGAAACCGCATTGCGGCGACAGGCAAAGCTGGTCGAGCGCGACGAATGTCATCGCTTCGTCGATGCGGCGCTTGATGTTGTCCGCCTTCTCCAGCGTGCCCGACTTCGAGGTCACGAGGCCGAGCACGATCTTCTTGCTTCCCTTCGGCACGAAGCGCAGCGGCTCGAAGCCGCCGGCGCGATCGGTGTCGTACTCGAGGAAATAGCCGTCGTAATTGATCTGATTGAACAGCACTTCCGCGATCGGCTCATAGCCGCCTTCGGAAACCCAGGTCGAGCGGAAATTTCCGCGGCACACGTGCGTGGTGATTGTCATGTCCGCTGGCTTTTGCGCGATAGCGTAATTGATCACCTTGGCGTAGATGCCCGGCAGCTTCGCGACGTCTTCGCCGCGCTCGCGAGCCCTCTGCAATTGTTCCGGCGAGCAGAGATAGGCCCAGACCGTGTCGTCGAGCTGCAGATAGCGGCAGCCGGCTTCGTAGAAGACCTTCACTGCCTTACGGTAGGACTTGCCGAGATCGTCGAAGAAGCCCGCGATGTCCGGATATGCTTTCTCATTGATACTCTTCCGGCCGCCGCGAAAATGCAGCACGGGCGGCGCGGGGATCGTCATTTTCGCCGTCGCCCTGGTATTGTCCTTCACGAACCTGAAATGATCGATGAACGGATGGTTCTGCGGGAAGTCGACTTTGCCGACCACGCGCACGCTCTCGGACTTCGTTTGCACGCCCTGGAACTGGATGCCCTGACCCGTGTCATAGAGTTCCGCGCCGTCGAGCATCCCAAGAAAATCGAAATGCCACCATGAGCGGCGATACTCACCGTCGGTGATTGTTTCTAGGCCGACTTCCTCCTGCTTCTTGATGAGGAGGCGGATCTCTTCATCTTCGACCGCCCTGAGCTGTTGCGCCGTGATCTCGTTCCTTTCGCGCTTGACGCGCGCTTCGGCGAGCTTCCTCGAGCGCAAAAGACTGCCGACGTGGTCGGCGTGGAACGGCGGCTTCGCCTGGGCCATTAGGTCTGCTCCTTCGTACCTGCCTCATGCAGGTTATCCCACTTCGCCGCAGGGCCTGAATGCCAATCGAAAATTCCTCCGAGGCAATGTTGGGCACGCCCCCAATTACACATCGTCGCGGGTCAGTTTTCCTGCTTTCCTATCCGTAGGGTGTTAGGCTAGGTTGCGCCGGGACATTTTCTGAGGATCTGTCAGTGCGAGGAGGTTACGAATAGCTATGGCGTACAAAAACTTGGAGGAGAAGCTCAAGGCCTCAGGCAATACGGTTGAGATGCTGCGCAATTCGCAGATTGGCGCTTACGTGTATCCCGTTGTTGCTCCCGAATTCACGAACTGGCGCGATGAGCAGCGCGCATGGGCTGAAACCTGCGTGCTGTATGATCAGTCGCACCATATGGTGAACCTGTTTGTGCGCGGCAAGGACGCGCTCAGGCTGCTCTCTTATCTCGCGACCAACTCATTCAAGAATTTCACCGTTAATAAGGCGAAGCAATTCGCCCCGGTCAGCTACGACGGCCACCTGATCGGCGACGGCATTCTCTTTTATCTCGCCGAGAACGAGCTCCTGTATGTCGGCCGCAATCCGGCCGCCAACTGGATCGAATTCCATGCAAAGACTGGCGGTTATAACGTCGCGACGGAATACGACGACCGCTCACCGTCGCGTCCGATGGGCAAGCCGGTGTTCCGCAAGTTCTACCGCTATCAGATCCAGGGGCCGAACGCCGAGCAGGTGATCACGAAGCTAAATGGCGGTCCATTCCCGGATATCAAGTTCTTCAACATGGGCGAGATCAAGATCGCGGGACGCAAGGTGCGCGCGCTCCGTCACGGCATGGCCGGTGCGCCGGGTCTGGAAGTTTGGGGACCGTACGAACACGGCGATGAGATTCGCAACGCAATCCTCGATGCTGGCAAGGACTTCGAAATCGTCCAGGTCGGCGCCCGGGCGTACGCGACGAATACGCTTGAGTCGGGTTGGATCCCGTCGCCGGTGCCTGCGGTCTATACCGGCGACAAGATGAAGGCCTATCGCGAGTGGCTGCCCGGTACGAGCTACGAAGCGAATGCTGGTCTTGGCGGCAGCTTCGTGTCCAACAAGATCGAGGACTATTACACCTCACCGCATGAACTCGGCTATGCCGGCTTCACGAAGTTCGACCACGACTTCATCGGCAAGGAAGCGCTCCAGGCGATGGAAGGCAAGGCACACCGCAAGAAGGTGACGTTCGCCTGGGACAACAAGGACGTCGTCAGGGTGCTTGAGTCGATGTTCGCGCCTCCGGGCGAGAACTATAAGGTCGTCGATCTGCCGCTGTCGAACTACGCGTCGAGCTCGTTCGATGCGGTGATGAAAGGCGGCAAGGTCGTTGGCGCCTCGATGTTCAGCGGCTACACCTTCAATGAGCGCAAGATGCTGTCGCTCGGCTTCGTCGAGGAACAGTACGCGAAATCCGGCACGCAGCTCACGCTCGTTTGGGGCGAGGAGAACGGCGGCACGAAAAAGACGACAGTCGAGCGTCACAAGCAGACGGAGCTGAAGGTGGTGGTCGGACCGACGCCGTACGCACAGCAGGCGCGAGAGACCTATCATCAGGGTTGGCGCACGGCCGCCAACCAATAGGTGCGCCTCGCACGGACTTGACGCTCGTCTTATCTGAATGGGGGATCGGCCGCATGCCGATCCCCTTTCGTTTGAGCGGCTTGTAACGAATTGCGCCGCGCATACGTAGCTAGACACGCGAGTGCAGAATTTCCCCGCAAATGCGGAACTCTCCGCGCGTGCTGCCCGTTTTGTCAGGCTCATGCTCGGGCGAAATCGCAGGCAGCGCTGCTTGTCGGGTTGCCCTGTCACGCCTCGGCAGGTAAGCCTGAGCAAGCTGATCTCGGCCCCTCGAGCATGAATCGGATGAAAGTCCGAGAAAAGGGAGGGAATGATGAGCGCCGTTTCCCACGCGGTCCGCCGCGGCGGCGCGGCCAAGGCCGCCCCGCTCGCAGACGCGGGCACCGCCGACAATCCCCGAGGCCGCTGGCTCGAAGCATTCCGCGCGGTCCGCGCCGAGACCGAGCGCCGCACCGCGCCGCTCTCGCCCGAGGATCAGCAGGTCCAGTCGATGGCAGACGCGAGCCCCACCAAGTGGCATCGCGCCCACACCACCTGGTTCTTCGAGCAATTCGTGCTCACGCCGAATGTGCCCGGCTACAAGGTCTTCGACGAGCGCTTCGCCTTCCTGTTCAACTCCTATTACGTCGCCGCCGGTCCGCGCCATGCGCGGCCCCAGCGCGGCCTCGTCACGCGCCCGCGCACCGATGAAGTCGCGGCATATCGCGCCCACGTAGACGCCGCGATCGAGAAGCTCGTCGAATCCTCGCCGGGCGCGCTGTTCGAGAAGATCGTGCCGGTGCTCGAAATCGGACTGCACCACGAACAGCAGCACACGGAATTGCTTCTCACCGACATTCTTCACGCGTTTGCTCAGAATCCGACCAACCCCGTTTACGACGCGAGCTGGCAGATGCCGCGCGCCGAGGCCGCGCACGAATTCGCGGAGATTCCGGCGGGCGTGCATTCCATCGGCCACAAGGGCGACGGCTTCCGTTTCGACAATGAAGAGCCCGCGCACCGCGAGCTGATCGAGTCCGTGAAAATTTCGCGCGCGCTCGTGACGAACGGCGAGTGGCTCGAGTTCATCACCGACGGCGGGTACTCGACGGCTTCGCTCTGGCTCTCCGACGCTTGGGCTGCCGTCCAGTCGGAGGGCTGGAAAGCGCCAGGCTATTGCCAGGAAAAAGATGGCGAGTGGTTCCAGTTCACGCTCGGGGGCCTGCGCCCGGTCGACCGCACCGCGCCCGTTTGTCACGTGAGTTATTACGAGGCCGACGCGTTCGCGCGCTGGGTCGGCAAGCATTTGCCTTCGGAGGCCGAATGGGAAGTGGCGGCGCGCCACGATCTCCTCGACGACGCCTTCGGTATCGTCTGGCAGTGGACGCGCAACGCTTATCTTCCCTATCCCGGCTACCGCGCGCCCGAAGGCGCGATCGGTGAATATAACGGTAAGTTCATGGTCAATCAGATGGTGCTGCGCGGCTCATCGCACGCCACGCCCGACGGCCATGCGCGGCTCACCTATCGCAATTTCTTCTATCCTCCGCACCGCTGGCAATTCACCGGGCTCCGGCTCGCCGAGTTCGGCGGCTGATCGCTTTTCGCCACATCGATTGAAAACGAGAAGAGGGAGAATTTCATGGCCTCGCTCGCATCGAATTTGCTTCGCTCCGACACGGAGGAAGACGCCCGCGCTGCGTTCGCCCGCGACGTGGTCGCGGGGTTGACTGCCTCGCGCAAGGTGCTGCGCGCGAAGTATTTCTATGACGAGGAAGGGTCGCGGCTTTTCGAAGAGATCACCCAGGTGCCGGAATATTATCCGACCCGCACCGAGCTTGGTATTTTGCAGGAGAACGGCTCCGCGATCGCGAACCTGATTCCGGCCGGCGGCGCGCTCGTCGAATTCGGCAGCGGCTCGACCGTAAAGATCCGCACGATCCTGCGCGCTCTCGATAAGCTCGCGGTCCATGTGCCGGTCGACATCTCGGGTGACTTCATTGCGGCAGAAGCGGCCGCTTTGCAGAGGGATTTTCCGAAGTTGCGCGTGCTGCCGGTCGAGGCCGATTTCACCAAGCCGTTCGCGCTTCCTGCTGCGGCGTTAAACCGGCCCCGCGTCGGCTTCTTTCCCGGGTCGACCATCGGCAACTTCGAGCCGCTTGAAGCCGAGAATTTCCTGCGCCACGCCGCGCGCATTCTCGGCGTCGGCGCGCACTTCATCGTCGGGGTCGATCTCATCAAGAATGCCGAAGTCCTGCACGCCGCTTATAATGACGCCGCCGGCGTCACCGCGCGCTTCAATCTCAATCTTCTCGCCCGCATCAATCGCGAGCTCGGCGCCGATTTCGATCTCGACAATTTTGAGCACAGCGCCGTGTTCAACGACACGCGCAGTCGCGTGGAAATGCATCTCGTCAGCCGCGGCCACCAGCGGGTTTCGGTCTGCGGCAAGAAGGTCGAATTCGCACCGGGCGAAGCCATCCACACCGAGTGCAGCTACAAGTACACGCTCGGGAGCTTTGGCGCGCTTGCCCGCCGTGCCGGCTGGACGCCGGTGCAGAGCTGGACCGACGACCGCGAATATTTCTCCGTCCACGCCCTTGCCCTGCGCGAACCCACGCGCTGACGCGTCGCGATTTGTTGGCATAGCCACGCCCAAAAGAGATGGATCGCCGGGTCAAGATGCGGTGATGGATTTGTTTCGAGAAGGGTGGCTGTCC
>JBBDYN010000028.1:0-46186 GCA_040901465.1 Xanthobacteraceae bacterium
GCGGGTGGGGGGTTCTTTACGGCCGCGCGATCCAGGCGGCACCCCACCCGGCTCCTCGCTGCGCTCGTCGCCACCCTCCCCTGAAAGGGGAGGGATAAGACCCGCGCCCCCCGCCGCAAGCCGCGGATCAGGCTGCACCTCGTCCAGATTGATCCCGCTTGCGTCGGCCACGCGCTTCGTGAGCGAGTTGAATTCCATCGCCTTGAGGAATGAGATCAGCCGCTTCGGCTCGATCGTGTGATCGAGCTCGAAATCCTTGAGTTTCAGCTTCACCGGAGATTTGTCGTCGAGCAGCACGAGTTTTTTGGACACGCGCGCCTGCTCCGCGAATTCGATCAGCGACTGCCGCCGCTTCTCCTGCTTGATCTCCTTCGCGCGCTTGAGCAGCGTTTCCAGGTCGCCATATTCATTGATGAGCTGTGCGGCTGTCTTCACGCCGATGCCTGGCACGCCCGGAACGTTGTCTGTGGAGTCGCCCGCGAGCGATTGCACCTCGGCGACTTTCTCCGGCGGCACGCCGAATTTCTCTTCCACTTCCTTCGGGCCGATCCAGCGCTCGCGGCCCGGCATCGGGTCGTACATCTTGATGCCGGGCTTGATGAGCTGCATCAGGTCCTTGTCGCCGGCGACGATCGTCACGTCGGCGCCAGACGCGATCGCCTCGCGCGCATAGGTCGCGATCAGGTCGTCCGCCTCGTAGCCTTCGAGTTCGATCGGCGTCAGCCCGAACGCCTTCACCACCTCGCGCATGAGTGGAAACTGCGGAATGAGGTCCTCGGGCGGGTCGTCGCGATTCGCCTTGTATTCGGGATAGATCTCGTTGCGGAAGCCGTCGCCCGAGGCGTCGAACACGACCGCGACGTGCGTTGGCTTCACCCCGTTGATGCCCTCGCGCAAAAGCTTCCACAGCATGTTGGAGAACGTCATCACCGCGCCGACGGGAAGCCCGTCCGAGCGCGTGAAAGCGCGGCCGCGCGACTGCGCGGCTTTGAACATGGCGAAATAGGCGCGGAAAATATAGGACGAGCCGTCGACCAGGAACACGTGCTCGCCGCGCTTCGCGGATTTGCTGGGCTTCTGCTTAGGGGGCATTGCGGGCGCACGATGCCGAACTGCGGCCCGCGGGACAAGCCTGTTAGATCAACTTCTCCCCGTCTGCGGCGCGGGGCTGAACGGCTATTCCGCCGGTTGCAGCGCGGGCCGGCGCGGGCTGTCGATATGGAAAAGTGCCGGGCGCTTGAAGAGGAAGTCGAACCGCGTGCCATTGACGAGCCAATGGAGAACGAGCGGCGCCGCGACGCCCGCAGCGGTGACAATGAGCGCGACCGTGCCGATATCGGTCACGATCCCGGTCTTCAGGAGCACGATGCGCGTCACCGCCATGGGGAGAAAGAAGGCGAGGTAGACCGCGATCGAATGTTCGCCTGCGTGCCGCAAGAGGTCGATGACGTGCGCCCGGGCGAGCAGCGAGGCGATCGCGATGACGGCCGCCGCACCTGCGAAGCCGAGCGCGAGCGAGAGCACCGGCAGGCCGCCATGGCCCGCGAATACGAGTACGCCGTTGACGCAGGCCCACAGGAGAATGCCGAGGCCCGCGAGCATAGGCCGCGATTGCGCCTCGCGCGCAAACGCGAAGAAGTATTCCGCGAGCCAATAGCCGGCGAAGAAATAGACGTAGCGCGACGCGAACTCGTCGATCATGGTCCAGCCGGTTTCGATCGGTGCGGCTTCGAGAACTGCGGCGGCGAGAAAAATCGCAAGCGGCGGCACGCGGCGCACGAGCTTGGTCACGACGAAGAACACGGGCAGGAGATAAATGAACCAGAGCGTGCCGAACGGCTCCAGATACGCGAGCAGATACATTTTGACGACGCCCGCCGCGCCCGCTTCCGCCGCGAAGCCCGGCGCCTTGAAGGCAAACTGGATCGTCACCCACAGCACGTAGAAATAAAGGAAGTGCACGACCTTGCGGTCGACATAGCGGCGCCAGTCGCGGTCGATCACGCGCGCGAGAAACAGCCCCGAAATCAAGAAGAAGTCCGGCATGCGGAACGGCTTCGCGAATTCCACGAGCGCATGCATCCAGCCTTGCGCGCCGGCCGCCGCCTCGACGCCGAGCGTCGAGTGCATCGTCACTACCATGACGATGCAGATGCCCTTGGCGTAGTCGACCCAGTCGACCCGCCCGTCGCGGTTCAATGCCGGGGAATTCATCGAGCCTCCGAATTCGGCCGTGTCCCGTTTCGGGACCGCTGCCGTCGCCGCAGTGTCGGCGTTGCAAGGGTCGTGCCGGCTTTGACCGTTGCCGGCCCGCCCGCTATGCCGCGCGCGGAACTTCCACGTGTTCAAGCACGGGACGATGACCAATCCGTTGCGCGATCCCCTACCGGTCGATGAGGCTCTGCCGGCCTTGCGCCGGGCGCTGGCAGGCGGCCGCACAGCCGTGCTCGTGGCGCCTCCCGGCGCGGGCAAGACGACGCGGGTGCCCCTCGTACTCATGGACGAGCCCTGGGTCGAGGGCCGCCGCATCCTGGTGCTCGAGCCGCGCCGGCTTGCTGCCCGCGCCGCGGCCGCGCGCATGGCGTCGAGCCTTGCCGAGCAGGTCGGCGAGACGATCGGGCTTCGCATTCGCTTCGGCTCGAAGGTTTCGTCCCGCACGCGCATGGAAGTCGTGACCGAAGGCGTGTTTACGCGCCTCGTGCTTGATGATCCCGAGTTGAAGGGCGTCGCCGCGGTCCTGTTCGACGAGTTTCACGAACGCTCCCTCGACGCAGACCTGGGTCTTGCGCTCGCGCTCGACACGCAACGCGGCCTGCGCGAGGACCTGCGGCTCGTGGCGATGTCCGCGACGATCGACGGCGCGCGCGTGGCAAGCCTCCTCGGCAATGCGCCGGTGATCGAGAGCAAGGGCCGCGCGTTCGCGGTCGAGACGCGATATCTCGGGCGCACCGCGCGCGAGCGGGTCGAGCCGCAGATGGCCGATGCGATTTCGCGGGCGCTGGGCAACGAGCAAGGCTCCGTGCTGGCCTTCCTGCCGGGCGCCGCGGAAATCCGCCGTACCGCCGAGCGCCTCACCGAAGCGATCCGCGATCCGTCGGTCGACGTGGTGCAGCTCTATGGCGCGCTCGACGCCGAGACCCAGGATCGCGCGATCGCGCCGGCACCCGCCGGCCGCCGCAAGGTGGTGCTCGCGACGTCCATTGCGGAGACTTCGCTCACCATCGAAGGCGTGCGCATCGTCGTGGATTCAGGGTTGGCGCGTGTCCCGCGTTATGAGCCAGCGGTCGGGCTCACGCGGCTCGAGACCGTGCGCGTGTCGCGCGCCTCTGCCGACCAGCGCCGTGGCCGTGCCGGCCGCACCGAACCCGGCGTCTGCTACCGGCTCTGGGACGAGCCCGAGACGATGAGTCTGGCGTCCTTCGCGACGCCGGAAATTCTCGCGTCCGATTTGTCCGGTCTCGTGCTCGATCTCGCGGTCTGGGGCGTCGCCGATCCGAACGCCCTCGCCTGGCTCGACGCGCCGCCCGCCGCCGCGCTTGCCGAGGCACGCGCGCTTCTCGCCGAGCTCGACGCGCTCGATGCCGAGGGCCGTATCACCGCCCTCGGCAAGCGTCTCGCGCGCCTGCCGCTTCCGCCGCGGCTCGCGGCCATGGTGGTGCGCGCCGCTGAAGAGGACGAAGCGTTGCTGGCCGCCGAGATCGCCGCGGTCGTGTCGGAACGCGGTCTTGGCGGCGACGATGTCGATCTGTCGCACCGAATCGAGAACTTCCGCCGCGACCGTTCGCGTCGCGCCGTAGACGCGCGTCAGCTCGCGCGCCGCTGGGCCGAGCAGGCCGGCGGCCGGCTGGGCAATTCCTCCCCGAGTCATGTGGGCTTCTTGCTCGCGCTCGCCTTCCCGGATCGAGTCGCCAAGGCGCGCATGGGCAAGCCGGGCGAGTTCCTGCTGGGGAACGGCCGTGGCGCGCGCGTCGATCCGGCTCATCCATTCGCGCGTGAGAAATATCTTGCTGCCGCCGAGATTGCGGGTGTCGCTGCCGAGGCGCGCATTCTGCTCGCGGCGAGGATCAGCGAGAGCGAGATTGAACGCCTTTTCGCTGCGCATATCGTCGAGCGCGATGAATCCGCCTTCGATGAAAAATCCGCAGCTTTGCGTGGCAGAGCGGTTCGGAGATTTGGTGCAATTGTCCTCGACGAGCGTCCGCTTCAATTGCATGCAAATGAGCAATCGGCCGCCGCACTCGCCGAAGGAATCGCCCGCCTCGGCATCGACCGGCTTCCCTGGAGCGCCGATCAGCGCCGGTCGCTCGATCGGGCGCGTTTCATGCGCAAGCACGAAGGCGATCCCTGGCCGGATCTGTCCGAAGCGCGCCTGGCTGAGACAGCCGTCGAATGGCTCGCGCCGGCGCTCGCCGGCCGCACGTCGCTCGCGCAAGTCACCGCGGACGATCTCGCACGCGCTTTGCACAGGCTGTTGCCGCACGAGCTCGTCCGCCGTCTCGAAAGAGAAATGCCCTCGCATTTCACCGCGCCGACCGGATCACGCCTGCCGATCGACTATGAAGCCGAAGGCGGTCCGACCGTCTCCATCCGCGTGCAGGAATTGTTCGGCCTCGACGCGCATCCGAAGATCGCCGGCGGAAAAATGCCGCTCACCCTCGCGCTCACCTCGCCCGCTGGCCGCCCGATCCAGGTCACGCGCGATCTCCCCGCCTTCTGGCGCGGCTCCTGGGCCGACGTGCGGCGCGAGATGCGCGGCCGCTATCCGAAGCATCCCTGGCCGGAAGATCCCCGCGCTGCCGCGCCCACCCGACGCGCGAAGCCGCGCTCCCGCTGAATCGCTCGCATTGCAACGGTCGCGGCGACCGTTCGTTTACCTAAGCGCGATGGCCGCTCCGGCATTTACCCGGAATTCGTCGGCGCAGCGCATGGTCCCGCTTGGGAGAGCAACGATGCTCAAGGCCGTCCTTTTCCTCGCCGGTCTCGCGATCGCGATTGCGCTTTTCGCGCCGGATTATTTGGCGCGCGTCGTGGGCCGCCGCGACATCGTTGCCGTTGCCCTGCCAACGGAGAGCGAGCGGCCGCAGGCCAATGCCGATCAGGGCGGCACGGTGCGGCTCTCCGCTGATCGCAACGGGCATTACTTCACCGAGGCCGAGATCAACAACCGCCCGCTCGGTGTGCTGGTCGACACCGGTGCCACGCTCGTGGCGCTGCGCTACGAGGACGCGCGTTCGCTTGGCCTCGTATTCCCCGGCGACAAGTTCGATATCGGCGTCCGCACCGCCAACGGCAACGGCCGCGCGCGCCGCGTGCAGCTTCGCTCGGTCAGCGTCGGGCCGATCACTGTCCGCGACGTCGAGGCGCTCGTGCTGGAGCAAGGCGCGCTCAGCGCCAATCTCCTCGGCATGAGTTTCCTGAAGCGCCTCGCCCGCTTCGAAGTCCAGCGCGGCAAGCTCGAGCTCGAGCGATAGCAATCAGCTGTCATCCCGGGCGCAGCGCACGGCCTTGCCGCGCCATCCTTGCCCCTCATTTGCCGGGTTTGACCCGGCAATCCAGAAACGTGGAGCAAGTGTGAACAGCGCCCGGATGCGCGGGTCCGCGCATGAGGGAGATTTATTCCACGTTCAGCGTTCCATGATCTGACTCGGACATCGCGTTTCATGCTATGTGGCGGAGAATCTCGACTCTTCGGATTTTCCGGATGTTCCCGCCCCCGAAACCCGCGCTCGCCCCGAACACCTTTGCCTTCGAAACGGAACCCATGGTCAAACCCACGGGCTTCCGCGAATACGACGCGCGCTGGCTGTTCGAGAAAGAACTGAATCTCGTGGGCGTCCAGGCGCTCGGCCTCGGCCTCGGTACGCTTTTCCATGAGCTCGGCGTGAAGCCCGAGGTGGCGGCCGGCCACGACTACCGGTCCTATTCGGCCTCGATCAAGACGGCGCTCATTACCGGCCTCATGGCAGCCGGTGCACGCGTGCACGACATCGGGCTCGCGGTCACGCCGATGGCCTATTTCGCGCAATTCGCGCTCGACCTGCCCTGCGTCGCCATGGTCACCGCCTCGCACAACGAGAACGGCTGGACCGGCGTGAAGATGGGCGCAGCGCGCCCGCTCACCTTCGGCCCCGACGAAATGAGCCGCCTCAAGGAAATCGTGCTCGGCGCAAAATTTCAGCCGCGCGACGGCGGCGCGTACAAGTTCATCTCTGGGTTCGCCGAACGCTATATCGCGGATCTCACGGGGCGGCCGAAGCTGAAGCGCAAGCTCAAGGTGGTCGTCGCCTGCGGCAACGGCACCGCCGGCGCCTTCTCGCCCAAGGTGCTCGCGGGCATCGGCTGCGAGGTCGTGCCGCTCCACTGCGATCTCGACTGGAATTTTCCGAACTACAATCCCAATACCGAAGACCTGAAGATGCTGCATGCGCTGCGCGACGAGGTGCTGCGCACCAAGGCCGATGTCGGACTCGCATTCGACGGCGACGGCGACCGCTGCGGCGTCGTGGACGACGAGGGCGAAGAGATTTTTGCCGACAAGGTCGGCGTCATGCTTGCGCGCGATTTGTCCGCGCAGCACGGCGGGGGCACGTTCGTGGTGGACGTCAAGTCGACCGGCCTTTTCCTCACCGATCCGGTGTTGAAGCGGAACGGCGCCAGGGTCGATTTCTGGAAGACCGGCCATTCCTACATCAAACGCCGCGTTGCCGAACTGAAGGCGATCGCGGGCTTCGAGAAATCCGGCCATTTCTTCTTCAATCCGCCGATCGGCCGCGGCTATGACGACGGGCTTGTGGCCGCGCTCGCGATTTGCGACATGCTCGATCGCAATCCCGGGAAGAAAATGTCGGATCTCCGCAAAGCGCTGCCTCGTACCTGGGGCTCGCCAACCATGTCGCCGCACTGCGCCGACGAGGTGAAATACGGCATCGTCGACAAGATCGTCCGCCGCATTGAGGCGGCGAGCAAGAACGGCGAGAAAGTCGCAGGGCAGAAAATCCGCGACGTCGTCACCGTCAACGGCGTACGTGTCACGGTCGAGGACGGCACCTGGGGGCTCGTGCGCGCCTCATCCAACAAGCCCGAGCTCGCGGTGGTGGTCGAGAGCCCGGTGAGCGAGACGCGCATGCGCGAAATGTTCGCGGCGCTCGACGGCGCGATCCGCGAGCATCCAGAAGTCGGCGAATATAATCAGAAGATTTGATTCGGCGCTGGGGCCGGCGGCTTGCGGCTCAGGGTACCCGCGCGATCGAATTCACGAGACGCGGGCGCAGATAGAGCTGGTCCTTGAGCGTCATCGAGCCGGTGATCATGTAGCCGACCGGCGGTGTGTACGTGTACTCCGCCTCCGCCCAGATCAACGTCGTATTCGGAAACTGATTGAGCCCCGGCGGCAGCGTCACCGTCGTATCAAGCGTGCGCGCCGTGGCGCCGGTCGAGGCATCGCTCCAGGTGATCTTGGCAACGTTGTTGCCGTCGATCGTGACGCTCGAGACCACGATCTTCAGATTCGACGCGGAATACGGCGCTACGATCGAGGTCGCTGCGGCAAGAATGGCCGTCATCTCCGCATTGGTGATGCTCACGTCTTGCGCGACGAGGTCGCCGATCGCCCGCGTGACGATGGTCGTCTTGCGCTTGATCGTAATTCCCTGGGTGACTTCCGTCCCGCCGAGGTAGACCGTCAGCATCACCGGCAGCAGAAGCGCGAACTCGACCACGGACACACCGCGGTGCTCGCGCGCGAAGCGGCGGATCGCCCGAAGAATCCCAGCCCTGCGCATGCGTGCCATTGGCGGGCTCAATTGCTGTACGGCTCGTTGCGGAATGCCGCGGTCGACATCAGCAGATGTTTTCCGTTCGGCAGGGTCGCAAGGTCGAGGCCGAATTGGCGGACGAAGGTCGGCCACTCGTACACCACGCGGACGACGACGATGTCGCCTTGCACGCCGGGCTGAAAGCCGAAGCTGGACGTGTCCAGATCTCCGTCTGCGTCGAGCGGCGGCGTTTGTATCGAGCCGGGAAAGGACGCGTATTTCTTCACGTCGATCTTGACGCCGGCATCGCAGTTGAACAACGCGAGCAGTCGGCCGCACACGTCGCTCTTGAATTGAGCTTCCGTGAAAGTCTGCTTCTGCGCCTGCCCGGTCATGATCAGCCGCGCGGAGTCGGCGGCCGCAGTCTCCAGAACCTGTCCGGCGTAGAAGACGAGCGCGGTTTCGATGATCGCGAACATGAGCGCGAGGAACGGAACGATGACGATCGCGAACTCGATGACCGCGGTGCCGTCCTTGCGCCGCGCAAACTTTTGTGCCAGCCGCGCGAAGCCGCGGCCGCTGCGACGAGAGGCGGGCAGGAGGTTCAAGATTCGGCTGCTCATGGCAAGGACAGGCCCTATCGGCCGGCGGACGATCATCGGGTACCGCCGAAGTTTCTAGGCCACGCGATTTGACGAAGCGTTGCGAAACGAAATCAGGCCGACGGGTGCCGATTTACTTTTTGTCAACCTTGCCTGGCGTTGCCTGCGAATGCGGTGTCCGGCTTGGCTATTTGTCGCCGCCCGCCGGCGCCTGGCCCGCCGCGTGTCCGTTGCGCGCGCCCGTCTGGCCAACGACGGAATCGAAGAATTCCGGTGCGTCGCCGAGCATGACCGAACGCTCGCAACGCGGCGCACAGCTCCAGGTTTCGCGGCCGGCACCGCGCCAGACGGTCAGCGTGCCGTCCCTCGGCGCGCGCACCGTAACGGTGTGCTCGGCAAGCACTTCACCCTTCGCATCGAGCGCGATGACGTTGGTCGTGCCGAAACCCTTGCCGGTGACGATCAGAAGTCCGCCCGTTTGCAGCGTTCCGTCCGCAACCGACGGATTGCCGATGATCAGGGTCGCGACGCGGTCGGGCAGGCGAACGATCTCCGCCCGATCAAGTTCAACGTCGATTGCGTCGGCGGCGGCCGCCTGCGCAATAACGCCGAACGCCACCAGCCACGCAAGAGCGACGGTATTTCTCACGGCGGGTACTCTCACGGGCCCTTCCTCGCGACGTAACGACGCTAACGATCAATCTGACGCGCTCGGGTCGGATATCGCGGGACTTTCCCGGAAAATGGTGAACGAACTGCAAACGCCGGCCGGCCGCCCGCCGTTTCGCCGGACGCGCCGATCGACATTTCCGGTTAGGCCGATGCGCGGTGTCGTGTCGCGGCTAGGACGGAATGGTGCACTGATCGTTCACCAAATCATTTAATTGCTACGCAAGGGATGCACCCTACGCTTTGCCGGTCATGTCGGCTCCGCGCAGCGGCCCCGTTTGCAGCCGTGCGCCAGGCTATTCCGGCATCAAGGAGCCAATAATGACGGTGCTTGCTCGTTTCGCCGCGGACGAGTCCGGCGCCACGTCGGTGGAGTATGGTCTTATCGCCGTATGCATTTCCGTCGCGATCGTCGTGGTCTTGCAGGGCGTCGCAGCGAAGCTCGGCGACACTTTCGTCTACGTTCAGGACGACCTGAAGTGAACAGTTCGCCGTGTCATGCGTCGGATCGTTAAATTTGTAGTCGTCGTATCAATTTGATCCTAAAGCGCGCCGTGTATCTCCAACGTGCGGCCGGAAAGATCCGGCGAACGTAGGGAGAAGTCGAAGATGATCTTGCGCAAGTTCCTCCGCGACGAATCCGGGGCGACCGCCATCGAGTATGGCCTCATCGCCGCGTGCATTTCGATCGCCATTATTGCTGCCGCCCAAGGCGTCGGTACTGCTCTCAATACAACCTTCACCAAGGTCAAGACGACGCTCACGCCCTGAACCATCATTGGTGTGATGATCTTAACTCCGAAGGGCCCGGCATCAGTGCGGGGCCCTTCGTGTTTTTGGCTGAAGCGCGGATCGGTCCGTCGCTTCGAATCCGAGGAAGATTCATTTTTCGATCAGCTTCGTGCGTTAGTTAGAAGGGAATCCACGGTGAAGTCCTCGCATTCGGGTTTGAGCCGATGATCCGCGACCTACTCCTTCTCGGTTTGTTTCCGGCCGCAATGGCGTTTGCGGCGGCGAGCGATCTCCTGACCATGAAGATTTCCAACCGCCTCTCGGTGGGCTTGGCGGTGGGTTTCTTCATCGTGGCGCTGATCGTCGGGATGCCGCTCGCGGACGTGGGGCGGCATGTAGCCGCAAGCCTCGTGGTGCTCGTGGTTTCGTTCGGCTTCTTCGTGCGCGGCTGGATCGGCGGCGGCGACGCCAAGCTCGCGGCCGCGACCGCGCTCTGGTTGGGCTTCCCGCATCTCATCGATTATCTGTACGTCGCCGGCCTGGTGGGAGGCGTGATGGCGCTGTTCCTGCTCCAGGTGCGGACGCTTCCTTTGCCCGGAATGCTGCTCGGCACGCGCTGGATCGAGCGTTTGCACGCCGCCAATGCTGGCATTCCCTATGGCATCGCGCTCGCCGTGGCCGGACTCATGGTCTACCCGCAGACCGTATTCATGCGTTCGCTCGCCGGCTGATTCCTCACATCCGGAGACAAGATTAAATTCGGATACGGCTCATTAACCATAATTTGACGATTGGCTGTTGCAATCGGACTCCGACAAGCCGCGCAGCCGTGTTGATTCTTGGGAAGTGAGCGTATGAGAGCCGCCCGTATCGTCGTCCTAGGTGTAGCCCTCGCAGCCGGAGGGCTGGCATTCATGTTGTCGGGGGGCGAATCCCCGAAGCCGATCCAGATCGTCCAGCCGCAGTCGGAGACCGTCGACATTCTGGTCGCAAAAACCGACATCGGCGTCGGCCGCTCGGTTTTGCCCGAAAATCTCAACTGGCAACCGTGGCCGACGAAGGCCGCGGGGCCGCTCTTCATCAAGCGATCCGCGCGCCCGAACGCGATCGAGGAGCTGAAAGGCTTCGTTGCCCGCTCGCCGTTCGTCGTGGGCGAACCGATCCGCGAGCAGAAGCTCGTGAAGGCCGATGGCTCGGGTTTTATGTCGGCGATCCTGCCCGCCGGCATGCGCGCGGTCTCGACCGAGATCTCGGTGGAGTCCGGCGCGGGCGGATTCATTCTGCCGAACGACTTTGTCGACGTAATTCTGACGCGCGAAAACAGCGGTCAATTCGTCAGCGAGACCGTGCTCCGGAACATGCGCGTACTCGCGATCGACCAGACCGTGGAAGAAAAAGATGGGCAGAAGGTCGTGGTCGGTAAGACCGCGACGCTTGAAGTTTCGCAGCGCCAGGCCGAGACCCTCACCTTGTCGCGGCGGCGCGGTTCGCTCTCGCTTGCGCTCCGCAGTCTCGCGGACGCAAGGCCGGTCAAGTCCGGTGCCGAAGACGAAGGCGATGGGCGCTCCGGCAGCGTCAACTTTGTTCGCTACGGCGTACCGTCAGTTCAAACTGCAAGATAACCGCGCGACGCCGGAGGCTTCTCGATGTTTGGTCCGCCCGCGACGATCGTTCGCCTGCCGGCTGCAATGCTCTTCGTTGCCGCACTGTTCGGCACGATTGCGTCGTTGCCGGCGGCCGCGAGCGACAAGGAGCCGGCGCGCGTAAGCTCGCAGGGCGGAGCCCGCTTCCTCGCGCTTGGAATCGGAAAATCGACGGTCATCGATCTGCCGCGCGACGCCAAGGATGTGCTGGTCGCCAATCCGGCGATTGCCAATGCGGTCGTGCGTTCGGCGCGGCGCGCCTACTTGATCGGCGTGGCCCCGGGCCAGACCAACGTCATTTTCTTCGATGCCGAAGGCCGTCAGATGGCCGCCTACGACATCGAGGTCGGCCGCGACGCGTCCGGCGTGCGGGAAGCGCTGCGCAAGGTGATGCCGAGATCATCCGTGAAGGTCGACGCGGTCAGCGACAGCGTTGTGCTTTCGGGCGAAGTCGCCAACGCCGCCGAAGCGCAGCACGCAGTGGACGCCGCCACGCGCCTGGTCGGCAGCCCGGAGAAAGTCGTCAATGGGCTCACCATCCGCGGTGGCGAGCAAGTGCTGTTGAAAGTGACCGTCGCGGAAGTCCAGCGCAACGTCATTAAGCAGCTCGGCATCAACATGAGCGGACACGTCGGCATCGGGCATGCGGTGATCGGCTTCGAGAGCGACAACCCGTTCACTGTGCAAAATCAGGCAATCTCCAATTCCGCCGGATTTGGCGGAAGCACAAGCAACAGCTCGGTCCTGAACCCGTTTGACCCGACCGGACCCTTGATCCCCAAGTTCAATTTCACCGCCACGCTCCGCGCGATGGAGCAAGCCGGTGTGTTGCGCACTCTGGCCGAACCTAATCTCACCGCGATCTCGGGCGAGTCGGCAAAGTTTCTCGCAGGCGGCGAGTTTCCGGTGCCCGCCAGCCAGGACTGCGACAACGGAGTCTGCCGGATTTCGGTAGAGTTCAAGTCGTTCGGCGTGGCCCTCGACTTTACTCCGGTCGTGCTGTCCGAGGGCCGCATCAGCTTGAAAGTCGCAACCGAGGTGAGCGAACTCTCCACCGACGGTTCGATCCAGCTCGGGACCAACGTCAATATTCCGTCGCTCAAGGTGCGGCGCGCGAGTTCGACCTTAGAGCTCCCCTCCGGCGGCTCGCTGGTCATGGCCGGTCTCCTACAGGAAACGCTCAAGCAGAACATCAACGGCATACCCGGATTGATGAACATTCCGATTCTCGGGACGCTGTTCCGCAGCCGCGACTACCAATCCGGCCAGACCGAGCTGATGATCCTGGTGACGCCCTATGTGGTTCGGCCGGTCGCGCGGCAGGCCCTGGCTCGGCCCGACGATGGGTTCGCCGAGCCCGCCGATCCGGCAACGGTCCTGCTGGGTCAGCTCAATCGCATCTACGGCGGGCCGGGCGCGGTCAGCCCGAAGCGCACCTATCACGGCAATTACGGTTTCATTCTCGATTGAGGCGCCGAGGAGCAAGCGAATGTCGAATTCTTTCTCACGGCGGATCACGCAGGGCGCGCCCCTCGGCGCGCTTGCGCTCACGCTCGTCGTCTTCGGCTGCAACACCGATCGCACAGTGACCGGGTCGGTGCCGTACGACCACCGCGAGCGCCACCCCATCCGGCTCAGCGAAGGCAAGCAAGCCATCCAGCTTCTCATCGGTTCCGGCCGCGGCGATCTCACCGCCAGCCAGCGCGCGCAGGTGACGTCAATGGCGGGTTCCTGGCACCGCGAAGGGACAGGAATCTTCCACATCGAAGTCCCGAGCGGCACGTCGAATGCACGCGCCGCGAAATATGCCGCGCGCGAAGCACAGAGCCTCCTGCGCGCGTCGGGCGTGCCGGCCCGCGCGATTTTGACGCGCGCCTATCCCGCACCGACTCCGGAAAGCTTCGGGCCGCTTCGTCTCAGCTACGCGCGCGTCGTTGCCGAGGCGGGTCCGTGCGGAGATTGGCCCGAGGATCTTGGCGCCTCGCCGACGCCCCGCCTCGGGCAATTGCCGCCGTCCATGGAAAACCGCCCCTACTGGAACTTCGGCTGCTCCACGCAGCAAAACCTGGCCGCCTCTGTCGCCAATCCGGAAGATCTCGTGCAGCCGCGCGCCGAGACGCCGGCTTTGGCCGCGCGCCGCCAGAGCGTCATCGAAAAGTATCGCAAGGGTGAGAATCCCTCCGGCCAATATGACACCGAGGAAGCAGAGGCGAGCGACGTCGCAAAATGAGCAAATTCGCGTTAGCACTCGACCAGGGTTCTGCCGCGCCGGCTGCCGCCGGCGAACGGCATATTGCGCCCGTCCCCCGCGTCTCGGTCCAGGCGTTCTGCGAAGTGCCTGAGCTCGCGCATGCCGTGCAAGCGGCTGCCGGCGACCGCAGGATGGCGAAGGCGCACGTCAAGGTGCAGATGGGCGGTTTGGCCGGCGCGCTCGAAGCCTATCGCAGTGCCGCAACGCCGAATGTCATTTTGATCGAGCACAACGGCAACGGAAACGAACTGCTCGAGGGGCTGGACCGGCTCGCGGAGGTTTGCGATGCCGGCACCAAGGTCGTCGTTGTCGGCCGGCTCAACGATATTATTCTCTATCGCGAACTCGTGCGCCGCGGCATCAGCGACTACGTGATCTCGCCGCTGTCGCCGGTGGACGTCGTGCGCGCGATCTCCAACCTGTTCAGCGCGCCGGATTCCGATCCGGTCGGCCGCGTGATCGCGGTGATCGGCGCCAAGGGCGGCGTCGGCGCCTCGACCGTCGCGCACAATGTTGCATTCGCGATCGCCCGCGAGCTCGCCCTCGACACGGTCATCGCCGATCTCGACCTGCCGTTCGGCACCGCCGGCCTCGATTTCAACCAGGATCCGCCGCAGGGCGTGGCCGACGCAGTGTTCTCTCCGGAGCGCGTCGACAACGCCTTCGTTGACCGGCTGCTGTCGAAGTGCACCGACCATCTGAGCCTGCTCGCGGCGCCCGCGACGCTGGACCGCGAATACGATTTCGGCGCCGACACGTTCGATCCGATTTACGACGCGATGCGCACTTCGGTGCCCTACATCGTGCTCGATCTTCCGCACCTGTGGACCGGCTGGGCCAAGCACGCGCTGATCAGCGCCGACGAAGTGCTGCTCGTGACGGCGCCCGATCTCGCCAATCTGCGCAACGCCAAGAATCTGTTCGACTTCGTGCGCGGTGCCCGGCCGAATGACCGCCCGCCGCTGTATCTCCTCAATCAAGTCGGCATGCCGAAGCGCCCCGAAGTGCGCGCGGCGGACTTCGCGAAAGCGCTCGAGGCCGAGCCCGTCGCGGCGATTCCCTTCGATCCGCAGATTTTCGGCACTGCGGCCAATAACGGCCAGATGATAGCGGAGGTCTCGTCGAAGCATAAAATCACTGAGACGTTCCTCACGGTCGCGAAAGCGCTCACCGGCCGCGCCGAGGTGAAGAAGCAGAAGCGCGATTTGTTCTCGCCGCTGCTCGCCAAGATGCGAGCCGGTTTCAAATAAGCGGCCACGCGCAAGGAATGGCGCATGTTCGGTAAGCGGAGTTCAGGAGCCGAGTTGCAGCGGCAAGAGCCGTCGCAGCCCATGCCGGCGGCGCGCGTCCCTGCGCCGCGCGCGGTGGAAACGCCGCGTCCGGCAAAGCCGCAAGGCTCGGGCACGAACTTTGCGGCAGCGGCATTGCTCGACGAATCGCCGATTGCGTCGCCGCCGATCGCGCCGACCCGCGCGCAGACCGTTATGGAAGGGCGGCGTTCGGAAAGCTTTTACGAAACCAAGGGTCAGATTTTCGGCGCGCTAATCGAAGCAATCGATCTCACTCAGTTATCCAAGCTCGATCCGCTCGCCGCACGCGAAGAAATTCGCGACATCGTCAACGAGATCATCGCGATCAAGAACGTCGCGATGTCGATCTCCGACCAGGAAGAGCTGCTCGAAGATATCTGCAACGACGTGCTCGGCTACGGTCCGCTGGAACCGTTGCTTGCGCGTGACGATATCTCCGACATTATGGTGAACGGCTCGAGTACGGTCTACATCGAAGTGCAAGGCAAGATTCAAAAGACCGGCATTCGCTTTCGTGACAACCAGCAGCTCCACAATATTTGCCAACGCATCGTCAGCCAGATCGGTCGGCGCGTCGATGAGGCGAGCCCCATCTGCGACGCGCGCTTGCCCGATGGCTCTCGCGTGAACGTCATCGTTCCTCCACTTTCCATCGACGGGCCGGCGCTCACAATCCGCAAGTTCAAGAAGGACAAGCTCACGCTCGAACAACTGGTCCGCTTCGGCACCATCTCGCCGATGGGCGCGCAGCTTTTGCAGGTCATCGGCCGTTGCCGGGTGAACACGCTGATCTCCGGCGGTACCGGCTCGGGCAAGACCACGCTGCTCAATTGCCTGACGCGCTACATCGACGACGACGAGCGCATCATCACCTGCGAGGACGCGGCCGAGCTGCAACTGCAGCAGCCGCATGTGGTCCGTCTCGAATCCAGGCCGCCGAACCTCGAAGGCGAAGGCGAGGTCAAAATGCGCGATCTCGTTCGCAACTGCCTGCGTATGCGTCCGGAACGGATCATCGTCGGCGAGGTGCGCGGACCCGAGGCGTTCGATCTCTTGCAGGCCATGAACACGGGTCACGACGGGTCGATGGGCACGCTGCACGCGAACAGCCCGCGCGAGGCGCTCTCCCGCCTCGAGTCGATGATTACCATGGGCGGCTTTCAGCTGCCGCCGCGCACCATCCGCGAGATGGTCGTCGCCTCGATCGACGTGATCATCCAGGTCGCGCGCCTGCGCGACGGTACGCGCCGCATCACGCACATTACCGAAGTGGTCGGCATGGAAGGCGACGTCGTAACCACGCAAGACCTGTTCGTCTACGATTATCTCGGCGAAGACCAGAGCGGCCGGATTCTCGGGCGGCACCGCTCCACCGGCATCGGGCATCCGCGCTTCTGGGAGCGCGCGCGCTATTTCAACGAGGAGCAGCGCCTCGCCGCCGCGCTTGATGCTTCCGAGACGGACGACGAGCCAATGCGCGGGTGATGTCATGTTCGGATCGCTGACCATCGCCGTGCTCGCCACCGTGGCGGTCGGCGGCCTCGCCTATGCCCTGCTGTACTCGTACGTCTCGGGCGACGCCCGCGCTGAGAAGCGCAAGCGTGAAATCACAGTCGACGAAATCGCGGCACGGCGCGCTCGCATCGTGCCTGACGCGGCAACTTCCCGCCGCCAGCAGGTCGAGGAAACGCTGAAAAAAGTCGAGGAGCGACAGCGCTCTCGCAAGAATCCGCCCCTGTCCGTCCGCTTGCAACAAGCCGGTCTCGGCTGGTCGAAGCGCAATTTCCTGATTGGCAGCGCCGTAGTCGCAATCATCGCCGGCGCACTGGCCACCGTGTTCGGCCAACAATGGTACATCGCCCTCGGCGCCGCCCTCGCGATTGGCGTCGGTGCGCCGCGCTGGCTGCTTGGTTATCTCAAGAAGCGGCGCGAGCAGCGCTTTATCGAAGAATTGCCGAATGCGATTGACGTCATCGTGCGCGGCGTCAAGGCCGGCCTTCCGCTCGGCGACTGCATTCGCATCATTGCCGCGGAAACCGTGGATCCGGTCAAGAGCGAATTCCGCATGATCGCCGAGAGCACGGCGATCGGCATGCCCTTGCCGGAAGCTTGCGCCAAGCTCTACGACCGGATCCCAATGGCCGAAGCCAATTTCTTCTCGATCGTGATCACCATACAGCAGAAGGCGGGCGGCAGCCTCGCCGAGGCGTTGGCAAACCTTTCGCGCGTCCTGCGCGACCGGAAGAAGATGCGGGCGAAGATCGATGCGATGAGCATGGAGGCCAAGGCCTCGGCCGTGATCATCGCCGCCTTGCCGATCGCGGTCATGCTTCTCGTCTACCTGACGAGCCCCGGCTACATCGAATTGCTTTGGACGGAGCCCTTGGGGCGGATGATGCTCGCGGCTTCCGCGGTTTGGATGACGCTCGGCACGTTCGTCATGCGGCGTATGATCAATTTCGACTTCTAAGGCGGAGTGTGATGGTCGACCTCCTGATCGACAGACTGCACGACACGCGCTTCCTGGTGACTATGCTCACCGCGATCGCGGCGATGGCGACCGTGCTCACGTTCGCCATGCCTTATGTCTTCGGCGACAATCTTGAACGGCGAATGAAAGTCGTTGCCCTGGAGCGCAACAAGATCCGCGCCCGCGAGCGCGAGCGCCTTGCGCGCGGAGAACGCGTGTCGCTGCGGCAGTCGCCGAAGGCGTATATGCAGACGGTCGTCGAGCAGCTGAATTTGCGCAAGTGGCTCGGCGAGGACGAAATCCGGTCCACTTTGACTCACGCCGGCTATCGCGGGCAGGGGCCTTACGTCACTTTCCTGTTCTTCCGGCTGATCATGCCGATCTCACTGTTCCTGTTCGCGCTTCTGTATTTGTTCGTATTCATCGACATCAAACAGCCAACGATGGTGAAGCTCGCGATCACCGTCGGCGCCGCCTGGCTCGGCATGCGAATTCCGGCACTGTTCCTGAAGAATCTGATCACCCGCCGGCAGCAATCGATCCGGCGCGCATTTCCCGACTCGCTCGATCTTCTGCTGATTTGCGTCGAGTCCGGCATGTCGATCGACGCCTCATTTCGCAAGGTAAGCGAGGAAATCGGCACTCAGTCGATTCCGCTCGCCGAGGAGCTCGCGCTGACGACCGCCGAACTCTCCTATTTGCAGGACCGCCGCCAGGCTTTTGATAACCTGGCGAAGCGAACCAACATGGAAGTCGTGAAGTCGGTCTGTACCGCACTCGTCCAGGCGGAGCGCTACGGCACGCCGCTGGGGCAGGCCCTGCGCGTACTCGCTCAGGAAAATCGCGACATGCGCATGTCCGCGGCGGAGAAGAAGGCCGCCGGCCTCCCGCCCAAGCTCACCGTGCCCATGATCTTGTTCTTCCTGCCGGTGCTCTTCATTGTGATCCTCGGCCCGGCCTACATCCGCGTGATGGAAGTGCGCGGACGCTGAACGCGGTTGGGCGCCGCCACGCGGCGCTGATCGAAACCGAGCTTCGTGAGGGATGGATTGCCGGTCAACCGGCTGAGGCGGTCTTCTGCGCGCCGGTATTTTTCGGCCGGCTGGCGTCTCGCATCAACTCGCGGAAATAGGCGACGTTCGATCGCGCCTGTTCGGCCGGCAGCACGCCCATCGTCACGCGCTCGGCCTCCTCGAACTTGGAACGCAAGGCGAGCACGACGCCTAGATTCTGGCGCACCTTCGGCTCCGAGCGCGGCTCGGCGGCAGCGCGGCGTAACGTCGCCTCGGCGCGCTCGAGATCCTTCGATAGCGCGTAGGAAAGACCGAGATTGGACAGGACCGACGGTTCGTTCGGAACGATCTTCAGCGCCGTCTCGTAGTAGCGCCGCGCTTCTGCGTTCCGCCCCAATTGATCCAGCACCGCGCCTTGCGCGTTCAGGATGCGCCAATCCGGCTGGTCCGGGGTGTGGGCCTTGCCGAGAATGTCCAGCGCTTCGTTGAACCGGCCGGTGTCGGCCAGGGCCCGGCCATAAGCGCCGAGCACCGCCGAGTTATTCGGATTGCGAATTGACGCCTGCTGAAGTACGGCTGCGGCCTGCGCGCGTTGGTCGCTCGCGCGCAGCGCGCGAGCGTAGGCGATCGCGACCTCCGGGTCGTTCGGCCGGGCGCGGTATTGGGCGGCAAGCGAATCCGTTTGCTGACGCCATTCATTGTCGGTGAGTTGAGTATTGGAAGCAGGCACCGATCCCGTGATCTCAGGACGATTGGCCGCGCAGCCGCCCAGTGCGGCGGCAAGCGCAACGGCAAGCGCCAGGCGCGAGACGCCCGCGCGGCTCACATGAAAGGGACTGGATCGGAATAAACCCATGACGCGCTCCGGCCTGATCGAACGGATGAAAGCTTGCTTATCAATAGAGTATTAACCCTAATGTCCGGTTAAGAACTGCGCCCGACCCTCGATAGCCGTTCCTGCCGGATCGACGCCTTGCCCGACCGTCTCCATTCGCTCTTCGTGTCCTCCACGCGCGGCCGCGAAGCCAAGCCCATCTGGTGTGTTGATGTCGAGACTTGGCCCGCGCTACGGGACCGGCTGCCGCCCGCGGCGCGCGCGTTCGCCGACGCGGCCGGCTTCAAACCGGAGACGGATAGTCATCTCCTGCTGCCGGGCGACAACGGAGCGATCGGCGGCGTGCTCTTCTCGCTCGACAAGCCTTCGGAACGCCCGCGCAATCCGTTCCTGCCCGGCAAGCTCGCGACGATCCTGCCCGCCGGCACGTGGCGCTTCGAATCTTTGCTGCCCGATCCGCGCCTGGCCGCGCTCGCCTTCGCGCTCGGGGCCTATCGATTCACGCGTTACCGCAAATCGGACCCGAAGGATTTGCTGCTAGAATTGCCGGCGGGCGTCGACGGCGCCGAGCTCACGCGGGTTATCGAGGCGGTCCATTTCGTCCGCGATCTTGTCAATACGCCGTCGAACGATTGCGGTCCAGCCGAGATCGAAGCCACGGCGCGCGTACTTGCGGAAAAATTCGGCGCGTCGGTTCGCGCTGTCGTCGGCGACGAATTGCTCAAGGAAAATTTCCCGCTCGTGCACGCGGTCGGTCGCGCTTCGGCGCGCGCGCCGCGCCTGATCGACCTCGCCTGGGGAAATCCGAAGCACCCGAAGGTTTCGCTCGTCGGCAAGGGCGTCGTCTTTGACACCGGCGGACTCGACATCAAGCCGAGCGCTGGCATGCTGTTGATGAAGAAGGATATGGGTGGCGCCGCGCACGCACTTGGCCTCGCGCAGATGATCATGGACGCGAAGCTCCCCGTGCGGCTGCGCGTCGTCATCCCCGCGGTGGAGAATGCGATTTCCGGCGACGCATTCCGGCCCGGTGACGTTTTCGCGAGCCGGAAGGGCGTCACCGTCGAGATCGGCAATACCGACGCCGAGGGGCGTCTGATACTGGCGGATGCGCTCGCGTTCGCTGACGAGGACACCCCGGAACTGATCGTCGACTTCGCCACCTTGACCGGTTCGGCGCGCGTCGCGCTCGGCCCAGAGCTGCCGGCGATGTTCACCGATGACGATGAACTTGCCGGGTCGATCGCCCGCCATGCCGCAGCCGAGGCCGATCCCAGCTGGCGCATGCCGCTGTGGCGTCCCTATCAATCCATGCTCGAATCGAAGATCGCCGACACCAACAACGTGGGAACTGGCACTTTCGCCGGGGCGATCACAGCGGCGCTCTTTCTCGCCCGCTTCGTGGAGCGGGCGAAATCCTGGGTCCATTTCGACCTGTTCGCTTGGAATCCAACCACGAAGCCAGGCCGGCCCGAGGGCGGCGAGGCGCAGACCATCCGCGCGCTCCATGCGCTCCTGTGTGAACGTTATCGCTGACCGCTTGCGCCATTAGCTGGGATCAGAGAACAATACGCCTCCGAAACGATCTCCGGAGGCCGTCTTGGTCGAGTTGCGCCCCTCCCAGGCGCTCAAGCTGCTGCACGATCTCTCCTTCGCGCTGGTGCGCGACGGGGAGACGGATCTTTCCGCGCGTCAGATCACCGTGCTGCTGACCATCTATCTCGAGCCGCCGCCGCACACGGTGCGGGGCCTTGCCGCCAAGCTCGGCGTCACGAAGCCCGTGATCACCCGCGCGCTCGACACCATGGGCCGCCTCGGCCTGCTCTCGCGCCGTCGCGACGACGCCGACCGCCGCAACGTAGTCGTGCAGCGCACGGTCAAAGGCGCGCTCTATGTCGAGCGACTCGGCGACCTGATCGTGGAGAGGGCCAAGGAATTGCCGCGATGAAACTTCCCGCGGGCCTCGATCCGCGGCTGACGCCGGCGCGGCCGGATCTCGCGGCGGCACACCTGAAGGGCCGCATCGAGGCCGCACGCTTCGTCGAGGGCAAGAAGCTGCGCGTGCTCGCGTCGGCCGCGCCGCTGCATCACGAACCAAGGCCCGACGCGGTGCTCGACAGCCAAGCGCTCCACGGCGAGCCGGTGACTGTCTATGAGACGACGGACGAGGGCTGGGCCTGGGGCCAACTCGAACTCGATTCCTATGTCGGCTGGCTTCCCGCCTCCGCGCTAGGCACTGCGGGCGCGCCGCCGACGCACCGAATCGCTGCGCTGCGCACGCTTGTCTTTCTCGCGCGCGATATCAGGCAGCCGCCGCTCGCCGCGCTGTCACTCGGGAGCCGCGTCGCGATCGTGCGCAGGGAAGGGGAATTCGCCGTCACCGACGCAGGAGGGTTCATTCCCGCGCGGCATCTCGCGCCGATCGAGTCCGTCGAGCCGGATTTCGTCGCGGTCGCCGCGCGCTTCACGGGCGCGCCCTATTTGTGGGGCGGGCGTTCGAGCCTCGGTCTTGATTGCTCCGGTCTCGTACAGGTCGCGTTGCAATCCGCGGGCGTGCAATGTCCGCGCGACAGCGACATGCAAGCGGCGACCGGCACGGCCGTGCGGTTCGACGGCGATCTCGACGCGCTAGGCCGCGGCGATCTTGTCTGCTGGAAGGGCCATATCGGGATTGTCTCCGCGCCGGGCCGGCTCCTGCACGCGAATGCCTTTCACATGGGCGTCGCCGAGGAGCCGCTCGCCGAAGCCGTCGCGCGCATCGCGAAATCAGGCTCTCAAGTGACGGGGGTGCGGCGCGTGCGCTGAACGCCTACCCGAGGATCGTGCCCTTGCCGCGGCCGCCCGGGCTCTGCTCCACCATGATCGTGTCGTGCTCGAGCGCGATCTTCCGCGTCAATTCCGCGTCCATCAGCTGTTCTTCGGTCAAGGCGTGCATGGCCGCGAACATGCTGTCAGTGCCCGCGGGGCTGTAGACCATCAGCATGCGCACGCCTTCCTTCGAGGTCACCTGATGCGGAATGCCCGGCGGGATATGCACGCACGAGCCTTTCGTGCCGTGAAACAACTCGTCGCCTACCCGAAAGTCGGCGCTGCCTTCCATCACGTAGAATGTCTCAAACGCCTTGGTATGGATATGCGCGCGCGACTGAAAGCCGGGCTTGCAATTTTCCTCCACCACCTCGAACGTGCCGTCGGTGTCCGCGCCCGTGACCTTCACGATCACTTCGTTGGCGCGCGCGTAGACGTTTCCTTCGCGGTTGGCGGTGTGTTTCCCCTTGAGCGCAGCCTTCGCTGTCATGATCTTCTCCTCCCGTTCGCCGAAAAATAACGGCTCGATCCGGCTGCGACAATCGGCAATGTGCTGCTGAAACTAGAACAGACTCAATAACCGCGCGCGCGGTCCACGACGTTCTCCAACGGCAGCCCCTGCTCGTGCCGCTCGATCTGCACGAACACGTATTTCGCGAGCGCGCGTGGGTCGCTCTGCGCGGCGTTGTGCGGGGTGACGTAGACCTGCGGGTGCGACCAGAGCGGGCTCGCCGTGGGCAGCGGCTCTTGCTCGAACACGTCGAGGCTTGCGCCCGCGAGCGTGCCGTCGTCGAACGCACGCAGGATGTCGGCCTCGATCTGAAGGCCGCCGCGTCCGGCATTGATCAGCGCCGGCCCGCCAAGGGCGCCGTCGCGAGCGAGGTGGCGAAAGAGATCGTAACGGAGCAGGCCGCGCGTATCGGCCGTAAGCGGCAGTAGACAAACGAGAATATCGGTCCGCGCCAGAAATGGGCGAAGCCCGGCCTCGCCCGCAAAAGTCTCGATTCCGGAAATCCGCTTTCTTGTGCGGCTCCAGCCCGCGAGCTGAAATCCGAGCGGCATGAGACCTGCCGCTGCCGCGCGGCCGAGCGCGCCCATGCCCATGATGCCGACCCGCACCTCCGCCGCCGATGGATCGGTATGGTCGCGCCACACCCGCTCGCCTTGTTGCTTCGCATAAAGCTTCATGCGCCGGTGATGCAGCAGCACGTGCAGCACCACGTACTCGGTCATGCGCATGGTGAGATCGAGGTCGACGATGCGCACGAGCGGCACCTCGGGCAGCGTCGCGTCGCCGATCACGTGATCGACGCCGGCGCCGAGCGAGAAGATCGCCCGCAAGTTGGGAAGGCTCGCGAGGAGCCCTGCGGGCGGCTTCCACACGCAAGCGTAGTGAACTGTTTTCGGATCGCCGATGTCAGGCGCGAGCCGGATTTCGCGCCCGGGTGCGAGTACGCGGAATCGTTCGAGCCACGCTTCCGGCTCCCAACCGCCGATTGCGAGCAGGATCGACATTGCTATTGCGCGACGGTGCCTTCCGGCGCGGTCTCGAGCGAGAAGGCAGCAGCGAAGAGGGCGCGCGTGTAGGCGGATTTCGGATTGGCGAATACCTCCGCCGCCGGCCCCTGTTCCACCACCTTGCCCGCGCGCATCACCAGCACATGGCTCGCAAGCGCCGACACGACCCGCAGGTCGTGGCTGATGAACATGTAGGTGAGGTCGCGCTTGCGCTGCAGGTCGCGCAGGAGATCGACGATCTGCGCCTGGATCATCATGTCGAGCGCGCTCGTCGGCTCGTCGAGCACGACGAAGGAGGGCTCGAGCACGGTGGCGCGCGCAACCGCGATGCGCTGGCGCTGGCCGCCGGAAAATTCGTGCGGATAGCGGTGCCGTGTTCCGGCGTCGAGGCCGACTTCGGCGAGCGCCTTCACGACGCGCGTATCGCGCTCCGCAGCGGAAAGCCCTGGCTGATGCACGCGCAATCCCTCGCCGACGATGTCGGCGACCGACATGCGCGGGCTGAGCGAGCCATAGGGGTCCTGGAACACGACCTGCATGTCGCGCCGGATCGGGCGCATTTCGCGGAAGCGCAATCCCTGAATCGGCTTGCCCATGAATACGACCGGGCCCTCGCTCGAGATGAGTCGCAACAGCGCGAGACCGAGCGTCGTCTTGCCGGAGCCCGACTCGCCGACGACACCGAGCGTCTCGCCGCGGCGGACCGCGAGCGACACGCCATCGACCGCCTTGATGTGCCCGACCGTGCGCCGCAGGAATCCGCGGCGGATCGGAAACCAGATTTTCAGGTTGTCGGTCGAGACGACGACCGGCGCCGAGGGCTGCGGCTGCGCGGGCTCACCCTTGGGCTGCGCCGCCATCAGCGCGCGCGTGTACTCGTGTTTCGGCGCGGCGAAGACGTCCGCGACCTTTCCCTGCTCGACGATGCGGCCGCCCTGCATCACGCACACGCGCTCGGCGATCTTCTTCACGATGCCGAGGTCGTGCGTGATGAACAGCATCGCCATGCCGAGGTGCCCCTGTAAGTCTTTCAGAAGCTTGAGGATTTGCGCCTGCACGGTGACGTCGAGCGCGGTCGTCGGCTCGTCGGCGATGAAGAGATCAGGCTCGTTCGCGAGCGCAAGCGCGATCATCACGCGTTGGCGCTGCCCGCCGGAAAGTTGGTGCGGATAGGACCGCAGCCGCGTCTCCGGATCGGGAATGCCGACCTCGGAGAGCAGCTTGATCACGCGCCTGCGCGCTCCCTGGCCCGACAGCTTGTGATGAATCGCAAGTACCTCGGCGATCTGTTGCTCAACCGTGTGCAGGGGATTGAGCGAGGTCATCGGCTCCTGAAAAACCATCGTGATGTCTTCGCCGCGCACGCCGCGGATTTCGTTCTCTGACATGGCGAGCAGATCGCGGCCCTTGAACAGCACCCGGCCCGAGGGATGCCGTGCGGCGGGATAGGCCAGGAGCTTCAGGATGGAAAGCGCGGTCACCGACTTGCCGGAACCCGATTCGCCCACGAGCGCGACCGTCTCGCCCGGCTTGATGTCGAACGATACCGTGTCGACTGCGAGCGTCTCGGATCCCGACTGGCGGAATGCGACAGAGAGTTCCTCGACCTTTAGAAGCGGCTCGCTCATGTGAAAGTCTTCCTCGGATCGAATGCGTCGCGCACCGCTTCGCCGACGAAGATCAGCAGCGAGAGCAGGATCGCGAGCGTGAAAAAGCCCGTGAGCCCGAGCCATGGCGCCTGCACATTGGCCTTGCCCTGCGCGAGCAGTTCGCCGAGCGAGGGCGAGCCCGGCGGCAATCCGAAGCCCAGGAAGTCGAGCGCGGTCAGCGTCATCACCGAGCCCGACAGGATGAAGGGCAGGAAGGTCAACGTGGCGACCATCGCGTTCGGCAGCAGATGGCGAAACATCAGCACGATATTCGAGACGCCGAGTGCGCGGGCGGCCAGCACATACTCGAAATTCCGCGCGCGCAGAAATTCCGCGCGCACGAGCCCCACGAGCGCGACCCACGAGAACAGAAGCAGGATGCCGAGCAGCACGAAGAATCCCGGCACCAGCACCGAGGAAATGATCAGCAGCAGATAGAGTGACGGAATGGACGTCCAGATCTCGATGAAGCGCTGGAACAGAAGATCGGTCCAGCCGCCGAAATAGCCCTGGATCGCGCCGGCGGCGACGCCGACCACCGACGAGATCAGGCTCAGCGCGAGCCCGAACAGCACCGACAGGCGGAAGCCGTAGATCATGCGCGCGACCACGTCGCGGCCCTGATCGTCCGTGCCGAGCCAGTTGTATTCGAGGTCGCGGCAGCCCGTGAGGCCCTTGCGCTCCACGACGGACTTGCACTGCTCGTCCGTGAGCATCCAGGTGGGCGGCGAGGGCGCCGGCGTCGGCAGGTCGAGATTGTGCGTATTGTAGCTGTAGCGGATGAACGGCCAGACCATGTAGCCGCCCTTCTTCTCGATGAGGTCCTTCAGAAACGGATCGCGATAGTCCGTCTCGGTTTCGAAGTCGCCGCCGAACGTCGTCTCCGGGTATTGCTGGACCGCCGGGAAATAGAAGCGTGCGTCATAGGAAACGAGGAACGGCTTGTCGTTCGCGATCACCTCCGCGAACAGGCTCGCGAAAAAGAGGATGAGGAAGAGCCAGAACGACCACCAGCCGCGGCGATTGGCCTTGAAGTTGTTCCAGCGCCGCCGGTTGATCGGCGACAATGAAAATCGCCCGGGTACCGGCGGTGCGACGTCGTTGACCGGTCGGACCGCGGCGGTTTCGGGAGGCTTCGGGCGCACGGGTGCGTCCACTCAGGCCTCCCGCGTTTCAAAATCAATTCTCGGATCGATCCACGTATAAGTGAGATCCGAAATCAGGTTCACCGCGAGGCCGACGAGCGAGAAGATGTAGAGCGTCGCGAACACGACCGGATAGTCGCGGTTGAGCACGCTCTCGAAGCCGAGCAGCCCAAGCCCGTCGAGCGAAAAGATCGTTTCGATCAGGAGCGACCCGGAGAAGAAGGCGCCGATGAACGCGCCCGGGAAGCCCGCGATGACGATCAGCATCGCGTTCCTGAACACGTGGCCGTAGAGGACGCGCCGCTCCGGCAGCCCCTTCATGCGCGCCGTGATGACGTATTGCTTGCGGATTTCGTCGAGGAACGAATTCTTGGTGAGCAGCGTCATAGTCGCGAACGCGCCGAGCACCATGGAGATCATCGGCAGCGTCAGGTGCCAGAAATAGTCGGCGATCTTCGCATACCAGGGCAGCAGCGAGAAATTGTCCGAAGTCAGTCCGCGCAACGGGAAGATCGAGAAGAACGAGCCGCCGGCAAACAGCACGATGAGGAGAATGGCGAACAGGAAGCCCGGGATTGCGTAGCCGATCACGATGACCCCCGAACTCCACACGTCGAAGTGCGAGCCGTCGCGCACCGCCTTGGCAATGCCGAGCGGGATCGAGATCAGGTACGTGATCAGCGTCATCCAGAGGCCGAGCGAAATCGAGACGGGCAATTTCTCGATGACGAGATTGATCACTGTCGTGTCGCGGAAATAGCTCTTGCCGAAATCGAAGCGCGCGAAATTCCAGAGCATCAACAGGAAGCGCTCGTGTGCCGGCTTATCGAAGCCAAACTGCTTTTCGAGCTCCTTGATGAATTGCGGATCGAGCCCCTGCGCGCCGCGATATTTCGAGACGACGGGATCGGCTGGGCCGGTGCTCCCCGCGCCCGGCCGCGCGATCTCGCTGCCGCCGCCGGAAATGCGCGACGTGGCGGAAACGTCGTCGCCGGAGAGCTGCGCGATCACGCGTTCCACGGGCCCGCCGGGCGCGAACTGCACGACCACGAAGGATACGAACAGGATCCCGAGCAGCGTCGGGATCATCAAGAGCAGGCGGCGCAGGATATAGGCGGTCATCTTCGCAGCGTCAGACTCGGAAGGCCGCCCCCGGCGATGGATTGGAGCATTCGCTATGTCGGGTCAAGGCCCGTTGCATGCGGGTGACAGCGCCAACCTGCGTGCGTTCGGCGGCCGGGTCAACCGGCGCGCGGCGCCTTCGCCGGGTCGGTCCACCAGGTGTCCGGAATGCCCCGGCCGTAACGCGGCTTTTCCTTCGGCCGCGCGAACTGGTCCCAATAGGCGATCCAGTGCGTGCCCTTGTACCAATGCGGCACCCAGTAGCGGCCGGCGCGCAGCACGCGGTCGAGTGCGCGGCAAGCGAAGGTGAGTTCCTCGCGGTTGTTCGCCTCGATGATACGCTCCACGAGCGCGTCTACGACCGGGTCGGAAATGCCCGAGAGGTTCTGCGTGCCTTTGATCGCAGCCGACTGCGAGGTGAAGTAGGTGCGCAGCGACTCGCCCGGCGTCGAAGAAAAGCTGAAACGCTGGATCGTCACGTCGAAATCGAAGTCGTCAACGCGCGCGCGGAACTGCACCGGATCGACGATGCGCAACGTTGCTTCGACGCCGATCGTCGCGAGGTTCTTGATGTACGGCATGTGGTGCGGCTGAAAGCTCGGCTCCTCGATCAGAAATTCGATCTGGATGCGCTCGCCCTTGGCGTTGACGCGCCGCCCGTCCTTGATCGCAAAGCCCGCCGTTTGCAGGAGCTGTGTGGCGCGCCGCAGAAGCGCGCGGTCCTGGCCCGAGCCGTCCGAGACCGGCGGCAGGAACGGGTCGCCGAATGCTTCCGCCGGCAGCTTGTCGCGGAACGGCTCGAGCAGCGCGATCTCTTCTGGCGACGGCTTGCCCTTCGCCATCATGTCCGAATTCTGGAAATAGGAATGCGTACGATCGTAGGAATCGTACATGATGTTCTTGTTGGTCCACTCGAAGTCGAACGCGAGGATGATTGCCTCGCGCACGCGCGGGTCCTTGAATTTTTCCCGCCGCGTATTCATGAACCAGCCCTGTGCGCCGGACGGCGTCTGGTCCGGCAGCACGTCCTTTTTCACGCGGCCGTCCTTGATCGCCGGGAAGTCGTAGCGCGTCGCCCAGATGCGCGAGGTGAATTCCTCGCGGAAGAGGTAGGAGCGAGCAGTGAAGCCCTCGAAGGCGACGTCGCGGTCGCGGTAGTATTCGTAGCGCACCACGTCGAAATTGTTTTGTCCGCGGCTCGCCGGCAGGTCCGCGCTCCACCAGTCCTTCACCCGGTCGTATTCGATATAGCGTCCGGCCTCGAACTTGCCGACGCGATAGCCGCCCGAGCCCAGTGGGACCTCCAGCGTCGAGTCCTCGAAATTGCGCGCCGAATAATAGTCGCGCGAGAAGATCGGCAAGCTCGCGACGAACAGCGGAATTTCCCGGCCGCGCTTGGGATCGAAGCGCACGAACAATGCTGCGTCGTCCTCAGCCTTCATTTCCACCACGTCGCGCATGAGCTGACGGATGATCGGGTGGCCCTTCTCCTTCAGCGTCGTGAACGACCACGCCGCGTCATACGCGGTTAGCTTCGTGCCGTCGTGGAAGCGCGCCTCGGGCCGGATCGCAAATCGATAAACTTGGCCGTCCGCGGAAATCCGCACGGAGCGTGCGGCAAGCCCGTACATAGCGTCCGGTTCGTCGAGCGCGCGCGCCATGAGCGTCGCGAACGTGATCTGCATGCCCTGCGCCGCGTCGCCCTTCAGCACGTAGCTGTTGAGCGAGTTGAAGGTGAGGAAGGATTGGTTGAACTGGCGCGTTGAGCCGATATGCGAAAACAGGCCGCCCTTGGGCGCGTCCGAGTTCACGTATTCGAAATGCCGGAAGTCCGCGGGATATTTCAGGTCGCCGAACGCGGAAATGCCGTGGCTCTCGCGCTCCTGTGCGGCCGCCCATTTCGGCGCGAGAGCGCCGGCAGTGGCGCCGGCGCCGAGCACGAGAACCGAGCGCCGCGTGAGCCTCACTGCCTGACCCCGACATTCGCCGCCCGCTTCTTGTCGAACCACCAGATGTCCGGGAAGCCATAGGAATATTCCGGCAGCTTCTCCGGATGCGCGTATCGGTCCCAGCGCGCCGTGCGCGTGACGTCGATCGTCCAGGTCGGCACCACGTAGTGGTTCCACAAGAGCACTCGGTCGAGCGCGTGGGTCGCGGCCTTCAGTTCCTCGCGGTCGGCGGCGAAAATCAGCCGCTTGATGAGCGCATCGACGGCCTCGTCCTTGATCCCCGCGTAGTTGCGCGACCCCTCCCGATCCGCCGCCTCCGTGCCCCAGAAATCGAGCTGCTCGTTTCCGGGCGAAAGCGACTGGCCCCAGCCCGCGACCACCATGTCGTAATCGCGCGCGCGCAGACGGTTTATGTATTGCGAGGTGTCGACGACGCGCACGCCAACTTCGATCCCGAGCCGCTCCAGTGGAGGCTTGTAGAACAGCACGATGCGCTCGAAGGCCGGGCTGTTCAGCAGGAATTCGATCGAGAACGGCTCGCCCGTCTTGGCATTTACGAGCCTGCGCTCGCGGATTTCATAGCCGGCGTCACGCAGGAGCCGCACGGCCTCGCGCAGGTTCGCTCGCCGTGCGTCCTCGGTGCCGCCAGCCGGGTTCTTGAACTCCTTGGTGAAGACTTCCGCCGGCACCTTGTCGCGCACCGTTTCCAGGATCTCAAGCTCCTTGCCCGCAGGCAGCCCGGAGGAGGCGAGCTCGGTGCCGCTGAAATAGGAATCGATCCGCTTGTACTGGTTGAAGAACAGCGTGCGGTTCATGTCCTCGAAGTCGAGCGCGTAGCTGAGCGCGAGCCGCACCCGCGCGTCCTTGAACTTGTCGCGCCGCAGGTTCGGCACGAACGCCTGCATCACGCCGCGCGCCCGCTCGGGGAAGGTTTCCAGCATCACTTTGCCTTCGCGCCGAGCGGGAAAGTCATAAGCGGTCGCCCAGCTGCGTGCCGAGCTTTCCACCCGAAAATCGTACTGATCCGCCTTGAAGGCCTCGAGTTCCACCGTGTCGTCTCGGAAATATTCGTATCTGATTTCGGCGAAATTATCCTGGCCGATCTTCACCGGCAGCTTCGCGCCCCAATAATCTGGCACGCGCTCGTAGGAAATGGTGCGGCCGGGGACGATGCTCTTGATCCGGTACGGTCCGCTGCCGAGTGGCGGCTCGAGTGTGCCGGCGGCGATGTCGCGCGGCCGGTCTTGCGCGTCCTTGCCGGTCCACCAGTGCTTCGGCAGCACGACGATCTGGCCGACGATCTGGGGCAGCTCGCGGTTGCCGGGCGCATCGAACGTGAACGTCACGTCGCGCTGGCCGGTCTTCTCCGCCTTCGTCACGTGGCGATAATAGAAGCGCTGGTTCGGATTGAGCTTCACGAGATTTTCGAAGCTCCACACCACGTCCTCGGGCGTCACCGGATTGCCGTCGTGCCAGCGCGCTTCCTGGCGCAGCCGGTAGGTGACGGTGGACCAGTCGGTCGGATGACGCGCGGCTTCCGCGAGCAGCCCATATTCGGTCGCCACCTCGTCGAGCGCCGATGCCATCAAGGTATCGTAAATGAGCGTGATGCCCGCCGCCGCCGTGCCGCGCGGGATGACGAAATTCAGATTGTCGAAGCTGCCGTCGACGCCGAGCCGCACCAGCCCGCCTTTGGGCGCGTTCGGGTTCACGTAATTGAACTGCTTGAAGTCCGCCGGATATTTCGGCGTGCCCATGAGCGAAAGGCCGTGCTTCCACTCGGCGTCGCTCGCGGAAACAGGCATCGAAGCGACGAACAGAAGCGCGGCGAGCGCGGTTCCTCGGCCGAGCGTGGACGAATTGAATTGGCGGCGCACAATTGGCTCCGTTGCTAATTCCGCCCCCTAGGCGAGATTCACGTCAATTATGACGCATTTGCGCGGCGCTGCCAGCGCAACCGGACCGCTAACGTATTCTTGAAGATAGCCTTACTGCTTCGTCGCCGGTGGCGTCTGTTGTTTTTCCGCCGGCGCGGGCTGCTTCGCGGCACCCTCTTCCGGCTTCGGCAGCGGCTTCGGGCTGTCAGCGAGCGTATTCAGATAGGCGATGACGTCCGCGCGTTCTTCCGGCCGGCGGATGCCGACGAACGCCATCGAGGTCCCTTTGACCTCGGCCCGCGGGTTGGTGAGATACTTATCCAGGTTCTCGAAATCCCATGCGCCGCCTTGCTGCTTCATCGCGCCCGAGTAGGCGAAGCCTTGCGCGTGCGCGCGCGGACCGCCGATCACGCCCCAGAGGTTCGGGCCGACCTTGTTCGGGCCTCCCTTTTCGAAGCTGTGGCAGGCGAGACACTTCTTTGCCGCCGCCTCACCCTTCTTGGGGTCGGCCTTGGCGAGCCGCGCCGCGATCGGTTCGGCCGGCGGGATCGCGGCCTGCGCGCTGCCCGCGGCCGGCGCTTCCGGAACGGCGATATCGTAACCGGGTTTTGCCGGCGTGTGCGGGGCGAAAATTCCGTTGGCAATGATGTTCAGGGCGAGCGTGAATAGGCAGGTGCCGAGCACCGCGCCCAAGATTTTATTGAGTTCGAATCCGTCCATTTCAGCCGCTCCACCCGGACCGGGCAGACCTACTAGCTTTGCCCCGGGTGGCGCAACCCGTATAAGGGCCGCAACTGCTGCTACTTGTTGCCGCTCCGGCGGCTTTATCCGCGCCCCATGACCCGCCCCGAATCCACCACCGCCGATGCCATCGTGCTGATCCCAGCGCGCATGGCGGCGACGCGTTTGCCGGGGAAGCCGCTCGCCGAGATCGGCGGTAAGCCGATGATCGTTCACGTCGCCGCGCGTGCGGTGGAGGCCGGGGTCGGACCTGTTTGGGTCGCGACCGACGCGCCGGAAATCGTCAAGGCGCTCGAGGCCGCCGGCAACAAGGCGGTGCTCACCCGCACGGACCATGTGTCCGGCTCCGATCGCATTTTCGAGGCGCTCGGCAAGGTTGATCCCGCGGGCAAGGCAGGTGTCGTGCTCAATATCCAGGGCGATCTGCCGACGCTTGAGTCGAAGACGATCCGCGCCGCACTCGCCGCACTCTCCGACCCCGCCGTCGACATCGCGACCGTTGCCGCCGAGATCCGGGACGAGCGCGAGCGAACCGATCCGAACGTCGTCAAGGTCGTCGGCACGCCAGTCGCGAACGATCGCCTGCGCGCGCTTTATTTCACCCGCGCCACCGCGCCCGCGGGCGAGGGCCCGCTTTACCATCACATCGGGCTCTACGCATATCGCCGCGCGGCGCTGGAAAAATTCGTCAAGCTGAAGTCGTCGCCGCTTGAGTTGCGCGAGCGGCTCGAGCAATTGCGCGCGCTGGAGGCGGGCATGCGCATCGACGTCGCCATCGTTGACGCAGTCCCCCTCGGCGTCGATACTCCGGCCGACCTCGAAAAGGCCCGCGCGCTGCTGGGCGGGCGGCCAAATCACCCATGACCAAGAAGCGCAAAACCATCGTCTTCCAGGGCGAGCCGGGTGCCAACTCGCACATCGCTTGCCACGAGTCCTATGCCGAGCTCGAGGCGGTGCCGTGCCCGACCTTCGAGGACGCATTCGCGTCCGTGGGCGGCGGCGATGCCGACCTCGCCATGATCCCGATCGAGAACTCGGTCGCGGGCCGCGTCGCCGACATCCATCACTTGATGCCGCACTCCGGCTTGCACATCGTCGCCGAGCATTTTCTCCCGATCCGGCATCAATTGATGGCGCGCAAGGGCGCGACGCTGAAGACCATCAAGACCGTGCAAAGCCACATCCACGCGCTCGGCCAATGCCGCAATATGATCCGTAAGCTCGGCTTGAAGACCGTGATCGGCGCCGACACCGCGGGCTCCGCACGTCAGATCGCAGAGTCCGGCGACAACACGCACGCAGCGATCGCCTCGCGCCTTGCCGCCGATATCTACGGACTTGAGATCCTCGCCGGGGACATCGAGGACGAGGCGCACAACACGACGCGCTTCATCGTGCTCTCGCGCGAGCCGGATTGGGTGGCGCAGGGAAACGGTCTGACTGTGACGACGTTCGTATTCCGCGTGCGCAACGTGCCCGCCGCGCTCTACAAGGCGCTCGGCGGCTTCGCCACAAACGGCGTCAACATGACGAAGCTCGAATCCTACCAGATCGGGGGCAGCTTCTTTGCCACCTTGTTCTACGCCGACGTGGAAGGCCATCCCGATGACCGGCGGCTGAAGCTCGCACTCGAGGAGCTCGCGTTTTTCTCGGCCGAGCTGAAGATTCTCGGCGTCTATCCGGCGCATCCGTACCGTGCGCAGGGCCAGGAAACGTTGGACTAGCGCAGAACGTCCGGCCCGCGCTCCACGTACGCGCGGATAATGTGATACGCGACCGCGGCGGGTGGTGGCGTCGCGAGCCCGTCCGGATGCTTGCGCAGGAGCATGAGCGCGGCTTCTTCTCGCGACACCCAGCGCGCGTCTTCGATCTCATTGCGATCGATGTTGAGGCCGGTCGTGGTCGCCTCCGCGTGGCAGCCGATCATGATCGACATCGGAAATGGCCAGGGCTGCGACGCGAAATAGGCCACGCGTCCGACTTTAATGCCGGCTTCCTCGCGCGTCTCGCGCCGTACCGCCTCCTCGAACGATTCGCCGGGCTCCACGAACCCGGCGAGGCAGGACCACATGTTCGTGACGAACCGCGCGGAGCGCCCGAGCAGGCAGCGCTCGCCGTCGATCGCGAGCATGATCACGCACGGGTCGGTACGGGGGAAATGTTGGGCGCCGCACGCCGCGCAATCGCGCCGCCAGCCTGCTTCGGTGACCTTCGTCGGCGCACCGCAATTCGCGCAGAAGCGGTTGCGTGCGTGCCAGGTGAGAACCGCCTTGGCCGTCGCGATCGGCTGCAGATGATCCGGCGCCACCAATCCCTGCACCGCGATCGAGCGCAGATCGATCACGAGATGATCGTCGCGCGCCTTCAGTTGTTCGGCGACGTCAGACGCGATCGCGTAGCCGAGCCATGCAGCGTCTCCCGCTGTCCCGAGAAAGACTGGCTCCCCCGTTGCACCCAACGCTCGCGCTTCGGCGACCGGGAATAGCGGATCGGACGCACCTCCGGCCCTGCGGAGCACGACGAGCTCGCCACCGATCAAGACGGTGCGTGCGTTGGGATGTTTGCTCGCGGTCTCGACGAACTGCGCATCGGTTCGCCGCTCGCTCGCGCGATCGAGCGAGGAGGTGACATAGGCGAGGCGCGGCCACGGACCGAGATCGAAGGGAGCGGGCATGAAGTTTCTTCGCGGCGGGAACGGGACGCTCGCACGCGCACTTGCATGGTGCAACTAATCGAAGCCGAATCCACGCCGCAGTATGCGCACGAGCTCGGCCCGCGCTCCGGGCTCGTAGGGCACGCGGTCACCGCGGCCCCAGACCGGGGCGGGCCACGCCGCGTCGCCCTGGAAGCGCGCGATCACGTGCACGTGCAATTGACGCACCACGTTGCCGAGTGCCGCGACGTTCAATTTGTAGGGCGAAGTCGCTGCATTCAGCGCGTCCATGGCCGCGCCGATTTCTTCCAGGAGCAGCATCCGGTCCTTCGGTGAAAGGTCGATGATTTCCACAAGGCCCCCACGCCGCGGCACGAGCACGATCCACGGATAGCGCGCGTCGTCGAACAGGAGCACGCGGCAGACCGGCAGCTCCCCGAGCGCACAGGATTCGGCGGCGAGCCTTGGATCGAGCGCGAATTCATCCGGCATTATCGAAGCCTCATCCTGACGAGCCGCGCTCAGCACGGCGTCTCGAAGGATGAGGCGCTTGAACATCCTGTGCAACTTACGAATCTTGCCCGCCGTCCGATGCTTGCCTTCCCCAATCGGAGGGTCGATATAGAGGCGGGAGGTTGGCGGTGGACGAGCCACTCGCCAACCGGGTCAGGTCCGGAAGGAAGCAGCCCTAACGAGACCGGTTCGGGTTACCGGTCCAACCTCCCACCCTCCTTTTCCGGATCGACGGGCCAAAAAACGCGCAACTTGGCCGGCGCAACCGGAGACGAATTGAGTAAGGCATGAGCGACGCACCGGAAAAAGCCGCCAGGGCCGCAGCAAGCGGCGCGCGTGGTGCTGCCGCCGCATCGGAGCCCGGCGGCTACCGCGTGCTCGCGCGCAAGTATCGCCCCGCGACCTTCGAACAACTCATTGGTCAGGACGCGATGGTGAAGACGCTCTCGAATGCGTTCGAGAGCGGCCGCATCGCTCAAGCTTATATGCTCTCCGGCGTACGCGGCGTCGGCAAGACCACGACCGCGCGCATTCTCGCCCGCGCCTTGAATTACGAGCCGCTCGAGGGCGGCGGCGCGCCGACGCTGCACATGCCGCGGCTCGGCCGCCACTGCGAGGCGATCATGGAGAGCCGTCACATCGACGTGCTCGAGATGGACGCGGCCTCGCACAATAGCGTCGACGACGTACGCCAGATCAATGACGCCGTGCGCTACACGCCCGTGAGCGCGCGCTACAAGATCTATATTCTCGACGAGGTTCATATGCTGTCGACACCGGCCTTCAATGCCTTGCTAAAGACGCTGGAGGAGCCGCCGCCGCACGCGAAGTTCATCTTTGCCACCACCGAAATCCGCAAAGTGCCGGTAACCGTCCTTTCGCGCTCCCAGCGATTCGATCTTCGGCGTGTGGAAGCCGGCCTGATCGCGCAGCACCTCGCCGAAATTTGCAAAAAGGAAAACGTCAAGGTCGAGCCGGAAGTGCTCGGCATCATCGCGCGTGCCGCCGAAGGTTCGGTGCGCGACGCGCTCTCGCTGCTCGACCAAGCGATCGCCCACGGCAATGCGAATCTCAAAGCCGACGAAGTACGCGCGCAGCTTGGCCTCGCCGACCGCGCGCGCGTGATTGATCTGTTCGAGGCGCTGATGAAGGGCGATATCGCCGCTGCACTCGCCAACTTCCGCGATCTCTACGACACCGGCGCCGATTCCGCAGTGATCATCGCCGATCTCGCCGAGTTCACCCATCTCGTAACCCGCTTCAAGCTCGTGCCATCGTCCGCGGACGACCGCAGCTTGATCGAGGCCGAGCGCAATCGCGGCCGCGCCTTTGCCGACCAGCTTTCCATCCGCGTGCTGTCGCGCGCGTGGCAAATGCTGTCGAAGGGCTTTTCCGAAGTGCAGTCGGCCGAAAAGGGTGCACAGGCCGCCGAGATGGTGCTCGTGCGGCTCGCCTTCGCTGCTGATCTGCCGACGCCCGACGAAGCCCTGCGCGCGTTGCGTGAGGGAGACGGCGGCGGCGGCAATGCCGCCGGCGCGAGTGGCGGCACGCCTTCCGGCTCAGGCCGGCTCGGTGCCCGGCTCTCCGTGGCGGCAGAAGGCGGCGGCCGCATGAGCGCCGCACCCGAGCGCGATCCCGCGCCGCGCGCGAGCGCTCCTGTTGCCGGCCCGAAACTTGAAAAATTCGAGGACATCGTCGCGCTCGCGACCGCCAGGCGCGATCTCCAGATCAAGCACGCAATCGAGCAATTCATTCGCCCGGTGAGCATGCAGGAAGGCCGCCTCGAAATCGCCGTTGCGCCCGGCGCGCCCGCCGATATTGTGAGCAATCTTCAGGCGAGACTTTCCGAATGGGCCGGCAAGCGCTGGCTCGTGATCCTTTCCGCCGAGACCGGCGGCCGCACCATGGCCGAACTCGCCAAGGAAAATCAGGTTGCGCTCGAGCGCGGCGTACGCGCGGACCCGCTCGTTGAAGCTGTTTTGCAGCGCTTTCCCGGTGCCGAGATCGTGGGCGTGCGCCGTCGCGACGAAAATGCGGCGACGAACGAATCCGAACCGGCGGAATTCGACATGCCGCCCGACCCGCCCGACGACGACCGCCGCGACTGAACCAGGGAGCCGGCCATGCGCGATCTCATGGGCATGATGGGCCAGATCAAGGAGCTGCAGGAAAAGATGCAGCAGCTGCAGGCCGAGCTTGAAACAACGGAAATAAGCGGCACTTCCGGCGGCGGCCTCGTCACGGTCACCCTCACGGCCAAGGGCGCAATGAAGAAAATCTCGATCGATCCGAGCCTGATGAAGCCGGACGAGAAGGAGATCGTCGAGGATCTCGTCACCGCCGCGCACGCCGATGCCCGCGCCAAGGCCGAGCGCCTGGTTCAGGAGAAGGCAACGGCGCTGACCGGCGGATTACCGCTGCCGCCGGGAATGAAGCTCTTTTGAAATGCCGCGCGCCGTTGCCGGACCTGAAATCGAGCGATTGATTCAATTGCTCGCGCGTCTGCCGGGCCTGGGCCCGCGTTCGGCGCGCCGCGCGGCGCTCCACCTTGTCCGACGCCGCGCCGACCTGATGGAGCCGCTCTCGTCGGCGCTCGGCGATGCCCTCGACAAGATCGTCGTCTGCCGCACCTGCGGCAATGTCGACACGCGCGATCCCTGCACGGTCTGCACCGACCCGTCCCGCGACCGCTCGATCCTGATCGTCGTAGAGAACGTGGCCGACCTCTGGGCGCTCGAGCGCGCGGGCGCGTCGCCCGGCCGCTATCACGTGCTTGGCGGCACGCTCTCGCCTCTCGACGGCGTCGGGCCGGACGATCTGAATATCGCCAGTCTCGTGAAGCGCGGGCATGAGCAAGAGGTGAAGGAGGTGGTGCTCGCGTTGAACGCCACCGTCGACGGCCAGACCACCGCGCACTACATCACGGACTTGCTACGCGATGCAGAAATAAAGGTAACGCGCCTCGCGCACGGCGTGCCCGTCGGCGGCGAACTCGACTATCTCGACGAAGGCACGCTCTCCGCCGCGATCCGTTCGCGCACGCCGTTCTAGATTTTCCGTTCCAGCCCCTTGAAATGCCCGCGCGCCTGCAGCCAGGCGAGCAGGAACAGGCTCGGAATCGCCGACAACGCCGTGATCGTGAAGAAAACCTCCCAGCCGGTCGCCTCCGCGACGAAGCCGCCGCCCGATGCGAGCGTCGTGCGGCCGACCGCGGCAAGTGCCGTAAGCAACGCGAATTGCGTCGCCGTGTGCGCGCGTACGCCGCAGAGCGCGGAGAGATAGGCGACGAAGATCACCGTGCCGATCGCCCCGGTGAAATTCTCGACGATGATCGTGGCGGTTAGCGCCGCGTGGTTCACGCCGACCCAAGCTTGCCAGACGAAGACGAAATTCGACGCCATTTGCAGGAACGCGGCGAGCCAGAGACTCGTGACAAGCGGCAGCGCACGCGCCACGACGCCGCCCGCGATTCCGCCGATCAGGAGCGCCGCGAGCCCGACGCCCTTCACGATCCCCGCATAGGCCGCCTTGTCGAAGCCAATCGAGATCACGAACGGTCCGGTGAGCACGCCCGCGAAGGCATCGCAGAACTTGAACAGCACCACGAACAGCAGCACGATGATCGCCGCGTCGCGCGTGAGAAACTCGCGGAAGGCCTCGAACGCGGTAGTGAGCACGCGGTGCAGGGCGTCCCCGCGCGGTTTACCGGCCTGCAATTCCGCGGGCGCATCCGGCTCCCGCGCCAGGAGCGTGGCGACGAGGCCGATCGCCACGAAGGCCGCCGCGGCGATATAGCCCCACATCCACACTTGGTCGAGCGCGACGCCAATGTGTTCGAGCCACGCGACGAGCGCGATCACGCCCGCGCCCGAAACCAGCATGCCGATGCGATAGGCGAACACGTAGGACGCCATGCCCGCGGCCTGCTCGCTCGTGTCGAGGCTTTCCACGCGGAAGGCGTCGATCACGATGTCCTGGGTCGCGGAGGCTGCCGCCACCATGAGCGCCGCGAACGCGACCGCAAAGGGCGCTGCCACCGGATCGAGCATGCCGAGGAAGACGACCGTCGCCGCGAGCACGAGTTGGCTGAACACGAGCCACCCGCGCCGCCGCCCCAACGCGCGCGAGAGGAATGGCACGTCGAGCGCGTCCACGACCGGCGCCCAGACGAACTTGATCGTGTAGGGCAGCCCCACGAGCGAAAAGAGCCCGATCGTGGCGAGATCGATGCCACGTTCCGTCATCCAGATCGCGAGCGTGCCGCCCGAGAGCGCGAGCGGCAGCCCGGACGAGAAGCCGAGCAGCAGCACGATCAGGACGCGCGCGCGCAGATAGACGGCGAGGGCGGAGAGGAACGATTCGCGCGGCTTCACGCGTTCCAGTGCCGATTCGATCACGCCGCAATTCTCCTAATCCCTCCCCTTTAGGGGAGGGTGGCTCCAGCGCCCGGATTGCATCCGGGCGCTGGAGCCAAGTGGGGTGAATCCGGGCGGGCGACGACCCCCCACCCGGTCCGCTTCGCGGACCACCCTCCCCCGATGGGGGAGGGACAAAAAATCAAATTGCGGCGATTCATCACTCCGCCGCGCCGAGCTTCAGGTTGAGCGGCGCTTGCAGCGGCGTGCGCTCTTCGTGCGCGCTTTCGATCTCGTCGAGTTCCAGCGCCTCGATTCTGGCGCCGCGCTTCGCCACCTTGTCGGCGGAGATCAGCACTTGACCAACGTCGTCGGACGCCTGCGCGAAGTGCTTCTGCAGGTTCAGCGCGCGGTCGCGCAGCCGGCTCACGTCGTCCATGAGCTTGCCGACCTCGGCGCGGATCAGCTCCGCCGCGTCGCGCATGCGCGCGTCCTTGACCATCGCCTGCATGACCTGGATCGCAAGCATCAGGAGCGACGGAGACACCAGCAGCACACGCGCCCGGAACGCCTTTTGCACGAGATCGTCGAAATGCTCGTGCAGCTCCGCAAAGACGGACTCCGACGGCACGAACATCAGCGCCATCTCCTGCGTCTCTCCCGGGAGGAAATAACGCTCCTCGATATCAGCTACATGCCTGGATATGTCCTGCCGCAGCCGTTGACCCGCCACGCGCCGCGTCTCGTCGGATTGCGCCTCGCGGAACGCGGTGATCGACTCGAGCGGAAACTTGGCGTCGATAAGCAGAGGCCGCGCGTCGCCCGGCAGGAACACGGCGCAGTCGGGCCGCTTGCCGTTCGAGAGCGTGAATTGGAATGCGTAGGAGTCCTTCGGCAGCCCGTCGGCAACGATTGCCTCCATGCGGCCCTGGCCGAACGCGCCGCGCGCCTGCTTGTTCGCGAGTACGTCCTTGAGCGTGACCATGTGCGAGGAAAGCTCCGCGAGCCGCGCCTGCGCGGCGTCCACGACGGCGAGCCGCTCGTGCAACTGGCTGAGGCTTTCGTTGGTGGCCTTCGCCGCGTTGGTGACGCCTTCGCCGAGCCGGTGCGAGACTGAATCGAGCCGCTCGCTCACGACGCGCGCGAGCTCTGCCTGGCGCCCGCCGAGCACCTCCGCGAAGGATTGCATCCGGCCGGTGGTCTCGGCCTGCGTGCGCACGAGCTCGCCGATACGCTCTTCGAGTTCGGCCGTGTGCATGGCCTGCTCGGCGGCTTCGTTCACGCGGCTCCGCGCCGAGCGCCACAGCGCGATCGAGAGCAGGACGAGCAGCACGAGCGCCGCGACCCCGAGCGCGAGCAAAGCCTCCGCCGCGGTCACCGGGCGTGATCCGAGAAAGAGCAATACGTCGTTCATGGAGACCCTTCTAACTCGATTCGGAAGCTAAGAACGAATAGTGAACATGGAGTAGCGGCCGATTTCAAGGCCGCGATAACCCGGCGCATTTGACCCCTTGCGGCGGGCATCCTATCTCGCGGCCATGGCCATTCGCTCGATCGTCGTGCTTCCCGACAAACGCCTGCGCCTTGTCTCCGAGCCCGTCGCCCGCATCGACGCCGAGGTGAAGAAGCTCGTCGCCGACATGTTCGACACCATGTACGAAGCGCCCGGCGTCGGGCTCGCCGCGATCCAGCTCGGCGTGCCGAAGCGCGTCGTCACCATCGACGCAACCCGCGGCGAGGAGGAGAAACAACCGATCGCGCTGATCAACCCGGAGATCTTCTGGATTTCCGAGGAAAAGATCGGCCACGAGGAAGGCTGCCTGTCGATCCCCGAATATCTGGACGAGGTCGAGCGCGCCGAGCGCGTGCGCTTCCGCTTTCTCGATCTTGAGGGCAAGCGCCACGAGGTCGAGGCCGACGGCTTGCTCGCGCGCGTCGTGCAGCACGAAATCGATCACATCAATGGCGTCCTGTTCATCGATCATCTGTCGAAGCTCAAGCGCGATCGCGTGACCAAGAAATTTACCAAGGCCGCCAAGCGCGAAGCGGCGGAGTAAGCTTTCCCCCGCAGCCGCGTTACACTCGCCGGCAAAGGAGCGAACGTGCGCATCGTCTTCATGGGCACGCCCGATTTCGCCGTGCCGACCCTGGTCGAGCTCGCGGGCCGTGGCCACGAGATCGCCGCCGCCTACACGCGCGCGCCGGCGCCTGCCGGCCGCGGCATGGAAGAGCGCCGCTCGCCGGTGCACGAGACCGCGGCGCGCCTCGGCATTCCCGTGCTGCAACCGGCAAGCCTGAAGGGCGAGGAGGCGGCGGAAAAATTCCGCGCGCATGCGGCCGACGTTGCAATCGTCGTCGCTTACGGCTTGCTTCTGCCGCAGGCGGTCCTGGAAGCGCCACGTTTCGGCGCGCTCAATCTCCACGCGTCGCTCCTGCCGCGCTGGCGCGGCGCGGCGCCTATCGCGCGCGCGATCATGGCGGGCGACAAAGAAACCGGCGTGACGGTGATGCAGATGGACGAGGGCCTCGACACCGGCGCGGTGGCGCTCGCCGAGCGCGTCGCGATCGGTCCCGACTCGACCGCCGGTGAACTGCACGACCGGCTTTCGGTCATTGGCGCCGACCTCATCGCGCGCGCCATTGCGGCTCTGGAGCGGGGCACGCTGAAATTCAACCCACAGCCCGCGCGCGGCGTTACCTACGCGAAGAAGATCGAGAAATCCGAAGCCCGCATCGACTGGTCGCGGCCCTGGAAACAAGTGCATGATCACATCCGCGGGCTCTCGCCGTTTCCCGGCGCGTGGTTCGAGCTGGGCGTGGCGGGCAAGCCGGCGCGCGTAAAGGTGATCCGATCGACACGCGGCGAAGGCGGCGGCAAGCCGGGCATCGTGCTTGACGACAAGCTTACGATCGCCTGCGGCGAGGGCGCGGTGCGTCTCCTCGAAGTTCAGCGCGCGGGCGCCAAGCCCATGGGCGCCGAGGAATTCCTGCGCGGCACTTCAATCGCGCGCGGCGCAACCCTCGGCTAGCCGATGCCTCGTTACAAGCTCACCATCGAATATGACGGCACGCCGTTCGTCGGCTGGCAGGTGCAGGAGAACGGCCCGTCGATCGCGGGTGCCATCGGCGACGCGTTGGGAAAATTCGCGGGCGAGCAGCCGAAGGTTTCCGGCGCCGGCCGCACCGACGCCGGCGTGCACGCGTTGGGACAGGTTGCCCATGTGGATCTCGCGAAGGACTGGGACACCGACACGATCCGCGATGCGCTGAACGCGTATCTGCGGCCGAATCCGATTTCGATTCTGAACGTCGAGCAGGTCGCCGTCGACTTCGACGCGCGTTTTTCCGCGAAAGCGCGCCACTATCTCTATCGCATCGCCAATCGCCGCCCCGATCTCGCGCTCGACCGCGACCGCGCCTGGCGTATCGCCAAGCCCCTCGACGCGGCCACGATGCACGCCGCGGCGCAGCGCCTTGTCGGCAATCACGATTTCACGACCTTCCGCTCGGTCGAATGCCAGGCGAAGTCGCCGGTGAAGACCCTCGACCGCATCGACGTGACGCGGGCGGGCGATGAGATCCGCGTGCAGGCTTCTGCGCGCTCGTTCCTGCATCATCAGGTGCGCTCGATGGTCGGCTCGCTTGTGCTGGTGGGCGAGGGGAAATGGAGCGCGGACGAGCTCGCCAACGCGCTCGCGGCCCGCGATCGTTCAGCCTGCGGCCCGGTCGCGCCCGCGTGCGGGCTTTATCTCGTGCGCGTCGACTACTGAAGCCGTGTGTCCCGGCCAGGCCGCGCGAAGCGCGGCGCGAGCCGGGACCCAGTGCAATCCGTCGATTTCCCGCTGGCCCCCGGCTCGGCCGCTTCGCGGCCGTCCGGGGAACGACAATCACATGTCGTTATTCGAAATATTTTTCCAACACCCGCCGATAGATTTCCGCGAGCCGCTGCAAGTCCGCGACCGGCGTGTGCTCGTCGATCTGGTGCATGGTCTGGCCGACAAGGCCGATTTCCACGACCGGGCAATAATCCTTGATGAAGCGCGCGTCGGAGGTGCCGCCCGAGGTCGAGAGCGCCGGCTTCTTGCCCGTCACTTCTGTGACCGCGCCCGACAGGAGATCGACGAACGGCCCCGGCTTCGTGATGTAGCTGTCGCTCGGCCGCTCCCATTCGAGCTTGAAGTGCGCCGCAGGCGCGGCCTCGCGGCAGCGCGCCTCGACGAGCACCTTCAGGCTTTGCGGCGTGTGCTTGTCGTTGAAACGGATGTTAAAGCGCGCGCTGGCCTCGCCGGGGATCACGTTGAACGCGGGATTGCCGACGTCGACCGAGACGACTTCGAAATTCGACCGCTCGAAGTGCCACGAGCCGTCGTCGAGCGGCTCGTTCAGCTTGTTCAGCATGGCGACGAGCGTGCGGATCGGATTGTCGGCGTTCTGCGGATAGGCGGCGTGGCCGGCCTTGCCGCTCACCGTGAGCGTACCGGAGAGGCTGCCGCGCCGGCCGATCTTGATCGTATCGCCGACCGCCTGCGTGCTCGTCGGCTCGCCCACGATCGCGTGCTCGAATGTCTCGCCGCGCTCCTTCGCCCAGGCGAGCAGCTTCACCGTGCCGTTGACCGCCGGGCCTTCCTCGTCGCCGGTGATGAGGAACGAGATCGAGCCCTTCAGCTTGCCACCGTTCGCCGCGAGATGGTCGAGCGCCGCCGCGGCGAAGCATGCGATCGCGCCCTTCATGTCGACGGCGCCGCGGCCATAAAGCACGCCGCCATCCACCTCGCCGGAGAAAGCACCATGCCGCCAGCGGGTTTCGTCCCCCGGCGGCACGACGTCGGTGTGGCCCGCGAATGCGAAGTTGGGCGCCCGCTTACCGATCCGCGCGTAGAGATTTTCGATCGCGGGCGCCCCGGGCTCCACGAAAGTCACGCGGTGCACCGCGAAGCCCGCGCCCTTCAGCAGCCCTTCGAGACAGGCAAGCGCGCCGCCCTCCGCCGGCGTCACCGAGCGACAGCGAACGAGCGCCTGCGCGATCGCGACTGGATCCGGGGTGTGAGGCGTCGGCATTGATCGTCCGTCCGATGCTCACCGCTGCTTGAGCGGATCGGGACCGTACTGGTTTTTGCCCGGCGTACCGCGGAGAATTCCGAGATCGATCGTAAGAACGATCGCAAACAAAAGGAAAGTCGCGCCGGCAAGGACGAAGGGGCCATTCGGCTGTCCGTCTGTCATATGGAGGTCGGCCAGCTGCATGAATACGATTGCGATGAGGAGCGCGTAGAACAATCCGATGATCCAGGCCGGCCGGTTGCGGTCGTGTGCCCGCTTCACGTTCACGGCGTAGCCGGGATAGAGAAACGCGAGGCTGACGATGAAGCCGGCGAGGTCGCCGGCGAGGGCGACCACAAAGAGTTGGATCGGAATGCCGACGAAAAGCAGCAACAGGACGCCGATCCAGAATAACTGGCGGCCGATGCGGCCCTCCAGACTCGTGAATAGACGGCGCCAGTCGATGGAAGCCGCGATGTCGGCGCGGGGGCGTTGGCGAGCCATGCTCAATCCCTCAGCAATTCATTGATCGAGGTCTTCGAACGCGTCTGCGCGTCCACGCGCTTCACGATGACCGCACAATAGAGTGACGGCCCGGGCCTGCCGTCGGCGAGCGGCTTGCCCGGCAGCGAGCCCGGCACCACGACCGAGTAAGGCGGCACTTCGCCCATGAACACCTTGCCGCTCGCGCGGTCGACGATCTTCGTAGATGCGCCGAGATAGATGCCCATGGAAAGCACCGTCCCCTTCCGCACGATCACGCCCTCGGCCACCTCCGAGCGCGCGCCGATGAAGCAATCGTCTTCGATCACGACCGGCCCCGCCTGCACGGGCTCGAGCACGCCGCCGATACCGACGCCGCCGGAGATGTGGCAGTTCTTGCCGATCTGCGCGCACGAGCCGACCGTGGCCCAGGTATCGACCATCGTCGCCTCGTCCACATAGGCACCGATATTCACGAAGCTCGGCATCAAGACGACGTTCGGCGCGATGAAGGCGCCGCGCCGCACGACGCAACTCGGCACCGCGCGGAAGCCCGCCTTTTTGAATTTCGCCGCGTTCCAGCCGTCGAACTTGGAGGGCACCTTGTCCCACCACACCGCGCGACCGGCCCCGCCCTTGATCACGGCCATGTCGTTCAGCCGGAAGGAAAGGAGCACCGCCTTCTTCAGCCATTGCTGCACGTGCCAGCGCCCGTCTGCCTGCCGCTCGGCGACGCGCGCGTTGCCCTGGTCGAGCAAATCGAGCGCGTTCTGCACCGCCTTGTGCACCGGCCCCCGGGTTTTCGGGCCGATGTCGCTGCGGCGTTCCCACGCCTGATCGATCGTGCCGGCAAGCTTCTCGTGACTCATGCGTTTCTCCCTGGCGGCGGACTTGTCCTTGGGCGGCGCGGCCGTGTCAACGGGAGGCGCTCGGAACGTCGGATGCCTTCTTTCCCGTCATTCCGGGGCGCTCGCCTGAGCGCGAAGCGCGAAGGCGGGCGAGCCCGGAATCCATGACCGCCGCCCTGCAATATGGATTCCGGGCTCGGGGGGGG
>JBBDYN010000028.1:46196-132900 GCA_040901465.1 Xanthobacteraceae bacterium
AATGACGGGCGAGGGCATGGCGATGCATTCCCGCGGCGCGCTTTCGCGCCCGAGGCATCGACAGTGCCCCTCGAAGAACGAGGGGGGCGGAGCGCCGGGAGGCGCTCGATTTCGTTTCCACGCCTGGCGAGGCGTGGGCGCGCATACCGCAGACAAGTTTACGCAGTCTGCGCAAACCAAAACTGCGGGACGCGCTCGCCTCTCGGCGCTCCACCGCGGCGTTTTAGCGGCCGGTCGAGCCGGCCGCCGAGCCTCGGGCCGCGCTTGCGAACTTGAGCCGAAGCCCAAGCCGTCCAGCGAGCTCCTCGCGCACGGGTCTGTAGTGCCCGTAGGGCGGGGTCCCGAGACGCCCCGAGTGCGCGGGCTACGTTCGCCCGCGCCCGCAGGCGCCGCACCCGCTCCATCCAATAGACGCCTCTAGAAGACGCCCCTCGCGAGCGGGATGATGTGAATATAGTCCCAAAATTCAAATGGTCAAGGTCTTATTGCGAACGAGCGAATTCTTGGCTTGTAAGGTTCACAATGCAGCAACCTCAGGTTATAGCAGTACGTCCACTGATATTAGGCGCGCTTTCCGCATGGTTCGGTCATTACTAAGCTGGTCCATATTTAAACTTGAAGAAGAATTCGACCGCGCGCATGCCGCTGGGGACGAAGCGACAATCGACAGGATTAGGCACGAACTCTCATTCCGCTCGGTCCCGCGCGCAAAAAAGCTACAGCAACGCTTGGATCAAGTATCGACTGAATCGAAAAAGGCCCAGTCCGCCAAACGAGAGAGTGCTCCGGCAGAACCGAGCGGAGTCACGAAACGAGAAGCGAATTCTAGGACTGCGTCTACGATCAAACCAAATGGAGCAAACCCAAAGGTCGCGAACGGTGCAAAGAACGGAACTGCATCAACTGATCTGCCGCCGCCGGTACTCCCGATCCTAGAGAAGCCGCGGCGGCCGCCTTTTCGGCGTAGGCCAGCACCAAATCTACCTCTCCCTAAGCAACTTTCTAGAGAACACGCAGACAATCTTTTGTCCGCTTGGATCGCTCTCGAAGTGCTATCGCCTCAAACCTACCGTAAGCCAGCGGATCTTGCGGATGGAGATTTTCGACGCATTGCTGACTTGGCGAAATTCTCTGAGTTACCCTGGGAGCGAGGAGAAAAGTCGCGGCCGTATAGGCGGCTATTTTATCAAGTCGTGCTTGGCGCGATTGTCATGGAGGGGGCGGCCGCGAAGCTTTTGGAGATATATACAGACGAGGACATCGAGCGCGTTTCAGCGTCCGGCTTCGCACCCATAGCGATTCTGACCGTCGATAACAAAGGTTTGCCGGTCGAACCAAATGCAATAGCGATTTCAAGTTTTGCTTGGGGTTTACCTTTTGCTCTTCGGCAGAAACTTTCGGCGCTCGGAGATTGGCCGCGAGTGGAGCATGGCTTGGTCGAGGGGGCCGAGCGCCTCATCAGACCTTCTGATGACCAAGAGGTCGAGTCGATCGACAAGAAAGCGATCGAGCGAGTCTTTAAGCACATAGTACAGAAGTTGGCTTTGCCAGAAGATTGCATCGTATCGCCTGAATTCGCGGTTCGCGTATATCAGTGGTTCGCAGCTCCCGAACCGCCTGATCCCCCGCCGATGGGCAGCTTTTTTCTAAGTGACCTAGCCAAGGCCAAGAGTCTTGTACAGGCGAACTCGATTCCAGAAACTCTCGAACGGTACCTAGCCCTCTCAATTCCGAGCAAATTGATAGACCTGCGCCAAGACGACGTCGCTCTGGCGGAGGCTGTGGCCCCGCAGACCTTCCCTCTCGGCAGTTGGCCAGCGGAGAGCGGAAATCCACTGGTTCTGCTTCAGCAGGCAGCTGTCAATCTTGCGCTTAGTAACACGATGGACACTACCCTGACGCCAGTGAACGGGCCGCCTGGAACCGGTAAAACAACCTTGCTGCGGGATTTAGTTGTCGCGCTGATTGTGCAGCGAGCACGAGCTATGGCGACTTTCGACAATCCCAACGATGCATTCAATTTGTCCAATCAGAAATTTCGATCAGGCAACGCTTTGACCCAGCCCTACCAAATAAATACTCGATTGATGGGCTTCGAAATAGTCGTTGCTTCCTCGAACAACAAGGCAGTCGAAAATGTTAGCGCCGAACTGCCGACCCTTAGCGCGATAAATATTTCTCGAAATGATCTCAGATACTTCAAAAGCGTGGCGGATAACGTCGCACGAGGAATGAAGGGCGACAATCGGGACGAGACGGACGGCGCGCCGCGCTCGTTAGAGACTGCACCGCCGGAATTGTCAGAAAGTTGGGGGCTAATCGCGGCCGTCCTTGGCAATGCGCGAAACAGATTCGCATTTCGTCAAAATGCATGGTCCGACGCCGATTATGGTCTGCGGACCTATTTGATGGAGGCGTCCGGAAATCCGCAATCAATTGAAGTCAAAGACCCGAAGTCCGGGCGGGTCATTGAAAAGCGAAAGCCATATGTCGTGAGCGCCGAAAAGCCGCCTGCAAGCGCGCACGCGGCGCTCGAACGCTGGCGCTTTGCGCGGAACAAATTTATCGAAGCGTCACGCAAGATCGATGAACGTTTCACGATTCTCGAAAAAGCGCGGCAAGCGCTTGAGTCAAACGAACTCATGCTAAAGAGGCGCGCTCTAGGGGAACGTCTGACGGAACTTGAGCGCAAGAAACTCGCTTTGCGAGAGGCACAGGCGCGTCTCGAATTGGCGATTGCAGGCGCACGGTCCTCAGACGAGGAATTAGAACTCACGCTGGCCAAGCACAATCAGAGGCGGCCAAGCCCTATCAGTAGAATTATCGGATCATCGGCCTACGTCGAATGGGATCAAATTTGGCTGAAGCTCCTCCAGTCGCAACGGGAACACCGCAGCCGTCTTGACAAGATGGACCGGGCGCTAGCTGAAGGCGGCGAGACAGAAAAAATTGTAGGAAGTGAACTAATCGCCACCCAGAGAAATGCTATGGAGGTCGAAAAGGTCCTGGAGTCGTTGACTCAGGCGCTAAATAAAGCTGCTGAGATTAGCGGCAGACACTTTGTCGACGCAGCCTTCTTTGAGCGCAGTATGTCAGATGTTCAACGTGACGCGCCGTGGCTGGATCGCGAGTCGCTACGTTTGCGCGAAGATGTATTCGTCGCAGCAATGGATTTGCACAAAGCGTTTGTGGATGCGGCAGCAAAACAAATTCGAAGCAACTTGGACCTACTCTTTCGAGCCTTCTTTGGTCGAAACGGCTGGAGCGATCGACTACGTCCGCTGATGCCGGGCTTATGGACAACATTTTTCTGCGTCGTGCCTGTCGTCTCAACGACTTTCGCGTCCGTGGAGCGAATGTTCGGATATCTTGATCCCAAAGCCTTCGGTTGGCTGTTAATAGACGAGGCGGGTCAGGCTGTTCCGCAGGCCGCTGTTGGCGCACTGACGCGAGCGCGACGCGCCGTGATTGTCGGTGATCCACTTCAGCTTCCACCCATCACCAGCTTGCCAAGCGAACTCGCGCACAAGATTGCGGACCAGTATGGGGTCGATCAGGGTCGATTTATAGCGCCTGCGGCTTCGGTGCAGACGCTTGCCGATACCTCTAGTGTCTACGGCACCACGGTCGTCTCGGTTGGAGAGAACGTGCGTGTTGGAATTCCTTTAGTAGTACATCGTCGGTGCGCCGAGCCAATGTTCTCTCTTTCAAACAATCTCGCGTACGGCGGAATGATGGTTCAAGGTCGCGGCGATAAGCATTCCAAAATCCGTGAAGTGCTTGGGCCTTCCGCTTGGATCGACGTCAGGCCAGATCGCTGCGAAGACAAATGGTCAGCGGCCGAGGGACGCGCGGTTGTTGAGTTGTTTCGAAAACTCAACGGGGCCGAACTTGAGGAAATTGACATTTATATTGTCTCGCCTTTTCGGATTGTCGCGCAAAAGCTTCGGCAACTCTTGATCTCGGAGAAGGTTCTTAGTCGTTGGACCAAGGATCCTTGGATTTGGACTCGAGATCGAGTCGGCACCGTTTATACAGTCCAAGGACGGCAGGCAGACACGATTATTTTGGTACTTGGCGCCGCGGAGCCGCAGCGACATGGGGCGAGGAACTGGGCAGGCGAGGGCGTAAATCAGCTTAATGTTGCGGTCACACGTGCAAAGGAAAACCTTTACGTAATAGGTAATCGGTTCGAGTGGGCGTCTGCCGGCAATTTTGCAGCGTTGGAAGGAATGTTTCCGTAGAGAGAAGAGTGTGGCCTGACCGCCTTCACCCCACCCCCTTCAAAAAACCCGCCAAATCCTCCGTCACATAATCCACGTGCGGCGCGTCGCGGCCCTGAAGCTCCCAGTCCTCGCGAAAAACCTCGCGCGTCGCTTCCGGCACCACGAGCACCGTGGTTATGCCGAGCCGGTGCGGGACTTCCAGATTGCGCGACAAGTCCTCGAACATCGTCGCGCGCGCGGGCTCGACGCCGTGCCGCGCAAGGAAGCGGTGGTACGCCTGGGGCAGGGGCTTCGGGTCGAGCTCCGCCGCGACGATGTCGAACACGTCCTCGAAATGCGCGCCGATCCCGAGCCGCCGCATCACCGCGTCCGCGTGCGCGCGCGTGCCGTTGGTGAGGATGAGCTTGCGCCCCGGCAGCCGCGCGCGCGCGCGCCGAGCGCGGGGTTCGGCTCGAGCGGCGAATGGTCGATCTCGTGCACGAACGCGAGGAAGTCGTCCGCCTGCATGCCGTGCTCGATCATCGGCCCGCGCATCGAGGTGCCGTAGCGGCGGTAGTAGTCCTTTTGCAGCCTGAACGCCTCGTCGTGCGTGAGCTTCAGGAAATTCGCGATGTAGTCGCGGATGCGCGCGTCCACCTGCTCCCACAGGTTCAGGTGATGCGGGTAGAGCGTGTTGTCGAGGTCGAACACCCAGGTGTCGACTTGGTCGAAAGAGACGTGATCGATCACTTGGCGACGCGTATCGGTATCATTCCGTCGCAAATACCTTGCCGCTCTCTTTCGACAACTCGTAGAAGACGAAAGGCCCCTTTTTCGTGCCGCTCATTCCCGGCGATCCGTCCGGCATGCCCGGCAGCGAAATTCCGCGTATGGCCGGGCGATCCTTCAACAATTTGTCGATCACCGTCGCGGTCACATGCCCTTCGACCACGTAACCACCAACTTCAATGGTATGGCAGCCCTCGAACTCCTGCGGCACGCCATACTTCTTCTTGATGACCGACATGTTTTTGGTTTCAACGACTGTCACGCTATAGCCGTTCGCGCGCAGATGCTCGGCGTGACCGTCGCAACACCCGCAAAACGGAACCCGGTAAAGGGTCGCTTCGGGTTTCTTTTCCGCGCCGGTCGCGTACGGCGAGAGCAACAGGAGCGCCAAAGTCAGGAATAGTTGCAGCATTGAACGATCTCCGTTGGCCGATGATATTGCCTAGCTTCAGCATTTCTCGGCAAGCAGCCGGGTCAAGTCGGACAAACTCGAAAACACGACGGAGACGCGGTCGCCCACCATACCCGAGCGCAGCAAGACCGGCTCACGCTGCTTGGGTCCGCGTGAGCTTGTGTCGATCTTGATACGCACATTGGTTTCCCAGAACGGAAACTGTGCGCCGTCGGCGGTGGTGACGTAGTACGCGTCGCCGCAGTGGCGAATTTCCTTGATGCGCTGGTTCGCGCCGAGTGATGAAATGTCCTGCGGAATTTGCCCCGCGGCCATTTGCGCAGGGAGCAAACCAGCCTTCACGACCTGAGCCGTTCCACCCGGTGCGAGCGCCTGTCGCAGAAACGCAATCAGGCTCTTCCGGGTTTCCTCCTGCTCGACGCCGCGGAATGTCATGGTGGTGCCAGGGACCATGGCTTGCGGGTCCGCGAGCCACGCGTTGAGCGTGTTCTCTTCCCAAATGATGCCGGACTTTTTCAGCGCGCCGGTGTAGCGACCGTAGTCGCTGATGGCCGCGGCTTCCTTGCCCCAGCGATCGGCAAGGCTGGGGCCGGAAAGATGGACGCCCGGTTGCAGCGAATGGCAGGTGGCGCAAATCCGGTAGGCTTGTGCTCCTTGCTTGATCGTTTCGCTTTGGTCTTGCGCCTTCGCGGTACCGGCGAGCATCAAAAGGATGCCGCCCGCGGCACATAAGGATAATTTCGACATCGGGTTCTCCCTGTCGAGGCGGACGCGCCGCTGCCGCACGGTGCGCGGACGGCACGCAGTCCGGACTTTGTCGCCATTATAGCGAGCGAAACCCCGCTCGCGTTGGCGCGCGGGGCCTTACAGGAGAGAAAGAGATTTCGGTGGGGCTGGGTCAGGCGTCGACAATCGTCCCGAGGGCGACGGGCCTTGCCCGAGCCGGTGCCAGCCTCTGGAGACGGCGACCAAGCCGACATGCTCGGGTGGCAAAGTGGATTGCGCCGCACTCAGGCAGATGAACGCGCAAGTCTCCCGATCCACGCCAGGATCGGGACAACCGTCACAACCGCCGGCGCCAACGTCATCGCACATACTTGTTGGAAAGGTCATCGCCGCCGCCGGCACGGCAATCATGGCCGGGGCGAGCGCGATCCAAATTCCGAGAAGGAGCGCAAAGATGCGGCCGGGCATCCACCATGTCATTGGGAAATGATAGGCCGGCTGCCCTGACTCGAACATTAAACTTCTGTCATGAAATGTCGTTGCCTTGCGGCGAGAGGCCTGGTGAGGGGCATGGCAAAGCGTCCATTCGACGATTCGAATTTAGTTTGCGGTACTGCCCCTCGCCCGTCTCGCCGCCAGCGCGGCTCGGCACCCTCCCCCATAGACGGGGAGCGGGAAACAGGTCCTACGGCTCGCGGAAGCGCACGGTCGCGCCCGCGCGGCCAGCGAGATCGACCGCGGCGAAGCCCTGCGCAGTGAGCCCGCGCGCGGCGCAATCATTGTGCTCGCGGATTTCGAAGCGTGTGTTGCGCACGCAGAGCTTCGTCGCGCCGCCCCAGGAGAGCGCGGCGCCCTTGCGCTCGATCACGGCTCCCGTCCTGTCCACGGCCTCGGCGAAACTATAGATGCGCGCGCCCGCGCGCCGGTTCGCGCTGGCGAGCCCACCAGGCGAGCGGCCGGCGCGAACAACCGAAGGCGGCAATTCCGGCCGCAGGCACGCGCCGGGCTCCACCCGCCACCAGCCGCGCGCGACCGTGCCGCCGTCTTCGTCGACGCCGAGCGCGGCCATGACCGTGTGCGCGGTTTCGTTGCACCAGAGCAGCCCCGGTCCCGCGCCTTCGCGCACCGCGTCGATCAGCGTATCGAGAAAGGCCGGCGTCGCGGCCGCGTCGGCCGCGAGGTTGCGCTCGCGCAAAAATAACCCCAGCGCCGCGTCGGTGCGCGGGCCGGCAACGCCGTCGATCGGCTCGGCGTCGTGGCCCGCAAGCGCGAGCAGTCGCTGGATCGCGGCGAGCCGCGCCTGCTCGGCGCCGTAATCGGCGGGCTCCACGACGTAAACGGCGCTGCCGCTCTCGCTCTGCCGCGGGATCATCTGGCCGAACGGAACGAGGCGCTGCTTGTCGCCGCTGCAGCGGCGCGCGCCCGCGATCAGGAAATCGCCTTCGCCGACGCAAAGCTCCGTTTCGGCCGCATGCAGCGGCCTGACCGTGCCGTAGATCGGCAGCGTGCGCGCGTGCACATAAAGCTTGTCCGCGGCGAGATCGCCGCGCAGCACCGCGCGGCAGGCGCCGGGGTCCACGCGAAACCAGCCGCGCGTCGCGGCGGCGCCCTGCTCCTCGATGCCGACCGCGGCCTCGATCACGAAGCTCGTGCGATTGCAAAGCTCGAGATCGGCGCGAGCCGGGGAGGCGAATGCGAGACAAGCGACGATTGCGATCGACAGGGAGACTACAGCGCGCCGATTCCATCTTCTACCTCCCCCTGGAAGGGCGAGGTCGGCGCGCGTAGCGCGCCGGGTGGGGGTGCGCGGCGCTCGTGAATGGACTCGTGGCAAGTTCGTATCACCTCACCCCGGATCGCCACCGAACTCAGGCTTGCCCGAGTTCGGCACTATACATGCGCAAGTCGCAAACATGCGACTTGCGTGGCGATCCGACCCTCCCCTTGCAAGGGAGGGTGAGGAAAGACTAGCGATGGATCAGCGTACCCGAGCCGAGGTCGGTGAGAAGCTCCAGGAGCACCGCGTGCTGCACCTGGCCGTCGAGGATCACGACGCCTTCGACCCCCTGGTCGAGCGCCTGGATGCAGGTCTCGACTTTCGGGATCATGCCGCCAGAGATCGTTCCATCCGCGATCAGCTTGCGCGCGTCCTTGAGCGAAAGCTCCTTGATGAGCTTCTTCGACTTGTCGAGCACGCCCGGGACGTCCGTGAGCAGCAGAAGCCGCTTCGCCTTCAGCGCGCCCGCGATCGCGCCGGCGAAGGTGTCGGCATTCACATTGAACGTGCCGCCTTTTTCGCCCGCGGCGACCGGCGCGAGCACGGGGATCAGTTCGCGGCCGAGAATCTGATCGAGCACGGTGGTGTCGACCTTCACCGGCTCGCCGACGAAGCCGAGGTCGATCGCCTTTTCGATGTTGGAGCCGGGATCGGCGATCTTGCGCGTAACCTTTTTGGCCAGCACCATATTGCCGTCCTTGCCGCACAGACCCACCGCGCGGCCGCCGGCCTCGTTGATGAAGCCGACGATCTGCTTGTTGATGGAGCCGGCGAGCACCATCTCGACGATTTCGACGGTGGCCGCGTCGGTGACGCGCAGGCCGCCCTTGAATTCCGATTTGATGCCGAGCTTCTCCAGCATCGCCCCGATCTGCGGTCCGCCGCCGTGCACCACGACCGGGTTGATCGCGGTCTGCTCCAGCAGCACCACGTCGCGCGCGAAATTGCGCGCCGTCTCCTCGTCCCCCATGGCGTGGCCGCCATATTTCACCACGACGATCTCGTCGTCGTAGCGCTGCATGTGCGGCAGCGCCTCGGACAGCACGCGCGCCTGCAACAGCCCTTCCGCGACCTCGGGCTTCAGTTCGTTCTTGGGGTCGGACTTGGCCATGGAATCGGAGACTCGCGAGGGAACGCGACCTTCTAGCTGAAGCCGATCCATGTCTCAATCAAAGCATCAATCGTCGTCCCGAAACAAACTGCCGACGGTCCCCGATCGCCTTCGCTTCGCTCCGGCGTCCGGGACGACGGTCAGGGGGCGCGCTCTTCCAGCGGCCGGGCGATTCCCGCGCACAGCGCAGGCAGGCCCGCACCGGTGTGCACGCCCTCGCTGGGCGAGCAAATCCCTCCGAGTTCATCCGCAAGCCTATGCCGCCGCTTTGCGTGGTGGCCGGCATCGCTCGACGGATGCGAGCAGGCTCAGCTGCAGCCAAGAAGGAAACGCCGAGCGTAGATGGCTGGCCCCGTGCAGCTCGATCGAACCGTCGGAGAGCGCGCGCTTCAGCGGAATGTCGCCGTACCAGACCCAGGTGATGATGCGGCTGTCGGTGGATACATACAAATCGACCTCGAACCCCGGGTCGGTGATACAAAGTTCAACCCCGGACGAATTGCCCACGATCCACCGAAGGCGCTTCGCCTTCGACTGATCCGCAAAATCGAAGCGGATCACCGTGCGTCGCGCCGGCATTCGGGCAAGGTCCATTCGCCGGTGCATGTCCCACATGACGAGATCGGGATCGGCCCGGTCGCGGCTGAGCGTCGCCGGCATCCACTGTTTGCCCCAATGGGCGAGAGCTTCGATCGTGTGCTGCAACTCCTTGCCGGCCTCCGACAAGAGGTATTCGGTGTGTCCCCCGCTGCGGCGGCGTTCGATGATTCCGGCTTTCTCGAGCCGCTTGAGCCGCTTCGACAAGAGCGAGGGCGACATGCGCGGCACCCCGCGATGGATGTCGTTGAAGCGGCGCGCGCCCAGCATGATTTCGCGCAGCACGAGCAGCGTCCAGCGCTCGCCCACGACCTCCGAAGCGAGCGCGAGCGGACAGAACTGACCGTATCCCTTCATGGCCCGACCCTAGCGCGATCCGGCGTGGCCGACCACTACAGATTTTGAAGTTGAAGCCCGGCGCGCCGGCGGCGAGCATGCGCGCGGCGAAATGAGGGGGCCAACTGCAGGACAATCAGAGGAAGGACCGCACCGTGCACAAGATTAAAGCTGTAGTCGTTGGGGCGAGCCAAGCAGGCCTGGCCATGAGCCACGAACTCAAGCGGGTCGGCGTGGAGCACGTGGTCCTGGAGAGGAACAAGATCGGCCACGGCTGGCACGAGCGGTGGGATTCGTTCTGCTTGGTAACCCCGAACTGGAGCGTCCAGCTCCCTGGGTACCAATATAATGGTGATGATCCAGACGGGTTTATGCCTCGTGATGAGATCGTCGCATATCTGGAAGGCTACGCTCGCAGTTTCGATGCCCCTGTCCTCGAAGGCGTTGCGGTTCACGCTGCCAGCAGGAACGGCGACGGGTTCCTGATCGAGACAAGCGCCGATCAGTATCGTGCCGACTCTCTCATCCTCGCGACCGGCGCGTTTCAACGGCCACACAGGCCGTCCGGATCCGATGCTCTGCCAAATCGACTGTTTTTGATCGACCTAGATGGGTACACCCATCCGGAAGCGCTGCCAGCCGGAGACGTACTGATAGTTGGCAGCGGTCAATCGGGATGTCAGATCGCCGAAGAACTGCACGAGGCTGGGCGGCGTGTCGTGTTGTCATGCGGACGCGCGCCCTGGTTCCTTCGACGAATCGGAGACCGTGACTTTGTCTGGTGGGCTATCGAGTCTGGTTTTTTTGACGTCAAGGCGGATGACTTACCCAAAGACGCAAGGCTTTTCGCGAATGTATTGGCGACCGGACATGGGGGTGGTCGCGACTTGCATTTAAGGACATTGCAGGCGCTCGGAGTAACCTTGGTCGGTAGGTTCCTCGGCGCCGATGAGAAAAAGGCTCGCTTCGCAAATGACCTTGCGGAAAACGTGCAGTGGGGTGATGAGAAGTACGGACAAATCAAGAAGCTGATTCTAAACCTCGTTGAACAGCAAGGCCTCGACACCCTCGACATTGCCGACCCCGAACCATTTGTCGCGGATGCCCCGGACCGGGTCGATCTTTCGACATTCGGGACGGTTATTTTCACAGGTGGGTTCCGGCCCGACTTCCGATCTTGGCTGCCATGGCCGGACGCCTTCGATGACCAAGGCTTCCCTCATCAGCGCGACGGCACGAGTACGGTGGTAGATGGGCTCCATTTCGTCGGGCTACACTTCCTGCGCAAACGCAAGTCCGCACTCCTCTATGGTGTGGGTGAAGATGCCGGAATAGTCGCCGACACCATCGCTGCACAGTAGTGAGAAAATCGAATCACCGCGGTCCGGTAGCAGCGAATAGGCGGTCGCGCGGCAAACTAAGTCGGAGCGGCCAGCTGGAAGCACGCGCGGAGGCTCATGTCCGCTCGTTGAACACCCGTGCGATCGCCGCGCGCAATTCGGGGATGCCGACGCCCGTGTGCGCCGAGGTCGGGAACACCACGGGAAAGGCCGCAGCGCGCCGGGCAATGCGTCCGGCCGTCTCGCTCACGCAGGCGGCCAGCGCCGGCGCCTTCAACCGGTCGGTCTTGGTGAGCACGATCGCGTAGCTCACCGCCGACTTGTCGAGAACGTCGAGGATTTCGCGGTCGACGTCCTTCAGTCCGTGCCGGCTGTCGATCAGCACGAACACGCGGGCGAGGTTGGCGCGGCCGGCGAGAAAGGCTTCGACGAGTCCGGTCCACGCCTTCACCTTTGCGCGCGGCGCTTGCGCATAGCCGTAGCCCGGCAGATCGACGAGCATCAGCCCGCCGCCGCCTTCGAAGAAATTGATTTCCTGCGTACGTCCGGGCGTATCGGAGACGCGCGCGAGCGACTTGCGCGACGTGAGCGCGTTGACGAGGCTGGATTTGCCCACATTCGAGCGTCCCGCGAAGGCGACTTCGACGCCTTGCATCGGCGGCAGCGACGCGAGCGAGCCCGCACCGGAAACGAACCGCCATTCCCCGGCAAACAGCTTGCGGCCGGCTTCGAGTTCCTCGGCCGTGAAGGCGGTGTCGGCGCTCGCGCTCATGCGCTCAATTCCTCGCGCCGCGCGCTGGCCGCGAGCCATTCTTCCTCGGCCTTGGCGAGCGCGTTCGCCATTTCGATCCGCTGCCTGCCGAGGCGCGCGACCTCGGCGTGATTGTTCGCCTGCAACGCGGGGTCGGCGAGCCGCGCGTCCATGCCCGCGATCTCCCGTTCGAATTTTTCGATTTCGGATTCCAGCGCCGCAATGCGCTTGCGCAACGGCCCAAGCTCCGACCGCTTCGCGGCGTCGCGCCGCGCGCCGCCACTGCGGGCCGATTTCGCGCCGCCCGAAATGCGTTCTGCGACGGCGCGCCCCAGTACGTCGCGGCGATACTGATCGAGATCGTCATCGTAGGGCCGCACGGTTCCATCCGCCACGAGCCACAGTCGTTCTGCGCACGAATCCAGAAGATGCCGGTCGTGCGTCACGAGCACCACGGCGCCCTCGAAATCGTTGAGCGCCTCGATCAGCGCCGCGCGCGCCTCGATGTCGAGATGGTTCGTCGGCTCGTCGAGAATAAGGAGGTTAGGTCCGTGAAACGCGGCAAGCCCGAGCAGGAGCCGCGCCTTCTCGCCGCCCGAGAGCGAGGCGACCTTGGTGTCGGCGGCGGCCGCCGAGAATCCCATTTCCGCCGCCCGTGCCCGCACTTTTGCTTCCGGCGCATTCGGCATGAGGTGCCGCACGTGCTCCGCCGGCGACTCGTCGGCGCGCAACTCGTCGAGCTGATGCTGGGCGAAATAGGCGACGTCGAGCTTCGACGCGCGCACGACGCGGCCTTTCTGCGGCTTGAGTCGTTCCGCGAGCAGCTTCGCAAACGTGGACTTGCCGTTGCCGTTCGGGCCCAAGAGCGCGATGCGATCATCCTCGTCGATGCGCAGATCGAGATTGCGCAGCACCGGCTTGTCGTCCGCGTAGCCGACCGCGACACGGTCGAGCACGATGATCGGCGGCGACAGCTGCTTTTCCGGCGAGCGGATCGAGATCGCCGCCGGCGCCTCGCCGGCGGAAGCCGCGATCGGCTCGAGCTTCTCCAGCGCCTTCAGCCGCGATTGCGCCTGCCGCGCTTTCGACGCCTTGGCGCGGAAGCGATTGACGAAGTCCATCATGTGCGCGCGCTTGGCTTCCTGCCGTTCGCGCGCCCGCTGATCGACGATGAGTTGCTCGCGCCGTTGCCGGTCGAACTGCGAGAAGCCGCCGCGATAGAGTTTCAGCTTGCCCTGGTCGAAATGCAGGATGAAGGAGACCGACGTGTCGAGCAGGTCGCGGTCGTGGCTGATGAGCAGGGTCGTACGTGGATAGCGCGCGAGAAAATCCTGCAGCCACAGGGTGCCTTCAAGATCGAGATAGTTCGTGGGCTCGTCGAGGAGCAGGAGATCGGGCTCGGCAAAGAGCAATGCCGCGAGCGCCACGCGCATGCGCCAGCCGCCGGAAAATTCCGAGCACGGCCGCGCCTGCGCCGCCTCGTCGAAGCCGAGGCCGGCGAGAATGCGCGCCGCCCGCGCCGGCGCCGAGTGGGCGTCGATGTCCACGAGCCGGTGCTCGATTTCGGCAATACGGAGCGGGGCTTTCGCCGTTTCGCGCTCGGCCATCAGGCTCGCGCGCTCGGAGTCGGCCGCGAGCACCACCTCGATCAGCGTCTCCGGGCCCGCCGGTGCCTCCTGCGCGACGCGGCCGATGCGCGCGCGCGAGGGCAGGCGGATCGAGCCGGTTTCGACGTCGATTTCGCCGTCGATCGCGCGAAACAGCGTGGTCTTGCCGGTGCCGTTGCGCCCGACGACGCCGACGCGCGCCCGGTCGGGGATCGAAACCGTCGCGTGATCGAGTAGCAGCTTGCCGGCGACGCGCAGCGAAATGTCGTCGAGAACGATCATGGGCGCGTTGTCGCAAGGACAATGATGATGGGCAAGTTGAGCAACATATTCTTCCGTCACCCCCGTCCCCGGGTTTAACCCGGGGGCGGCCATGACGAGCGAAGAGGCTTACGCTCAGCTCTCCGGCTTCCCCGGCGCCTTGCTCTTCGGAATGAGTCCTTTGAAATTGTCCCACAGCTCGATCTTGACGCCGTGCCGCCGCATGATCGCGCCCTGCTGCAGCACCGACAGGAAGTTGTTCCACGCCCAGTAGATCACGAGACCGGCCGGGAACGAGGCGAGCAGGAACGTGAAGAACAGCGGCATCCAGTCGAAGATCATCTTCTGCGTCGGGTCGGGCGGCGACGGGTTCATCTTCATTTGCACGAACATGGTGACACCCATGATCAGCGGCCAGCCGCCGACCACCAGGAACGCCCCGAGCACGGGCACGACCGACGGGTCGAACGGCAGGAGGCCAAACAGGTTGAACACCGTGGTCGGGTCGGGCGCGGATAGATCCTTGATCCAGCCGAAGAACGGCGCGTGCCGCATCTCGATCGTGACGAACAGCACCTTATAGAGTGCGAAGAACACCGGAATCTGGATCACGATCGGCAAGCAGCCGGAGATCGGATTGATCTTCTCCTGCTTGTAGAGCTCCATCATCGCCTGCTGCTGCTTGACCTTGTCGTCCTTGAAGCGGTCGCGGATCGCGAGCATCTGCGGCTGCACCGCCTTCATGCGCGCCATCGAAGCGTAGGATTTGTTGGCGAGTGGAAAGAAGACGATCTTGATCAGCACCGTGATGATCAGGATCGCCACCCCAAAATTGCCGACCAGCTTGAAGGTCCAATCCAGCGCCATGAACAGCGGCTTGGTGATGAAGTAAAACCAGCCCCAATCGATCAACAGATCGAAGTTCTTGATCCCGAGCGATTTCTCGTAGCCGTCGACGATCGCCACTTCCTTCGCGCCGGCGAACAGGCGCGATTGCACGTTCGCCCTGCCGCCGGGGGCGACCGTCGTCGCGTCGAGGAGATAGTCGGTTTGATAGGTCTTGAGCGTGCCGACCTGGCCGGACGCGAAGCGGCCTTGCAGGCTCGCCTTCTGATCGGGGATCAGCGTTGCCGCCCAATATTTGTCCGTGATGCCGAGCCAGCCGCTCGTCGATTTCACGACTTGCGGCGGTTCGCCGTCGATCGAGCTGTAGCTGATCTCGTAGAGCTTGCCGTCGCCAAGTACGCCGACGAGGCCTTCGTGCAGAATGTAAAATCCTTCAACCTTGGGCGTGCCGTGGCGCGAGATCAGTCCGTAACCGTAGAGCGTCGCCGCGTTCGCGCCGGTGTTTTCCACCGCATCGCTCACCGTGAACATGTAATTCGCATCGACGGAGATCGAGCGCCGGAATTTCAATCCCTCGCCGTTATCCCACGTGAGCACGAGCGGCCGCTCATGCGAAAGCGGGCGTTGGCTTTCCGCGGTCCAGACCGTGTCCGGCCCCGGCAGTTTCAAATTCGCGGTCCCCGGCGCGACCCAGCCGAATTCGGCGTAGAACGGATGCGGGCTGCCCGACGGCGCGAGCAGCACAATATTCGGGCTCTTCGGGTCCACGGTCTCGCGGTAATCCTTGAGTGCCACGTCGTCGATGCGCGCGCCCTTGAGCGCGATCGAGCCGCGGACGCGCGGGGTGTCGATCGCGATGCGTGGCGAGGCGGCGAGCACTGCTTCGCGCGTGGCGGTGCCGGGCCGCGCGTCGCCGGGCATCGGCGCGCCGCCTGGAATCGGGCGGCTGTCCGGCGATGGCGCGGGAACGGCGCCGGGCTGCGTCTGCGCGGTCGGCGCGGCTTTCTGCTGGGTTTCCTGCGCGGCCTTCTGCTTCTCCATCTGCGGAATGCCGACGAAATACTGCCAGGCAATCAGCACGATCACCGATAGCAGGATCGCAAGAATCGTATTGCGGTGTTCTTCCATCGGTATCTCCGTCGCCCGCCGGTCAGGCGGAGCGATCCCGGCCTGGCCCGGTACTCTTCGCGGCGTGAACCCGGACCAGCGCCCGTTCGAGATCGGCCAGCATCGTATCGAATGGCGCGGTCAGCGCCGGGCGCCGCGCCACCAGAACATAGTCGAAGCCGGTCCGTCCCGCCTGCGGCAGGATTACGTTGGCCGCCGCCCGCAGACGCCGCCGGATGCGATTGCGTTCCACGGAGTTACCGGTCTGTTTCGTGACCGTGAGTCCGATCCTCATTGCGCCGCGATCGCGCCGGTCGCGCGCCTGCACCATGAATGGCGCCGCCTGCACCCGTGCGCCCTTGGCAGTGGCGAGAAAATCCGCGCGTCGTTTCAAGCGATCCATGACTGATGCGCGCAGGCGCGCACTCAGGCCGACAGGCGCTTGCGTCCGCGTGCGCGGCGGGCGGCGAGCACCTTGCGGCCGTTCTTTGTAGCCATGCGGGCGCGGAAGCCGTGCCGGCGTTTGCGGACAAGTTTGCTCGGTTGATAGGTCCGTTTCACGGGTCCGATCTCCGCCGTACGATTTCACTGGATTAGCCGACAAAACAAGGGGCTAGAGCCGCGCCTCGTCGGCCCGCGGCTTATATGGGCGCACCCCCGCGAAGTCAATGCGAGAGCGGCTGAGTGAGGCGGTTTGCCGGCCTCGCGCTGCGGCGGACGCGCGCACCCTCTGTCCCGCCGCGAGCGTTGTATAAAAAGGGCGAAAGGGGCAAGCCAGCGAAATGTCTGACGAAACGCTGACGCCGGATCTCTGCGTGATCGGCGCAAGTGCGGCGGGTGCCGCGCTCGCCGCCGCCGCGGCCGCGAACGGTCTCTCCGTGGTGCTGATCGAGCCGCAAGGCGCCGGCGATCGGCGGCTGCATTGCGCGGGCTTGGGCGTGCACGCGTTCGCTGCCGTCGCCCGGAGCATCCACGAAGTCCGGCAAGCCGCGCGCTTCGGCCTCGGCGCCATGCAGCCCGAGATCGATTTTGCCCGCGTGCGCGAGCTGGTGGTGAAAAAGCTCGCCGATCTGTCACAGAACGAGTCCGACGCCCGGCTCACCGGCATCGGCGTGCGCGTGATCGAGGGCGACGCCCGTTTCGTCGACGCCAGGACGCTTACGATCGACGGCCGGGAAATTCGCGCGCGCCGCTTTGTGCTGGCCGCCGCATCCGTCCCCGTGGTGCCGCAGATCGCCGGCCTCGCGCGCGCGCGGCATTTCACGAGCGATACGATCCTCGATCTGCACGAAAGCGTGCGGCATCTCATTGTCATTGGCGCGGGCTCGACGGGGCTCGCGCTCGCGCAAAGCTTTCGCCGGCTCGGCGCTGACGTCACGGTGCTCGATGGCGCCGCGCCGCTGCACGATGAAGACTCGGAATGCTCGGCCGTCGTGCTGGGTGCGCTCGCGCGCGAGCGCGTTATTATTCACAGCGGAGTTGCGATCGAGCGAGTGGAAGGAAAGAAAGGTTCGGTCCGCGTAACGCTGGTATCTGCCGGTGAAGAGCAATCCATCGAAGGCACGCACCTCTTGATCGCCGCCGGACGGCGCACCCCGGTCGAAGGTCTCGGCCTTGAACTGGCGGGGATCGAACTTGATTCCGGCGTCGTTTCCGTCGGCAGCAATCTCCGTACCACCAATTCTCGCGTGTTCGCGATCGGCGACGCCGCCGGCGGCTGGGACGCGCCCCACGCGGCGCGCTGGCAGGCTCGGCTCGTTCTCGGCAATTTGCTTTTTCGTTTTCCGGTGCGGTCCATGGCCGACCGCATTCCGCGTTTCACGGCAACCGATCCGGAACTCGCTCATGTTGGGTTGCGCGAAGACGAGGCGCGCCGGCAGCACCGCCGCATCCGCATCCTGCGCGCGCCGTTTTTCGAGAACGATCGCGCCGAAATCGAGCGAGAGGGTAAAGGAATGATCAAGCTTGTGACTGCACGCTCCGGCCGCATTGTCGGGGCGACGATGGTTGGCGTGGGAGCGCGCGAATTGATCGGAACCTACGCACTCGCGGTGGCGAGGCGGATGAACGTTCGCAATTTCATCAATCCTCTGTTTCCCTACCCGAGCCGCGGCGAGATCGGGCAGCAGGCGGCCCTCGGCGATTTTGCGAGCGGTTTGACGAACCGTTGGGTGCAGCGCATCATGAAGACGATGCGCCTGTTCGATTGAGGCGCGCGAGCGACCTGCGCGGGTATGACAAGATGGCGGCGGAGCAAGCCGGGCCGGAAAGTGCGACGGAGAAGACGAGCCCGGTGCGGCTCGGCCTCTCCGGCAAGCTTCTGTTGCTCACTGCGCTCTTCGTAATGATTGCCGAAGTGCTGATCTACGTTCCCTCGATCGCGAATTTCCGTCTCGCCTGGCTATCCGACCGCATCGCCGCCGCGCACACCGCGGCGCTCGTCCTCGATGCGGCGCCCGACGGCATGATTTCCGACGATCTCACGCGTCAATTGCTGGAGAGCGTGGGCGCCAAGGCGGTCGCCATGAAGAAGGGCGATGCCCGCCGGCTGCTCGCCTTCTCCGAAATGCCGCTGCAGACCGATCACGAGGTCGACCTGCGCGACATCTCTGCTTACCGTTCGATCATCGACGCGTTCGAGACGCTGTTCAGCACCGCGCAGCATGACGCCGTGCGCGTCGTCGGACCCGCGCCGCGCGGCGGCGAATTCGTCGAAATCGTCATCGATCAAGGTCCCCTTCGCAAGGCGATGCTTCGATTTTCCGCGAACATTCTGCTCGTGTCGCTCGCGATCTCGGCGATCACCGGCATGCTCGTCTATGCGAGCCTCGTCTGGCTGTTCGTGCGGCCGATGCGGTGGCTGACCGCCCGCATGGTGGCGTTCGGCCAGGCGCCGGAAGACCCCGCGCGCATCGTGGCGCCGTCGGAACGCCGCGATGAAATTGGCGTTGCCGAGCGGGAGCTTGCGGAAATGCAGCGCGAACTCGCCGGCACCCTGCAGCAAAAGAGTCGTCTCGCATCGCTTGGCCTCGCGGTCTCCAAGATCAACCACGACCTGCGCAATCTCCTGTCTCCCGCGCAGTTGCTGTCGGACCGCCTCGCCAATCTCGCCGATCCGACCGTGCAGCGGCTCGCGCCGAAGCTGATCGCGACCCTCGACCGCGCGATCGCCTATTGCGAGCAGACGCTGGCCTATGGCCGCGCCCAGGAGGCGCCGCCGCAGCGCAAGGCTGTCGACGTCGCCCGTCTGTTGGAGGAGGTGCGCGACTCGCTCGATTTCGGCCGCGAGGCGAGCATCGGTTGGGTGCCGTCGGTGGAGCGCGGGCTCACCGTCGACGCTGATCCGGACCAGCTCCTGCGCGTGCTGATCAATCTCGTGCGCAACAGTTTGCAGGCTCTGGCAGCGCGCGCACCCAATGATCCCGAGCGCGACCAAATTCGCATCGTCGGCCGGCGCGAAGGGTCGGTCGTGATCCTGCAGGTGGCCGATACCGGACCGGGTCTGCCTGAACGCGCGCGTGTACACCTCTTCGAAGCGTTCCAGGGCGCCGCGCGCCGCGGCGGCACCGGTCTCGGACTGGTGATCGCGGCCGAGCTCGTGCGCGCCCATGGCGGCGAGATCAGGCTGCTCGAAGGCACGATCGGCGCGTCCTTCCGCATCGTCATTCCGGATCGGCCCGTGGCGCTCGACGAGCGCCGCGCGGAGCGCGCGCGGGCCTGAGCGGGGCGGTCTTTGGCCGCGCAGGTTTTCGGGCGCGGCCTTGTCAATCGCGATCGGAGGCTTTAGCTATGTTTTACCGCGCCTTTGGCGCGGCTCGCGTTTACGCGATCAGCGCCCGTAGCTCAGCTGGATAGAGCACCAGACTACGAATCTGGGGGTCGGAGGTTCGAATCCTTTCGGGCGCGCCATTTTCTCTCTTAAATTCCGGACGGCGCATGCGTAAGGTCGGCGCGACGCGCCCGTAGCTCAGCCGGATAGAGCATCAGACTTCGAATCTGAGGGTCGGGAGTTCGAATCTCTCCGGGCGCGCCATTTATTTCGATGGGTTAGATGAAGATGGTGCTGGGTAGCCTTCGTGCTGTGCCGGCCAATGATTGCGGCTACCTAGTCCGTTTACGGCAGCCTTTGTTACCCCAGACAACGGCTCTTTCTCGTGCTAATGTCGGTCGGGGGTTGGCGACGCGAGAACCTACCTTGTCGCGCACATCTTGGCTAAGTGCGTTCCCGAACAGCGAGCGCGGTGGTTGAACGCTGCTGTATAGCCGTTTGGCGACCACCGTCGTCCATTGCGCCGAAGGAGAGGGTACACAATGGCTAAGGCCTACCTAGTCCTCTGCTACCACTCGGTCTCGAACGATGAGGCGCTGCAAGAGTACGCGAAGCTCGCGCTTCCTGCGGTGCAGGCCGCAGGCGGTCGCTATCTTGCGCGTGGAATGCCGGCAAAGACATACGAGGCGGGGCTGAGTCAGCGCACAGTGATCATCGAGTTTGACAGCGTCGCTCAGGCACTCGCTGCGCACGACAGCTCGGCCTACCAAGCTGCGCTCAAAGCGCTCGGAAACGCCGCCAAGCGCGACGTGCGTGTCGTCGAAGGTGTCGCCTGACCGTGCGTTATGCGAACAAGTCGCCCATGCGACTTAGCTGGTCACGACAACGCAGTGGCTATCGTTGGACAATCCTGGCACAACGCAAGGACTAGTTTGCGTCGGTAACTGCGTTCTGACGGTGGCAGAGTTCCTCGGGGAGTGGCCTCTGTGCGCTTGCGTGATCCCATGCGTGAGCCGCGATGCTCCATTTGCCTTCGTTCTTTAGTAATAAGTAACCACTCACGTCACGGTTCACCTCAGCGCCATTCTCCAACATCTCGGAAGCAGCCAGTACGACCGCGACATTGCCGAAGACGAGCACCTGCATCCCAAGCGTCTTCTCTTCGAAGGAACGTAGGGCGCCATCAACTAAGCCATTCATACGCGTGATGAAGGCTTCGAGCGTCTGCCGGCACACCGGACGTGCCGCGGGAAAGAGCGAGGCATCGGGCAGGAAATCAGCGGCAAACGATATCCAATCCGGAAGTGTTCCGGGGCTCCACCGCAGTCCGTCGAAATGAGCGCCGATCAAGGAATTGATCGCCCGCACGTCGTCTGTCTCATCTGCAACAGCCATCTGGACAATCTCCGCTTGTTCACGAAGCGCAAGATGATATCTCAGCGAAGTATAGCTCGTATATGCCACACCTTTTATGCCGCATGCCTGTGAAGAAAATCGGTTTCCTCTCCTTCGGCCATTGGACTCCCTCGCCGCAATCGAAAGTGCGCTCGGCGTCCGACGCGCTCCTGCAGTCCATCGACCTCGCCGTGGCGGCCGAGGAGCTCGGCGCGGACGGCGCGTATTTCCGCGTGCATCACTTCGCCCGCCAGCTCGGCTCGCCGTTCCCGCTGCTCGCGGCCGTCGGCGCGAAGACCAAAAGCATCGAGATCGGCACGGCGGTCATCGACATGCGCTACGAGAACCCGCTGTACATGGCCGAGGACGCGGGCGCGGCCGACGTCATCGCCGGCGGGCGCTTGCAGCTCGGCATCAGCCGCGGCTCGCCCGAGCAGGTGATCGACGGCTGGCGCTATTTCGGTTACGCCCCGCCCGAGGGCATGACCGACGCCGACATGGGCCGGCGTCACGCCGAGGTCCTGCTCGAGCTGCTGAAAGGCGAGGGCTTCGCGCAGCCCAACCCGCGGCCGATGTTTCCGAACCCGCCCGGCCTCCTGCGCCTCGAACCTTACTCTGAAGGTTTGCGCGAGCGCATCTGGTGGGGCGCCGCCACCAACGCCACGGCGGTCTGGGCGGCAAAGCTCGGCATGAACCTGCAAAGCTCGACGCTCAAATTCGACGAGGGCGGCCAGCCCTTCCACGTTCAGCAGGCGATCCAGATCAGGGCCTTCCGCGCGGCGTGGAAGGAAGCCGGCCACTCGCGCGAGCCGCGCGTCTCGGTCAGCCGCAGCATCTTCGCGCTCGTCAACGACATGGACCGCGCGTACTTCGGCCAGGGCGGCAAGGAAGAGGACCAGATCGGCTTCATCGAGGCGAACACGCGCGCGATCTTCGGCCGCAGCTACGCCGCCGAGCCGGACGTGCTCGTGAAGGAACTCGCGCAGGACGAGGCCATCGCCGAGGCCGACACGCTGCTACTGACCGTGCCGAACCAGCTCGGCGTCGACTACAACGCGCACGTGATCGAGGCGATCCTGAAGCACGTCGCGCCGGCGCTCGGCTGGCGCTGACGCGTGCGGCCTAGTGCTTCCTCTTTGGTTTCGGAGAGCGGGCAGGGCGAGCGGTCGCTCGCGCCGACGTGTTCAGCGCCACGGCGGCGCGAATGAGCGCCTTCAACGCCTTCTCATCGATCTTGTCGCCCTCATGGAAATCGATGGCGCGCCTCATGTTGCCTTCGAGGCTGGCGTTGAAGAGGTGTGACGGGTCCTCCAACGAGGCGCCCGGCGCGCATTCAGCAAAAGTGGACACCGGTTTTGCGTACGAATGCGCGCCAAATTTTTGAATCGGGCCGCTTTCCGGGCGGCCGACCGGTTTCCAATCGGCCTGAAAGCGGCCCGGCGAAGGTCATCTTCACGGCAGTCTTGTACGTCTCGCCGGTGCAGATGATTCCGGCGTGCGACCACACCGGAACCCCTCTCCACTTCCACTCCTCGACCACCTCGGGGTCGGCCTGCTTGATGAGCGTTCGAACCCGCGCGAGCGTCTCGCCGCGCCAATCGCTCAGCTCCTTGATTCTCGCATCGATCAGCCGAGAGGGAGAGACTCCTGCTTTGCCTTCCTTCGAGCCGCTTTTCCGCTTCTTCATGGTGGTTGTCGGTTTCTTCGTGGTCGTTGTCGCCAGTCGACCGACCCTTCCTATGAGCTATTTTGCAAGCCATCGAGAATACGATTACACGTCAATCATTGGCACAGTGCCGCTGAATTGCAGCCGCGAAATAAGGTTGAATAGAAATGCGGTTGCGGGCCGCGCGTGAAGCGGTACGCCTTCTTGTCGAGGTTCAGCCTCTCGATGATCGGCGCGGGCGTCGCCGCCGGCGCGGCGATCAGCCACCACTGGTTCACGTCGACGTTGGGAATGCCCGCTTCTGCTTGGTCGGTTAAGCGCTCGGCCGTTCGAAGATCGCCGAGTTGCCGCCGTGCTCGCGCACCTCGACGCTCTCGATCCATACGCGGCCATTCGTCTCTTCGCGAATGTACTTGTCGGCATAGTCGAAGACGAAGCTCGCGGTGGCTTCGCAGCCGACCGCCGGCAGCACGCGCAAATCGATCAGGTCCTCGCGCGCCAATGTTTCGAAGGTGGCCAATTGCGGATCGTCGCGGGCGATGATCGTCGTATGGTCGAACATCTCGTGCAGCCAGCCGCGCAGGCCCTTCAGTGCGCCGAAGTCGAGGCACCAATTGTTCTTGTCGAGCTCGTGGGTCGCGAATACGAAGCGGAAGGCGAGGGCGTAGCCGTGCAGGCGGTGGCAATGCGAGTGATCCGCGCGCCACTGCCGAAAGCAGCACGACAGACCTTCGTTATGATCGTAGGTCTTCGTCGAGCGATAGATTTCGGCCGGCCGATCCAAGGATCGTGCCTCGCGCGCGGTCCGCTGTCCGAACAAGCTCATAACGCCGTGTTTCGCTACCTGGCTGGCGTCAACGACGCAGCCACTTGGCTGCGGCTAGGATATTCCGACTCGATTAGTCGTTCCGCTCGAGCGACAAGCATTCCTGCAGAAATTCCGTCTTCAATTGCTGGTTGTCGAGGAATTCCCCGTAGAAGGCGCTGTTGACCAAGCGGCTGTTGATGCTCGCGCGCACGCCGCGCTGCGTCTTGCACATGTGGACTGCACTGATGCGAACGGCGAGGCCGCGCGGATCCGTCATATCCATGATGTATTTTCCGATCTGACCCACCAGCTCTTCCTGAATCTGCAGGCGCGCGGAAAAATAATGGACGATGCGGTCGTACTTCGAAAGGCCGATGATCTTGCCGTCCGGCGAAGGCAGTATGCCGATGAAGGCCTGGCCGTAGATCGGCATCAGATGATGCGCGCACGTAGAGCGCACTTCGATCGGTCCGGTGACGATCAACTGATCGTACCGCTCGACGTTTTCGAATTCTGTGATTGACGGCGGCGCGTTATAGCGGCCGTACATCAATTCCTCGACGAACATCTTCGCGACGCGTCGCGGCGTCTGCTGCATATTGTGATCGTTCTTGTGGTCGAGCCGCAGGATGTCGAACAGCTCTTCCAATTTCTTGGCGGCGGCGCCCACCATTTGCGCCTGCTCTGCAGCGTCCATGACGCTTACGGCTTCGTTACAGAGGCGCGAAACCCTTATTCGATGTACGTTTTGACTCATGGCCCCCTCACACGCACAGGTTTATAGCAATAGAGGGGCCGTGTGCGTCAACCGAAATCGTAAATAAAGGGTAAACGGCATGAAACAAAGGTTAACTGTTTCGTATTGAGACAGCTAACCCTGTCCCATGTTTCGTAAAGATTTCAGATCGCGAAAAGCTTCGTAAAAACCTTTATGCCGTTCAATCCCGCCAAGTCCGGGCAGAGGCCATGAGACTTGAAGGGAGCTACTAATGTTTGTGAAAAATGCAAGACAGCGGCTGACCCAGGCGGTCATCGTGTGTGTCGCGCTGGTGTTCGCGGGCGTCGCAAGCGCTCAGACCGTCGAGCCCGGCACCGGCAAGCCGATCCTGACGATCACCGGCAAGATCGCCGGCGGCGACTCCGGAACCAGCGTCCAGTTCGATCGCGAAGCGCTCGAAGCGTTGGGCATGGTCACGGTGGAAACCAAGACCCCTTGGTACGACCACGTGGTCAAGTTCGAAGGCGTCCCCCTCGACAAGCTGATGGAGAAAGTCGGCGCTAAGGGCGACAAGGTCGTAGCCGTCGCGCTCAACGACTACTCCAGCGAGATCCCGATCGAGGACTTCGCGAAATACAAGACGATTCTCGCGCTGAAGCGGGACGGCCAATACATGCCGGTTCGCGACAAGGGTCCGTTGTTCGTCATCTATCCGTACGACAGCCAGCCCGAACTCAAGAGCCACAAATTCTACAGCCGCTCCGTCTGGCAGGTGACGCGACTCGAAGTCAAGTAACGGTGGCATGGCGATCGCGGCATCCCCGCGGTCGCCATTTCTGTCCCCATGACAAAGCCGATGAAGGCACTGCGGACGATCAAGCTGTTGCTGGTGGTCGTGATCGCGCTGTTTGCGATCGCGGCGTCCTACATTTCCGTCTTGATCGTCGAGCGTCAGGCAACGTTGCGCGAGGTCTCGCGTTACAACGTGGCGTGGCTCGTGAGCCAGGCGACGACCGAGTTTGCGCGCCTCGAGCAACGGCTTAGCGCGTTCGAATATTCCCGTTCGGTTGGGCCCGACGAAGTGCAACTGCGCTTCGACATCGTGCTCAACCGGCTCAAGCTCCTGGAAAGCGGCGACGTGGAAGATTTTCTCGCCGCGAGTCCGGAGCACATGCAGACCGTGGACGCGCTCAATGTCGCGATCGAGCGTTCGAAGCCGTTCATCGACGATATCGAGCAGCCCGGGGCGGTTTCAAAGGTATTGGCGCTGCTTGCGCCGCTCTACCCGAAACTTGCCGCGCTCGCCGCGGCCGCGAACACCTACGGAGGGGCCCGCGTCGCCGACGACCAGCAACAGCTCGTGCGTTTGCACTGGCTGTTCACCGGACTTGCCTACGGCCTCATTCTGTGCGGCGTCGCGTTCATTCTCTTGCTGCTCTGGCACAATCGGCTGCTGCAGCGCGCGCATCGCGAATTGCACACGCTGACCTCCGACCTGCAGCGTACCACGAGGGATCTCGGCACGGCGAACCAGGCGGTCCAGGACGCCAACGCCGAACTGCACATGCAGAACTATATGTTGCGCGCCCGCGACAAGGAGCTGCGCACCCAGAACGAACGCTTCGACGCCGCGCTCAACAATATGTCGCAAGCGCTTTGCATGGTGGACTCCGATCAGCGCCTCATCGTCTGTAACGAGCGCTTCGTCAGTTTGTTCGATCTCGATCCGTCGGGCGTAAAGCCGGGCACGCCGATTCTCCAATTGATCGAGTCGATGCCACTTGCGCATCGTACGCCTTCGAATCTTGCCGCGGTCCATGCGCGGCAGGAGGCCCTGATCCGCCAGCACGCGGCGTCCTCCTATTTTCAGGAATTGCCCGACGGGCGCACGGTTGCCATCTCGTATCAGCCTATGGCCGAAGGCGGCTGGCTTGCGACTTACGAAGACATCACCGAGCGCCGGCGCGTCGAAGCGCGCATCGCGCACATGGCGCACCATGACGCGCTTACCGACCTACCGAACCGCACGCTGCTGCGCGAGCGTATGGAGCAGGCGCTCGCAGGGGCACGGGAGAACGGCGGCAGCACCGCGATCCTCTGTCTCGACCTCGATCGCTTCAAAGGCGTCAATGATACCCTCGGTCATCCGACCGGTGATGCGTTGCTCAAGGCCGTTTCCGAGCGGCTGCGCCGCTGTATCGGTCAGGATGGCGTGGTCGCCCGCTTCGGCGGCGACGAGTTCGCGATTCTTCAGGTCGGCGGCGAGCAACCGAAGGACGCGCGGCTCCTGGCTGAGCGCGTGCTGGAGATCATCGGCGAGCCCTACGGCCTCGACGGCCAGCATGTGATCGCCGGCACCAGCATCGGCATCGCGGTTGCGCCGCGCGACGGCACGAGCCCCGATCAGCTTCTCAAGAACGCCGACATGGCGCTCTATCGCGCCAAGTCCGACGGCCGCGGCATTTATCGCTTCTTCGAATCCGAGATGGACGCGCAGGTGCAAGCGCGCCGCTTCGTCGAGCTCGATCTGCGCCGCGCCGTCGATGCCGAGGAATTCGAGCTCTATTACCAGCCGCTCATCGATCTCAAGTCCAATCAGATCGTTGCGTGCGAGGCGCTGCTGCGTTGGAACCATCCGGAGCGCGGTCTCATCGGGCCGGGCGACTTCATCCCGATCGCCGAGGAAATCGGCCTGATCCTGCCGATCGGCGAATGGGTGCTGCGCAAGGCGTGCACCGAGGCTTACAGCTGGCCGAAGCACGTGAGCGTGGCGATCAATCTGTCGCCGGTTCAGTTCAAATCGCGCAATCTGGTGCAGGCGGTCATCCTTGCGCTCGCGAACTCCGGCTTGTCGCCGCAGCGGTTGGAGCTCGAGATCACCGAGTCCGTGCTGCTTGAGGACAACGAGATGACGTTGTCGCTCTTGCACCAATTGCGCAATCTCGGTGTCAGCATTGCCCTCGACGACTTCGGCACCGGTTACTCGTCGCTGAGCTATCTGCGCAGCTTCCCGCTCGACAAGATCAAGATCGATCAATCCTTTATTCGCGACTTGGCCGAACATCCGGACTCGCTCGCGATCGTCCAGTCGATCACGCGTCTTGGCACGAGCCTTGGCATGCAGACGACCGCCGAGGGTGTGGAGACGAAGGAACAACTCGAGCAGTTGCGTGCGGCGGGCTGCACGCACGGCCAGGGCTACTACTTCGGCCGTCCGCAGCCGGCGCGCGATATTGCGCGTCTCCTCGGCGAGAGCCGGCCGCGGATGACCGAAGCGGCCTGAGTCTCCGGTTCGCGATTATTCCGACCGTGCGGGGGTGGCCGGTTGCTCTTCCGGCGCGGTGTCGTCGCCCGGCGCCGCCGGACGGTGGATCGTGAAAAAATCCTCCACCACGGCATAGTCCATGTAGCCGAGCCGCGCGATCGGCTTCATGCGCGTGACGTCGATGCGGCCGTTCACGATCAGATCGTCGTCGATATGGACGCCGAGCACTTCGCCGAGCACGACCGCCGACGGATTACGCTTGCCGTCGGAGCCGATGAGCTCGACGGTCTTGAAATACTTGCACTCGATCGCGATCGGCGAGCGCGCGACGCGCGGTGGCGTCACCTGCCGTGACGGCACCATCTCCAGTCCCGCGCGTTCCGGCTCGCTCACGCTCGGCCCGAATTCGGCCGACGTCGCGTTCACTTCCTCGCGCAAATCATAGGTGGCGATGTTGGCGACGAACTCGCCGGTTTCTTCAGCGTTGCACTGCGAATGCTTGCGCGGATTGCTCGCGAACATCACGAACGGCGGATAGGAAGAGACGATGTTGAAGAAGCTGTACGGCGCGAGATTGACGACGCCGTCGCGACTGATGGTCGAGATCCAGCCGATCGGCCGCGGCACCACGAGCGCCGTGAACGGGCTGTGCGGCAGGCCGTGATCGTTCTTGCGTGGATCGTAGTACATGGCCCCGCTCTTTTTTCAGATCACCGCGTCGCGCCTGAGCGCCGCGATCTCGCCGTCGCGCAAGCCGAGTTCGTGCAAAATTTGCTCCGTGTGCTCGCCGAGGAGCGGCGGGTGGCGATCGTGCTTGATCGGCGCCGCGCTCAGCCGAATCGGATTGGCGACCTGCGGCAGCTTGCCCGAAAGCGGGTGATCGATCTCGATCTTCACGCCGCGATGCTTCGCGTGCGGATCTTCAAACACTTCCGGCACGGTATTGATCGGCCCGGCCGGCACGCCCGCTCGTTCAAGCGCGCCGAGAAGGCCGCTCCGGCTCTGCTCGGCGAAGATCTTGGCAAGCAGGCCCACGAGCTCATCGCGATGTTCGACGCGCCCGGCATTATGCGTGAATCGCCCGTCGGCAAGATCGGGATGGCCGAGCACCTGGCAGAGCTTGGCATATTGCCCGTCGTTTCCCACCGCGAGCACGATGTCGCCGTCGCGGCAGGAAAAGACCTGCTGCGGCATGATGTTCGGGTGCCCGTTGCCGTGGCGTCGCGGCGTGCGTCCGGTGAGAAAGTGATTCATCGCCTGATTGGCGAGCATCGCAGCTTGCACGTCGAACATGGCGAGGTCGATATAGTCGCCGTGGCCGCTTGCTTCACGCCGGGCGAGTGCCGCGAGCACCGCCACCGAGGCGTACATGCCGGTCATGAGATCGAGGATCGGCACGCCGACCTTCATCGGCCCGCCGCCGGGCTTGCCGTCCGCCTCGCCCGTGATGCTCATGAGCCCGCCCATGGCCTGAATCATGAAGTCATAGGCGGCGCTGCCGCTGCGCGGGCCGCTCTGACCGAAGCCCGTCATGGAGCAATAGATCACGCGCGGGTTCACCTTCGTGAGATCGTCATAGGCGAGGCCATAGCGCGCGAGCGTCCCGACCTTGAAATTCTCCAGCACGATGTCCGAGCGCGCGGCGAGCGCGCGCACGATTTCCTGGCCTTTCGGTTTCGTGAGATCGACGGTGACCGAGCGCTTGGCGCGATTGACACAGAGATAGTAGCCCGACTCCTGCGTCGTGCTGCCGTCGCGCGCCTTCAAGAAGGGCGGCCCCCAGGAGCGCGTCTCGTCACCCGCGCCAGGCCGCTCCACTTTGATCACGTCCGCGCCGAGATCGGCGAGCAGTTGCCCGGCCCAAGGGCCGGCCATCACGCGGCTGAGGTCGAGGACGCGGATATGGGAGAGGGGACCCGCCAAGGCATGCTCCTTATGGGCTTTAATTGCGGCGCGCGGTGCAATCTAGCCGAGCCGTCTATGCGTGGGATGAAACGAAATGTTGCCGCCCGCGAACAGGATCGCACGAGTTCGCGCGCTGCGCCAAGCGAGCGGGAAATCAGGGCCGGGTCGCCTCGCCGAGATTGCGCACGAGAAAGTCCGTGAACACACGCACCTTGGGGAGGTTCTGCATGTTCGGCGGATACATGACGTAGATGTGGGTGTCGAAGTTCGGCATTGTGGTGACCTCGAAGTCGGCAAGGATGCGCTTCAGCCGTCCGCCGCGCACGTCGTCGGTCACGACCCATTGGTGGAAGACGCTGACGCCGAGCCCGTCGAGGGTCGCGGCGTGCAGGGCGCCCACGTCGTTGCTGCGGTAGTTGCCGCTCACGCGGATTTCGCGCGCATAGCTGTCGTGCTTGATGCGCCACACCGCGGCTTCGCCGTTCACGACGAAGCCGAGGCAATTGTGCTTCGAGAGGTCATCCGGCGTGCCCGGATCGCCGCATTCGGCGAGATATTTCGGGCTTGCATAGATTCCCTGCTGCGTGGTGGCGACCTTGCGCGTGATCAGCGACGACGCGCGTCCGAGCCCGAATCGGATTCCGAGATCGACGCCTTGCGACAGCGTCTCGATCTGCTGGCTCGTGAGCCGCAGGTCGACCTTGAGCCCGGGATATTCGCGCAGGAAGCGCGGCAGGAGCGGTGCGATCAGCTTTGAGCCGAGCGATACGCGGCTCTCCACGCAAAGCGTGCCCTGCGGCTTGTCGTGGAATTGCGAGACGAGAAGATCGGCGTCGTCGAGTTCCGACAGAACGCGCTGGATGGAATTGCTGTAGACGCGGCCGGCTTCGGTGAGGCTCACTTGGCGCGTCGTGCGCACGAACAGCGGCACGCCGAGGCGTTGCTCGAGCGCGCCGATGCGGCGTGACACCGACGACGGCGGCAGACCGAGCTGGCGCGCGGCGGCGGAAAAGCTGCCGGTGCGGACGACTTTCGTGAAAATTCGCAGATCTGCGAGCGCATTCATCGGGCTTCTCACTCGGCGACTTGCCCATACGTCGAGCCGGGAACGCCCGCGGCACACGAAGAAAAAAGGAGGGCGAAGGCTCAATGAACCGTACTATTGATGATAGTAGCACGTCGCGCGCGCGCGGGAACATTTATCGCGAAAGTGCAAAGGTCGCACCCGCGCCGTCCTCGCGTCCGTAATTCAATATATTTTTTCAATAGCTTAGGGATGCCGATCGAGCGCCACAGCGAGTGCCGTCGCGATCCGTAACTCAGGATAAGCCCATTGATAGCGCATGGGCATCAATCGCGCCGGGGATCAGCGGCCTTTGAACTTCGGTTTGCGCTTCTCCACGAAAGCGCGCTGCGCTTCCTTCGCGTCCTCCGTGTGCGAAAGCTCGACCGTGACCGATTGCTCGAACCGGTAGCCGTCGCGTACCGGCATTTCCTCGACCGTATTGCAGGCGCGCTTCACCTGGCGCACGGCAATCGGGCTCTTGGCCGCGATCTCGCGCGCGATTTCCATTGCCGCCGGCAGTAATTGATCGCGCGGCAGCGGCTGCTCGATCACGCCGAGCCGATGGAGTTCGGCCGCCGGCACGCGGCGCCCGGTGAAATACATCCTGCGCGCGGCGGACTTGCCGAGATGCTCCATCAGAAACCGCGCGCCGCCCGCGAGTCCGACGTCGATTTCCGGCATCACGAAGTAAGAATCGTCCGACGCCAGCATGATGTCGCACGCGAGCATCAGCGCGAAGCCGGCGCCGATCGCGGGGCCGTTCACCGCCGCGATCACCGGCTTCGCGCAATCGGCCACCGCGTAGAAATATTCGCGCGTGAGCCGGTTGTGCTTCGGATAATCGCCGGGCGCCTTGACGAGATCGACGCGCTCTTTCACGTCCGCACCGGCGGAGAAATGTTTTCCCGCTGCGGTCAGGATCACGGCGCGCACATCCTCGCGGTCGCTCAGCGCATCGAATATGCGGATCAATTCCTCGCGCGACTGCCGGTTCTGCGCGTTCACCGGCGGCCGGTCGAAGGTGACGGTGGCGATTCCGTCGGCGACCTCCAGGCGATACAGCTCCAATTCCATTTCGTTCCCCGCGTGCGCGGCTGCCGTCAGGCGCCGCAGTTGGATTTATCACGCCGCAGCATTTCGGCTGCAAGCGTGTCGAGATGATCGGCGCTCGTCCCGAGCGAGGAGCCGAGCCGCAAAATGCGGCGCAGTGGCACGTGCAGCCCGAATTCCCAGGTAAATCCAATCCCGCCGTGCAGCTGGATTGCGTGCTCTGCGACCTCGCGCGCGGCCGACGAGCAATAAGCCTTAGCCACGTGCGCCGCATGCCGGAAGGCTTCCGTCGGGAGCCGTGATCCGCTCGTGTTGCGGGCTGCGTCGAAGGCAGCAGCGGCATATTCGCTGGCCGCATGCATGCCTTGCACGCGCACCCAGTCGTCGGCGACCACGTGCCGGAGCGCCTGGTTCGAGCCGATGACCTTGCCGAACTGAACCCGCTCCTTGAGATATTTCACCGTAGCGTCGAGGCAATGCTCGGCTGCCCCCGTAAGCTCCGCCGCCGCCAGCACGGCGAGCATCGGCTGCAACTCGTGCTCGATCACGTCGGCGGCCTCGACGCCGTAATCGAGTTCAACCCGGTACATGGGATAGGTCAGATCGAGCTCAGGGGCGGCAGAAATTGAAGGACCAAGCCCGGTGAGATCGACGATCGTGGCCCAGGGCCCCGGGTCGTTGCGGTCGGAACGCCTCACCGGCACCGCGAGCCAGCGCGCGCTGTCGGCGAAGGCAACGGTCAAACTCCCGCGCAATCTTGCGCGTCCTTTGGCAGTCGCGCTGATCTGCGCCTCTCCGCCGGTCGCGCAAGTCGCGATCGCCGCGCCGCTCAGGATTTCCGCGACCGCGTCGGGCCGCACGCGGCTGAGAAGTGAGGCGGCGGCGATGGTTTCGATCACGGGGAAGGGCGTCTGCATACGGCCGGCCTCGGTCGCGACCGCGAGTGCGTCGGTCAGACCGAGGCCGAGTCCGCCGGCCGCATCCGGGGCCATCAAGCCGAACACGCCGTGTTCGGCGAGCGCCGTTCCAATTGTCGCGCCGTCGCCGGATTTCGGCACGCGCGCGAGCAATCCGCGCACGCTCGTCGCGAGCATTTGTTGCTCGGAGGAAAAATCGAAATGAAGGCCCATCTGGCTGCACTTCGTCCCGGCTAACGGGGCAGACCGAGCACGCGGTCGGCGATGATATTGCGCTGGATTTCCGAAGTGCCCGCGTAGATCGTCTCGGCGCGCGATTGCAGATAGATGTCGCGGAACGGCTCGGCGGCTTCGCCGTTCGCGAAATCCTCGCCCAGGATATCCACCGCAAGATCTGCGAGCTTCTGGTGCGCCTCGCTCCAGGCGAGTTTCTGCAGGCTCGCCTCGGGGCCGATGGTCGCGCCGTTCGCGATTCGGCTCACCACTTTCAGATTATGATAACGCAACACCTCGATCTCGACATGCACCGCGGCGAGCCGCCGCCGGAAGCCCGCGTCCTCGGCGAGCCGCCGCGAGCCCGAGCGCTCGAGCAGCGCGATCAGCGCGCGCAGCTCATTCGCAAACCGCGCCTGCCGGTAGAGCCGCGTCGTCGCCCGTTCGAAGCCAAGCACGCCGTTCGCCACGCGCCAGCCGTCATTGACCGCACCGAGACGCAGTGAATCGGCGACCCGCACGTCGTCGAGAAAGACTTCGTTGAACTCGCTGCGGCCGGTGATCTGTTTCAGCGGCTTGATGGTGATGCCCCTCAAATCCATCGGCATCAGGAATAGCGTAATGCCCTTGTGCTTCAGCGCCTCGCGGTCCGTGCGCGCGAGCAGGATGCAAAAGTTCGAATAGCGCGCGTAGCTCGTCCAGACCTTCTGCCCTGTAATGAGCCAATGCGCGCCGTCGCGCACCGCGTGCGTCTGCACCGAGGCGAGATCGGAGCCCGCGTTCGGCTCGGAGAATCCCTGGCACCACACGTCGTCGAGCCGCAGCAGGCGGGGGATATAGTGCCGCTTCTGCTCCTCGGTCCCGATCGCGAGCATGATCGGGCCTACGAGCTCGCGGCCGATACTGTTGATGCCCTCGGGTGCCGCAACGCGACCCAGCTCTTCCTGCACGATATAGTGCTCGACGAACGTGAGCCCCTGGCCGCCATAGGCCCTGGGCCAGGCGACGCCGCTATAGCCCGCATCATAGAGCTTCCGCTCCCATTCCTTCTGGAAGCGTGCATTGTCGTCTTCGTCGTCCGGTCCGCGGAACGGATTGCCGTTCGCTGGCCGTGGAAGGTTTTTCTCGATCCAGGCGCGCACTTCGGCGCGGTAGCGCTCCTGCTCCGGCGTGAAGCGAATATCCATGTTCAGGCGCTCACCGGGGCACCGCTGCCGAGATAGCGGCGCGTCAGCCGTTCGCGGTCCGCGAGCTCGGCGGACGTGCCTTCCATGGCGATCCGTCCGGTCTCGAGGATGTAGCCGTAGGAGGCCTGCCGCAGCGCCAGATTCACGTTTTGCTCGACCACCAGGATCGCGAGCTTTCGCTCGCGATTGATGCGGCCGAGAATTTCGAAAATTTCCTTGGCGAGGAATGGTGCCAAGCCGAGCGAGGCTTCATCCACGAGCAGCAGTCGCGGCTCTCCCACGAGCGCGCGCCCGATCGCGAGCATCTGCTGCTCGCCGCCTGACAGGAGCCCCGCTTGCAGCCGCCGCCGCTCCGCGAGCAGCGGGAAATACGCATAGATTTCGTCGAACTCCGATTTCTTGGCCTGCACGCGGCCGATGAGCGCGAAGGTCGCGGCCAGCAGATTTTCTTCCACCGTCATGGTCGGAAACACATGCCGGCCTTCGCGCACGTGCAGCAGCCCGCGGCGCGCGAGCTTGTGCGAGGGAACGCTGCCGATCGCCTCACCGAAGAAGGTGATGCGACCGGCGACGATTCGCCCGTTTTCGAAAGGCAGGAGCCCCGAGATCGACTTCAGGGTCGTCGACTTCCCGGCGCCGTTGGCGCCGAGAAGTGCAACGAAGCCGCCATCCGGCACCACGATCGACATGCCGCGGATGGCCGTGATCGCGCCGCCATAGACGACGTCGAGCCCCGTGATCTCGAGGGCGTTGGTCAAGGGCGTTACTCGACCTTGATCCAGTTCGCCGCCGGCTTGAACGAGAACGAGTCCTTCGTCACGCTGAAGCGGTAGATCATGCCGTAGGGCAGGCGCTGATTTACCGTCGTGACCGGCACGCCGATCATTCCGCCGCTGTCCCAGTTCTTCAGTTCCTTCGCGGCGGTGATCAGGTTGTCGCCGTTCAGCGGCTTGCCCATGTCGATCGCCTTCGCGATCACGTCGCGGAGGTAAATCGCGAGTACCCAGCCCTGGATGTAGCCGACGTTGGTGTAGCCGTCGTACGGCTTGCCCCAGCCCTTGAGCGCGGCGTCGATTGCCTTCATCGCCCAGCCGTTATTGCCGGCGACGTTCATTTCGTAAGGCGCGACGCCAAGGAATCCGTCAGCCGCCGGACCCACGCCCTTCACGAGGTCGGCCTGCGAGCCATAGACGGTTCCCATGAACTCGGCCTTGATCCCGTACTCGCGCGACAGCTTGAGGATTTCCGGCCAAAGGTTGCCGGCATAGCCGTGGAAGATCACGTAGTCGGGCGCCGCGTTGCGCAGCTTGATCACGTGCGGCGTGACGTCGATGCCGCTCCACTTGGTCTCTTCCTCGGCCACGATATTGAGGCCGAGGTCCTTCGCGCGCATTTTTGCGTGCTCCAGCGGATCGCGACCGAATTCGGTGGCGGTATAGACGAGCGCGACCTTCGGCGCGGGGCCCGTGCCCTGCTTGTCCTTGATGTACTTGTAGAGCATGTCGATCTGGTCGGAGTACGTCGGTCCGATCAGGATGTGATACGGATACTTCTTCGTGTCGACGAGGTCCGATGCGTAGCCCGTGTTCGACATCAGGATCTTGTGGCGGTCGTTGTTCTCCGGCGACACCGCGCGAATGAATGGCGTGCCGTCGCCGATCGAGAAGGCCATGTCGCCGCTTGCGATCGCCTTCTTCCAGCCGGCGATGCCGACGTCGACCTTGTATTCGGAGTCGTAGATATACGGATCGAGCTTGCGGCCCTTCACGCCGCCGTTCTTGTTGATCCAGTCGATCGCGTGCTGCCAGCCGGCCTGGTTCAATTGCCCGGTGAAGGCGATCGGGCCGGTGAGCGGCAGCTGCAAGCTGAACTTGATGTCTTGTGCCGTTGCGGGCGCGGCGCCCATGAGAAACGCCGACGCGCCGAGCGCGCCTGCGAATACCGCTGATCTCAACTTCGTGGACATGGCTTGATCTCCTCCCATTGCCTGTTCCAAGTGCTTCCCGAGTACTGCTCCGGTGCCCGAGCGAGCGCGCCGCCCGGGCGATCGATTTCCACTCAGTCTTTTCTTCCGCCCGCGCGCAGGCGGTCGACGAGACCCGCGAGGCCGCGGGGCTCGAAAACGAGGAATCCGACGATCAACGCGCCGAAGATGAACTCGCGCAGCGGCGATAAGATGCCGGCGACGTCCGCAGTCCCGCGCGGCCCGAAGATTTCCAGAACCTCGCGCAGGATTTCCGGCATCAGCGTCATGAATGCGGCTCCGAGAATGGAGCCGAGAATAGACGCCTGTCCGCCCACCACGACGGCCGCGAGAAAGAACACCGACGCGAGCAGCGTGAACTGGTCCGGGTTGACGATACGCAGGAACACCGCGAGCAGCGAGCCCGCGACGCCGGCGTATGCGGCGCCGAGTGCGAAGGCCAGGAGCTTGTAGCGCACGACATTGATGCCGAGCACCTCGGCCGCATAGTCGCGCTCGCGCAGCGCGATGAACGCGCGGCCGACGCGCGTGCGGAAGAGATTCCGCGCGACGATGAGGAGGACGACCATCAGACCGACCACGAAATAATAGAGTCCCTTGTCGCCGAGCCCGAACATGTTGACGCCCGGCACTGACAATCCCCGGTCGCCGCCCGTGACCGGCGTCCATTGCTGGAATACGAAATAGAGCGAGTATTGCGCGGCGAGCGTCGCGATCGCGAGATAGACGCCCTTGATGCGGAGCGACGGCGCGCCGAACACGAGGCCGACGAGAAACGCCGCGAGCCCGCCGAACACGAGATTGACGATGAGCGGCGTGCCGAGGTGGATCATCATCAGCGTGCTGACGTAGGCGCCGACGCCGATGAACGCCGAATGTCCGATCGAAAGTAGCCCGGCATAGCCGACCGTGATGTTCAGCCCGGCTGTCGCGATCACGTTGATCGCGACGAGCGTTGCCATGAACAGCAGATAGCCGCTGCCGGTCGCGGGAAACGCGATCAGGGCGGCGGCAAGCAGCAGCCAGCCGCCGACTTGAAAGAGCGTCGTCGAGCGCGGTGCCGGTGCGGGCCGTGCCGCGGCGAGGCCAGCCGCCGCCGAACCACCATCCGGCGCGCGTGTGACCATCTTGTCGAACAGGCGCTGCATCAGATGCGCTCGATCTGCTGCTCGCCGAACAAGCCGGCCGGCTTGAACGTCATCACGAGCAGGACAATGAGATACGGCATGAACGCCTGCCACGCGGCGCCGAGATAGGCGCCGACCAGCGTCTCGACCCAGCCGATGAAAATGCCGGCGATCACGACGCCGCCGACGCTTGTCATGCCGCCGAGCATCACGACGGCGAGCACGTTCAGCGCCACGAGCCCGAGCGTCGGCGTAATGCCGTTGAGCGAGCCGACGACGATGCCGGAGCAGGCCGCGAGCACCCCGCCGATCGCCCAGGTGAGCGTGAAAATGCGCCGGATATTGATCCCCATGCCCTCGGCCGTGAGCTGGTCCGACGACGTGGCGCGGATCGCGATGCCGGCGCGCGAGAACCGGTAATAGAGAATGAAGAGGGTGGCGATGATGCCGACCGCGAGGCAGCCCCACGCGAGCTTGCCCGGGACGAGAAGGTCGCCGATGAAGATCGGCGCGCGCGGCAGGAAGTCGGGCAATTGCACGATATCCGGACCCCAGATCAGCCCGGCAATGCCGCGCAACATGCTGCCGACGCCGAGCGTCACCAGCACGAGCACGATCACCGGCTGCCCGAGCAGCGGTTGCAGCAATCCGCGTTCAATCGCGATCGCGGTCAAGATCGATCCTGCGAGCGCGAGCACGATGCCGAGCGGCCAGCCGAGCTGCAACTGCACCGTCGCCGCGAAGAACAGATAGGCCCCGAACATCATCATCTCGCCCATGGCGAAATTGAAGATGTTCGTGGACTTGAAGATGATGACGAAGCCGAGCGCGGCGAGCACATACATGCTCCCCGAAGCGACCCCGATCACACTGAACTCGAGAAACTGCAGCACGATCGGTCCCCGCCTATTCCGCGCCGAGATAAGCTTCGATCACGGCTGGATGCCTGCGCACCGTCTCCGGATCGCCGGCGGCGATCAGCTTGCCGAAGTTCAGCACCGCCACGTGATGGGAAAGGCCCATCACCATTTCCATGTCGTGGTCGATAAGGAGCGTGGTGGTGCCCCATTCCGTGACGCATCGGCGAAGATATTCCGCCATGCTGACTTTTTCCGACACGTTCATGCCGGCGAACGGCTCGTCCACGAGCAGGAGTCGCGGCCGCATCACGAGCGCGCGCGCAAGCTCGACGCGCTTTTGCATGCCGTAGGGCAGGCCCGCGATCTCGCGGTCGCGGATCTCGCCAAGCTGAAGGAATTCGATGACCTCTTCGTCAACTCGCTGCGTAAGCGCTGCTTCCTCGCGCCGCGCCCAGCCGAGATAGATGCCGGAGGTGAAGACGTTCGCTTTCAATTGCGCATGCGCGCCGAGCTTGATGTTTTCGAGCACCGTCATGCCCTCGAACAGCGCGATGTTCTGGAACGTGCGCGCGATGCCGAGCGTCGAGCGCCTATGCGCCGGCATCGCAAGAATGTCGGCCCCATCGAATTTCACCGCCCCCGCGGAAGGCCGATAGAAGCCCGAGACCACGTTGAAGAAGCTGGTCTTGCCGGCGCCGTTCGGACCGATGATCGCCGTGATGCGGCCCTGCTTGACCGACGTCGAGACCCCCGAAAGCGCCGCGATCCCGCCAAACGCAAGGGAAATGCCGTCGACTTCGAGCAACTCCGCCATTCGTACAGCCCCATCCTCCGACGGATTGCAGCCACGTGAAGCGTGGCCGTCAGACTCGTTCGAATCCGAAGCCCGGCGTTCCTGCGTCGTTGCGCGACCGCGCGGGAGAATGCGGCACCGGATCGGGTAGCAACGGGCCCCGATCGTGAAAGTGCGCGAGTTCCTCCCGAGGCGTTTGCGGCGTTCGAGTCGTTGTTCTTTTTTGCTCGCGCAAAAACCGTATCCGAGGCCGTCGCGCCACGGAATGATGAGCAACGCACAGGATTATTGCAATCCTCGCAAAGATAAGGTGCTGCGGCGCGATATGATCGTCCGCTGCAGAGACGAATTTGCCGCGCGCCGCGGTTTCGGTTTGCATGAAGCCGCTCGAATGTGATGTGACGGGAGCAGGCTGACCAGGTTCGATCGGCCGAGGACGCCAATTAATGCTCAAGATCGGACAAGTGGAGGTCACACGGATCGAGGAGGTCGTGCTCCACGAGCAAACAAGTCTGTTCGCCGAATGGACCGACGCGACCCTCGATCAATATCGCGATCTCATGGTGCCGAGCTTCTACGACGTCGAGGCCGGCGCCTTCCGCGTGAGCATCCATAGCTGGCTCCTCAAGACGCCGAAGGAGACCATCCTCATCGACACCTGCGGCGGCAATCACAAGGATCGCCCGGCGTCGCCGCGATTTCATCAGCTGAACACGCCCTATCTCGAACGTCTGAAGGCCGCCGGCGCCTCGCCCGCCGATGTCACGACCGTGATCTGCACGCATCTGCATATCGATCACGTCGGCTGGAATACGCATCTCGTCGACGGCCAATGGGTGCCGACTTTCCCGAACGCGAAATACATCTTTCCGCGCATCGAGGTCGAATGGCGCGATCCCAAGCGCGGTGCCAAGGAAAAGCCGCCCGCCGTGAATCTGCCGTTCGTCGACAGCGTGCAGCCGATCATCGATGCCGGCATGGCGACGCTTGTCGAGAGCAACGAGCGTTTCGGCGACGAGATCGATTTCATTCCGACGCCCGGGCATGCGCCCGGAATGATGGCCGTGCGTCTGCGTTCCGGCGGCAAGGAAGCGGTTTTCGTCGCCGACGTGACGCATCTGCCAATTCAGATTTATCACCCGGGCTGGAGCACGAAGTACTGCGAGGACCAGCTTCTCGCAGCGCAAACACGCCGGCGCATGTTCGAGTACCTCGCCGACAATCGCAGCCTCATGTTTCCGGGCCACTACAATCGTCCCCACGGCGGCTATCTCTCGCGGCGCGGCGGCGGATTCACCTTCACGCCGACCGAGCGAGTGCCGTAGTTCGGGGCTGAAACCGACTTTTGCCGTGGGTGCAACTTCCGGCGCGGCGCGACTGCGATAGGTTGCGCCGGTGGGCGGGAACAGGGAATGAGGATGAAAGAGGCGTCACCGGGAGCGCTCGCCGGCATCAAGGTCGCCGATTTTACCCGCGTGTTCGCCGGGCCCGCCGCGACGCAGATGCTCGGCGATCTCGGCGCCGACGTGATCAAGGTCGAGGACCCGGCTGTCGGCGACGCCGCGCGCGTGTTCGGGATCGGCGACAGCAGCGATCACCCGCTGGCCGGCGTGAGCGCGGCCTTCATCGCGCTGAACCGCAACAAGCGCAGCATCGCTCTCGACCTGAAATCGGCGGAAGGAGGCGGCGTCGCACGCCGGCTGGTCGCCAACAGCGACGTGCTCGTGCACAATTTTCGGCCCGGCGTGATGCAGCGTCTTGGCCTCGGCTACGAGGACGCGCGCAAGGAAAATCCCCGCATCATCTATTGCGAGATTTCCGGCTACGGCAGCACCGGCCCGCTCGCGACCAAGGGCGCGAACGATCTCGCGATGCAGGCGCACTCGGGGCTGATCAGCATCACTGGCACGGAAGCAGGCGAAGTGGTGCGCTGCGGCAGCGCCGTCGTCGATCTTCACTGCGGAGCGATCGCAACGACCGCGATTCTCGCGGCCCTGCTGCACCGCGAACGCACCGGCAAGGGCCAGCGCGTCGAGGCGTCGCTCCTCGCATCGAGCGCCGATCTGATGTCTTACTTCTACGGCGAGTATTGGCTCGACGGCACGATTCCGAAGCCCATGGGCACCGCGAACCGGCTTGGCGTGCCGAACCAAGCGTTCCCGACCACAGACGGCGCGGTGATTATCGTCGCGAACGACGACGGCATGTGGAAGCGCATCGCCCGGGCGCTCGACCCGACGAAGCTCGATCTCCCGGAGTTCCGCCCGATCTCCGGCCGCCGGCAGCATCGCGCGCGGCTGATCGGGACGATCGCGGAAATCACGCGCACGTTCTCGACCGAGCAATTGCTCGCGCGGCTGGAAGCGGAAAAGGTTGTGGCGAGCCCTTTGTATAATGTCGCGCAGGCGGCCGAGCACGCGCAGTTGAAGGCGATCGGCGGCATCGCCGAGGTTGAGATCGAAGGTACGCCGGTGAAGGTGATCACCGCGCCGTTCCGGATGGGCGCGACGCCGCCCTCGATCAGGAACGCGCCGCCCGCGCTCGCCGCGCACACCGACGAAGTTTTGCGCGAACTTGGCTACAAGACGGACGAGATCGCCGGTTTGCGCCGCGCGGGCGCGTTCGGGGCCGAAGCGTCGGCAGCGAGCGGGAAGCGAAGCTAGGAGGAAGGAATGGCCGTCGGGCGATATGTCAGTGATCTCGAAGTCGGCGACAAGCTCGGTCCGATCGAATACGTGATGACGCCGTTCATCGTGCATGAATACGCGCACGCGGTCGAACTCGGCCAGGAATATTTCTACGGCGCGGCGCCCGAAGGCCACTTCGCACCGCCGACAATCCTGCACAGCGACAAACTGCGGTTGTTCGCGCTCGCCTGTCCCGGCGGCGACGGCCCGCACGCGCGCCTGCACTACGAATATGACGCGACCTGGATCGAACCGATTCCCGTGGACACGCGCATCCGCACCGAGGGCTCGGTCGTCGGGCGCGACATCAAGAAGGGGCGGACTTTCCTGTCGGTCGAATTCGAGTTGCGCTCCGCCGACGACAACCGGCTGTTCGTCAAATATCGCGACAGCGCCGTACTCGCCTACAAGCCCGGCTCCGATTTATCGGCCAAGGGAGAACGGAAATGAGCGCAGCCCCCGCCAAGCCCCGTTTTGCGGTCGGCGAAGTCTTGCGCGCCACCCCGCGCTGCATGAACCGCGAACGCATGCGCTGGTACGTGGATGCGCTGTTCACCGCCAAGGAAAACGACGGCAAGCAGCATATCGGCGAGCGCAACATTCACACCGACGACGAATACGCGCGCTCCCAGGGCCTGCCGGGCATCATCTCCGACGGCATGATCTCCACGAACTGGATCTACAATCTGCTGCTCGACACCTTCGGGGCGGATTTCCTGCGCGCCGGCTCGCTGCGCACCAAATACGTCATGCCGATCACCGAGAACCGCTTGGTGAGCGCCGGTTTCCGCGTGCTCGAAACGAAACCGTCCGGCGACCGCACCCGTTATGGGCTCGAGGTCTGGTGCGAGGATGACAGCGGCACGATCCTGACCGTGGGTGCGGCGAGCGTCGTCGCCCGCCATTAAAGCCGCCGGCCAGGCAAATCCCGTGAAATCCGGGCAGCACCGGCGGCCCGGTTGCTGGCCACGGCAGCGACACGCTTGCGGCCGCAGGCGTCAATTTTCCGACAAGTCTCCTCCGCTAGGATGCCGCAGAGCGAGTCGCCCTTGCCGGAGCGCTCTGCTAGACGCTCAATTCGCCGGTTGGAACCGCGCCGCGGGCGGTATCGGAAGGAAGGTCATGCAGGGTGCGGTGCGCGCGATCTCTGAATTCTTGCGCGACAAGATGACCTGGCAGCGCGCCGGCATGGTGATCGGCGTGTCGATCACCGCGATTGCCCTGTTCGTGCTCTACGAACTGCTTCGCAGCATTGATCCGGGCGAAGTGTTCAAGGCGATCAGGGCGACCAAGCCTGCTAACGTACTTCTCGCGGGACTGTTCGTTGCCGCCGGCTACGTAACGCTTACCTGTTACGACTATTTCGCGTTGCGCACGATCGGCCGCCGCGAGGTGCCCTACCGGATCGCCGCGATCGCGGGCTTCACCAGCTATTCGATAGGCCACAATGTCGGCTTCACCGTCTTCAGCGGCGGCACTGTCCGTTACCGCATCTATTCGACGACCGCCGGTCTCAGCGCCGTCGAGGTCGCGAAAATCTGTTTCATCGCGGGCCTCACCTTCTGGCTCGGCAATATCACGGTGCTCGGCCTCGGCTTCATCATTCATCCCGAGGCGGCCTCGGCGGTCGATCAGTTGCCTTCGTACCTTAATCGCATCATCGGCTTCGGATTGCTGGCATGGCTTGCCGCTTATGTGATCTGGGTCAGCCTCAAGCCACGTAGGTTCGGCCGCGGCAACTGGTCGGTCACCTTGCCGTCCGGAAATCTCACGCTCATTCAGGTCCTGATCGGCGTCGTCGATCTCACCTGCTGTGCCGCGGCCATGTATGTATTGATGCCGGAGAATCCACCGATCGATTTCATTTCGCTCTCGGTGATTTTCATCACGGCGACGCTCCTCGGCTTCGCGAGCCACACGCCGGGCGGCATCGGCGTCTTCGACGCGACTATGCTGATTGCGCTCAGCCAGTTCAACAAGGAGGGGCTCGTCGGAGCGCTGCTCCTGTTTCGCCTGCTTTACTACATCATTCCACTTGCCATTTCGCTCGCGATCGTCGCATACCGCGAGCTTGTCCTCGACATCAAACCGTTGATCGCGAGTGAGCGTTCGGCCCGAGCGCGCCGCAAAAATCGCAATGGCCCCCCGAAATCGGCTGAAACCAGCCCGCGGCGCCGGCAGCGCCGCCGCTCGCCGTCGGCCGCGACCTGAAATTTTTCGGTCGTTCGCCGTTACTTGCCCGTCGGCGGCATCATGCCTTTTGGCAGTCGCATCGGCTTGAGGTTGGCCGACGGAGAAAACAGCTTCGGGTCTTGCGGCGCGCGGCTCAATTCGGTCACCTCGAACACCACCTGGCGCTTGCCGTCGATCGTCGCCTCCATGCGCAGCGGAATCGAGTCGCTCGTGAGGCACGCCACGGCCTTCGACTTCTTTATGTCCTTCTGATCGGATTCGATCTCCCAAAGATCGCACGTCTCGCCGGCGACGGTCGCATTGCCGACGCGATTGCCGCGTCCCACCGCGACGCCGAATTCATCACCATCGCCGAGATCAGCCTCGATCGCCATGTTGCCCATGCCGGGAGCCGCCATGACCGTGACCGCTTTCTTCGCACGCAGATCGATATAGGCCGTCATCGGCGAGGGCATGCCCGGCACCTGCATTTCCACGCGGATCTTCCCCTTGGAATGGCGGCTCATCATGGTCATGCCGCCGGCCATCTTTGCCGTGGTCGCATAGTCCGCGCTCGGCAGGGGAAGCGGCTCGGCTCGAAGCGTTACGGCGGCAAAACCTAGGAACACCGCGGCGAGCGCGGCGGTCCGCGGCAATCGAACGATTATGCCCATGGCGCCATCCCCGAATCGGCATTGTTTATTGCGGCGAGCGTGGATGTCATGGGCCTGTGGCGCGCGCAAGGCGGCGCCGTTAAGGACGAACCGGCCCAAGCCGGATCTGCACATGGCGCACCTTCCCACCGCGCGCTAGAAAAGCGCCGAGGATGGTACGGTGATGAGCGAAACCGTCGAACCGGTAAGCGCCGCCCCGGCCGCGAAACCGGGACCGCTCGCCCGCCTGTTCGCCGCGCGCTGGGTGATCGGGGTGGCGGCGGCCGTGCTCCTCGTGCTGGCTCTGCTTGGTCGTCTGTCGCCGCTTGAAGCAATCATCGCGCTCGCGGCGATCGCTGCCGCTGCTGTCGTGCGGTTGCCTCCGATCCAAATTCCGACTGAAGCCCCGTTCGCGCCGCCGCTGCCGACCTCGTCGCGCATTCCCTTCGAAGTCGATCCGCAGCTCGGCGCCGTGATCGGCGCATTGCCCGGGCCGGCACTCCTGGTCGACCGGCGCGGGACGATTCTCGTCGGCAATGATGCGGTCGTATCGGCGCTCGGACCGGTGCGGCGCGGCGAGCCGATCTCCTTCACCGTGCGCGCGCCGGAAGTGATCGACGCGTTGCGCGCTTCCGCCGCCGACGGCGAGACGCGGCGCGTCGAGTTCACCGAGCGCGCCCCGGTCGAACGCACGTTCGAGGCGCACGTGGTTCCGGTCACCTTTAATCAGCGGAACGATGCCGCGCCGCGCCCCGACGCTTTCCTGCTGACCTTCAACGATCTCACGCAGCAGCGCCGCGTCGAGCAGATGCGCGCCGATTTCGTCGCTAACGCGAGCCATGAACTACGCACGCCACTCGCCTCGCTTTCCGGATTCGTCGAGACCCTGCAAGGCTCGGCTCGCAGCGACCCTGCCGCACGCGACCGCTTCCTCGGCATCATGGCCGAGCAAGCGCGGCGCATGTCGCGGCTGATCGACGATCTCCTGTCGCTGTCGCGCGTCGAGCTGAACGAGCACATGCAGCCGCAGCACGTCGTCGATCTCGTGCCGATCGTCGGCCACGTCTGCGATACGCTTTCGCCGCTCGCGCGCGAGCGCGGCGTCGAACTCGTCCTCTCGCGCAACGTCGAGCACGTGCCTGTGCTCGGCGAGCGCGACGAGTTGATCCGGCTGTTCGAAAATCTCGTGGAGAACGCGCTGAAATATGGAGGGTCCGGCAAGCGCGTCGAGGTGACGGTAGGAATGGATTCGTCCGGAACCGGCGAGGCGCTGGTGGCCGTGCGCGACTTCGGGCCTGGCATTGCGCCGGAGCATTTGCCGCGCCTGACCGAGCGTTTTTACCGGGTCGACGCGGAGACGAGCCGCGCCGAGGGCGGTACCGGGCTCGGGCTTGCCATCGTGAAGCACATCCTCGCGCGTCACCGCGGCCGCCTGGCGATCGAGAGCGAAATCGGCCGCGGCGCGACGTTCACCGCCCGCATCCCGCTCTCCACAGGCGATCTTGATTTAAATCAAGCCAAATCAGGCAATTAGACCGTCATCGGCCTGTCACCGACCGGTCATAGAACTTTGTTCGAGCGCCCCTAGGAGTCGCGGAGCCCCGGCTTTTCCCGAGGCCACTGGGCCGAACGGCCCGACCATCCGTCACAGGAAGGAGAACCCCGTGAAACTCGCGACTGCCCTGATTTCGGCGGCGGCGATTGCCGTTTCGGCGTCGTACGTATCGCCTGCTCACGCTCAGACCATCGTGCAGATCGATGGCTCGTCTACAGTCTTTCCGATCACCGAAGCGATGGCCGAGGAATTCCAGAAGGCCAACAGCAAGATCAAGGTTACCGTCGGCCTTTCCGGTACCGGCGGCGGCTTCAAGAAGTTCTGCCGCGGTGAAACCGATGCCTCCGGCGCCTCGCGTCCGATTCGCAAATCGGAAGCCGACGACTGCAAGAAGAACGGCATCGAATATATCGAACTGCCGGTCGCGCTCGACGCGCTCGCCGTCACGGTCAATCCGAAGAACACCTGGGCGACCGAGCTGACAGTCGCCGAGCTCAAGAAAATGTGGGAACCCGAAGCGCAAGCCAAGATCACGAACTGGAAGCAGATTCGTGTGAGCTTCCCGGACGCGCCGCTCAAGCTGTTCGGCGCCGGGACCGACTCCGGGACGTACGACTATTTCACCGCCGCGATCGTCGGCAAGGAACACTCGAGCCGCGGCGACTTCACCGCGTCCGAGGACGACAACGTGCTGGTTCAAGGCATTGCCGGCGACGTCAACGCGATCGGCTTCTTCGGTCTCGCCTACTACCTCGAAAACAAGGACAAACTGAGGGCCGTGGCGATCAAGTTGAACGAAGAAGCCAAGGGTGTTCTGCCTTCCGTCGAGGGGGCCAAGACCGGCAGCTATCAGCCGCTTTCGCGTCCGATCTTCATGTACTTCAGCAAGAAGTCGCTCGACACCAAGCCGGAAGTGCTGAAGTTCGCCGAGTTTTATATGGACCCGAAGCACTCGGTTAAGCTCGTGGCTGAAGTCGGGTATGTGCCGCTGCCGGAGCCCGCGCTCAAGGCGTTCGGCGAGCGTGTGACCAAGCGCATGGTTGGCACTGGCTTCACCGGATCCAAGATCGGCGTGTCGGTGGAAGATCTCATGAAGGAGAAGCTGGTCTATTGAGTTTAGTTGCCTGCGCTCGGAGGGCGGCAACAACGCCGCCCTCCGGAGTTTTCTGGTGATGCCGAAGTCGTTCCGGAACTTTGACAAGAAACTTGACGGTGGCCTTCTGGCCAACGCGCTTTCCGGGGAATCAAATGGCAATTGCAGAAGACCTGACCGGTCCGTCAGCGCCCCGGGCACGGGTACGGCTCGATGCAAGCGCCGCCTTCCTGCAGCGCCGGCGCATCGTCGCGCTCGTGATGCAGGGCATTTTGTTTTCGGCGGCGGCGCTTTCGGTGCTGGTCACCGCCGGTATCGTCTATGTGCTTGTGAGCGAAAGCGCGAAATTCTTTGCGCACGTCTCGATCTTCGATTTTCTGTTCGACACGCAATGGACGCCGGTGTTCGAAAACCCGCGCTTCGGCATCATCACGCTCGTGTCCGGCACGGTCGTGAGTTCGCTGATCGCGCTTCTCGTCGCAGTGCCGCTCGGCACCATCCTGGCGATCTATCTCTCGGAATACGCAAACTCGCGTGTGCGCGAAGTCATCAAGCCCGTACTGGAATTGCTGGCAGGCATTCCGACGGTCGCGTTCGGCTATTTCGCGCTCCTATTTCTGACGCCGATCTTTCAGATATTCATCCCCGGCCTCTCCGGGTTCAATTTGCTTGTCCCCGGCATCGTCATGGGAATCATGATCCTTCCCTACATCGTATCCGTGAGCGAGGACGCGATGCGCGCGGTGCCGGCCAGTCTCCGCGAAGGCGCCTACGCGCTCGGATTCACCAAGCTGCAAACTGCGCTGCGCGTGATCATTCCGGGTGCATTTTCCGGAGTTACCGCAGCCTACATCCTGGGCATGTCGCGCGCCGTCGGAGAGACGATGGTCGTTGCGATCGCAGCCGGGCAGCAGGCGAGGCTCGCCTATAACCCGCTCGAAGGAGCGGCGACGATTACCGCCTATATCGTGCAGATGAGCCTCGGCGATCTGCCGCACGGCTCGCTCGCTTACCTGACGATTTTTGCCGCCGGGCTGACGCTCTTCCTGATGACGTTCGTCTTCAACATCATCGCGTTCTGGCTGCGCCGCAAGTACCGGGAGGTCTACTGATGACCGACCACGCCGCGCTTTTCAGCAAATCGCAAATGCCGCAGATCGACGCTGAGGCCCTTGTACGCAAGGCGAAGCGCTCCGACAGTCGTTTTGAAATCATCGGGCTGGGCGTGCTGGTCGTCACGATGATCGTGCTCTTGTCGCTGATCGCCGACTTCATGGTGGACGGGCTCGGGCGCATCAACTTCGATTTTCTTATCAACTATCCATCGCGGCGTCCCGATCAGGCCGGCATTCTCTCCGCGTGGATCGGGACGGTGATGTTGATGGTCACGACTGCTCTACTTGCGGTCCCGCTCGGCGTCGGAGCCGGCGTATATCTGGAGGAATACGCCCCGAAAAATCTCGTCACCAATCTGATCGAGATCAACGTTACGAATCTCGCCGGCGTTCCCTCGATCATTTACGGCCTGCTCGCGCTCGGCCTGTTCTTGCAGACGTTTGGCATGAGCGAAACCGTGCTGGTCGCCGGAATGACGCTCGCGCTTCTGATCCTTCCCATCATCATTGTCGCGACGCGCGAGGCGCTACGCTCGATCCCGCTCGAAACCCGCGAGGCCGCCTACGGCCTTGGCGCCGACAAATGGCAGACGATCTGGATGTATCTTCTGCCGGCGGCGCGGCCGGGAATTTTGACCGGCGCGATCGTCGGCATGTCGCGCGCGATCGGCGAAACCGCCCCTCTCATCACGATCGGCGCGCTCACGTTTATTGCTTTCCTGCCGCCGCCTCCGATTCAGCCGGAATTTCCCTTCCTGAATTTTGAATGGCTACTCTCGCCCTTCACCGCGATGCCGATCCAAATGTTCAACTGGATCTCGCGGCCCCAGGCGGGCTTCCACATCAACGCCGCGGCGACGGGCCTGATCCTGCTCGCCATGACCCTCCTCATGAATGGATTGGCGATATGGCTCCGGTACAGAATTCGCTCAAGACAATAGATCCAGGCTTCCGCGTGCCTTTAGGGGATTTGACCATGGATGACTTGACCGTGCAGGATTCCCTGGCGAACCGACCGCCCGAGGCTGACGCATTGATCACGAAGCCAGCGCCCCAAGACGAACAAGTCGCTGACGCGCCGCTTCGCGCCGATGTGAGAGATTTGAACTTCTACTACGCCGAGAAACAGGCGCTGAATCGGGTGAACTTTCCGATCGTTGACCGCAAGGTCACCGCACTCATCGGTCCGTCCGGATGCGGCAAGAGCACCCTGTTGCGCTGCTTCAACCGGATGCATGATCTCTATCCGGGCAACCGCTACGAAGGCGAAATCCGGCTGTTTCCCGAGGACATCAATATCGTCAGCCGGGACGTCGATCCGATGTACGTGCGCCTGCGCATCGGCATGGTCTTTCAGAAACCGAACCCGTTCCCGAAATCGGTGTACGAGAATGTCGCCGCCGGGCTTTGGGTTCGCGGCGTGCGCCGCAAGTCGATCGTGGACGAGCGCGTCGAACTCGCGCTGCAGCGGTCGGCGCTCTGGGACGAAGTGAAGGACCGCTTGCGCGAATCGGCCTACGGGCTCTCAGGCGGCCAGCAGCAGCGCCTCTGCATTGCGCGCGCGCTCGCGCCCGATCCGGAAATCATCTTGCTCGACGAGCCGACCTCGGCCCTTGACCCGATCGCCACATCCAAGATCGAGGAGCTCATTTCGGTGCTCGGTGAGACGGTGACGATTGTCATCGTCACTCACAACATGCAACAGGCCGCCCGCATTTCCAATTTCACGGCGTTCATGCATCTTGGCGTCATGGCCGAATACGGCCCGACCGAGAAGATTTTCACAAATCCGTCCGAAAAGCGGACTCTCGACTACATCACTGGGCGCTTCGGATGAGCAGGGACAGCCGCGCAGCGCGCGAAAGGGCACACCGATGACCGAACACATCCTCAAGGCCTTCGACGAGGATCTCCGCGAAATCTCCTCCCGGCTTGCCGAGATGGGAGGCATCGCCGAGCGTCTGGTCGCCGAGTCCGTCGATGCGCTGGTGCGGCGCGACACGGCGCTTGCCCAACGTGTGATTGCCGCGGACGACGCCGTAGACGCGCTTCAGCGCGAGATCGAGGAAAAATCCATTCTCACGATTGCGCGCCGCCAGCCCATGGCCGTCGACCTGCGCGAGATCGTCTCCGCGCTTCGCATCACGAACGACCTCGAGCGCGTCGGCGACCTCGCGAAGAATACCGCGAAGCGCGTGCTTGCGCTCGACGGCGAGTATCACGCGCAGAAGCAATTGCGCGGCGTCAAGCACATGGCCGATATGGTGCAGCAGCGCCTGAAGCAGGTGCTCGATGCCTATGGCGCGCGCGACGAGGAGCGCGCCATGGACGTCTGGCGCCGCGATGGCGAGATCGACGCCATGTACACCTCGCTGTTCCGCGAGCTTCTCACCTACATGATGGAAGACCCGCGCCACATCACGCTCTGCATCCATCTTTTGTTCGCCGCCAAGAACATCGAGCGCATCGGCGACCATGCCACCAACATCGCCGAGACGATCTATTACCTCGTGGTCGGCGAGCCGCTCACCGAAGAACGCCCGAAGCTCGACACCACGAGCTTCACGAAGGTCAGCCTTAACGGCTGACCGCAGCGGTCCGGCCGACAGATGATGCCATGAACCCGCGCGTCCTGATCGTCGAAGACGAGCAAGCCCTGAACCTCTTGCTTCGTTACAATCTCGAGAGCGAGGGCTTCGACGTCGACATCGTCGAACGCGGCGACGACGCCGAGACGCGCATCCGTGAAAGTTTGCCGGACCTGCTGATCCTCGACTGGATGCTCCCCGGCGTCTCCGGCATCGAGATCTGCCGCCGCCTGCGCGCGCGCCCCGAGACCAAGCGATTGCCGATCCTGATGCTGACCGCGCGCGGCGAGGAGACCGAACGCATCCGCGGTCTTTCCACCGGAGCCGACGATTACGTGGTCAAGCCATTCTCGCTGCCCGAGTTGCTCGCGCGGGTGCACGCGCTATTGCGCCGCGCGAAGCCCGAGCAGTTGATGAAGATCTTGAAATCCGCCGACCTCGAGCTGGATCGCGAAAAGAAGCGCGTGCAACGCGCCGGCCGCGAACTGCATCTCGGCCCGACCGAATTCCGCCTGCTCGAATTTCTGATGCTGAGCCCGGGCCGCGTGTTCACGCGCGAGCAGTTGCTCGACGGCGTCTGGGGCCGCGAGGCCTATATCGACGAGCGCACCGTCGACGTTCATGTCGGCCGCTTGCGCAAGGCGCTTTCGCGCGGCCGCGAGATCGACCCGATCCGCACCGTGCGCGGCGCGGGCTATTCGTTCAACGAGCGCTTCGCCGCGGTGAGTTGAGCAACAACCAGGTCATCCTGCGCTGCCACGCCGCTTCCTGCGCCTACGGCGTCGCGCAACGTTCGCGCCACGTCGCGGGCGAGACTCCGGCGATCTTTTTGAAGGTTCGGCTGAACGCCGCCTCGGAAGCGTAACCTACCTCCTGGCCGACGGTCGCAACCTTGGTCGCGCCGTCGGCGAGTAGCCGCGCGGCCACCTGGACCCGCCAGTGGATCAGGTATTGCATCGGGGGACGCCCGACCAGGTGCGTGAAACGATCCGCCAGCACCGAACGCGACATCCCGACCTGCCTCGCTAGCTCCTCCAGAGTCCAGGCGTGGGCCGGCCGCTCGTGCAGCAGCGCGAGGACGCGGCCGATAGCCGGGTCGCGCAATCCCGCGAGCCAGCCCGTCTGGTCCGCCGGAAGCGCTTCGAGATACCGACGCACGACTTCGACGAACATGAGTTCACTGAGGCGCAGGCGAATGCATTCGCCACCGGCGCGGCGCATCGGAGCTTCCGCTAGCGTGAGGTCGATCAAACGATCCAGTAGATCGTTCTGCACGCCCGCGAGACGCTGCACATGCATGAACCTGGGCAGTGTAGCGAGCAACGGATTGAACGGACGCGCATCGCAGCCGAGGAAACCGCACACGAGCCGAGCCCGCTCCGGGCCACCGCCGCCTTCGGTGACCACGAAGGGCAGTTCACCCGCCGCCATCGCGCGGAAGAAATCGAGCGCATCTGTGGCATTCGTCTCGGAGCGCGGCTCCGGCGCGCTCCGCATTGCATACGAATGCTCGTGCGGAAACACCAGGATGTCGCCGGCGGCGAACCCGATCGGCGGGTCTCCGGATACGCTGATCCAGCCCGAGCCTTGCATGACGATATGGTAGGAAATGACGTGCCGCGCGCCGGGAAGAATAAATGATGCGAAAACGCGCGCACGCGGCACTTCCAACGCCCAGGGCGAGGACGCATCGACCAGAAAAAACAGCGCGCCGGTGAGCTTCACCATGCGCAGGACGTCCGACAGCGGGTCGTGTGCTGCCGGGTCGCCCGCGACCGCGGACTCCGGAGCAAGCGTTACGGACGATCCGGCAAGCGGCGGCTGCACGACGGACGGTGCAGCAAGTGATTCAGACGCTCGGTCATGGCGCCCGCTCATGACGCGAGCCTATCTTGGGCCGCGAGAGATATCCACCGCGCACTCCAGTGGGTCTCAATTGAAGGACGCTCGTAACCTGACCGGGAGGAAACCGTCATGAATGACGCCAACGTGAAACTGGTCCGGGATTTCTATGCCGCGTTCGACCGCGGCGACATCGCCACCGTCATCGCCACCCTGACGCCCGATGTGGAATGGGGCGGCAACGGCCGTGCCAAGGACTACCCGCTATTCGGCATGCGCAAGGGGCAGGCTGCGGTACAGAAATTCTTCCAGGAACTCGTCGAGCTGGAGGACATCACGGAGTTTTCGCCGCGCGATTTCCTAGCCGACGGCGACAAGGTCGTAGTCCTTGGCAACTACGGCGGCAAAATCCGCAAGACGGGACGACCCTTTTCCACCGATTGGGCCCACGTGTTCACCATCCGCGACGGAAAGATTGCTCGCTTCGTCGACTTCCTGGACACCGCGCAATTCGTGGAGGCGTCCCGGTAGGACGTCCGCGGCGGCCCGGGGCGAACAAGATGAGCAGCATTGATTAGCGGTCGGGCAACCGGCAGCCCCGTCGCCGCTACCGAACCACGAGCGGACTTACCCCCTTGCCGCCGCCCGCTGCCGTCGCCGCTCCGCGAGCGGCTGATAGGCGACGCGCGCGTGGTAGGGGCAGTAGGGCAGCTCGCCCTTGGTTTGCGAGCCGCAATAGGCGAAGCCCTCGGTGCCCGGGTCGCCGATCGGCCAGCGGCACGTAGCTTCGGTGAGTTCCAGGATCGACACCCGCGGTCCCAGGGGCACGATATTGGCGAGCGGATCGAGGTCGGCTTCGGATTCGTAATGCGGGGCCAGGGCCGTGTTGCCGTTGAAGCGGAGCCGCGGCCGCATCGAGGTCGGGCGCGCCTTGCGCACCCGCGGCACCGCCGAGGAGGGCGTCTTGGCCCGCCCGGAGAGGCCCAGGCGGTGCACTTTGCCGATCACTGCGTTGCGGGTGACCCCGCCAAGTTGGGCCGCGATTTGGCTCGCCGAGAGCCCGTCCGCCCATAGCTTCTTTAGAAGCTCGACCCGCTCTTCCGTCCAACCCACGCTGGCCTCCATTGCGGCCCCCGGCCGCTCTTGGGCGGCGGAATCCTTCAGCGCTCTCCGGAATCGAGCCTTCGCCCGCCCCCGGCACCGCTAAACTCAGTCTGAACTGAAGGTCGTCCGCCGCACGAGATATCGTATTTAGTGACGGTAAGGCTACAATAGGCAGACTCAGCGCCACAAGCGTCGACTCGCCGGTCCTCACGTCGTGACGGGCGTTTTCCCCAACATCTAGGGGCTATAGAGCAGAATTCCAGCTAGAGGTGCCGAGTTGACACTCCGAAGCGCTCTAATAGATTCAGTCAGTGCCGCTCGCGAGCCGGGCGGCACCTTTCGTTTCGGGGCCAGATCGCGGCCCGGGCGGCAGTTTGGGGCTTCCGGCTTTGCCGCCGGGCCCGCCTGCCGACAAAATAGGTCGAACGGGTCCGGGTCCATTTCGCCGGCCGGCCGATCGCCGGACCGGAATACGCGGACTCCGGTATTGGGGAGAGAAGCTTGATCGCGCCGCTTTTGCCCACCTACGCGCGGGCCGACCTCGCTTTTGAGCGGGGCGAGGGCGCTTGGCTCATCGGCACCGACGGCAAGCGCTATCTCGATTTCGCCGGCGGCGTCGCCGTGAACGCGCTCGGTCACGCGCACCCCAAACTCGTCGCAGCCATCACCGAGCAGGCGCGCAAGCTCTGGCACGTCTCCAATCTTTTCAGAATTCCCGAGGCCGAACGGCTCGCCGAGCGGCTCGTCGCCGCGAGCTTCGCCGATACCGCGTTCTTCGCCAATTCCGGCGCCGAGGCCATGGAATGCGCGATCAAGATGGCCCGCAAATATCACTCGGTGAACGGCAAGCCCGAGAAGAGCCGCATGATTGCGTTCGAAGGCGCGTTCCACGGCCGCACACTCGCGACGCTCGCCGCCGCCGGCGCGCAGAAATATCTCGAGGGCTTCGGTCCGCCGCTCGAAGGCTTCGATCACGTCCGCTTCGGCGATCTCGCCGCGGTGAAGAAGGCGATCACGCCCGAGACCGGCGCGATCATCGTCGAGCCGATCCAGGGCGAGGGCGGCGTGCGCGTGCCGCCTGCCGGGTTCCTCAAGGCGCTGCGCGAAATCTGCGACGAGCACGGGCTCTTGCTCGTGCTCGACGAGGTGCAAACCGGCATTGGCCGCACGGGAAAATTCTTCGCCTATGAATGGACCGGGATCGAGCCGGACATTCTCGCCACCGCCAAAGGGCTCGGCGGCGGGTTTCCGATCGGCGCGTGTCTCGCCACCGGCGAAGCGGCGACGGGTATGACCGCCGGCACGCACGGCTCGACTTTCGGCGGCAATCCGCTCGCGATGACGGTCGCCGCGGCGGTGCTTGATGTTGTACTGGCGCCCGGTTTCTTGCAGGGCGTCCGCAAGACCGGGCTCCTGTTCAAGCAGCGCCTTGCCGAGATCCGCGACCGTCACCCTGCGGTGATCGCGGAAGTGCGCGGCGAGGGGCTCTTGCTCGGCCTTGCCGCGAACGTGCCGAACGGCGAGCTCGTGGCTGCTTGCCGCGCGGAAGGATTGCTGACCGCGGCCGCGGGCGAAAACGTTGTACGCCTGCTGCCGCCGCTGATCGCGGGCCAAACCGAGGTCGCCGAGGCGATGCAGCGGCTCGACGCGGCTTGCGTTGGGATCGAAGGCGCGCTCGCGGAACAAACTCGGCGGGGGGCCGCCGAATGAGCGCGCACGGCATCCGCCATTTCCTCGATCTCGCCGATCTTCCCTCCAAGGAACTACGGCGCATGATCGAGATCGCGCGCGACCTCAAGGAGCGACGCCGCACTGCGCGCGCCGGCTTGCCGCTCGCCGGCCGCACGCTCGCGATGATTTTCGAGCGTCCCTCGACCCGGACCCGCGTCTCCTTCGACGTCGCCATGTACGAGCTGGGCGGCCATGTCGTGATGCTCACGGGCGAGGAGATGCAATTGAAGCGCGGTGAGACGATCGCCGACACCGCGCGCGTCCTGTCGCGCTATGTGGACGCGATCATGATCCGTATGCTGAAGCACGACGAGCTTCTCGAGCTCGCGCGCCACGCGACCGTGCCGGTGATCAACGGGCTCACGAAATTTTCTCATCCCTGTCAGGTACTTACTGACGTGTTCACGTTCGAGGAGAAGAAGGGCCCGGTCCGCGGCCGCACCGTGGCCTGGACCGGCGACGCCAACAACGTCCTGACCTCCTGGGTGCACGCCGCCGCGCGCTTCGAGTTCGCGTTGCGCGTGGCGACGCCCAAGGAATTCGGCCCGCGCCCCGCATTGCGCGATTGGGCGAAGCAATCGGGTGCTGCGATCTCCTTCTGGCGCGACCCGGAAGAGGCAGTGACCGGCGCCGATTGCATCGTCACCGATACCTGGGTTTCCATGGGCGACAAGGACGGCAAGAAGCGCCACAACACGTTCAAGCCCTATCAGGTCAATCGCGCGCTCTTGAAGCTCGCCAAGCGCGACGCCATCTTCATGCATTGCCTGCCGGCACACCGCGGCGAAGAGGTCACCGACGAAGTGATCGACGGACCGCAATCGGTGGTGTTCGACGAGGCCGAGAACCGGCTCCACGCGCAGAAAGGGATTCTCGCCTGGTGCCTAGAAGCATGATCAATTCGGAAAACCAGAGACCGGTTTTTGGAATAGATCATGCGCAAACAAGAGCTAGACCACGATCCGATTCAATCGCCGGATCATGGTCTAAGGCGTGAACCCATGAACATTCAAATTCCGGAGCGGCGTCCGAGCGATCTGGCAGAGGACGACGCGGTGCAGGCTTTTCAGATCGACGCGCTCGATGTGCGCGGCCGCGTCGCGCGCCTCGGCCCCGCGCTCGACGACGTGCTTGCTCATCACGACTATCCGCAGCCGGTCGCGCGGCTTCTGGCCGAGGCCACGACGCTCGCCGTGCTGCTCGGCTCCACGCTGAAGCAGATGGGCCGCTTCACTCTGCAGACCCAGAGCGACGGTCCGGTCGACATGATGGTGGTCGACATCACCGCGCCCGATCGCGTGCGCGCCTATGCGCGCTTCGACGCGGAGAAGCTCGCTGCCGTGACGGCAAGCGTCGCCGCCGGTTCCGGCGCGCTGATCGGCAATGGACATCTCGCCATGACCATTGAGCCGGGCGGCGATCAGAACCGCTATCAGGGCGTGGTGGCGCTGCAGGGCGAGCCGCTGGAAGCGGCGGCGCATCGCTACTTCGTGCAGTCCGAACAGATCCCGACCAAGTTGCGGCTCGCGATCGGCGAGGAGATGCATGCGGGCAATCCGAAGCCGAGCTGGCGCGCGGGCGCTTTGCTCGTCCAGTTTCTGCCGCACGATGCTGCCCGGGCGGCACAAGCCGATCTCGATCCCGGTGACGCGCCCGAACGGCACTCGCGTCACGAAGTGGCGGAGGACGATGCCTGGGTCGAGGCGCGGTCCCTCGTCGAAACCGTCGAGGACCACGAACTGCTCGATCCGAAGCTTTCCAGCGAGCGGCTCCTGTGGCGGCTATTCAACGAGCGCGGCGTGCGCGTGTTCCGGTCGCAGCCGGTCACCGCGCACTGCACCTGCTCGCGCGAGCGGGTGCAGTCGGTTCTGAAGCGATTTCCGCAAGAGGACCGCGCCGGCATGGTCGAGGACGGCCGCGTGGTCGTGACCTGCGAGTTCTGTGGCCGCCGTTATCCGTTCGATCCGGCGGAGATCGACGCTTAGGCGACCGTCTGCCGGGTCGGCCCCGAGAACATCAGGATCACCATCCCAAGGAGCGAGCCGGCGGCCATCGCCAGATACGGGATCGTGTATCCGTCTGCGGCCTCGTAAAGAATGCCCGCAAGCGCCGGACCGAGCGCATAGCCGAATACGCCGACGAGCTGGCTCACCGAATAGATGCGGCCGTATTCGCGTACGCCGAACGCTTCGGCCAGCAGGAGCGGCTGTATCATCAGCATGCTGCCCGTCGTGACCCCGAACAGCCCGGCCGCGACCAGAATGGAATTCGCTCCCATCGCATAGGCAAGGAACGTGAGCGTGACGGTCTGGATGATCATGAGCGCGAACGTCATCGCCCGCGCACTCACCTTGACCAACATCCAGCCAACGGCGAGCCGGCCCACAAGGCTCGTGATCGCGAGCATCGCCACGGCCGTAGTCGCGGTCTCGACGTCGACGCGCGTGTTCGCGAGTCGATAGACGTGCGCGATGCCGCCAACCTGGGCGCCGAGCGCGAACAGGAATGCCGCCGCCGTCGCTACGAAAAACCGGCTCCGCCAGACGATGGAAAACGGAATGCTTGGCGCCGCGCGTCGCGCGCCGGAAGTTTCGTTCGGGGCGGCGCGCTCGGGTTCCAGCCCCATCGATTGCGGGCTCGCGCGCACGATCCAGGCGGTGACCGGCACCACGCCGAGGAAGAAGGCGAGTGCGATCCAGGGCGCCGCGCCCGCAAGGCCGAGCTTCAGAATGAGCAAAGCGGCAAGAGGCGTGAAAAAGACGCCGCCGAGCGAGAGACCGGTCGACGCGATGGAAAGCGCGAGTGCGCGCCGCGTTTCGAACCAGCGCGCGACGATGGTCGTGGTCGGCACCAGGCCGCAGCCGCCATAGGCAAAGCCGAATACCATATAGAAGGCGAACAGTTGCCACGCCTCGCGCAGCACGCCGATGGACAGCAGCGCGAGCGTACCGAGCAGGGCGCTACCGATGATGACGTAGCGCGCATCGAACCGGTCCACTAGTTGTCCGGCGAGGACGCCGGCGACGCCTGCCGCGATGAAAAAGCTTGCCGTCGCCGAACTCGCAAGTGCAACCGGAAATCCCCGCTCGGTCACGAACGCGTCGAGCAGCACCGGAAGGTTGTAGAACGCGAGGCCCGCGGTCGTGGTCATCACGAGCGCGATCGCGTAGACCACGTACCAGCCATGGAACACGCGGCGCGAAGCGAAGTCGTTCGGCGATTTCATGGATGACCGGTTCACGTGGGCAGGGGAAGAAGCGGCGCGGGAGCCGATCTATTTCAGACTGCGCCTGCGACTTCAATGGCCGCCGCGTCTGGATGCGCGGCGAGACCTGCGCTCAGTGCAACACTCGCGCGACATGGGGGCTGTCGAGCGAAAAGGGCGGCACTTCCGCGTCGAAGCGGTCGCCGTTTTCCGCCACCATCTGGTAGGTCCCCGCCATGAGTCCGGTCGGCGTCGTCAGCGGTACGCCACTGGTATACTCGAACCGTTCGCCCGGCTTCAGCACCGGCTGCTCGCCGACGACGCCCGGCCCGCGCACCTCCTGCACGTGCCCGCGTCCGTCGGTGATCTTCCAGTGCCGCGTCTTGAGCTGCACCGTGATGTTGCCGAGGTTCACGATCTCGATCTTGTAGGCCCAGAAATAGCGGTCGTCCTCGGCCGACGAGCGGTCGGCGAGATAGCTCGGCGTCACGGTTATCTGGATGCCCCGAGTCACGGCGCGGTACATGCGCCAAGTGAAGCGCGTTCGTCGACGGCGCGCAACGACCTCGATGCCGCGCATTGGCCGTGCCGGGAACCCGCAGATATTCCCGCTATTGCCGGACCGCTAGAGCGCCTTGAAGCCGCGCGCGAGATCATCGGCGAGATCGTCGGGATGCTCGAGCCCGACGGAAAGCCGCAGCATTCCGTCGCCGATTCCCATCTCGGTGCGCGCCTCCGGCGAGAAGCGTTGATGCGTGGTCGTCGCCGGATGCACGATCAGGCTCTTCGCGTCGCCGAGATTGTTGGAAATGCGGATCAGCCGCAGCGCGTTGCAGAATCGGAACGCACCCGCCTTTCCACCCTCCACTTCGAACGAAACGAGCGTGCCGCCGCCTTTCATCTGGCGCTTGGCGAGCGCCGCCTGCGGATGATCGGCGCGGCCGGGATAGAGCACCTTCTTGATGTGCTTGTCGGCGGCGAGCTGGTCCGCGACTTTTGCCGCGTTCGCCTGCATGCGCTCGACCCGGACGGCGAGCGTCTCGAGTCCTTTCAACAGCACCCACGCATTGAACGGCGAGAGCGACGGGCCGGTCTGCCGCATGAAATTGTGCAGGTGGTCCATGATGAATTGCTCGGTCGAAAGCACGGCGCCGCCGAGACAGCGCCCCTGGCCGTCGATGTGCTTGGTCGCAGAATAGACCACGATGTCGGCGCCGAGCTTGAGCGGACTTTGCAACAGCGGCGTCGCAAACACGTTGTCGACGATCAGCTTCGCCTTGGCTTGTTTCGCGAGCTTGGCGATCTCCGCGATGTCGAGCACATCGAGCGTCGGGTTGGTCGGACTCTCGAGAAAGAAGGCACGGGACTCGGGCCGGATTGCCGCCTTCCATTGCTTGAGGTCGGTCCCGTCCACGAGCGTGCAGGGCACGCCGAAGCGCGGCAGGAAATCCTCGATCACCCAGCGGCACGAGCCGAACAGCGCGCGCGCCGCCACCACGTGATCGCCTGCCCTGAGGAAACAGAGGAGCGACGAGGTGACGGCCGCCATCCCGGTCGCCGTCCCCCGGCATGCTTCCGCGCCCTCGATCGCCGCGATCCGCTTCTCGAACATGGCGAGCGTTGGATTGGCGTAGCGCGAATAGACGAAACCCGGCTCCTTGCCGGAAAAGCGCGCCTCGGCCGTCTCGGCTTCGTCATAGACGAAGCCTTGCGTGAGATAGAGCGCCTCGGCGTTCTCGCCGAACTGAGAGCGCAGGATTCCGGAATGGATGAGCCGGGATTCCGGGCGGAGCTCTAGCGGATCGAGCGGCGGACGGGGGATCGAATTCATCGCGTGCCTCCTGACAAATAAACCCGGCCGGGGGACGACCCGGGCCGGGCTGGCACGTCCCCGGCCTTTTAGCGAGTTGTTTAACGTGGCTGCAAGCCGGCCGGCTCAAATCACCACGAACTACGTGGGATTATCGCTTCGCGGCGCTTGGCGTCAAGCTTTCCGTCCGCTACTCGGTAAAGCCATGGTGGCGGCGCTCAAACGCGAACAGGCGGCGGCCTTCGGCATTCTGCCCGGGCAAGGAATTACCGCCTTGGCCGAAGCTGGCGCGATCGCGGCCGACATTCCGATCGGCCCCGATCAGGTACAGCCGGCGAGCCTCGACCTTCGCCTCGGTGCACGCGCTTGGCGCGTGCGCGCTAGCTTCCTGCCGTCGGCGCGCACGGGGATCGACGAGCGCTTGCGTGGTCTGGCGCTGCATGAGATCGCGCTCTCGGCCGAAGGCACGGTGCTCGAAACCGGCTGCGTCTATATCGTCGAGCTTGAAGAGCGCTTGAAGCTCCCCGCTGATCTTGCGGCGGCCACCAATCCGAAAAGCTCCACCGGCCGCCTCGACGTCTTCACGCGCGTGATCGGCGACCGCGTCGCCGCCTTCGACGCGGTGCCGGCGGGATACGAAGGGCCGCTCTTTCTTGAAGTGAGCCCGCGTACATTTCCGATCCTCGTGCGCCGCGGCTCGCGCCTCGGGCAGATCCGCTTCCGTCGCGGCGCAGCCAAGCTCGATGGTAAGGCGCTCGCCGCACTCCATGCGCGCGAGCAGCTCGTGGACACCGAGAATGCCGATCTCGGCGCGGGCGCCGTTGCGGTGAGCGTCGACCTGTCGGGCCGTCACTCCGGCCTCGTGGGCTTTCGCGCGAAGCGTCACACCGGGCTGATCGATGTGGACAGGCGCGGCGCCTATGACGTCGCCGATTTCTGGGAGCCGCTCGAGGCACGCGGCCAGTCCGGCCTCGTGCTCGATCCCGACGCCTTTTATATTTTGTCATCGAAGGAGGCGGTGCATGTGCCACCCGACCACGCCGCAGAGATGGTGCCGTTCGATCCGCTCGTCGGAGAATTCCGCGTGCACTATGCCGGCTTCTTCGATCCAGGCTTCGGCCACGCGGCGGCCGGCGGGCAGGGAGCGCGCGCGGTATTGGAGGTGCGCTCGCGCGAAGTGCCGTTCATCCTCGAGCACGGGCAGATCGTGGGCCGTCTCGTCTACGAGCGCATGACCGAGCGCCCGACCGTGCTCTATGGCGAGACGCCCGGCTCCAACTATCAGGCGCAAGGCCTGAAGCTTTCGAAGCATTTCAATCCGTATTCTCGCTGAACGCGCTGCAAGCCGACGGCGATATATGGAGAATCCCGCTCGCTTGTTGTAAGAGTGCGCGCCGTTTGGCCAACCCGGAAAGCAGCGCCGTGTCTTATGTGATCCATCGCCGTCAGTTCATTGTCGAGTGGGGGGATTGCGACCCGGCCGGCATCGTCTTCAACAGCAACTACTTCATCTTCTTCGATTCAAGCACTTGGGCGATGTTCGAGGCCGTGCTCGGCGTCAGCCGGTCCGTGCTCGGCACGACGTTCGACATGACGGGTTTTCCGCTCGTCGATGCGCGCGGGCGCTTCGTGAAGCCCGTGAAGTTCGGCGACCGCGCCGAGATCGCGAGCAACGTCAGCGAGTTTCGCCGCTCGAGCTTCGACGTGCAGCACCAGCTGATGATCGATGGTGAACTTGCCGCCGAGGGCACGGAGACGCGCGTCTGGGCCGGGCGGGATCCGGACCATCCGGAGAAAATAAAAGCGAAGCCGATTCCGGCCGAAGTGATCGAGCGATTCAAGGCGTACTAGAGCGGCGGCGACGGGGGTGGAACCGCGATCCTTGTCATGCCCGCGCTTGTCGCGGGCATCCACGCCTTCTTTCGCCGCAAGTTAAGACGTGGATGGCCGGGACAAGCCCGGCCATGACGTTGATTGCGTATTTGCGTTGATCGGTTCCGCGCTGAAGCCGCTGAATCCTGATTTTGTTCTATGGAGGAATTCCAAGCGTATGTTGTCTTAGTCGCCGGAAGAAACGTTCGGCCGGATCGTCTGAATGACCTACGTCGTCAACGACAACTGTATCCGATGCAAATACATGGATTGCGTCGAGGTCTGCCCCGTCGATTGCTTCTACGAGGGCGAGAACATGCTCGTCATCCATCCGGACGAATGCATCGACTGCGGTGTGTGCGAGCCGGAATGCCCGGTCGATGCGATCAAACCCGACACCGAGCCGGGCATGAAAAAGTGGGTGGAGATGAACGCGAAATATGCGTCCGTCTGGCCGAACATCACGACCAAGAAGGACGCGCCGGAAGACGCGAAGGAATGGGAAAGTGTCGCGAACAAGTTCGAGGCGAATTTTTCTCCGAGCCCGGGTGCGGGAGATTGAGGAAATCACCGCGCCATTGGAGGTTCCATAAGATGATACGGCTTTGGCCCGACGGTGAATCGGCCTATAATTGTGCGGCTTTGCTTGGCGCGAGTTCCTGACCGGAGAACCGCATGGCAACAGCTCTCGAAATCGTCGTGAACGGCCGCAAGCGCGTGGACGCGGTGCCCGACAACGTGCTGTTGCTTGACTATCTGCGCGAGATCGTCGGCCTCACCGGCACCAAGACCGGTTGCGACGGCGGCGAGTGCGGCGCCTGCACGGTTCTCGTCGACGATCGCCCGCGGCTCTCCTGCCTCACGCTTGCAGCCGCCATGCACGGCAAGCGCGTGGACACGGTGGAATCGCTCGCCAAGGACGGCCAGCTCTCCGCGGTCCAGCGCGGCTTCCACGAGAAGCTCGGATCGCAATGCGGCTACTGCACGCCGGGCTTTATCATGGCGTCGGCGGGCCTGTTGCGGAAAAATCCCAATCCGAGCGATGCGGAAATTCTCGACGCCATGGGTAGCAACATCTGCCGCTGCACCGGCTACGTGAAGATCATCGAGGCGGTCCGTCACGCGGCGCACCTGCGCGCGGCGGGGCTCACGCCATGAACGAGATCCGCCCGACGCACACGATCGGCTCTTATCTGCCGATGGTAGATGGCCCCGAGAAGGTATCGGGCCGCGCGAAATACACTGCCGACTTCATTCATCCGCAGACGCTCGCCGGCCGCATCTTCCGCAGTCCTTATTCTCACGCCGAAATTCTCGACGTCGATATCTCCGAGGCGGCGAAGCTGCCTGGCGTACTCGCGATCGTCACCGGCAAGGACTGCGACAAGACTTTCGGCGTGCTGCCGGTCGCGCGCAGCGAGCATCCGCTCGCGCGCGACAAGGTGCGCTATCGCGGCGAGCCGGTTGCGGCCGTCGCCGCCATTGACGACGCGACCGCGGTCAGGGCGATCCGCCTCATCAAGATGAAGGTGCGCGAGCTGCCAGCCTACTACACCGTCGAGGCTGCGCTTGCGCCCGATGCGGCCCAACTTCACGATAAGAAGCCGGGCAATATCGAGCGCGACGTGCTGTTCGAGCTCGGCGATGTGAAAGAGGGCATGGCCCAGGCCGACCTCGTGCGCGAGGCGACCTACAATTGCCCCGAGGTCTGCCAGAACCAGATGGAAATGCACGCGGCACTCGCCGAGTACGACGCCGTGCGCGATCGCATTACCGTCCATGCGAGCACGCAGGTTCCTTATTACGTGCACCTCATGCTCTCGCAGATCCTCGACATGGAGATGTCGCGCATCCGCGTGATCAAGCCGCACGTCGGCGGCGGGTTCGGCGCGCGCACCGAGGCGCTCAATATCGAGCTGATCGCGGCGCTGCTTGCGCGCAAGGTCGGCGGTGCCGTGCGCATGATGATCACGCGCGAGGAGACCTTCATCACCCATCGCGGCCGGCCCGAGACCGACATCCGCCTCAAGATTGGCATGCGCAAGGACGGACGCATTACCGCGGTCGAATGCGAATGCGACCAGCGCGGCGGCGCGCACAGCGGCTACGGCGTGGTGACGATCCTCTATGCCGGCTCGATGCTCTACGCGATCTACGATCTGCACAACGTGAAATATATCGGCCGGCGCGTGCTCACGAACACGCCGCCCTGCGGCGCCTTCCGCGGCCACGGCACCGTCAATATCCGCTTCGCGTTCGAGAGCCTGCTCGACCAGATGGCGAACGAGCTTGGCCTCGATCCGTTCGCGGTCCGCCGCGCGAATTTCCTGAACGCGCCGACCTTCACCGACAACGACCTGATGGTGAACAGCTACGGTCTGCCCGAGTGCCTCGACTGGGTCGAGCAGCAGAGCGGCTGGCAGAAGCGCAAAGGCAAATTGCCGAAGGGCAAGGGCCTCGGCATGGCGTGCTCGCACTACATCAGCGGCGCCTCGAAGCCCGTGAACTGGACCGGCGAGCCGCACGCAACCGTCAAGCTCAAGCTGGATTTCGACGGCTCGATCGTGCTGCTGACGGGCGCCGCCGAGATCGGGCAGGGATCGTCCACGATCCTCGTGCAAAGCGTCGCCGAGGTCTTGGGCCTCGATCTCTCGCGCATCCGCATCGTCACCGGCGACAGCGAGGTGGTGCCGAAGGACAACGGCGCTTACTCCTCGCGCGTCACCTACATGGTGGGGAACGCGGCCATCGACGCGGCACAGAACCTGAAGCGCGTGCTGATCGCGGCCGCCGCCCGCAAGCTCGAGGCGAAGCCGGATGAGATCGAATGCCTTGGCGAACTCTATCGCGCCGGCGCGCAGGACAAAGGCCTTACCTTTAACGAAGTCGTGACCGAGGCGCTGACGGACACCGGCACCATCACCGTCACCGGCAATTACTCGACGATTCCGGAATCGCACGGCGGCAAGAAATATCGTGGCGCCGCAATCGGCGGCACCATGGCCTACAGCTACTCGGCGCAGGTGGTCGAGGTCACGGTCGACGATGAAACCGGGGCCGTGACCGTTGACAAGGTCTGGGTCGCGCACGATTGCGGCAAGGCGCTCAATCGCCTCACCGTCGAAGGCCAGGTGCAGGGCTCGGTCTGGATGGGCATGGGTCAGGCCATGAGCGAGGAGACCGGCTATCACCAGGGCCTCCTCGTCACCGGCAACATGCTCGATTACCGCGTGCCAACGATTCAGGACTCGCCGCCGATCGAAGTCGGCATCGTCGAGTGCAACGACCCGCACGGCCCCTTCGGCGCGAAGGAAGCGGGCGAGGGCTCCCTCGCCGCATTCCTGCCGGCGCTCACCAATGCGGTCGCCGACGCCATCGGCATCCGCTTCAACAATCTGCCGGTGACGCCGGACCGCGTGTTCGAAGCGATCGAAAAGCACCGCCGCGCGCAAGGCCGAAACAAGAGCGCGTGATGGACGCCCTTCCCGAATTCCAGTTGTTGCGGCCGAAGAGCTTGAACGAGGTGCTCGCCGCGCGCGCCGCGCACCCGAGGAGCCAACTCCTCGGCGGCGGTACCGATCTCATGGTCAATATCCGACGCGGTATCGTCGCCCCGCCGGTCTTGATCGACATGAATCACGTCTCCGAGCTGCGTACGGTCAAGGCCGACGCGCGCGGCATCGAAATCGGCGCCTCGGTCGCGCTCACCGAACTTGCCGAGCATCCCGACGTCGCCAAGCACTATCCGGTGGTGGCGCAGGCCGCGGGTTTCATCGCCGGCCCAACCCAGCGCAACATGGGCACCGTCGGCGGCAATCTCTGCCTCGATACGCGCTGCATTTATTACAACCAAAGCGAATGGTGGCGCTCGGCGAATGACCATTGCCTCAAGACCACGGGTGACATCTGCCACGTGGCGCCGAAGAGTCGCGGCATATGCTTCGCGACCTTCAGCGGCGATCTCGCGCCGGCATTCCTCACCCTCGGCGCCGAGGTCGATCTCGCCGGGCCGCAGGGACGCCGCACCGTGCCACTGAACAGTCTCTATATCGGCTTCGCGCGGCAGGACGTGCCCGTGACTGAAACCATGGGCGACGGAAAATATTTTCTCTCGCTGCGCCCGGGGGAGTTCGTCGCCGCCGTGCGCGCAAAAAATACGCCTGGCCTGCGGTCGGCCTATGACAAGATTCGCATTCGGCGCTCGATCGAATATCCGGTGGCGGGCATTGCGGTGGCGCTTCGGCGCGACGGCGACAAGCTTGTCGATTTGCGCGTCGCCTTCACGGGCACCAATCCGCGCCCCGTGTTGCTGGCAGGCACCGCCGAGCTCTGTGGCGGCCCACTCGACGAGCGAGTGCTGAAGGAATTGGACGATCTCGTGCGCGATCAGATCATGGCGATGAAGACCAGCTTCACGCCGGGACATTACCGCCGCCGAGTCGCGGGCGTGCTGGCGAAACGGCTGGCGACGCAACTCTACGGGGACTGAAGAAAGAGGGCGTTCGACCCTTGAAGAGATAAAGTGCATTTGCGCAACCGAGGGAGGGGGCGCCTTGACGGAGGAGCTTTCGGCTCGCCGGCCGTATAACGCGGCCAGCGAATTCATCGATGCCAATGTCGCGCGCGGGCTCGGCGACAAGGCCGCGTTCACGGACGGCGAGCGCACGCTCACCTACGGCGAGCTGCAGGCGCATACCTGCCAGTTCGCGCGTGCGCTGAGCGCGTTGGGCGTGCATCCCGAGCAACGCATCGCGATGCTGCTCTACGACACGGTCGACTTTCCGGTCGTGTTCTGGGGCGCGATCCGTGCCGGCGTGATCGTGCTGCCGCTCAACACGCTGCTCACGTCGGAGCAATACGCCTACATGCTCGCCGACAGCCGCGCGACCGCTCTTGTCGTGGCGGCGCCGCTCGCGAAATCCATCTTGCCGGTCCTCGACCGGCTGCCGTGCGTTCGCACGATCGTTCTCGTCGGCAGGGGGCAAGTCGACAAGAGCGCGTTCGGCTCGCGCGAAGTGCATCGCCTGGAAGACTTGCTCGCCTCCGAAAAGCCGGAGCCTTTCACCGCGCCGACGGTCTCCGACGAGGTCGCGTTCTGGCTTTATACGTCCGGCTCGACTGGCGACCCCAAGGGCGTCAAGCACGTTCATGCGAGTCTGATTGCGACCGCGAAGCTCTTCGGTCAGGGCATCCTCGGCATCGACGAGAACGATGTCGTCTATTCCGTGGCGAAACTCTATTTCGCCTATGGGCTCGGCAACGCCATGACGTTCCCGATGTCGGTGGGCGCCACCAGCGTCCTGCTCCCGCATCGCGCGACGCCCGACGCGGTCTTTAACGTGATGCGGCGCCACCAGCCCACGATCTTTTACGGCGTGCCGACGCTCTACGCGGCGCTCTTGGCCCACGGCGGTCTCACGCGCGGGGCCGGCTCCGACCGGCTGCGCATTTGCGTCTCTGCCGGAGAGGCTTTGCCCGCCCATCTCGGCGAGCGTTGGCGCGATCTCGTCAAGGTCGAGATTCTCGACGGCATCGGCTCGACCGAAATGCTGCAGACGTTCCTGAGCAACCGTCCCGGCGATGTGCGCCTCGGATCGACCGGCAAGCCCGTTCCGGGCTACGAGATGAAGATCGTCGACGAGGACGGCGATGAAGTGCCGGACGGCCAGATCGGCGAGCTTGTCGTGCGCGGACCCTCGGCCGGCGACGGCTACTGGAACCATCGCACCAGGAGCCGCCGCACCTTCGTCGGCGAATGGACCCACACCGGCGATAAATTTTTTCGCGACGAGGACGGCTATTATCACTACTGCGGCCGCACCGACGACATGTTCAAGGTGAGCGGCATGTGGGTATCGCCATCTGAGGTCGAGGCGGCGCTCGTCTCGCACGAGGCCGTGCTCGAGGCCGCCGTCATCGGCAAGGAGGACGGTGACGGGCTCACCAAGCCGAAAGCCTTCGTCGTGCTGCGCAACGGCGTGGCCCCTGACGATCGGCTGCTGGAAATCCTGCGGCTGCACGTAAAGGAGCGCGCCGGCCCCTGGAAATACCCGCGCTGGATCGATTTCCGGCCGGAACTGCCGAAGACCGCCACCGGGAAAATCCAGCGCTTCAAGCTGCGCGATCAGGAATCGTCGCCGAGCTGATGCGCATCATCTTTATTCCGTCATCACCGGGTTGGCGCGACCGTCATTCTTCTTACGTCATCACCGGGCCGCGCCGCCGCGCGAGCCGGAGGCGAGCGGCTTGGCGACGCGAGTCCCGGTGATCTCGATCGGCAACGCACGAGCATGCGAGTTTCTCGCCGTCATTCCGGGACGGCGCGAAGCGCCGGGCCCGGAATCCATCACGGGTGCAACATTTGCGGCGACGCCGATGGATTCCGGGCTCGCCCGCCTCGCTGCGCTCGGCAGGCGCCCCGGAAAGACCGTGAAAGATGAGTAAGACGGATCAGTGCAGCGACACGGCCTTCCCTTGCAATTCGCTCAGCAACTCCGTCGATCCCTGCACCGCCACGCGCTGGTGATAGAGCCGCAGCCCGTTGAGCCCGCCGAGCTCCTCGCCGTTCCCGGCGCGGCCGGGGCCGCCATGGTGGCATTGTGGCATGACGATGCCGTGCCCCGTGTGCCCGGTCGCGATGCTTGGGTCCACCGCGAGGACCCGGCCATGGAACGGCCCAAGCTCGTTCACGGCTTTTGCGAGGAATCCGAGATCGTCGCCGAACACAGACGCCACCAGTGACCCGCCGCCGCGCGCGGCGAGCGCGAATAGCTCTTCCTCGTTCCGGTAGGGGATCACGGTCGCCGCTGGACCAAAAACCTCGATTTCGTGCACCGCGCGCGCACCCGCCGCGTCGTCGATCCTGAGCAACGTCGGCGCGACGAAAGAGGATTTTGCCGGATCAATGCCATCGAGCTTCGGTGCGTCGGCGCCGCCGCTCACGATTTTTGCTTCTTTCGCGAGCCCACCAATGCCTTTCTGCGCCGCCGCCTGCTGTGCTTTCGTGACCACAGGGCCCATGCGCACGTCTTCGCGCGCCGGGTCGCCCACGACCGTCTTGCCGAGCTGCGCTTTGATCGCCTCGCTCACCGCGTCGGCGCGCTCGGCCGGAACGAACACACGGCGAATCGCCGTGCATTTCTGCCCGGCCTTCACGGTCATCTCGCGCGCCACTTCCTTCACGAATGCGCCGAAGGCCGCGCTGTCCGCGGCCACGCCCGGCGCGAGCAACGCCGCGTTGATGCTGTCCGCCTCCACGTTCACGAGTACGCCGCGTGCGAGCACGTTCGCATGACTGCGGATCGAATTTCCGGTTTCCGACGAACCAGTGAACGCGATCACGTCATCGCTGGTCGCATGCTTGAGTAGGTCACCGGCCCCGCCGCAGAGGAGGCTAAGCGCTCCGGCCGGCAGGATGTTCGCCGCGATCACGTCGCGCACCATCTGGTACGTGAGCCAGGCGGTCGCCGAGGCTGGCTTCGCCAGCACCGGAACGCCCGCAAGCAGGGCTACCGCTGCCTTCTCCCACAGGCCCCAGCTCGGGAAATTGAAGGCATTGATGTGGATCGCCACCCCGCGGCGCGGCGCAAGCATATGCAGTGCCTGGTAATTTTCCGCCTTGGAGAGCCGCACCGGTTTATCATCAACGACATGGCGCGCGTCGCCCAGGCCCGCACCGAGCTTCGAATAATATTTCAGGGTGCCGATGCCGCCGTCGATGTCGATCGCGGCATCCATTTTCGTGTTGCCGGAATTGGCGATCGCGATCTCCTCGTAGCGCGCTCGGTTCGCGATCAGTGCATCGGCGATACTGTTGAGCAGCTTTGCTCGCTCGGCGAATGACAACGCCCGCAGCGCCGGCCCGCCGCGCGTGCGCGCGAACTGCAGCGCCGCGTCGAGATTGAGCCCGCGCGCGCTCACGGTCGCAAGCACCGCGCCGGTGACCGGGTTCACGAGCTCGGTCTCGACGCCGCTGCCGCGCGTCCATTTCCCATTGAGATGGCTTTCGAGGGATTCCGGCGCACTCATTGTGTCCTCCCCGGCTATTTTTGGTTACTCGTCATGCCCGGCCTTGTGCCGGGCATCCACGTCTTCTTTCGCAACGATAAAGACGTGGATGGTACCGCGCTGGCGAGCAAAGCGAGCGGCCAGCGCGGCTACTTAACATAGCGCGCGCCGGGCACTTGCCCTGAACCGGGCTCGTCGGCGCGCGTGGGACAAGCCCGGCCATGACGTGAAAAATTCGCCCTTCCGGTCTCCTCAGGCGATCTTCACATATTCGAAGTCGCCCGGCTTGTTGTCGATGCCGGTCTTCGGCGGCGCGATCCAGCCGGCGAACTTGGCGGGCGTCGCTTCCGGCTTCATCAGGCCCTCGATGTAGCTGCGGTCTGCCGACGACGGCAGGAATTCGTCCTTGCGCTTTTCCCACTCGGTGTCGCTCAGAATCTTGCCGTCGATATCCGCTTTGATGCCGGAGAATTCGCCAATGTGACGGTGGAACGCGACGTGTGGCAGCTTGATCTCGAACGGAATGCCGAAGGTCTCGATCACGCGATTCCAGCGGCCGACGCCGACGTTCGCGTCGTTCACATAGTCGTCGCGCAGCCGCATGTTGAGACCGGAGAGCGCGGGCACCTCTTCCTTCGCGATCCTGCCGTCGATGAGCCGCAGCACCGGATAGGTGCCGCTTTCCAGCTTGTGGTCGTCGTCGAGCCGCTCCTCGCGGAAGCGGCCCTTGAGGCCTGAGTGATAGGCGTTCGCCGCGTTCGTCGAAATCTCGTTGCCGAATAGGTCGAGCGTCAACGAGAAGTGCAGGTTCGCCTTCTTCTGCAGCGTCGGCAGATCGATCACCCCGAGCTTGCGGACCGCGGCGATGTCGTTAGGGTCCTCGATGCCGGCTTCCTTCATCGCCTGGCAGGTGCGCTCGACGACGCGGCCGACGCCGGTCTCGCCCACGAACATGTGGTGCGCTTCCTCGGTCAGCATGAAGCGGCAGGTGCGCGAGAGCGGATCGAAGCCCGATTGCGCCAGTGCCTCGAGCTGCATCTTGCCGTCGCGGTCGGTGAAATAGGTGAACATGAAGAAGGAGAGCCAATCGGGCGTCTCCTCGTTGAAGGCGCCGAGCATGCGCGGCGTGTCCGCGTCCCCCGAGCGCCGCTGCAAGAGCGCTTCCGCCTCGTCGCGGCCGTCGGTGCCGAAATATTTCTGCAGGAGATAGACCATTGCCCACAGGTGGCGGCCTTCCTCGACGTTCACCTGAAAGAGATTACGCATGTCGTAGAGCGACGGCGCGGTCTTGCCGAGAAAACGCTGCTGTTCGACGGATGCGGGCTCGGTGTCGCCCTGGATCACGATCAGGCGCCGCAGCATCGCACGGTATTCGCCCGGCACTTCCTGCCAGGCCGCCTCGCCCTTGTGCGAGCCGAAATTCACCTTGCGGTCGGGTACTTGGGGGGCAAGGAGGATGCCCCATTTGTATTCGGGCATGCGCACGTAATCGAACTTGGCCCAGCCTTTCGGGTCCACGCTGACGGCGGTGCGGAGATATACAAGCGACTGCTGGAAGCCCTCGGGCCCCATATCGTGCCACCAGTTGATGTAGCCGGGATGCCACTTCTCGAGCGCGCGCTTGACGCGGCTGTCGCCCGCGAGATCGACGTTGTTCGGAATCAGCCCGTCATAGTCGACATTGATGACGTTCATGATCAGATCCTTTCGCGGTCGAAGTTCGGCTGAATGCCGCTGCCGTAGAGTTTCAGCGCCCCTTGTTCGCCCACCGAGTTTGGCCGCTGGAAGATCCAGTTCTGCCAGGCGGTGAGGCGGCCGAAGATTTTCGTTTCCATGGTTTCCGGGCCGGCGAAGCGCAGGTTCGCTTCCATGCCGGTCATGGCGTCGGGCGAGAAGCTCGTGCGCTCTTCCAGCATCACGCGCAGCTCGTCGTCCCAGTCGACGTCGTCATAGGCGAGCGTGACGAGCCCGAGCTCGACCGCCTCCGCGCCCTCGATCGGCTCGCCGGCTTTCTTCTCCGCGCGGCCGACGGCTTCCGGTTCGCCGAGAAAACGCGTCTGCAGCCGGGTGAGTCCGTTGCCCATGGGGTAACGGCCGAAATTCGCAGGCCCGAGCGCGATCGCCGCGGGCGGGCGATTGTCGCCTTCGCGCGTCCCGATGAACATCAAGGAGCGGTCGGCGGCGAATGCCAGTTCGGCAAGCGTGCCGGCAAAGCAGGAGCCCGGCTCGATCAGCGCGATCGTGCTCTTCGCTGTGACGTCGATCCGTTTCAGCACGCGCTTCAAATAGTGGCGGATCTCGCGCATCAGCCAGTCGCCGTTGCCGTCGAGCACCAGTTCGTCATGCGCGAGCGCCGCCTTGGCGTCGCCTTCGGTGCGGAAGAGAATCACGCCTATTGTCGGCTCGTTCAGCCGCAAATGTAGGATCGCGTCTTCCAGCTCGCGCGCCATCGCGAGCGGCCAGAACGATGCGCCAAGCGCGTGCGCCTTCTCGACAGAAGCGGGCACGGGCTGCGATGGACCGCGCACGGTGACATCGGCAATCCCCCGCTCGCGATCGATCTCCAGGTTGACGTGTTTATAGGAGACGCGGTCCTTCTCGAACTTGCGATCGAGCGGCGTGAGCTTGATGCCCTTGGCCTTGCCCGGCCGGTCGGAGCGCTTCGCCAGTTCCTTGGCGCGCGCCGCCACCGCGTCCTTCCATTTGGAGTTGGGAACGATTTCGTCCACGAGCCGCCACTCGATCGCCTTTGTGCCGCGGATGCCCTCTTCGGTGGAGCAGAACACGTCGGCGCGGTCGCGCCGCACCTTGCGCTTGTCCGTGAGCCGCGTGAGTCCGCCGGTGCCCGGCAGCACGGCGAGTAGCGGCGTCTCCGGCAGCGAGACCGCCGTGCGGCGGTCGTCCACCAGCATGATGTGATCCGCGGCGAGCGCGAGCTCGTAGCCGCCGCCCGCCGCGGTGCCGTTCACGGCGCACATGTAGATCTGCTTGGAATTTTCCGTGGCGTCTTCGATGCCGAGCCGGGTCTCGTTGGTGAACTTGCAGAAGTTCACCTTGTGTCCGTGCGTCGCCTTGCCGAGCATGCGGATATTGGCGCCCGCGCAGAACACGTTATCCTTGCCGGACTTGATGACGACCACTTTGACTTCGGGATGCTCGAAGCGCAGCCGCTGCACCGCGTCGTTGAGCTCGATGTCCACCGCGAGGTCGTATGAGTTGAGCTTCAGCTCGTACTGGTCCGACAGCCCGCCATTGGCGTCTACGTCCATCACGAGATTGGCGACGTCGCCATCCACCTCGATGCGCCAGTGGCGATAGCGGGAGGGGTCCGTCTGAAAATCCACGATTTTCATGGCGTCACCTTCGCGAGAGGGCGTCCCGCCGGCCCGCGTGGGGATGTGTATTATCTTGCATATTCATATCAATGCTTTTAGAGGTACACAACTGCTTATGCAATAAAGTGCATGGGGAGGCGAGAATTGGTCCCAGGGTCTAGGGCTGGGTGCGGACCGGCCGCCCGCCACATATACCGAGGGCGCGGCCTGGCAGCCGGGCGGCTCAGGGCATCCGGGGAGCCAAAGGAATGAGTGAAACGATCAAGACCGACGCACTCATTATCGGTGCTGGCCCTGTCGGCCTATTCGCCGTCTTCGAGCTCGGCCTCCTCGACATCAAGGCGCACCTAGTCGACATCCTCGACAAGGTCGGTGGCCAATGCGCCGAACTCTATCCCGAAAAGCCGATCTACGACGTCCCGGGCATTCCCTATGTCACCGGCCAGGGTTTGACCGACGCCCTGATGCAACAGATCAAGCCGTTCGGCGCGACCTTCCACCTCGGCGAGATGGTCACGACGCTCGAGAAGATCGGCGATCCCCTGTTCCGCCTCACCACCGACCGCGGAAAAGTTTTCCAGGCGAAGGTGATCGTGATCGCGGCCGGCGGCGGCTCGTTCCAGCCCAAGCGCCCGCCGATTCAGGGCATCGAACCGTACGAAGGCAAATCCGTGTTCTACGCGGTGCGCCAGATGGAGGCGTTTCGCGGCAAGCGGTTGCTCATCGTCGGCGGCGGCGATTCCGCGCTCGACTGGACGCTCAACCTGCAGCCGCTGGCGCAGCGCTTGACGCTGACGCATCGGCGCGACGATTTCCGCGCCGCGCCCGACAGCGTGAACAAGATGCGCACGCTCGTCGCTTCCGGGGCGATGGATCTGAGTATCGGCCAGGTGACGGCGCTGGAAGGCGAGGACGGTCAGCTCACCGGTGCGCTCGTGAAAGGCAATGACGGCGCCACAGTGAAAGTCGAATGCGATGCGATGCTGCCGTTCTTCGGACTGACCATGAAGCTCGGGCCGGTCGCGAACTGGGGCCTCGACCTGCAAAGCGAGTTGGTACCCGTCGACACGGAAAAATTCGAGACCAATGTGCCTGGCATTTTCGCCGTCGGCGATATCAACACCTATCCAGGTAAGCTCAAGCTCATTCTCTCCGGCTTCCACGAGGTCGCATTGATGTCGCAGCGGGCGCATCGCTATGTCTATCCCGACAAGAAGCTCGTGTTTCAGTACACGACCTCGTCGACCAGCCTGCAGAAGAAGCTGGGCGTCGCGCGATAGGTTCGCGCGCAGGGGACTTGGCGCAAGCAGCATCGATCGACCCATGCCAAAAATCACCTTCATCGAATATGACGGCTCGGTTCACACGGTCGACGGCGAGGTTGGCTCGACCGTGATGGAGACCGCGCTCAAGGGCGGGGTCACCAGCATCGTCGCCGAGTGTGGCGGGTCGTGCACGTGCTCGACTTGCCACGTCTATGTCGACGAGGCGTGGCGCGAGAGGCTTCCGCCGGCGACCGCCGAAGAGGAAAACCAGCTCGATTTTGCCTTCGACGTGCGTCCGAATTCGCGCCTCTCGTGCCAAATCAAGGTGACCGAGGTGATCGACGGCCTCGTCGTGCACACGCCGACCTATCAGGGGCGTTGACGCATCAGGCACCAGCCGCGGCCAATTTTCTCCCTTGTCAATTCGTCTAGCACCTTCGCTACCAGTGCGCGTTGGGCAAGATTGACGCCCGGAATAAGACGCAACAAGATGACGGCTGCCTCCGGCGCGGGCGTAGTTCAGTGGTAGAACGACAGCTTCCCAAGCTGTATGTCGTGGGTTCGATTCCCATCGCCCGCTCCACTCACGACGACCAGGTTCTCAGTCTCACTATAGCCTCAGCACGGTCATGGCCGGGTCCGTTACCCGCCGTTCGGATTGGCAGCGATGGACTTTAGTTTTGGCACCGAAGCGACCTGCCGACGGCGCGCTAATCTCCGCTCAGCGGGTTGAAGCAGACTCGATGCGGACATGCCGCTACATCTGAGTCTGACCCAAGGCGACATCTGCCTGCGCGTCTAACTTGGCACACGGCCCTTCACTGCGTTGGCGCGTGCACCATAAGTGATGCGGCCCGCAATATCTGCTGGCAGACGCGCACGCACCCGCGCCTTGAGCACTTCGACATTACGAGAAGGCATCGTGGCGACCTGGGGGCCTACACTCGACCCCATGCAGATAGTCCAAAAATCATCAAAGTCGGCGAACTTTCCCAGTGCACCATCAGAGTTCGTTGGTGCATTCAAAAAATACTACGGGCCGACCATGAATGCATTCGAAGCTGCAGAGAAGAACGGCCGGGCCGGCGATCTGCAGAAGGAGCTGGAAGTCCTGTTCAACAGCCAAAACAAAAGCCCAAGCAAGGATGCCACCTCCATTCCTGCGACCTTCTTGCGCGTTACTGTTGCGCTGAATTGATCAGTAAACCCGCGCGACGCACGAACCGCAGATCGCGTTGTGTTTAGCTAGTAGTCTGTCTTTGGCACCGAACCGACCTGCCGCGTCGTTTGCGATCCGGTCGCTATCTCGGCGTAAGCAGACCTAACGGAGACGTGGCTTTTGGGCCGTTCGTGACCCCAACCGGACACGGAACGACGGGGGAGAGCGTGGCTCGGTCGGCCGCTCGGTCTTAGAGACTGTTTGAGAATCCCGATTTGGCTCGAATTCCACACATCATGAGTCGAAGCAGCAGTTCCGATTTTGGCGAAATTCCTGGATTAAGTGGAAAGATGCCTCCGACCTTCACACCTCATTCTCAAACGGACTCTTAGACCCGTTGCGCGTGAAGCGTGTGTCAGTGCTGCGCGCCGGCCAGCGGCTCGAACACGCCAGTTTGCGGATCGCGGACTGACAGCAATCCGGTGCCGACTGCGAAATAGGCGGCATGCAGTTGCAGCTTGCCGCGCTCGACGAGCGTGCGCACGCACGGAAACGTCATCAGGTTCTCAAGCGTCGTCACCATCGCCTGCTGTTCGAGCGCAGTGTGATACTCGTGATCGCTAGCAAATCGCTCGCGGCCGCCGAGCGCCCGCGCGGCAGGCGCAATCAGTTCCATCCATTTGCCGATGAAATCGCCGGGTGACAGCGGCTTCACGCGCTCCGCATAGGCGCGGATGCCTCCGCAATGGCCGTGGCCGAGCACGATGATGTGCTTTACCCGGAGCGCGACGACGGCAAACTCAAGTGCCGCCGATACAGCGCGCGTCGCGCCGTCGGGCGTATAGGGCGGCACGAGGTTCGCCACATTGCGGATGACGAAAAGTTCGCCAGGATGTGCATCAAAAATAACTTCCGGCGAAACGCGCGAATCGCTGCAGCCGATCACCATGATTTCCGGCGACTGCCCCCGTTCGGCAAGCTGCCGGAATCGATCCTGCTCGGTTTGCAACCGGCCGGCAGAAAATGCACGGTAGCCTTCGAGAAGTTGTTTTGGAAAGCTCATACTGGCTTTCAATCATGTTCGAACACGGTAGGCTAGGCGGCATTTCGGATAACGACCATCCTCTGGGCAGGGTCTGTATAACCGGTTCAAAGCGGCTGGTAGCTCTTGCCGCCCCTCGGATTTCAGCCGCTCGATTTGCGCACGCAAGGTGGCGGACTCATCATCGTTGTCCCCTTCCGCCACGCTTGCCTTGGCTGTTGCCACGTAGGGTCCGTCGTACCGCTCCAATCAGACCTGAAGCGTATTGACGATCCGGTTTTCGATTTCGCCGCGCACCTTGGCGTACAGACGCGGATTGCGCGCGGAGAGAATTTGCAGCGCGGCGAGCACGGCATTGGCCGGCTCAAGCGCCGTCATGACCGGAACCGCGGTCGGCGCGCGCAGCGACGACCAGAGATCGTCGGGAAATTCCTTGATGCTGGCCGGCACCGTGATGACGGGAATCGTCGACATTGCCGACAAGGTCGGGCCCGCGCCGTTCGAGCGGCCGATATAGGCAATGACGACGGAATCCGGAACTTTCTGGATCATGCGATGGAAAATTCCGGCCGCGGCAACCGGCTCCTTGTGCACGGAGCACGTCACCACAGTCATCATGTCCTTGAGCTCGCCAAGCGCCTCCTCGAAGGTATCGGTGCGATCCTTTTCCGAGCCGCGCCAGAGAATGATGCGCTGGTGGGGCACATGGAAATGGCCGGTGACGTTGGCGACGTGGCGATACTTGGCGGCGACATCGTCAAGCGCACCGCCCTCGCGATAGACCTGCTTGTCGATATAGGCGCCGCCCTCGAGCACGCGCCATGAATCGTTGTCGATCACGCCCGCCAGCAGCAGGTTGCCTTTGGCGTCCAGTCCGAACTCGACCGCCGAACGGCTTCGCTTCGCGCCGCGTGTTCCACGGCTGGTACGTGGTCTACGCGATCGCACTCGTGATGACCACGACCGCGGGCCTCGCGTTCTACAATCTTCCGGTGCTGCTCGACGCGTTCGTGACCGAGCGGGGATTTCCGGCGTGCCGCCTTCGAGCTGCCAGGCTTTTTCGAGCGCAAGAAAGGTCTGACGCACGATGCGCCGCATCTCGGGGAACATCTTCCACTCGTCGTCATGGCCGAACACTTCGGCCGGTGTCAGAACGAGAAACGGCTCCTGTCCCACAATCGGTTTTGCCGGATTGAACAGCTCGATCTGCTTGCCGCCGTCCGCGTACTGCATCATCGGGTCGTCGCAGACGAGCGGCTTTCCCCTCCATTTCTTGTCCTTCGTCTTGAGGAAGAACTCGACAATCAGCCGCGGGAACAGGTGACCCCTCGCGAGATGCGGATTGCGCTTGAGATAGGAGCCGTGCGCTTCGCGCCGCGCCACGACTTCATAAGGCAGCATCTCGCATTTCGGCGAGGAAAACGAAATCGCGCTGTCTTGCTCGGTGAAGGCCACCGGCAAGCCGCAGGCTTTGAGCAGGCGGAAGACATTGGATGTGGTCGCGGTGGCGAGCCGGCCCTTGTCGGGGATGATGTCGTGCTTTGCGCCGTCGCCGGCCGTGATGTCGTCCTTGGCCACGACCGTGACCCGGTCGGTGCTACCCTTGGCGAGGTAGATTTTCTTGGTCTTGCCCTCGTTCAACAGGGCCCCGAGCAGGTAGTTTGGGCGATCGGCCGTATGGCGTCCATGGCGGGCTCTCTCGGTGATTGGCGCACGGCCAACCGGACCGCACGGCAGTTCAACCCTTCTAACTAGGGCAGGTCACGGCTGATTTGAAGCGCTGCCATCCAGTTGATCACAGGGCGCGCTCGGCCTATGGCAGCCATGATCGGCCGCCGTTTTGGGAAAGCCGATGATAGTGTAGACCCGTCGGACAGACTGGAAGCGGCTCGAAGGGAAACGGCAAGGGACTTGCTCAGCTCATGTCACATCCCTTCATTGACGACCCAAAGTACTGGCACGAGCGCGCCGCGGAAGCTCGGTCCATCGCCAAACTGCTGGATGACCAGGAAGCCAAAGGGCATTTGCTGGCCATTGCCGCTGAATACGACCAGCTTGCTGAACAGATGAAACGACGCTCGAACAATGCTGACGGTGCAAATTGATTTGGCTGGCGCCAAGATGGACACCGAGCTTGCGCCCAAGGCGCAAACCTACGCTGGCACCGGCACCGTCCGGTACACATGATAGGTCTGTTGTTGGCACAAAGCAGACTTCGATCCAGCAGCGGCGAATGTCTGGTCATCACGGCGAAGCAGATGTAACTCGCGCTTCGCAAAGAGCTGAGAGGGAGAGTCGCTAGCCCCATCTGCGCGCCCGACTAATAAGGGAGAATAAAGAGAGAATAATTGCTGCAAGCGATTGATTTTGTTAGCTTGGAGCAATGCTTCCCAAGCTGTACACGCGGGTTCGATTCCCGCCGCCCGCTCCATAATAATAGGTCGTGGGACGCCCAAGTGGGCAGCCGAAGCGCCGCTCAAGAATTGGGCTCGCACCTCTTCGGCGGGAGATTGCCGCGGCGGTGCGTACGGTAAGCTGCTCCGCCGTCTCGACGGCGCCCATTGAAAATGCCAAGCTTATTCAAGGGCCGGATTAGACCGCGCAAGGCGCTGATCTGAAGCCTGCGGTCGTTCCTGCGACAGCGCCAAGCAAAGCGACCAAGAAAAAAATCAAGAAGTCACGGAGAAGAACCCAAGGGGAGAGAAAGAAATGAAACGTCACGGGCTTCTGCTCGCGAGCGCGCTCGCAGCTTCAGTTGCCGCAACAAGCGCGTTCGCTCAAGACAAGCAATTCAATCTGAAACTAAGCTACTGGGTGCCGCCAAGCCACTTGTTGACGCCGGGCTACAAGGAATGGGCGGCCGCGCTCGAGAAAGCGTCCAATGGCACGATCAAGACCACGCTCTACCCGAGCAGCCAGCTTGGTTCGGGACCTGACCATTACGACATGGTCAAGCGCGGCATCGCCGATTTCGGCCTGATCAACCCGGGCTACACCCCGGGGCGCTTCCCGGTGTTTGCGACCGCCGACCTGCCGTTTCTGGTGACCGACAGCTACAAGGGCGCCGCGGCGACGCATCGTTGGTACAAGAAATACGCCGCGAAGGAGATGCCCGATCACTACGTGTGCCACGCTTACTCGCACGAGCCGGGCAGCTTCCACTCCAAGAAGATGATCAAGGTGCCGGCCGACGTCAAAGGCCTGAACGTCCGCACCGCCAACCAGACCATCGCGACCTACGTGACGGCGATCGGCGGCAATTCGGTCCAGGTGCCGATCATGGAAGCGGCCGACACGCTGAAGCGCGGCATCACCGACGCGATCACCGTTCCATGGGGCGGGCTCACGCATCCCGCCTTCAAGTTCGGCGACGTGACCGAATACACGCTCGACATTCCGCTCTACGTGTCGAACTTCACGCACGGCATCAGCCGGACTACGTATGACGCCATGTCAGCCGCGCAGAAGAAGGCGGTCGATTCGGTTTGCACGCCGGAATGGTCGGCGCTCACCTACAAGCATTGGTACGAGGACGACCACGGTCGCCAGCAGGCGATCTACAAGTCCGATCGCAAGATCACCAAGGTCGGCCCGGCGGAAGTCAAACTTTGGAAGGACGCCGCCAAGCCCGTGTACGACGCGTGGGCCGATGCAGTGAAAAAGGCTGGCTACAACCCGGATCAGGTGTTGAACGAGCTCAAAGACGAGCTCAAGAAGGCCGACGCCTTGTTCTGACCGCAGATAGCTCTTGCGCCCGCCGGGCTTAGTCGTCTGGCGGGCGCAGCCTGTGTCCGCAAGGAAATCTCTCGCGTGAACAGATTTGTCGCCATCGTCGAAAGGACGGCGGGGTATTTCATTGGCTTTCTCGCGATCATAACGTTCAGCGAGGCCATCCTCCGCTACGCGTTCAACAAGCATATTCCCGACGGGTTCGTGCTCGGCCAGACCATGCAGGGTATTGCCATCTGCTGGGGCATCGCGACGGCGACCTACGCCGACCGGCAGATAACGGTCGACATACTTTATGAGCTGGCCGGCAGCGGGGTGCGCCGAGCGTTCGACTTGATTGCCTACACCATCAACTTCCTTTTCCTCGCCCTCTTCGGCTACGCGATGACCTTCAAGGTATTCGACATTCTCGAGGCGGGCGAAATCTCCAACGAGCTCCGCGTTCCCATCTGGACCGGCTACACGCTGGCATCGATTGGCGTATTGGCCGCCGTCGCCACCGCCGGCATTCGCTGGTGGCAGGTCGTCATCGAGCGGCGGTAGGAACTCGACCATGTCCGAGCAGACGATCGTCGCGATTGTCGGCTGCATCGCTGTGCTCGTGTTGATGCTGATCCGGGTGCCGATCGCGGTCAGTCTCGGCGCGGTGGCCGTTGCCGGATTTGCCTATCTCGTCGGGCCCGAGCCCGCGCTTGGCATCTTGATCGATTCGCCGATCCGGACTGTCACCAATTTCAATTTTAGCGTGGTCCCGATGTTCATTTTGATGGGCGCATTGGTCAGCGCGTCCGGCATGAGCCGGGAGTTGTTCCGCGCCGCCAACGCCCGGGTCGGACACCTTCCCGGCGGCATGGCGATGGCGACGATCTTTGCGTGCGGTGGCTTCGCCGCCATCAATGGCTCTTCGGTGGCAAGCGCGGCGACGATGACTCAGGTCGCGCTGCCGGAAATGCGGCGCGCCGGTTACGACGCCGGACTGTCGGCCGGCGTCATCGCGGCTGGCGGCACGCTCGGCATCATGATTCCTCCGTCGGTCATGTTCATCTTGTACGCGATCCTCACCGATACCGATGTCGCATCGCTGTTCATCGCCGGCATTCTCCCCGGCCTCATCGCCATCGTGTTCTACTGCATCACCATCCAGATCGTTTACCGGGCCAAGCCGGAATGGTTGCCGCGCGGCGAACGTGCCGATCGCAAGGAGCGGTTGGAGAGTCTTCAAGACGTTTGGGCGACGCTCGTGCTGTTCGGGCTCGTCATGGGCGGAATTTATGGCGGCTTCGTCACCATCACGGAGGCGGCAGGTCTCGGCGTGTTTGGCGCGTTCGTGATCGGAGTCGTGCGCGGTCGGTTGTCCTGGTCCGGGGTCGAAAGCAGCCTGGTCGAAGCGTTGCGGACTTCGGCAGCGATCTTCTTCATTCTGATCGCAGCGTTTCTGTTTCAGTTCTTCCTCGCTGTCACCCAGATGTCGCAGCTGCTCGGCGACTTTCTCACGAGCCTGCCAGTGGGACCGTTAGGTGTCGTCATCGCCATCCTCGCCTTCTACATCATCGTTGGCATGTTCGTGGATGAACTCGCAGTCATTCTCCTGACGATCCCGATCGTGTTCCCGATTGTCGTCGACATGGGCTTCAGTCCGATTTGGTTTGGCGTCCTCGTCGTCGTTACCGTGCAAATCGGTCTCATTGCTCCGCCCGTCGGGATCATCTGCTTCATCATGAACAACATGGTGCCCGACATCGGACTCGTGAACATCTACAAGGGCGCGATGCCGTTCGTGGTCGCCGATCTATTCTGGCTCGCGCTGCTCGTGGCCTTTCCGTCGATCTCGCTTTTTCTGGTCGGCCTGATGAACTGATCCGCCGCAATTCGATGGGCCATTCGGCGACCGGATCGGCTGCTGTTGACCCGCCGAATGGGCGGGCATATCTATTGTTAAAGGCTGGAACGGCGTGCCCGCTCCAGCGACCGCGCGGTTGGATTTGAAGCGCGAGGACGAAATATGAGCGCAACCCTCCAAGCCTCACGCGCCGCGTCCATGCGACGCATGGCGCTGGTCGGCATCGGCGCCATCATTCTGCTGCTGATGGCCGGCGCGCTCGCGCTCTGGGCGAAGCTCGGCACCGCCGTGTTCTTCGAAGTGGTCGCCGCCGGCATCGCCTATTGCTTCTGATCCTGCGGTTGCACGGAAGAGTCCAATGACCGGCTATGTGCGCGTTCTTGCGATGGTCGCCGCATTTCTCGCGGGCGCGGCCGCGCTTGCCGCGGTCGCGATCGTGATCTGGCCGCGCGACCAAGTCACGGCGACCCGCCAATCCGACATCGGCGGTCCGTTCCGGCTCACCGATCAGGACGGGCGCGCGGTCACCGAGGCGGATTTCAAGGGCAAGCCGTTTCTCGTGTTCTTCGGCTTCACCAACTGCCCCGACATCTGCCCGACGGCTCTGTTCGAAATGTCGGAGACGCTGCGCCGCCTCGGGCCGGCCGCCGACAAGACCGCCGCACTTTTTATTTCGGTCGATCCGGAACGCGACACGCCGGAGAAGCTCAAGGAATATCTGCAGAGCTTTCATTCAAGAATTTCGGCGCTCACGGGAACGCAGTCGGAGATCGATGCGGTGACCAAAGCCTACAAAGCCTACGCGAAAAAAGTTCCCCTCGATGGCGGCGGCTACACCATGGACCATTCGGCCATCGTCTATTTGATGGACAAGAACGGCCGCTTCGTCGCGCCGTTCAATCTCAAGCGCCCCGCCGACCAGGCGGCGGCGGACTTGCGGCGGTATTTGTGACGCCTGCCGCGGCATTGCATCGACCGCGCGTTTGGGACCTTGCCCAACAATATCGGAACATAGGAACCACGCGCTGATTGTGCGCGCATTGCCGAGGCTGTGTTATCGGATCGGCGTGCTCGATGGGGTGGTGCCGGACGCCAATCTCGTGTTCCAATCGTCGTGACGTAACCACCGCAGCAAGCAGTCGATTGCGGGGGACCGTCGGTGCGCGTGCGGCCGGTATGATCGGTTGCGGCGACTGCACGAGGCGGGAGGAGCGCGCGGATGTTTCGACGGTCGCTGGATCGCGTGATCGATGGCGCCATGGCGGTATCCGAGATCGCCGTCGTCCTGATGATGTTTCACATCACGACCGAGCTGTTGATCCGCTGGATTTTCCGGCATGGGCTCGAAGCGGTGCCCGAGATCACCGCCTACTTCTATATGACCGCGTCGACGTTCTTTGCGCTCGCCTATGTGACGCGCGGCGACGGCCACATCTCGGCACAGCTGTTCACCGAATTCCTCGGGCCGCGCGCGCTCGAGATTCTCCGGGGTTGCATTCTGATCTGCTTGTTCTTGTTCATGCTGCTCCTGGCCTGGCAACAGGCCGTCGAAGCGATTTCGATGACCGCGCTCGGCGAAATGCATCAGGGCGCGTCGGTGAACGTGCCGAAGTGGCCCGGCCGCTGGTTCCTCGCGATAGGTTCCGCGCTCATGGCGCTCTACGCACTTGCGGCGGGCATTCGAAAATTGTTGGGCAACGACTTGCGCGACGCGCCGGCCGGAACGGCCGTAATGGAATAGCGGGGGCGGACGAGGGACGGGGGATATCGTGTCGTCGCTGGCAATGGGTTTTGGCGGGTTCGCGGCAATCGTCTTGTTGATTGCGCTGCGCGTGCCGGTCGGACTTGCGCTCGCCTCGGTCGCGTTCCTCGGCATCGCGATGCTGCTGGGGTTCGACATCGCGCTCAGCCTGCTACGCATCCTGCCGTTCGATTTCGTGGCGACGTGGGAATTGTCAGCGATCCCGATGTTCCTGCTGATGGGCTCGATCGCGCATCGCTCCGGCATGACCACAAGTTTGTTCGAAGCAGCGCGCGTTTGGCTCGGCCGCCTGCCCGGTGGCCTCGCGGTCGCGACGAATTTTGCTTGCGCCGGATTCGCCGCTGCCTCAGGCTCGTCGCTTGCCACCACCATGGCGATCGGACGCATTACGATCCCGGAAATGCGCCGTCATGGCTACGACCCGGGCCTGGCAACCGGGGTTGTGGCGTGCGCGGGCACGCTCGGAATCCTGATTCCTCCGAGCATCATCATGGTGATCTACGGCATCTTCGCCGAAGTGTCGGTGGCGGCGCTGTTCATTGCCGGGATCATCCCGGGGCTACTGACTGCCGTGATCTACGCGGCTCAGATCATAATCCGCTGTACGCTCGATCCGAGCCTCGCCCCGGTCGTTGACGAGCGTCCGACCTGGGCGGAACGCTGGAAGACGCTGCGTGAAGTGTGGCCGCTGCCGCTGCTCATCCTTGGGGTCATCGGCGGCATTTACAGCGGCCTTGCGACGCCGACGGAGGCCGGCGCACTCGGCGCGTTCCTCGCGCTGGTGATCGCGATCGCACAGCGCCGGATGTCGCTCAAGGCGTTCCGCGAGGCTGCGCGCGAGGCCGTCTTCAGCACGGCTTCGATCTTTTTCGTCGCGATTGGTGCGGTCTTGCTCACGCGCTTCATGGCATTCAGCGGCGTCCCGGTGTTTCTCGGCGCGGCCGTGCAGGACCTCGCCATTCATCCGATTTGGCTCGTGATCGCGATCGCCGTCATCTACCTTATCTTGGGGATGTTTCTCGACCCCCTCGGCATGATGCTGCTGACGCTTCCCGTGTTTCTGCCGATGTTCCATGCAATCCAGCTCGACCTGATCTGGTTCGGTATTCTGCTCGTGAAGTTCATCGAGATCGGCTTGATCACGCCGCCGGTCGGTTTGAACGTGTACGGCGTCAAGGTGATGGTGCCGGAAATTCCGCTCGGCACGATTTTCCGCGGCGCTGGGTGGTTTCTGTTGAGCGAGGTCGTAATCGTGACTTTGCTGATCGCCTTTCCGCAGCTGTCGCTCTTTTTGCCCAGCCTCATGCCATGAGCATGAGGTGAGAGCGCGCCGCGGGTTCGACAACAATGAATGGGCAGCAACGAATGGAGGAAACAATGCTCAGGAAATCTGCAATCGCCGCCGTCACGGTGGCGTTGGCAGCGGGCGGGGCGGTGCTTTCCGTGTCGCCTGCGACCGCGCAATTGAAGGAATTCAGGTACTCGTCCTGGACGCCGCCGCCCGCGCCGAACAATCGGTTCGGCTCGATTCCGTATTTCGAAGCCATCGAAAAGGAGCTGAAGGGCACGCCCGATGAAATTACCTTCAAGAATTTCATGGGCGCGCAACTCTTCAACGCCTTTACGACGCTCGCGGGCGTTCGGGACGGCGCGGTCGATGCGGGCGTGACCGTCCCGGTCTACAACGCCGGCGAACTCAAGGCGCACAACGTGATCGCGCAGCTTCAGGCTCCGACCAGCAACGGCTACGCCGTTGCGGCCGCGAGCACCGAGACGCTCCTGCTCGGCTGCCCGGATTGCGCCGCTGACTATGCGAAGAACAAGACGTTCTCAATGGGCGTCTACTCAAGCGCGCCCTACCATTTGATGTGCAACTTCGAGTTCAAGAGCGTTGCCGATCTGAAGGGAAAGAAGTCGGCAGAAGGAAATCCGATGTTCGCCCGCCTGTCGGCCCAGATCGGCATGTCGCGCATCCAGATGGGTCCGGCGGACTACCTCCAGGCGCTGCAACGCGGCACCGCGGATTGCGTCTATGGTCCCGCCGACTGGTTGAACGCCTTCAGCTTGAAGGACGTCGTGAAGACTGCGGTCGAAGACGTGACGCTTGGCACCGTTCCGGCCGTGAGCATCATGACCGTCAATCAGGCTTCCTGGGGCAAGCTCTCGGCGAAGCAGCGCGAGGTATTCATCAAGCACTATCCCGACGCGGTCATGCGCACGACGCACGGTTATTACGTCGACGCCGAGCGTGGTAAGAAGGATGCGTTGGCAAAGGGCGTGAAGTTCATCAAGCTCGGCCCCGAATTCGGCAAGGTATGGGAGGATTTCCGCAAGAAGGATCCGGAAATCGTCGCTGCTGATGCCGAGAAAAACGGCGTTACCAACGCGAAGAAGATTGCCGGCGCCTTCATCGAGAACATCCGCAAGTGGGAAAAGGTCGTCGATGAGACCGGCCCGGATCCCGCGAAGCTGACGGACGAGCTTCGCAAACGCGTATACGCCAAGGCGAAATTCTGATTCGCCGGCGGCCCGGGCGGGGCGTACTCGCCC
>JBBDYN010000028.1:132910-247508 GCA_040901465.1 Xanthobacteraceae bacterium
GGGGGCGGCGGCGGCCCGCCGGGGGCGCCCGACCGGGGGCCCCGGGTGGGCGCCGAGTACGGCATCCCCTCGGCCCGCCCGGGCGGGGCGTACTCGCCCGGGCCGCGACAGTTGAATGAGGCCGGTACGGATTTTTCGCGGCGGCCCTGTCCGGGCGCCACGGGGAGGTGACGCCATGAGCGATGCAAACACCTTTGACTACGTGATCGTCGGCGCAGGCACGGCCGGCTGCATTCTCGCCAACCGCCTGACCGAGGACGGCAAGACGACCGTCTGCCTGATGGAAGCCGGACCGCCGGACAAGAGCATGTTCATTCACATGCCGGCGGGCTTCATCCGCATCCTGTTTCACCCGGTCTACAACTGGAAATTCATGTCCGACGCGGAGCCGAATCTGAAGAACCGCCCGATCTATGCGCCGCGCGGAAGGACGCTCGGCGGGTCGAGTTCGGTCAACGGCATGATCTACAATCGCGGCCACCGCCTCGATTTCGAAGAGTGGGTGAAGCTCGGCAACGCGGGCTGGAGCTGGGACGACCTGCTGCCGTATTTCCGTAAGTCGGTCCACAACGAGAACTACAACGACGGCAAGTTTCACGACCGCAGCGGGCCGCTCAACATCAAGTATCTCGAGAATCCGAACAAGCTCGACTACGCCTTTCTCGATGCTGCCGAGTCGTTGCAAAAGAAGCGCGTTCCCGATTTCAACACCGGCGAGAACGAGGGCTTCGGCATCTTCCAGGTCACGATCAAGGATGGGCGTCGTGAGTCGGCCGCCACCGCGTTCCTCGATCCGATCAAGGGCAAGCCGAATCTCAAGATCGAAACCGACGCGCAGGTTTCGCGCGTGGTCCTGGAGAACGGCCGCGCCACCGGCGTCGAGTTCCTGCGTAAAGGCGCGACGAATCGCGTCGACGCCAAGCGTGAGGTCATCGTCGCGACCGGCACCTTCCAGTCACCCCAAGTCTTGCAATTGTCCGGCATCGGCCCGGGCGACGAACTGAAGCGGTTCGGCATCGATGTGAAGCATGCCCTTCCCGGCGTCGGAAAGAACCTGCAGGACCACGTCTGCGCCCCCGTTCATTTCCTGAGCCCGAGCACCGATACATACGGCGTTTCGTTCGGCGCGATGCCGAAGATCGCCTGGAATTTCTTGAAGTACGCCGTGGCCCGTAAGGGCTTCCTCGGCAACAATCTGGTCGAGGCCGGCGGTTTCATTCGCACCGAGCCAGGGCTCGACCGTCCCGATGTTCAGCATATTTTCGTCGCGACCCATCAGGGCAAGCCGGGACGCCTGCTTGCCTGGGGCCACGGCTTCCGCATATCGACCTGCCTGTTGCACCCAAAGAGCCGCGGCACCGTCGGACTGAACACGCCGAATGCGGGCGATCCGCCCAAAATCAAGTTCAACTTCTTCTCCGATGCCGGCGGCAAGGACATGGATGTCTTGATCCGCGGCATCCGCGACGCCCGCCGGATCCTCACGGCCCCGGCGTTCGATCGCTATCGCGGGCAGGCCGTGTGGCCGGCGGACGACGTGCAGACCGACGATCAGATGCGCGAGTACGTTCGCGAGATCGCGACGACCGTGTTCCACCCGGTCGGCACCTGCAAGATGGGCAAGGACGACACGGCCGTGGTCGACGACCGGCTGCGCGTGCGCGGGCTGAAGGGCTTGCGCGTGATCGATGCCTCGGTCATGCCGACCGTCACCACCGGCAATACCAATGCGCCGACCATGGCGATCGCCGAGAAGGGTGCGGATATGATCAGGGCCGACGCGCGCGCTTGAGCGGAACGCGCAGGGTGGAGCAGGTAAGATAAGCTGATGTCCAACCGAACCAATCCGCCGCTTCGCGCCGACCAGGCTGGAATTCGGTCCGGGTCGCCGCGGGCGAAGCGCGCATTCCTTCCGCAGCCCGAGCCCGGTCTCACACCGAAAGAGCTGATCGCGCGTGCCGCTGCGCTGCGGCCCCTTTTGCGCGCGCAGCAGGACGAGAACGACGCGCGCGGCACTTACTCCGAGGAACTGCATCAGGCGTTCCTGAAAGCCGGCTTCTACCGCACGACGCAGCCTCGCATGTTCGGCGGTTACGAATTTGACCTCGCGACCTTCTACAAGGCGATGCTGGAGATCGCGCGCGGCCATCCCGGCGTCGCCTGGTGCCTGGCACTAGCGGCCTCGCACGCGTTCGAGGTCGCCTCGCACTGGCCCGAGCAGGCGCAGGTCGAACTCTTCGGCACGGACGGCCACTTCATCGCGCCGCATCGCGCGCCGCCGATGGGAACGCTCACGCCGGTCGATGGCGGCTATTTTCTCAGCGGCACCTGGGACTATTGCTCGGGCATTCCCTACGCGACGCATTTCATTGGCGGCGCCTTCGTCAAGCGCGATGGCGAGCCCCCGCAGCACGCTCACGCCGTCGTGCCGAAGGGCAAATGCACGATTCTTGACGACTGGGGCGGGGACAAGGTGCTCGGCATGCGCGCAAGCGGCTCGAACAGCGTGCGCGTCGAGAACGTGTTCGTGCCCGAGCATCACGTCGGCTATCTCTCGCCCGGCCTCGCTTCGACGCCGGAGAGCATGGCAGACGGCACGCCTGGCACGCGTCTGCACGGCAACCCCATGTATCTCGGCCGGCTCGCCGGTCCGTTTCACGCAACGCTGGTGATGCCGATCGTCGGCGCCGCGCGCGCGGCCCTCGACGAATACGAAGAGATCATCACGACGCGGAAGACGCTCTCGATGCCGCTGATGCCGCGCTATCAGCACGCAGATTTCCAGCGCTCCTACGGCCAGGCGCTGACGCTCACGGACGCCGCCGAAGCGCTGATGATCAAGGGCTGCGAGATGTACTCGGACTATTGCGATCGGTGGACGCGCGAGGGAACGCTGATCACCACCGAGGAAAACATGCGCCTCTGGGGCATGATCCAGCACGCGGGCCGCATGGCGTGCGAGGCGGTCGAGCTCATGTTCCACACCGCGGGCTCCGCGCCCGCGCGCAAGGGCCACAGGTTGCAGCGCTACTTCAACGACGTCGCCATGTATCGCGGCCATTCCTCGTCGCAATACAACGCGTTCCAGTCGGGTCTGGCGCGGCTGCACTTCGGTCTGCCCTGGGGCATGTACGGGCTCTGACCATGAGTGAGGCGGTCCCGATCGGCAGTCATGACTACGTCATCGTCGGCGCGGGCTCGGCCGGCTGCGTGCTTGCGAACCGCCTGAGCGCCGATCCGTCCGTGCGTGTGCTGCTGTTGGAGGCCGGCGGCCGCGACAACTATTTCTGGATGCGCGTGCCGGTTGGCCTGCCCTACCTGATGGGCAACAAGGCCGTCGACTGGTGCTTCGAGAGCGATCCCGAGCCGGCCCTCGATGGCCGCAAGATCGCGGTGCCGCGCGGCCGGGTGCTCGGCGGGTCATCCTCGATCAACGCCATGTGCTACATCCGCGGCCACGCCCGCGACTACGACCTGTGGCGCCAGCTCGGCAATGTCGGTTGGGCCTGGGAAGACGTGCTTCCTTATTTCAAGCGCATCGAGCGCTACCCGCGCGGCGCCGACGATGCGCACGGCGTCGATGGCGAGATGCACATTCAGGATACGAGCGTCCGTTGGGAGATCGTCGAGGCCGTCCGCCGCGCCGCGATCGAGGCCGGCATTCCCGAGACCGACGATTTCAATCGCGGCGAGAACGAAGGTTGCGGCTATTTCCAGCGTACGATCCGGAACGGCTCGCGCTGGTCCGCGTCGAAGGCGTTTCTGGAGCCCGCTATGCAGCGCCCGAACCTTCGCGTGCTGACCGATGCGCACGTCAAGGCGTTGCGTCTCGACGGCAAGCGCGCCACCGGCGTCGAATTCTGGCACAGCGACAAGCTGAGCTACGCCGAGGCGAAGGGCGAAGTGATCCTCGCCGCCGGTGCCATCGGCTCGCCGCAGGTCTTGCAGCTCTCCGGCATCGGGCCGGGCGCGCTGCTGCGCGAGCACGGCATCGCCGTGCGCCACGAGCTAGCCGGCGTCGGCGAGAACCTGCAGGACCATTGGCAGATTCGTGCGAGCTATCGCGTGAAGAACACGATCACCCTGAACGAGTGGGTGCAGAATCCCGTGCGTCGCTATGCCATGGGCGCGTATTACCTGCTCACGCGACGCGGCCATATGAGCGTGCAGCCGCCACAGCTCGGCATCTTCACGCGCAGCAATCCGTCTCAGAATACGCCCAATCTCCAGTTTCACGTTTCGCCCGCGAGCTCCGAGCGCGTCGGCGGGCCGCTGCATCCATTTCCGGGCTTCACTTGCGGTGTTGCGATCCTGCGTCCGGTCGGCATCGGCCACGTTCGCATCAAGAGCGCGGACCCGCGCGCGCATCCGTCAATCCTGCACAATTTCTTAGGCACACCCGAGGAGCGCCGCGTCGCCGTGGACACGGTCCGGCTGATCCGCAAGCTCGCCGCGGGCCCCGCGCTCGCGCGCTTCGAGCCGGAAGAATTTTTGCCGGGCAAGAATGTCCAGTCCGACGACGAAATCCTCGCCTATGCGCGCAAGACCGTCTCGACGGTTTTCCATCCCGCCGGGACCTGCAAGATGGGTCAGGACGCGATGGCGGTCGTGGACGAGCGCCTGCGCTTGCGCGGGGTCAAAGGCCTGCGCGTCGTTGACGCCTCGATCATGCCGAATGTGATTTCCGGCAACACCAACGCGCCCGTCTTCATGATCGCCGAAAAGGCGTCGGAGATGATCCGCGCGGATCGCCGCGCCGGCACAGCCGCCGTCAGCGTGGCCGCATAGCGTGCTTGGCAGCTACGTGTCTCGGGCGCAGCGCGTCAACTCAATCCCTCCCCCGCCGGGGGAGGGTGGCCGGCGAAGCCGGCCGGGTGGGGGGGGGGGGGGGGCCTTTCTCACTCGCGTGATCACCCCACCCGGCTCGCGCCTCGTTTCACTCGGCGCTCGCCACCCTCCCCTAAAGGGGACGGATAAACAATGGAGCCCTCGTCGCTCGACCGCAGGGGCATATACGTGGTCGCCACGAGGACATCTCAGAAATATCCGAACCGGTATTGTCGCGTGCCGTCCGGCCCCTTCGAGCCCGGCGGCTCGTCCTTCACGAGAAACTGCAGCTCGATCACGACGCCGTTCGGGTCGCGCACGAAAATCTGCCACTGGTTGAGGCTTTTCACGTCGTTCTGACGGTAGTCGCAGCCGTGCTTTTCCAGGTGTGCGCGCCATTCGTCATAGCCCACCGCGCGCACCGCCATGTGGTCCACGTTGCCGGTGCCGAAGGTTGTCGTATCGGTCTCGCCATAGGCCTTTTCACCAGCGAGGACGTGCATTTGCGTGTCCTTGTAGTCGAGCCAGGTTCCCGGCGCCGGAATTGTCGGCGGGCGCTTGGGGTCGACCTTGAGCCCGAGCACCTCGGTATAGAATTTGTTGGTCGCGTCGAGATCCATGGTGCGGATCGCGACGTGAAGGATGTCCTTGATTTGCATGAGGCCGATCTCGCGGAGTCTGCGGCTGAGCCGCGAGCGCAACACTAACGGCGGCGTTCGTTCTCGTCCACGTTCCGGCGCTCGGCGGCGTGTTCACGAACCGGGCGCCTCCTTGCCGCCGTCCTTCGCCGCTCGGCTCGCAAAGATGAGCGCGCAAGCCCATGCTCGGTCTTTTCCCAATGATACGGCGCGGTCACGAGCTGCCAGAGCGCCCGCAAGGCGGCCGCAGAGAGCAGGAGCCAATAGAACGGAATGGTCGCGAGCACCCAGGATGAGCGCAGCATCCGCCGCCGTTCCAGGCCCACGAGCCCGAAGAACGCAGAGCCGAGATAACCGATCAGCAGCGTCGTAATCGACAGTCCTTTTCGTACCGTCTCCTCGAACGTTCCGCCCTGCGCAAGGAAGGCGCCGGACACCGTGTCGTTGATAACGAGCGCGAGAAAGATCGGATGCACGAGCGCCGACAGGGCCGTACCGCCGACCAGGAGCTGCAACGCCATAAATCCGCGAAAGCCGAGTTCTCGCCGCAGCCGGAGCGGGTGGCGCATGTGCACGATCCAGGTTTGCATCCAGCCTTTGAACCAACGCGTGCGTTGCCGCAGCCACTGCGAATAGCCGACCGGCGCTTCCTCCCACGTGGTCGAATTGATCACGCCGATCCGGTAGCCGAAGCGCGCGAGCCGCATGCCGAGATCGGCATCCTCGGTAACGTTGAAAGGATCCCATCCTCCGGCGCGGCGCAGGGCGTCAGTACGAAAATGGTTCGACGTGCCGCCGAGCGGCAGCGGCAGATTGAATCCGGCGAGGGCCGGCAGGAACACGTCGAACTGGCCGGCGTATTCGGCGGTGAAGTGGCGGCAAAGCCATCCGTCGGCGACATTGTCCACGGCCAGCCGTGCCTGCACGCAAGCGAGCTCCGGCGGTGCATCGAAAAAAGCCGAAAGCGCCTTCCGTAATTGATCGGGTTCCGGCTCATCCTCGGCGTCATAGACCACGACGAACGATCCGCGCGCGAACGGCAACACGGCAGCGAGTGCCTTCGGCTTCGTGCGCGGGCCCGAGCGCGGCGGCGCGATCATCTCGAACGGTGCCGAGAGTGCGAGTTTGCCCAGAGCGGCGCGGGTCTCGTGGTCGTCTTCTTCCACTACGAGTTTGATGTCGAGCTTCTCGCGCGGATAGTCGAGCCGCTGCAACGCCGCGATCAGCTGCCGGACCACCGGGGCTTCGTGATAGAGCGGAACGATGATTGTGTAGATCGGCAACGAGAGATCGGGAATCTCGCGCGCGCGCTCAGTCCTCACCGGCACACAGCACGCGACCAGCCGCAAGACCATCCACGAGATGAACGAGAGCGCGAGAAAATATTCGATCGCGATGTAAAGCCGTTCCGGCATGAAAAAGCCGGCCACGCACACGGCGGCGGCGAACAGGACAGTGAACCAGCGCAATTGATGCCCGCCGTATCCCAAAGCGGACAAATCCGGCCGTCGCGTCTGCAGGCCATAGACCGCCTCGTGCGCAAGTTCGTCCGCGCAGACTTTGCGCACGTGCGCGGCGAGTTGCTCCGGTGCCGCCAGACGCAGATGATCCGCAAGCCTCGGCTCGCGCGCGAGCGTCTCGGCAAGGCGGCGGATGCCGTCGCCGCGCGGCGCGACCGTGATCAATGTCTCGTCGCGAAGTCCGATGCGGGCGAGCACGCCTGCGCATGCGGCCTCAAGATGGCGCGGCGAGAAGTCCTCGGCGAGGGGATCGATCGCAAGCCCGAGATGCTCCGCGAGCGTTCGCGCCATGAGATCGGGCGGCAACACGCCGTGCGCGCGCAAGACCTCATCGCCGCCGACGCCGAGCGCCTCGGCGCGCCGGGCCGCTGCCTCAAGGAGGGCGGGGTCCACCATGCCTTCGAAGGCAGCGAGCTCGAGCGGCAGGGCCGAGGGCGTACGCCCGGCGCGGGCAACCGTTCGCTCATGCGCAACCCGGGCGTGCCGCTCGACGCGGCGCCCCGCCCGCAAACGCTCATAATGCGAGGGAAACTCACTCATGCCCGGCCCCGGCAATGCTATTTATAGTAGTATGCCGAGTTTACAAAGCGCTTTCCGCCAGCGAAATTCGCTGCCGCAGCAGGGTCAGCGAATGAACTTCAGGAATCCGGTACTGGGCAGGGCAAACGCCGGGATCACGTATTTTGTCTGCGCCGCGATCGCGCTTGGCTGCGTGGTGTCCGCGTGGCTCGTGGCGGCGCCGCAGCCGGCGTCGGCCCAGGGCGTCGGTCCGGTCACGGTCCCCGGGTTTTGGGACCCCAAGCGCCGGCCCGAGCGTCCCGAACTCGGGCGCCTCACCACGATCCGCTTTCTCACCGAGGAAGATTATCCGCCGTTCAATTTCCGCGGACCCGACGGCCAGCCGATCGGCCTCAATGTCGATCTCGCGCGCGCGATCTGCGTCGAGCTCAGCCTCACCTGCACGATCCAAGTGCGCCGCTTCGACACGCTGCTTCCCGCCCTCGACGAAAACCGCGGCGACGCCATCATCGCCTCGCTCGCGATCACGCCCGAGTTGCGCCAGCGCGTGGCATTCACCGACCGCTATTACCGGACGCCCGCCCGCTTCGTCGCTGGCAAGAATTTTCCCCCCGACGACCTCACGCCCGAGAAGATCGCGGGCCGCCGCGTCGCGGTCGTCGCCGGCAGTGCGCACGAAGCTTACCTGCGCGCGTTCTTTGCCGAGACCGCGATCCAGAGCCAGCCCAATCTGGAAGCGGCACTCGTCGCGCTGAAGCGCGGCGAGGCGGACCTCGTGTTCGCCGACGGCATCGCCCTTTCGTTCTGGCTGAACGGCACCGGCTCGGAGAAATGCTGCGAGTTTCGCGGCGGCCCCTTCACCGAGAGCCGCTATTTCGGCGAGGGCATCGGCATTGCGGTCAAGCGCGACAACGATCCGCTGCGCCGCGCCCTCAACCACGCCCTGTTCCGGCTGTGGGAGAAGGGGATCGTCGCCGACCTTTATCTGCGTTACTTCCCCGTCGGCTTCTATTGATGGCCACGGCCGCGCTGCATTCGCGCGATGCGAACAAGCGCGAGGAGCGCCGCGCGCTGGGCGTCGCTTGCGGCGCGCACGCGCTGCACGACGGCTACACCGATCTCATTTATGTGCTGCTGCCGATCTGGCAGGCCGAATTCGGATTGGGCTACGCGGAGATCGGGTTGTTGCGCGGCGCCTTCGCCGGCGCCATGGCGGCGTTCCAGGTTCCGGCCGGCATGATCGCCGAGCGGGTCGGCGCGAGCACCATGCTCGCCGCCGGCACCGCGCTTACGGCCGCGGCGTTTCTTCTTGCCGGGACCGTCACTGGCTTCGTGACGCTGGTGGCCGTGCTCCTGCTCGGCGGGCTCGGTGCCAGCGTGCAGCACCCGGTCGCCTCGGCCATAGTTGCGCGCGCATTCGAAGACGCGCGCTCGCGCATCGCCCTCGGCAACTACAATTTCTCCGGCGACGTCGGCAAGATGGCGCTGCCCGCCGCGACCGCCTTGCTGCTTGCGTTCGTGAACTGGCGCTTGGCGCTCGCAGCCGTCGCCGCGCTCGGCTTTGCGGCGTCGGTTGCGATCCTGGTGCTGACGCCGCGCACGGAGTTGCGGGGCGCCGCTCCGGAAGCGAAAGAGCAGATCGGCGAAGTCCGCTCCCGCGCCGCCGGCGGCCGCGGATTTGCGCTGCTTCTTGCGATCGGCGCGATCGACAGCGCGACCCGCATGGCGTTTCTGACGCTGCTTCCGTTCGTGCTCGTGGCCAAGGGCGCGTCGATTGCCGCGATCGGCCTTGCCCTGACCCTCGTCTTCGCTGGCGGCGCGGCGGGCAAGCTCGTGTGCGCCCGTCTCGGCGGTCGCTTCGGCGTGCTCGCTACTGTGATCCTGACCGAGGCCCTGACCGCCGCGGCCGTCATCGTGCTCCTGCCCTTGCCGCTCGCGGCCTGCTTCGTCGTGTTGCCGCTGATCGGCATTGCGCTGAACGGCACGTCGTCGGTGCTCTATGGCACCGTCCCTGAACTCGTCCCGGCCGAGCGGCACGCGCGCGCCTTCGCCATTTTCTACACCGCCACGATCGGCTCCGGCGCGCTCGCGCCTGCGCTCTATGGACTGTTCAGTGATGCTTTCGGCGTGCCGATGACCCTTGTGCTGATCGGCACGGTCGTCCTCGCGACCATTCCGCTCGCCATCGCGCTCAATCCCGCGTCGCCCCGGGAAGCGGCGTAGCGCCGCTGGAACGCATCTTTATTCTGCGCTAGGCACGGCGGAAGAGGGAATTCGTATGACCGCTACCGCCGATCTCGCCAGGGACGTCCGCGCGCTCGCCGAAGCCTCGAATGCCTGGCCGTTCGAGGAAGCGCGCAAGATCGTCGCGCGCCTGAAGAAAAAGCCCAAGGACGAAGTCTTTTTCGAGACCGGCTACGGCCCGTCCGGGCTGCCGCATATCGGCACGTTCGGCGAGGTCGCGCGCACCACGATGGTGCGCCACGCTTTCCGCGTGATCACCGACGACAAGGTGAAGACGCGTCTCATCGCCTTCTCCGACGACATGGACGGCCTGCGCCAGGTGCCGGACAATGTCCCCAACAAAGATCTGCTGAAAAAGCATCTCAACAAGCCGCTGACGAAGGTGCCCGATCCCTTCGGCACGCATCCGAGCTTCGGCGAGCACAACAATGCGCGGCTGCGCGCCTTCCTCGACCGGTTCGACTTCGACTACGAGTTCTTGTCCTCGACGCAATGCTATGCGTCGGGCCGCTTCGATGAGACGCTTCTCAAGATGCTCGCGCACTACGAGAAGGTCATGGACATCATGCTGCCGAGCCTGCGCGAGGAACGGGCGCAAACCTATTCGCCCTTCCTGCCGATCTCGCCGCTCACCGGCGACGTGCTGCAGGTGCCGATCATCGCGCACGACGTGAGAGCCGGCACGATCACCTATGAGGACCCGGAGACGAAGGAGCAGGTGACGACCCCGGTGACCGGCGGCCGCGTCAAGCTGCAATGGAAGCCGGACTGGGCCATGCGCTGGGTCGCGCTCGGCGTGGACTATGAAATGGCCGGCAAGGACCTGATCGACTCCGTGAAGCTTTCCGGCGAGATTGCGCGTGCGCTCGGCGCCGCGCCCCCGGAAGGATTCAATTACGAGCTCTTCCTCGACGAGAAGGGCCAGAAGATTTCCAAGTCCAGAGGCAACGGCCTGACGATCGATGAATGGCTTCGCTACGCGAACCCGGAAAGCCTTTCGCTATTTATGTATCGGGAGCCGAAGTCCGCAAAGCGCCTCTACTTTGATGTGATCCCGCGCAACGTCGATGAATATCAGCAGTTCCTCGATGCTTATCAGCGGCAGGAATGGAAGCACCGGCTTGGCAACCCGGTCTGGCACATCCATTCCGGTAATCCGCCGAAGCCGGAAATCCCGGTCAATTTCTCGCTGCTGCTCAATCTCGTTTCCGCCTCGAACGCGGAAAACGCCGAGACCCTGTGGGGCTTCATCGGCCGCTATCGGCCGGGCGTGACGCCGCAATCGCACCCGAAGCTCAACGAGCTTGTGGAATATGCGATCCATTATTTTCGCGATTTCGTGCTGCCGGCCAAGCGTTTCCGCGAGCCCACCGACGTCGAGCGCACGGCCCTCATCGATCTCCGCGACGCGCTCTCGCAATTGCCCGCGCACGCGACCGCCGAGCAAATTCAGGATGTGATTTATGAGGTCGGCCGCCGCGAGCCGTTCCTCGACAAGTCGGGCAAGTCAAAGGGCAAGGATGGCAAGCCCGGCGTCTCGCTCGAGTGGTTCAACATGCTCTATCAAGTGCTGCTCGGTCAGGAGAAGGGTCCGCGCTTCGGCTCCTTCGTCGCCGTCTATGGCATCGACAACACGATCGCGATGATCGACGGCGCGCTGGCGCGCTCGGCGTGAAAATCCCTCCCCCGCTTGCGGGGGAGGGTGGCCGCGATCCCGGCGAAAGCCGGGGGAGCGGCCGGGTGGGGGTGGCTTGCACGATATCGGGCAACACCGATGTACACGGTAATCGTTCCCGAGTGCGCGATTAGCATCTTGATGCTAGCGCTTGCGACTAGACACGGGCGAGAGTCCGAGTCCTGCAATCAAGCTCCAATAAGTCTGCTCCCTCCGACGATCAATCTTTGGCGGAGGATACGGCATTGCCTGTTCATAGCGTCTTGCGACCGCATTTTTCCGGGAGCGAGCTTTCTTGTAAGCCGCTTCCAGTTGATGCGCCAAATCTTTGCCGACAGGTCTGCAGCGAGTCCGAAACCGGCTCGCAAATTTACTGACGTTCGAATGACGATTTGTGCCAGCAATCTCGCGCTTTATCGCGAGGATTTCTGAAAAGCCATTGTTATCAATAATAACGGGGGCCATCGAGTATTTGAGCGGCATCTCGCAAGGATTCCATTTCAGTTCGCATCGGTCCGCATGGTGGACTACCGACACGAGCGGACTGAGATAGACGATTTTTGTTCCTTCAGGCCCACCCTGGGCAAAAGCTAGACGCATGCCTTTAAGTTCGTGAGCTCGTTTAGCATTGAGTATATTTTTTCGATGACAGCCGGTGCATCCAAAGCTCCCGAACTCCCAAAAAGGATCGTTTCGCTGTTCATCCGGATTGCTTCTATCCGTTTGGCGAAGCATCACAATTAGAACATTGCTGGAAGGACCACTCATCTATTGATCTCGGCAATAACGCGATCGAGCCACTGATGCGCGACTGGGAATGCGTCAACGTGGGTCACGAATTCCTGCCCACGCCCGACGATCTTGAGCATATTGCCGTCAAGCCAACGCTCATTGTCTCCGTGATAAGTAAGACCCGCTTCTCGCAGCCAAGGGGGCACGCTCCACACACTAACTGGGCCGCCGCGTATGGACAGACGCAATGTATCTGATGCCCTCTGACAGAGAAATCCTGCTCCAAGATAAACAGTGTTATTCGTATTCCATTCCCCAATTGTGTGGGGATGACGCCTCGGGAAATCCGCGATGATATTTGCTGCATTTGGTCGAGTGCCGAGTGTTAGAACCTTTTCTACTTTCAAATAGCCGAAAATTCTGTGATGGCGCTCGCCCCTTGCATCTGAAAACAGTCCAAAGAAAAGAAAGATGTCGTCAATTCCGACGTTGCAATTTGTAAGATGCGATTGCGCGGGTCCCGTCTGACCGAATGCACATCGGCCATCTGCAAACATTGGGTCTTCATGGCAGAGGTGATCACGAGCAATTTTCCCGCGCGTCAATCGTTCAACCAGCTCGCCCAGTCCTAAATGCTCGTAAGTTGTCTCTGAGCGATGTCTGGTAGGAATCGGTATGCTTATCGGACGGCCATCGAGGATTGGCGATGGGTATCCGCCAGCCTGACTGTCAAAGCCTTTACGGCTAAAAACGATGCGCATCGGTTGGCTCGCCGACCAATTCATCCTTAGAAGGGCGGACAATATCAATAAATTGTCTTCTGAAATCTTGTAGACTCAATACCGAATTTCCAGTCGTCGCTTGCGCTTCGCGCCCGACCGTTCGAGATACCGATAGATGATAGGCGGAGTGCAACGAATACCCCACCCGGCTCCTCGCTTCGCTCGGAGCCACCCTCCCCTGAAGGGGAGGGATTGAGGGCTACTGCGTCGCCCACATGATGCGCGCGATCCAGAGCACCTCGGACGCCGGCAGCGTGCGGTCCTTGTGCGCGGGATTGAGCGAGCGCAGCTCCACGCTCTTCGAAGAGCGGCGCTTGAGCTCCTTGGCCAGCACCTCTCCGGAGCTCGTCTTCACCACCACCCGGTCGCCCGGCCGCACTCGCGCCGCCGGCGACACCACCAGAATGTCTCCCTTGCGGTAGAGCGGCTCCATGGAATTGCCCGAGACCTCCAGCGCATAGGCGTGCTCATCGTCCACGTCAGGAAACACGATCTCGTCCCAGCCCGAGCCCACCGGAAAGCCGCCGTCGTCGAAATAGCCGCCGGTGCCCGCTTCGGCGAAGCCGATCACCGGCACTGGGCGCGGCGCCGCGCGCCTCGCCTTCTTGCTCAGGAGCGACATGAACTCTTCCACGCTCGCCCCGGTCGCCGAGAGGATTTTTGCAATCGACTCGGTCGAGGGCCAGCGCGGGCGTCCCTCCGGGGTCACGCGCTTGGACTTGTTGAAGGAGGTAGGGTCGAGCCCGGCCTTCTTGGCGAGCCCCGAGGCCGAGAAGCCGTAGCGGGCGGCCAGCCGGTCGATCGCGTTCCAGACCTGCGGGTGGGAGAGCATGGTTGCCATGGGCGCGGCTCGCTGATACGGCGGAAGCTTGTCCGCCATTAGGAATAGTCACCTAGGGCCTGCGCGTCCATCTATCATGGATCGCGCCCTTGGCAAATTCCTGGGCCGCGCGAACGGCCGCCGCTTGCCGGTCATGGTCCCGGTCTATAGCGTCGCGCCGGTTTTCCCGTGATCCGGCTTCTCGATCTCGCGCTCCCCATCGCCCGGCGCCTCGACCCCGAGGACGCCCATAGGCTCGCATTGCTTGCGCTCGGCGCGCTCCCGCTGCTGCCGGCGGGCATCGACGATCCGCGCCTTGCCGTCTCGGCATTCGGGCTTGAGTTCCCCAATCCGCTTGGACTCGCCGCCGGTTTCGACAAGAACGCCGCGGTTCCGGACGCCGCCTTGCGGCTCGGCCTCGGCTTCGTCGAAGTTGGCACGGTCACGCCGCGTCCCCAGGTCGGCAATCCGCGCCCGCGAATTTTCCGTCTCCCCGCCGACGCCGGGCTGATCAATCGCCTCGGCTTCAACAACGAGGGGTTCGCCGCCGTGCGCGCGCGGCTCGAGGCGCGGGCGGGGCGGGCAGGGATCGTCGGCGCCAATATCGGCGCCAACCGCGACACCAAAGACCGCATCGCCGACTATGTCGCCGGGATCGACGCCTTCGCCCCGTCCGCAAACTATCTCACGATCAACGTGTCGTCGCCCAATACACCCGGATTGCGCGAGCTCCAGGCCGGCGCCGTGCTCGACGATCTCCTGGCGCGCGCGGTCGAGGCGCGTGACCGCGCCCGCCTTCGCCGGCCGCTGCTCCTGAAGATCGCGCCGGACTTGTCCCTCGCCGAACTGGACGATGTCGTCGCTGTGGCAAAGCGGCGCGGCATCGACGGCCTGATCGTCTCCAACACGACGATCTCGCGCTCGCGCGAATTGCGCGATCCCGCCGCGCGCGAGGAGGGCGGGCTCTCCGGGAAGCCGCTGTTCGCGCTTTCGACCTGGCTCTTGTCGGAGACTTTTCAGCGCGTGGAAGGCGCGTTCCCGCTGATTGGCGTCGGCGGGATCGATTCAGCCGACACTTCATGGCGGAAAATCCGCGCCGGCGCGAGCCTGCTGCAGCTCTATTCCGGCTTGGCCTACAAGGGGTTCGGATTGGTCCGCACGATCAAGCACGGCTTGGCGGCGCGCCTTGAGCGCGGCGGCCATCATTCGGTCGCCGAAGTCGTTGGGGCCGACGCGAGGAAACGGTAGCGGCTCAGCGCCCGCCCGCCGAGCGAACCAGCCGCACGATCAGCCAGATCGGGATCACGAGCACGGCGCCAAGCAGGAAATAGCGCCACAGCCAAACGACCGCGTCCCATCCGAGATCAAAGATGCGGCGGATCATTCGCTCGATGCTCTGCACGATGTTCCATGGATCGAGCCCGAGCGCCGACAGGAGCACGCCGATCACGACCGAAAGCAGGATCAGCCGTACCACCACCCAGAGGGGCGAGCCGCCGAAGAACCGGTCGATCGTACCGTTGGCCATGATTATGCTCCGCGAACGGCCAGCCCTTTAGCACGGCGGCCGCCGATCCGCGAGGGCCGGCGTCCGCGCCTTCAATCCCGCCGGAACATGAAATTGGCGAGCAGTCCGGTGCCGAGTGCCAAGAGCGCGGTCACCAGCCCGTAGAGGAATCCATGCTCGCGTGCGGCCTGCGCGAACAACTCCTCGAAACCGGTCTTGACCACTTCGATCGCGGTCGACTGGCGCGCGATCACTTCGCCCCCCGACACGAGCAAGGTTTCGACCTCGTAGTTTCCCGTCGGTGCAATTCCCGTGATCGGCACGCTCGCCCGGAACAGGCTCGGCGTGATGAACGTCACGCCATGCGGCTCCTCATGGTACAGACCCTGATCCATCTTTACCCGCAGAAATGCCGTGCGGAACGGGTCCCGCGACACCACGTCGGCGAAATCCGCGCCGATGCGTTGCTGCAGCGTGTGATTGACGAGGCCGATGCGGTTGCGCCGCAGGAAGTCGGATGGACCCAGTTCATCCGGGGGCCGGCTCGATAGGACGGCGAGATAGGAAGGCACGTCGATGAACTGACGCGATTCGACGTTGATCCAGATTCCGAGCATGCGGTCCTTGCGCCGCGCGACGAAGGTTTGCGCTGGCCCGCGCACGGTGACCACGATGTCGTAGCCGCGCTCCTGGCTCGACGGCTTTTCGTCGTCCTCGATCGCGCCGAACAGCACGATGTCGGTGCCGGTGAAGTTCGAAGAGATCAACACCCGGTGCGACGAGACGGAGGTCACCAGGCGCTCGGCGGCGGCGGGCAGCGTCAGGATCAGCGCCGCGCCGAGCGCGAGACCGACACTCTTCGCGCACGCGGTCATTGCAACTGCTCCATGCCAAAAACCGTGAACATCTCCCTCGGCACGGCGACGAGATCGATCGCGACCCGGATTGCGACCCCGACCACCAGGAGCCCGAGCAGCAATCGCAACTGCTCGGCGCGGATCGCCTGGCCGGCGCGTGCGCCAAACTGCGCCCCGATCACGCCGCCGATCATGAGCGCGAAGGCGAGCACGATGTCGACCGTGTGGTTTTCCACCGCATGCAGCACGGTGGCGATTAGCATGGTGCAGAGCGTGATGAAGAGGGAGGTCGCGACCGAGACCGTGGTCGGCACGCGCATGAGATAGATAAGCGCGGGGATCAGCAGGAACCCGCCACCGATGCCCATGATCGCGCCGAAGAAGCCGATCCCGAAGCCGATCACGGTAATCGGCACCGCCGACACATAGATACGAGACTGGCGGAAACGCAACTTCAGCGGCAGGCCGTGAAACCAGGCATGCGTCCCGGGCCGGCGCACGATCGGCGGCGCGCCGTGCTGCGCACGCATGATGGCCCGCGCACTCTCGGCAAGCATGATGCCGCCGACGATCCCGAGCAGGATCACGTATGACAGTCCAACGACAAGATCGAGCTGACCAACCCGCAGGAGGATCGAAAACACCCAGACGCCGATCGCGGTCCCGATTATTCCGCCTGATAGCAGCACGAGCCCGAGCCCCAAATCGACGAGCCGGCGCCGCCAATAGGTCAGGGCGCCCGAGAGCGATGAGGCCGCCATGTGGCTCGGCACGTTCGCGACCGCGATGGCGGGCGGAATACCGACGAGGATCAGGAGTGGCGTCATCAGGAAGCCGCCGCCCACCCCGAACATGCCCGAGATGAATCCGACCGCCACCCCGAGCCCGAGGATGACAAACAGATTGACCGGCAGCTCGGCGATCGGGAGATAGATCGACACGGTGGCAGGGCCCAGACGAGGAACAGGCACCGCGTCCTGCGGTGCAATTGCATGAACATGCCCCTGCACCGGATTGTCAATCAAACCAGCGAATTAACCGTTTATTTTTTGACCGATCGCTTCCGTTGCGGAGCCTCGGCCTTTTCCCATTCGGGCTTGAGACGAACTTCGTTTGCAGCCGCGTCGACCGGGGCCATGGCCCAGGTCTGCACGGCGAGCTTCGCGGCCACGAGCGTCTGCACGTCGAGGCGCTTGGCGACGTCGTCGCGCTTCTTCCCGGCGTCGTTGTCGCCCTGGTTCGCAGCGAGCGCGAACCAGCGAAAGGACTCGGCGAGGTTCTGATCGACGCCAAGGCCGCGCGCATAGAGGACGCCGAGATTGTATTGGCTATCGCGCACGCCGCGGTCCGCCGCCAAGCGGAACCAGCGTGCGGCCGTCTTGTAGTCGGGTTTGTCGTCAGGTCCCTCGGCATGCATGACGGCAAGATTGTGCATCGCCTTGATGTTCCCGCCCTCGGCCGCGATCGTGTAGTAACGTATTGCTTCCGCAGGATTTTTTAGGATTCCCGGGCCCTTCTCGTGGATATTGCCGAGCCGGTAGGCGGCGGGCGCCGACCCCTTGGCGAGCGCACGCTCCAGCCATTTTGCCGCCTCCCGGGGATCCGCCTTCACTCCGCGCCCCTCGAGATAGCGCGCGCCGATCTCGTAGGCGGCGATCGGATCGCCCGCCGCGGCGGCTGCCCGAATTGCCGATGAGCCGAGTGCTTCGGGCAATCCGGCGGTGTCGCGGGGATTGGCCTCGGACCCGGTCGGCGTGGATGCGGTGTGTACCGGGCTTGTCGCCGGTTTGGCGGCGGCCGTGGTCCCGGTGATGGCAGGATCGGCAGCGGCGGTGTCGGCGAGGAAGGGCAGATCGCGACTGCCGCCGATCACACCGGCGGGCGGTGCTGTCGCGAGTGCATCATTGGATAGGATGGGTAGCGAGGAGCGGTCCTGCGTGGGCGCCGCGGCCTCGGGTCGCGCCGGCGCCGGGCGAGCCGCTTCGTTGGCCGGCGCGGGTGTCAGGCTGATGGGCGCGGTCGGCTTCGCGCCGAAAAATTCCGGCAGGTTGCCGTTGAAGAAACGCAGCGCCGTGAAGATCAGTAGGAACGCGGTGAGCGCGATCAGGAGCGCCCGCCGCGCGCCGCCGAACATCGAGATGATGTTCCTGCCGGCCGAGGCTTCCCGGCTTGTGGCCTTGTCTGCCGCGGGCTCGGCCGACGCCGTTTGCGCGGCACGCCGGGCGGCGGCGATAAAATCCGAAGTACGTGAGGGTGCATTCGAGGTCGGCGCGCCGATCCCGCCGAGCGCCGCTTCCGATTGCGCGACGCGCAAGGCCGCGCTTTGCATGCGCATGCGCGGCGCGCCGGAGCCCGGCTCGAGCGGAAAATCCGCCGCCGCTTCATCGGACGCGTCTGCCGGCTGCGCCGCGCGGGGCTCGTGCCCCATCGGCATCGGATGCCCAATGGCGCCGTGCTCGGCGTCGGCGGGGCTTGAATACTTGATTTCCAGGTCGCCGAGCTTCGGGCGCGGACGCTCGAATTCACGGGTCGCGGCCGGCACGGCCACCTCGCGGGAGGCGGTCTTCGCAGCGCTGGAGCGGGCCTCCTGCGACTGCGCGAACAGATCATTGAGCCCGCGCTCGATCGTGCCGAGATTGCCGAGCCGTGCCTCCGCCGTGTCGATTTTCTGCGATAGGGCGCGCAACGACGCCTCCACGCCGGCCGCCGACCCCGAATTCGCGACCGCGGATTGCAGGTGGTCGAGGCGCGCGCGGATGTCGTCAAGGACGGGCTGCGCAGGACCCTGCCTGTTCGCCGCGTCGATCCGCTCGGACAGGGACTCGATCCGCCGGTCAAATGCCGCCATGACGTCGACGATGGCGCGGTCGGGCGAGGAGGCACCGCTTTCGAACTTGCGCACGAGCATTTCGATTTGCTCGACGAGCGCCTTCAGCACGTCGCTCGGCAGCGCGCTCGAAAGCAGGTCGCGGATTTCCGTGGTCTGCTCCTGCAGGCGGGCCACGGTACCTTCATCGACGCCGCGTACGCTGAGATTGTCGAGCTTGCTCGACAGATCGTGGAGATCCTTCTCGACGGAGGCAAAGCTTTCGGCCGGCCGCACGTCGGCGAGCGCCGAACGGATGTCGTGCAGTGCCTGCACCACCTCGCCAAGCGTTTCGTCGGCGCGGCCGCCTGCCGCCCGGTCGAATCGATGCGCCATTGAGCCGACCGTGGTTTCCAGCGCCTCCAGGGACCGGCGCGGCGCAAGCTCGCCGAGCTTGCCCGCGAGCGCGCCGATTTCCCGGCGCAGCCCGTCGATCGACTCGGCCTGCACGCCGGCGCGCCGCATGGCCTGCATTTCGTCGGTCATGAGTTTGAGTTGGCTCTCAAGCCCGCTGAGATCGGCTGCGGGCGCCGGCTGCGGCCTGCGCATTTCGCGCGGCGGCGGCACGCCATCGAGCGCCGATTGGCGCATCATGATTTCGGCGACGGCGTCGTCGAGCACATCGACCGACGGCGCAACAGGCGAGGCGGCGTGGCGCGCGGTTTCATGCTCGAGCCGCCGGCTCATCGTCTCGATGGTCCGGGAAATATCCTCGAGCTTGCGCTCGAGTTCGGGCGCGGTACGGGCGCTGGTGATTTGGCCCCGCGACAGGAGATCCTCGATGCGGTCGTCGAGCCGTTGGATCGCTGCGCGTACTTCCGCCGGACCGTTGCGATCGCCGGCGCGCATGTCGCGCACGAGGCCATCGATTCGATCGTTCAAGGTCTCGATCGAATCGAGCAACGCCTGCTCGCTACGGCCATTCCGGGCCGGAGCCTGCGCCGGCTCTTGCGCCTTGCGCGTGAAATTGTCGAGCCGCTCGGCAAGGTCGTCAAGACGCTGCTCGATTGCGTCGGTGGCGGCGCGGACCGGGGCCCGTGGCGGGCGTCCACGCTCATGGGCGGAGTCGCGAATCGCGCTTTCCAGCCATTCGCCGACGGACAGGCCCGATCGCCGGGCGGCATCGCGTGCCGTCGCCCAGGCCTCGGGGTCAACCGCGCTCACACTCCAGGGCACGCTTGCGGTCATTGCGAATCCCGTTCGCGGCGTGCGGGTCTATGAAATACGCGTGACCGAAGCGGTGCCGCTCTCGCGCGGCAAATTTCGTCCCGGTATGGTAAATGCCGGGTTAACTTCGGCTGACGGATCGTTAAGAAACCCGGGACTTCCGAGCCTTGGCGCGGGTTTCCGCCTGGTCGGCGCGGCCTGAACCGGCGGAAAGGCGCGCATTCACGGCGTTTAAGGGAAGGGCCGGTACATTCGCGTCCGTCGACCGGGACCGGTCGATTGGCCGCGGCGAACGCACCCGCCCGGCGCCGCATTGTCCGGAGAATACGTGCGTGCGCGCAGGTCGTGGGGGCCGCGCGCCGGGGGATGTGTCGAGGAGGGGACCATGCCGACCTATAAGGCGCCCGTCGAAGACGTTCTGTTTCTCTTGAACGACGTCTTTCATATCGAGCGCTACGGCAACGTTCCGGGCTTCGCCGACGCGGGCGCCGATACGATCGCCGCGATCCTCGCCGAGGGTGGCAAGTTCGTCGAAGAGGTGCTGCAGCCGCTCAATCGCATCGGCGACATCGAGGGCTGCAAGCGTCACCCCGACGGCACGGTGACGACGCCCAAAGGGTTCAAGGAAGCCTATCGCGCGCTCTCCGAGGGCGGCTGGATCGGCCTCGCCATGGAGCCGGAGTACGGCGGCCAGGGCCTGCCGCACACGCTCACCGTCATCATGAACGAGTTTCTTACGTCGGCGAATATGGCCTTCTCCATGTATTCGGGTCTGTCGCAGGGCGCCTATCTCGCGATCCGCCTGCACGGCAACGAGGAGCAGCGGAAAGCATATTTGCCGAAGATCGCCTCGGGCGAATGGTCGGCGACCATGAACCTGACCGAGCCCCATTGCGGCACCGATCTCGGGCTCGTGCGCACCAAGGCCGTGCCGCAGGCGGACGGCAGCTACAAGATCACCGGCACCAAGATTTTCATTTCCGGCGGCGAGCACGACCTTACGCCGAACATTGTGCATCTCGTGCTCGCGCGCATCGAAGGCGCGCCGCAAGGCACGAAAGGCATCTCGCTCTTTGTCGTGCCGAAGTTCCTGCCGAACAAGGACGGCACGCCCGGCGTGCGCAACGCGGTCGCTTGCGGCTCGATCGAAGAAAAGATGGGCATTCACGGCAACGCGACGTGTGTCATGAATTATGACGGCGCGACCGGCTGGCTCGTCGGCGAGGCGAACCGCGGCCTGCCGGCGATGTTCACGATGATGAATGAAGCGCGGTTGGGCGTAGGTATCCAAGGATTGGCGCTTTCCGAGGTCGCCTATCAGAACGCGGTCACTTACGCGAAGGAGCGCCTGCAAGGCCGCTCGATTTCGGGTCCGAAATTTCCCGACAGGGCCGCTGATCCCATCATCGTACACCCGGACGTGCGCCGCGTCTTGATGACGATCCGCTCCTTCAACGAGGCGGCGCGCGCGCTCGTCATTTGGGCCGCGCTGCAGGGCGACCTCGCCTTCCGCTCCGATGATGAGAAAGTGCGGCAATCCGCCGACGATTACATGGGTCTGATGACGCCCGTGATCAAAGGCGTGCTCACCGATCTCGGCTTCGCGAACACTGTGCTTGCGCAGCAGCTCTACGGCGGCCACGGCTATATCGCCGAGCACGGCATGGAGCAGTTCGTGCGCGACGCGCGCATCGCCATGATCTACGAAGGCGCGAACGGCATTCAGGCGCTCGATCTCGTCGGCCGCAAGCTCGCCAAGGACGGCGGCCGCGCCACCATGGCCTTCTTCGGCGACGTTCAGGGCTTCGTGAAGGCGCATGCCGAGGACGAGGCGATGAAGCCTTTCGTTGCGCCGCTGCAGGCGGCGCTTGGCGACCTGCAAAAGGCGACCACCTGGTTCATGCAGAATGCGATGCAGAAGCCGGACAATGCCGGGGCCGGTTCCTACGACTACATGCACCTCCTTGGTCTTGTTGCGCTCGGCTACATGTGGGCGCAGATCGCCAAGGCCGCGGCTGCAAATAAGAGCAAGGGCAACGGTGCCGCCGCGCGCATGGACGCGAAGCTCACCGCCGGACGCTTCTTCATGGAGCGAATGCTGCCCGAAACTGGCGCGCATCTTGTGCGCATTCAGGCCGGCGCGGGCAGCATCATGGAATTGCCGGCGGAGGCGTTTTGAGCCGGACGTTTTGCCTGTCCGGCGTGAGGCTCGCCGCGCTCGCCGCTGCGGCGGTTTGGCAATCTTCGGCGACTGCACAAACGATCGATCTGCCGCTGTTCTCCGCCTGCACACCGGTGTCACAGCCGGAGCTTCCGCCGCGCTGGCGCGCCGTCGGCCTGATGGCGCCCTTCACCGACGGGCAGCTTGATGTCGGCGAGTTCGTCTTCGACGGCTCGTTGCGGGCGATGCGCGCGACCGTCTATGGGCTCGAGTCCGGTGCCGTCGATCTCCTAATCACCGAACAAGACACCCACCAACTCACGGGCCCGCATCGCGCGCCGACCGGTTGCAAATCGCTCGGAAAGAAATTCAGCCCGCCCGCCGCGCAATGGCTGTCCGAAAAATCGGTCTGCGTCGGCGAAGCGTCGATTGTGTCGACGCCGGTGCAATGGTGGAAGACGCCGGCCGCGGACGCACGCACCGATTGGTACTGGTTCAAGTCCGGCACGCGCATGCCGTGGCGCACGCTATTCGCAGCGCCGTCATCCGGTCCCGCGATCATCGGTGATTACGCGCTGAATTATTTTCCAACCTTCGAGCCGCTCGCGCAGACGAACCTTTCGCGTCTGCGCGACTTTTGTGTCGCGCAACGCGCGAAGGAAACGTCCGCCGCCGCCGGGATCGCAAAATCCGCGCGCGATCTGATGGCGATCCACAATGCGGCTGCCGAGGCCGAGCGCGCGGAGCGGATTCAGGCGCTTGTGCCTGGCTTCAGTCGCCAGGCCTGCTCGCGCATGACGCCCGTGCAATGGCCGGAGCAATTCGTGATGACGGCGATCATCACGCCGATTCGCTTCAACGAGGTCGGTCCGTTTCCGAGCATCCTCTTCTACGACTGGACCGGCGCGGAAGCGCAGGTTGCCCGTCTGTTCTTGCCGCGCGAGCGCCCGCCGGTGCTTGCGCTACTGCCGGTGCTGCAAAAAGGCATCGGCTATCACGTGCAGCAAACGCCTTCTGGCGGCATCGCCTGCACGCCGAAATACCCGGGCATGGTCCGGCCGAACTGGATGGGCGCCAACAAATGTCAGTGCAGGGGCGTGCTCGATGGCAATTCCGCGCTCAGCCCGAATGAAGCGACGCAAATTCTCGCGTGCCAGATCCCCGAACAGCAAGGGCGCGTGATGTGGAATTGGTACACCGCGCTAGGCCGTCCGGTCCTGTTCGCCGAAGCAGGCGCGCAGGGCGACGGCCTGATGCTCGCGGACTATTTCCATTGGCTGCCGGGCCAAAAGGTCCCGGCGTCGGAATTCAATTTGCCGGCCCAATGCCTGGGCCCGGACAACAGGGTGCTTGCCCCGTCCGGCGGCCACGCCGATCGCTTCACCAAGGAAGCGGGCGCAAACTGCTCGAATTGCCATACGATTCCGCAATGACCAGTCCGCCGGACGCTTCTTGCGCGCCCATGGCTGGCCCTTCGCTCGGGTGACACTACATTTAAAGGATCAATTGGTAGAAGACCGGGACCGGGAGAAGAAGGTGGAAGGCCATGTCCGACGCATTCATCTATGACCACGTCCGCACCCCGCGCGGCCGCGGCAAGATGGACGGCTCGCTGCACGAAGTGACCGCCCTCGAACTCGCTCGCCAGAGCCTCGTCGCCGTGAAGGAGCGGAACAAGCTCGATCCTTTGCTGGTCGAGGACGTGATCCTCGGCTGCGTCGATCCGGTAGGCGAGGCGGGCGGCAATATTGCGCGCGCGGCGGCGATCGCCGCCGATTACGGCAAGGAAGTGCCGGGCATCCAGATAAACCGCTTCTGTTCGTCCGGCCTCGAGGCCGTGAATTTCGCCGCGGCGCAAGTCATGTCCGGTGCGAAGGAGATGGCAATCGGCGGCGGCGTGGAATCGATGTCGCGCGTCGGCATCGGCGCCTCGGGCGGCGCCTGGCCGGTCGATCCATCGATCGCGATCAAGTCCTATTTCATGCCGCAGGGCGTCTCCGCCGATCTGATCGCTACGAAATACGGTTTCTCGCGCGACGACGTCGATCAATACGCGGTGCAGAGCCAGAAGCGCGCGGCCAAGGCCTGGGAGGCGGGCCGCTTCAAGAAGTCCGTGGTGCCGGTGGAGGACGTGAACGGCCTTACTATCCTCGACAAGGACGAGCACATGCGGCCGTCGACCGACATGCAATCGCTCGCCCAGTTAAAACCGTCGTTCGTGCAGATGGGCGAGCTCGGCGGCTTCGACGCCGTCGCGATCCAGGCGCACCCCGAGGTCGAGTTCGTCAATCACGTGCATCACGCCGGCAATTCGTCCGGCATCGTCGATGGCTCGGCCGCGGTCCTCGTCGGCTCGAAGAGCGCGGGCAAGGCCGCGAGCCTGAAGCCGCGCGCGAAGATCCGCAATTTCGCGAGCATCGGCTCGGACCCGGCGCTCATGCTCACGGGTCCGATCGACGTGACCGAGCGCGTGCTCAAGAAGGCGAAAATGAAGCTTTCCGACATCGACCTCATCGAGATCAACGAGGCGTTCGCCGCGGTTGTCCTGCGCTTCCTGCAGCATTTCGGGCTTGATACGTCGCGCGTGAACGTGAACGGCGGCGCGATCGCCATGGGTCATCCGCTCGGCGCCACCGGCGCCATGCTACTCGGCATTGCGCTCGACGAGCTGGAGCGCACCAAGAAGTCCACCGCGCTGGTGACGCTTTGCATCGGCGCCGGCATGGGCACGGCCACCATCATCGAGCGGGTGTGACCATGGACTACAAGAATTTCAAGCTCGACGTCGACGGCGATGGCATTGCGCTCGTCGCCTGGGACATGCCCGGCCGCTCCATGAACGTCTTCACCATGGAGGTGATGCAGGAGCTTGCCGATATCGTCGAGAAGGTCGCGGCCGACGCCGCGATCAAGGGCGCGGTGGTCACGTCGGGCAAGGACACCTTCTCCGGCGGCGCCGATCTCACCATGCTCGAAGGCCTCTCGCGCGTCTTCACCGATCTCGTGAAGAGCAAGGGCGAGAAGGCAGCGATGCAGGAATTCTTCGAGCAATCGCGCAAGATGTCGGTGATCTATCGGCGGCTCGAGACGAGCGGAAAGCCCTGGGTCGCCGCGATCAACGGCACCGCCCTCGGCGGCGCGTTCGAGCTTGCGCTCGCGTGCCATCATCGTGTCGCGTCGGAAAACGAGAAAACCCGCCTCGGCCTGCCCGAGGTGAAGATCGGCCTCTTCCCGGGCGCCGGCGGCACCCAGCGCCTGCCGCGCATGGTCCCGGCGGCGGACGCGCTCCAGATCATGCTGCGCGGCGACCAACTGCGCCTCGACCGCGCGAAGCAGATGAAGCTCGTCGATGCGGTGGTGCCCGCGGACAAGTTGATCGAGACGGCGAAAGGCTGGATCAAAGGTGGCGGCAAGGGCGTGCAGCCTTGGGACGTCGACGGATTCAAGCTGCCGGGCGGGCCGGTCTATTCCAAGGCCGGCATGATGGTCTGGCCGCCCGCGAACGCCATCTATCGCCGCGAGACCTACGACAATTATCCCGGCGCCCGCGCGATCCTGAAGAGCGTCTACGAAGGCCTGCTGCTCCCGATCGACCAAGGGCTGCGCGTCGAGTCGCGCTACTTCGCGAACGTGCTGCGCTCGAAGGAAGCCGCGGCCATGATCCGCACGCTGTTCGTCTCCATGCAGGAGCTGAACAAGGGCGCGCGCCGCCCGGCGACCGTGCCGCCCACGAAGCTCAAGAAGGTCGCGGTCCTTGGCGCGGGCTTCATGGGCGCCGGCATCGCCTATGTGACCGCGTCCGCCGGCATCGACGTCGTGCTCGTCGACAAGGATCAGGCGTCGGCCGAAAAGGGGAAGAGCCTTTCCGACAAGCTGATCTCCGATCAGGTCAAGAAAGGCCGCGCCAAGCCCGCCGATCGGGACGCGCTGCTCGGCCGCATCAAGGCCACTGCCGACTATAAGGACATCGCCGGCGCTGATCTCGTGGTCGAAGCCGTGTTTGAGGACCGCAAGGTGAAAGCCGACGTGATTGCCAAAGCCGAGGCCGTACTCGGCGACAAGGCGATCTTCGCCTCGAACACTTCTACCTTGCCCATTACCTCGCTCGCCGAAGTCTCCAAACGCCCGAGCCGCTTCGTCGGCATCCATTTCTTCTCGCCGGTCGAGCGCATGATGCTGGTGGAAGTCATCAAGGGTAAGAAGACCGGCGACGAGGCGCTCGCCGTCGCGCTCGACTATGTACGCGCGATCCGAAAGACCCCGATCGTCGTGAACGACAGCCGCGGCTTCTATACTTCGCGCGTGGTCGGCACCTATATCCGCGAAGGCCATCTCATGCTGACCGAAGGCGTGCCCGCCGCCATGGTCGAGAATGTCGGCCGCATGGCCGGCATGCCCGTGGGCCCGCTTTCGCTCAACGACGAGGTCGCCGTCGATCTCGCGTGGAAGATCGTGCAGGCGACCAAGGCCGATCTCGGCGCCGATGCGATCGACGAGCGTCAGGAAGCGCTCCTGGAAGAGATGGTCGTGAAACGCGGCCGTCTTGGCCGGAAAAACGGCAAGGGCTTCTACGACTATCCGGAGAACGGTGCCAAGCGCCTGTGGCCCGAGATCGTAGAGGTTGTCGGCGAGCCGCGGCCGGCGGAGACGTTTAGCGTCGACGAGTTGAAGACCCGCTTCCTCGCGATGCAGGCGCTCGAGACCGCGCGCTGCGTGGAGGAAGGCGTCATCACCGACGTGCGCGACGCCGACGTCGGCGGCATTCTCGGCTTCGGCTACGCGCCGTTTACCGGCGGGCCGCTCTCCTATATCGACGGCATGGGCGTGAAGGCGTTCGTCGCGCTGTGCGAGCGCCTCAAAGGCCGCTACGGCCCGCGTTTCCGGCCCGCGTCGCTGCTTGTCGAAATGGCGAAGAAGGGCGAAGCGTTTTATACGCGCTTTGCGCCTGGCGCGGGGAAGCGCGCGGCGTGATCTGTCACTAACGCGACATGAGCCCGGAAAGGCCGAAGAAAAGGGCGATCACCCACATGACGATCGATATGAGCGCCGTGTATTGCGCAAAGGTGAAATAAGCATCGCGCAGCACGGTCGACGCGGCCCATTGCGCATAGCGCTCCGGCGGATGAAATTCCTTCGGCAGCATCAGCCACATCTCGGTTCTCTTGTAGTTCTTCGTGAGCGCGTAGCGCGCCTTCAGGATGAGGATGAACGTCATCATCAGGGTCAAAATGCCCCCGGCCTGAAACATGGTCCGCGGGCCGCCCATTCCCATCATGACGCAGACGATTGCCAGGACTCCGAAGCCGCAAGCCCTTGCCACCGATGCAAAGGCGGCCTTCCGCATCTCTTCCATGAGAGCGCCCTGGATTGAATATTTCCGCAACCCTACCTTACGTCGACTCTAGCATAATCAGTGTGCCGAGCGGCCGCGGCCGGCGCAATCGGCCGGGTGCCGGCATCACGAAATTTTGGCTGAGAATGACCTAGAGCCGGTACTGGAAGAAATTGAAAACGGCCGGGAGCGACAGCAAGGCCACCCCGGCGAGCCAGAGCCACATGGACAATTCGGTCGATTCCTTCGCTCCGATCCAGCGTTCATAGAGCGCCGCCGGAACGCCCCCCACGACCAGGGTGAGCGTCGAAAGCAGCAGCGACGACACGAAGAAGATGCCGGCGATGCTGTCGGTGAGGAAGGCCGGCGACAGGATCAGCACGAACGGCAAGATCGCGACGATCCACGGCGAAAAGATGCCGTTGATGGTCGCGAACAGCATGATGGCGACGATGTAAGGCTGCCGGGTCATGATCCGGAGACCCCGGTGGTCGGCAAGGCACCGAGATTCGCAACCAGCGTCAGAAACGCGATCCGCGCGGCGAGCAGCCAGACGAACGCGAACAAGAGCACGATGACCGGCGGCACCGATCGCGGCGTGACGTAAGCTACCGCGTTGACCACGGGATCGGTAAGCCATACAAACGCGCGCCAGATGTAATTCCGCGACTGCGCATCGTAGAAGAAACCAAGCGCCAGGCGCCCAAGCAGCGTGTACATCAGGGCCGCCAGAATGAAGTTCGGCAGGTGGAACCACCATTGGGCGATGAAGGGATTCGAACTCACGGCGATCTCGTTTGCTTGCGTGCAGGTTCAAGCACGTTCGTGCCTCGCAGGGAAAGGCAAAGAAAAAGCGGGGTCCCGGAGGACCCCGCCGACTTTTGTACGCCCGGGAAGGGGTCAGTCCTTCTCTTGCAGGACCGTCCGGCCGCGCGGCTTGCGGATCTCGTCGACGAAGGCTTGCATTTCCTTCGACGGCTCCTTGCCCAAGAGGCTGACCACGTAGATCACCGCGAAGCCGAGCGGCATCCCCAACAGTCCGACGTTGATGTTGTTGAGGTTGAACCAGCCGACCTTGTTGGCCATCGGGTGGGCGAGCGTCGGGAAGCTCTCCATGGCATTGGGAAGCGCCATGGCCTTGGCGATGTCGACCAGCGGTAAGTCGTTGACCGGGTTCAACAGCGAGGTCATGCCGGCATACTTCACGCCGAAGCCGGGGAAGTAGCGGCTCACCACGAGGTAGAACAGGGCGATGCCGAACCCCGCAATCATGCCGGAGATGGCTCCCGCCGTGGTCGCGCGCTTCCACCAGATGCCCATGACCAGCGTCGGGAAGTTCCCGGCCATGGCGAGCGAGAATGCCCAGCCCACCATGGCGATGATGTCCGTCGGTCTGGTCGAGGCGGTGGCAGCCGCAGCCACGGCGACGACGAACAAGAGCACGCGCGCGACCGTGAGCCGACGGATCGTCGGGGCGTTCGGGCTAAGCATCTTGTAGTAGATGTCGTGGCTCAACGCGTTGGCGATGGCGAGCAGAAGCCCGTCGGCGGTGGAAAGCGCCGCCGCGAGGCCGCCTGCGGCCACCAGGCCTGAGATCACGTACGGAAGGCCCGCGATCTCCGGGGTGGAGAGCACGATCACGTCCGTATTGATCACGAAGTCCTGCAGCCGCAATACGCCGGGGTGACCGGCGATCGCCTTACAGGCGGCGACGACCGCTTCGAGACTGGCGGCGTTCTTGCCGCAGATCTGGATCAGTCCAAGCTCACCCCAGGTGAACATCCAGGGCCGAATCTGCGAAACGTCACGGCCGATGATGTTGGTGTAGAGCTCCAGCTTCGAGAACGCCGCGTAGGCCGGCGCCGAGAAATAGAGCAGGAAGATGAAGAACAACGACCATGCCACGGACTGGCGCGCTTCACGCACCGACGGGGTGGTGAAATAGCGCATCAGGATGTGCGGCAGCGAGGCTGTGCCCACCATCATGCAAAAGATGATGCCAAAGAAGTTGAGCGGGCTGTAGTTGAAGAAGGGTTGGATGTGCGGCTTGAGTGCTCCGGCCGGACATGAGGCGGCCGTGCACAGCACCGCGAGCCCGTCCTTCACCATTTGCGTTTCGCGGGCGGTGATTTCCGCGATCGCCGTCCCGTAGGTGAGCTCGGGGATCGGGAACCCGTAGTGCCTCGTGGACAGGATCACGATCGGCGTGAGGTAGGCGATGATGAGCACGATGTACTGGGCGATCTGCGTCCAGGTCACCGCGCGCATGCCGCCGAGCATCGCGCAAAGCAGGATGCCGACGAGGCCGACGAACACCGCGATCTCGAACGGCATGCCGAGGAAGCGCGAGGCGATGATGCCGGTGCCGTAGATCTGCGCCGTCACATAGGTGAAGGAGGCGGCGACCAGCACGATCACCGCGAGGAAGCGGGCGAAGTTGCCGCCGAAGCGGTACGACATGAAGTCGGGCACGGTATAGGCGCCGAACTTGCGCAGGTATGGTCCAATCAGGATCGACACCAGCACGAAGCCGCCGGTCCAGCCGAGCACCCAGGCGATGCCGTCATAGCCGAACAGGAACAGCGTGCCGGCCATGCCGATGAAGCTCGCCGCCGACATCCAGTCGGCGCCCGTCGCCATGCCGTTGTAGAAGGCGGGTACCCGGCGGCCGGCGACGTAGTATTCGGAAACTTGCGCCGTCCGCGTCATCACGCCGATGATCGCGTAGACCGCGAGCGTGAAGAACACGAACAGGTAGCCGATCACTCGGTTCGGTACGCCCACGTATTCGAGGATAGCGAGCAGGACGACGAATCCGATAAAGCCACCCGTATAGGTGCCGTACATTCGTCCGAGCTGCTTGTAGAAAGCAGAAGCGGAGTCGGTTTGAGTAGTGGTAGCCATGATCTGATCCCCCTCAGTCGTCTTCAGCGACGCCGAATTCGCGATCGATCTTGTCTTGCTGTCTTGCGAATATGAACAGCATGACGACGAAAACGATCAGCGACCCCTGGGCGGCCATGTAGAAGCCGAGCGGGAAGCCGAGGATCGGGATCTTGATGAAATTCAGATAGTTGACGAACATGTGGATGATGTAACCGACGAAGAGCCAGATCCCGAGATGGATCAGCATCAGGTTGGTGGTCTTCTTCCAGTGCGCGTCATCTCGCGCTTGGTCCTTGGCGGAATTCATTGGCCGAGCCCTCCTATGCGCCACGGCTCACGGCACGCGCGTGCCGCATCGCCCCTGCCTCGCGTCATGGAAGGTTGGTCGGGCTCCGGCGCACCGGAACCGAAAAGCGACGCTCCCTCCAAACGCCTTCCGTCCCGCTTTTTTTCTTTGGCGGGTCCGTGCCCCAAGAATTAACATTTTGTAAACATGGCGCCCTATACGACTTTCGGCGCACCGTGGATTGCTGATGCATGGAAAACTTGAGTTTTGCGCATCGCAATACCGGGCCGCCCGGGCCTGTAACGCGAGCGTTCGGGTTGCCTACGCGCGATCAATGACTTGCGCGGCGGCAAGCGGGAAGCCCGTGCGGTCCTGGCCTCTCATTCTTGTGCCCACAATCTCTTTGACGGACGCGTTGGGCGAGCCGCATCATCCTTTCGTAGGACGTGATATGAGCAAAGGCTCGACGCTGGGCGCCGATTCCGGAGGGGGAAAGGTCGTCGTGGATTCGTCCGCGCACTATCGGTTCGTTGTCGCCGACGACCATCCGTTGTTCCGCGGTGCGTTGCGCGAGGCCGTCACGACTCTCTTCGAGTCCGCCGACGTGTTTGAGGCCGGCGGCTTCGACGATCTGCAGACATTGCTGGAGCGCGAGGCCGACATGGACCTCGTCATGCTCGATCTCGCCATGCCGGGCGTGCGTGGATTTTCCGGTCTGCTTTATCTACGTGCGCAGTTCCCCGGCGTGCCGGTCGTGATCGTGTCGGCGAACGAGGAGCCCGGCGTGATTCGGCGCTGCATGGAATTTGGCGCGTCAGGATTTCTTCCGAAGACGCTCGGCGTCGACGTGATGCGCGTGGCGATCCAGCGCGTGCTCGAGGGTGGACTGTGGACGCCGCCCGATATCGATCTTTCCGGCGGCGCGGACGCCGCGACCCGCGATCTCGTGGGGCGCCTGTCGACGCTGACGCCGCAGCAGGTGCGGGTCCTGATGATGCTTTCGGAAGGATTGCTCAACAAACAGATCGCATTCGAGCTCAAGGTGTCCGAGGCGACCGTAAAGGCGCACGTGTCGGCGATCTTGCAGAAGCTCGGCGTAGAGAGCCGCACTCAGGCGGTGATCGCCGCGGCCAAGATCGAAACCGGAAATTGGCCGCGTCCGGTGACTTGAAGTCCGCGCGGTCTCGGGCACCGGCAAGCTACGTCATCGCCGGGCTCGACCCGGCGATCCACACTGGATCGAAGCGATATTCGGCTCGCCCGTATGGATTGCCGGGTCGCATCCGGCAATGACGGTCACTCCGCCGCCGGTCGCGCCACGCGCCACTGCGCGAGGAAGGCCCGCATCGCCGCCGGCTTCACCGGCTTGTTGAACACCAGGATATCTTTCGCCCGCGCGCTGTCGCGAACGGCTGGGCTGCGGTCCGCGGTGACGAGCGCTGCCGGAATCCCGTCTCCGACCTGAAGCCGCAACGCCACCACTGCGTCGACGCCGTTGCCCTCGTCGAGATGATAGTCGACGAGGAGCGCGTCCGGCCTGTGTCCGCTCTCGCGGATCGCTGTGAACGCACCTTCGAGGTCTGGCGCGGTCAACACGTGACAACCCCAACCCGACAACAACGATTCCATCCCGGCGAGCACCTGCGGCTCGTTCTCGATGCAGAGCACGACGACGCCTTCGAGCGGCGTCGCTGCCAGCGGCTGATCCGCCCGCAGCGCTTCCACGCGCGGCACCGCCGGCGCAATCGGCAACTCAAGCGAGAACGTCGACCCTTTTTCGGGCGCCGACCGCAAGTTGACCTTGTGGCCCAGGATGCGCGCGATGCGCTCGACGATGGAGAGGCCGAGGCCGAGGCCGCGTGCGGCCTTGGCGCCCTGATCGAGGCGTTGAAACTCCTGAAAAATGATCCTCTGCTTCGAGGCGGGCACGCCGAGGCCCGTGTCGATTACTTGGATGCGCAGGCGAGCGCCGCGCCGTCGGCATCCGACGAGCACACGTCCTTTTGGCGTGTACTTGATCGCGTTCGAGACGAGATTCTGCAGGAGGCGCCGCAAGAGCCGCCGGTCCGAGCGCACGGCGAGCGAGGAGGGAACGAAGGTGAGTTCGAGCCCTTTTTCTGCGGCCAGCGGGGCGAATTCGACGTCGAGCTGGCAGAAGATTTCGTCAATGCGGAAATCCGACAGTTCCGGCTGCATCGCTCCGGTATCGAGCCGCGATATGTCGAGCAGCGCGCCGAGTATTTCCTCGACCGCTTCCAGCGAGGCATCGATATTGCCGGCGAGTTTTGCTTCGTCGCCTTGGCGTTTGCGCTCGACCAGGCTCGTCGCATAGAGGCGCGCCGCATTGAGCGGCTGCAGGATGTCGTGGCTCGCGGCGGCCAGGAAGCGCGTTTTCGAGATATTGGCTTCATCCGCCTCGGATTTTGCGCGCGCGAGCGCGACGTTGAGGCGCGTCAGTTCCTCCGTGCGCTCTTTCACGCGGCGTTCGAGGTTTTCGTTGGCACGCTCCAGCGCCTCGGCTGCCTCCACCGTGGGCGTGATGTCGGTATAGGTGACGACGATGCCGCCATCCGGCATGCGGTTCGAACGTATTTCCACGACGATCCCGTGCTTCAGGAACCGCTCGCGGAAACTCGCGGTGCGGTCGACGTAGCGTTGCAGCCGGTCGGCCACAAGTTCGCCCGCATGGCCGGGCCCGAAGTCGCCCCGCTCCGCCGCGACGCGCAGGATTTCGTCGAGCCGCGCGCCGAGGCGCCCGATGTCCGGCGGTAGGTCGAGCATTTCGCCGAATTGGCTGTTCCAGCAGATGAGCTGCAAGTCCTTGTCGAACACCGCGATGCCTTCCTGCACGTGGTCGATCGCGCTTTGCAGGATTTCGCGATTGTACTGGATCGCGGCCGAAGCGTCGTCGAGAAGCTTCAGCGCTGCTTGCGGCGAGACGGTGCCCTTGCGCAGCAGGAGCGAGAGGACGAGGCGGGACGAGGCGGCGCCGATCGCCGACGCCAGCACGTGCTCGGCGTAGCGCAACAGGTGCATATCGGCTTCGCGCCGGGGGTCGAGCGCTACCCCGCGCGTCTGCGCGTAGCTCCCGAACGAGCGCCGCGTTCGTTCCTCGCCGAGATAGCGTGCAACCGTCGAAATCAGTTCCTCCACCGTCACCGCCGAACGCCACAGCCGGAAGCTCGGCGTGATCGGCGCGCTCTTGGTTTCGACGAACACGTTGGCCTGTAGCCGCTCGATCGGCGTGGCCGAGGTCAGCATCGAAACCGCCACGAATGCGAGGATATTGAGCCCGAGACTCCAGAGCACGCCGTGGGTGAGCGGCGTGGCCTCGAGCCCGAACAGCGCCTGCGGACGCAGGTGCGTGATTCCAAACATGCCTGCATCGAGGATCGTACGGTCCACAAGGCCCGCGGCTACGACGCTCGGCAGCAGCAAGGTATAGGCCCACACCACGACGCCGATCGCGAGCCCGGCGATGGCGCCGCGCGCGGTGGCCTGCCGCCAGAACAGGCCGCCGAAGAACGCCGGCCCGAACTGCGCCACCGCTGCGAACGAGAGCAAGCCGATCTGGGCGAGCTGCGCCTCGCCCGCCATGTGATAGTAGAGATAGGCAAGCAGCAGCACGCAGAAGATCGAGAACCGCCGTGCGCGCAGGAGCAGCGCGCCCATGTCCGCGCGCTTGCCCGTTTCGTTGCCGCGCCGGCGCAATACGAGCGGCACCACGATGTCGTTCGACACCATGATCGCGACCGCGACGCTCTCCACGATCACCATCGCGGTCGCCGCCGACAGTCCGCCGACGAAGGCGAGCAGCGCCAGCATGTCCGCGTTCGCGGAGAGCGGCAGCGCCAGCACGAACATGTCGCTGTCGACATTACCGTTGGGGAACGTCAGCAGCCCCGCCATCGCGATCGGCACGACGAACAGGTTGATCAGCACGAGATAGAGCGGGAACAGCCAGCGCGCGCGCCGCAGCTCGTCCTCGCCGTTGTTCTCGACCACCATCACGTGGAACTGGCGCGGCAACAGCACGATCGCGAGGAACGAAAGCACCGTCATCGTCAGCCACGTGGCCGGATTGATGCTCTTCGTGAAGATCGCGGAGATGTCGGCGCGCTCGGCCGCCCTGCTCACGAGGTCCATCGGCCCTTCGAACAGATAGAACAGCACGAAGACGCCGACCACGAGGAACGCGATCAGCTTGACGAGCGACTCGGTCGCGATCGCCAGCATCAGTCCTTCCTGGTGCTCCGTCGCGTCGATGTGGCGAGTGCCGAACAGGACGGCGAATGCAGCCATGGTCACGGCAACCACGAGCGCGAGGTCGCCGAACATCGGCGCGAGAGAAGAGACGGATGGCTGTTGGCCGAGAATTGTAAGGAGCGAAGCGGATACCGCCTTGAGCTGGAGCGCGATATAGGGCACGGCGCCGATCACCGCGACCACGGTCACGATCGCCGCCACGACCTGGCTCTTGCCGTAGCGCGCGGCGATGAAGTCGGCGATCGAGGTGATGTTTTGCGCCTTGGCAAGCCGCACGATCTTGAGGATGAGCGGAAAGCCGAGCACCATCATCAACACTGGACCGAGATAGATCGTGAGAAAGTCGAAGCCCTGTGCCGAGGAAAGCCCGACCGATCCGAAAAACGTCCAGGATGTGCAGTAGACCGCGAGCGAAAGCGGATAGATCCAGGGACGGATGCCGCGCTTGCCCGCGCCCGGGCGCACGCGATCCCCGTAACTCGCCACGGCAAAAAGGAAGCCGATGTAGGCGAGCGCAATTCCGATGACGACCCAGCCTTGCAGCATCCTCACACCTGGGCCACTCTTGAACACCGGGCGGAAACGCCCAGCCCCTCAAGGGACTATAGCCGATTAATCTTGTCCATGCCGGGCTCGTGCGCCCGGCGATCTTGACCAAGCCGGGCTCGTGCGCCCGTTAACGAGCGGGGATCGAAGCAGACATGGGAATTCTCGATTGGTTCAAGCGCCCGCCGCCGATCGCGGACAGTGCGGCGCTGGTGGATTTTCTCGATAGCCATGCGGCCTTCATGGTCCAGAAAGGCATTTTTGACTACACGCGCGCCATTGCCGGCCCGAGCTTCAGCTTGCTGATCAGGGAATCGGTCTTCGCCGCCGCGGTCGACGCGGCGCGCTGGAAGAACTATCCGCTGGCGCTTTCGATGGTCGCCGAAATGGTCGATGGCGTATTGCGGCCGTTCGCCTCGTCAAAGGAGGAGCTCGGGAGCGCCCTGACCCGGACAGCGCTGGATGTCTTCGACGGCTATGCGGTACCGGCTGCACTCGGCGCCGAAGCCTGGTCGGCCGCGCGCCTCGATCTGGAGACGCGACTAAAGCGGATTACGTTACATGCGACGAAATTTGCGAAAGACATTCCGCTTCCGCTCGCCGAGGCGGTGTTCAATGGAATGCCGATCCACGAGCGGCTGCGCGGAAATCATATCGAGTGGGTACGGAACAGTTTGCGCTCCAATCTGATCCGCATGCACGAGGAATTCAGCGAGCGAGCGGATTGTGCAGCGCTTGTCGCTATGCTCGGCGTGGCATCGCCGGCTCGCGCGCCGCAACCGACCGCCTGAGCAGGGCGCCGTGGCGGACCGGGTGAGCGCAACGCCTCTTCTCGCGCTCGACGCGGTCGCGCTTGACACCGAAACCACGAGCCTCGACCCCGCTCGTGCGCGGCTCGTCGAAATCGGCGCCTACCGTCTTGCTGCGGGACGCATCGAATCCGGCCTGCGATTTCATTCGCTGGTCGACCCGGCTGAACCGATCCCGCCTGAATCAACTCGTATTCACGGCATCGACGCCGCACGTCTCAAGGACGCCCCCGACTTTGCCGCGGCTTGGGCGCGCTTTCAGGCGTTTCTCGGCGATGCCGTCGTGATCGGTCACACGATCGACTACGACCTCGCGGTGTTCGCGAACGAAGCAAGGCGCGCGCAGATCGACTACCGCGCTCCGCGCGCGATCGACGTCCGCATCCTCGCGGAATTCGTAAAGCAAAACCTTCCCGGCTTCTCCATCGAACAATTGGCGGCCTGGCTCGACATCAAGGTGGAAAACCGCCACTCGGCGCTCGGCGACGCGGCGGCCACCGCGCGCATCTTCGCGGCACTCGTCCCGCTCCTGCGCGAGCGCGGCATCCGCACCTTTGCCGAGGCCGAAACCGTATGCCGGGATTTTTCCGAGGCCATGGCGCACCGCATTGGCCGGCTCGATCTGGCTGCCACACGAAGCGACCCGGAGCGCGCGCTCGCCCGGCTCGATTCCTATCCTTATCGTCATCGCATCCGCGACGTTATGTCGAAGCCGCCGCTCTTCATCGCACCGGATGCGCTGCTGTCGGCGGCGATGGATATGCTGATGCAGAAGCGTGTGAGCTCGCTCTTCGTCGCGCCGAAAGCGGACGCTGGGGATGTGGGGCCGCTTTCCGCGAAGCAGACCGGAATTCTGACCGAGCGCGACGTCCTGCGCGCGGTCGCAAACCAAGGCGCCGCGGCACTGGCAATGCCGGTCGACACGTTCGCGAGTCGTCCCCTGGCGGCCGTTCCCGCCGAGGCTTTCGTCTATCGGGCGATCGGCCGCATGAGCCGCCTGAAAATTCGCCATCTCTGCGTGGTCGACGAGGCCGATCGCGTGGTCGGTGCGCTGTCCGCGCGCGATCTCCTGCGCCTGCGCGCGGGCGAGGCGGTGTCGCTCGGCGACGAGATCGACGAAGCCACGGACGTGCATGAACTCGCCCGCGCCTGGGCGAAACTGCCCGCTGTCGCCCGCGCCCTCGTCACCGAAGGCGTCGATGCCCGCGACATCGCCGCCGTCATTTCCAGCGAGTTGCGCGCGCTTACGCGCCGCGCTGCGATCTTCGGCGAGCAGCGCATGCGCGAATCCGCGCAGGGCGGCCCGCCCGTGCCATATGCCGTGCTCGTGCTCGGCTCCGCTGGCCGCGGCGAGAGCCTGCTTGCCATGGATCAGGACAATGCGATCGTCTTCACGGAGGGCAAGCCCGACGGCGCCAACGACCGCTGGTTCGCGGCCCTCGGCACGCACATCGCCGATATCCTGCACGAAGTCGGCGTTCCATACTGCCAGGGCGGCGTCATGGCAAAGAACCTCCCTTGGCGCTGCAGCGCCGCCCTCTGGCGCGAGCGGATCGCCGAATGGATCACCCGATCCAATCCGCAAGATTTGCTTTCGGTAGATATCTTCTTCGACTTCCGCGCCGTGCACGGCGACCGTGCGCTCGCGGAAAGTCTCTGGCGCGACGCCCTCGATCTCGCGAAAGGCCAAATTGCCTTTCTGAAGCTATTGGCCGAAGCCGCCGGGCCGTTCGACCCGCCGCTCGGCTTCTTCGGCATCAAGACCGACAGCGGCCGCGTCGACCTGAAGCGCGGCGGAATGTTCGGCATCGTCGCGGCGGCGCGCGTCCTCGCGCTCCGCTTTCACGTGGCCGAGCGCGCGACGCGCGCGCGCCTGGAAGGTGTGAAGGCCCTGAAGGTCGGCGCCGAGCGCGATCTCGATGCGCTGATCGAATCCCACGGCGTGCTGCTCGCTGCCGTACTCGGCCAGCAACTGGTGGATATCGCCGCCGGCCGCCCGCCGTCGAACAAGGTCGAGATTCGCCGCTTGAGCCGCGCCGAGCAGGAGAAGCTGAAGGCGGCGCTGAAGAGCCTGAAAAACGCCGACGAAATGGTGCGCGATCTTCTCACCACACGCTAACTTCGGCTAGCATCGAAGCTTCAAGACGGAGGAGCGAGTCATGCTGCAGGAATTCCGCGAATTTGCCGTGCGCGGCAGCGTGGTCGATCTCGCCATCGGCGTCATCATTGGCGCCGCCTTTAATTCGATCGTCCAATCGATCGTCGGCGACATTTTCATGCCGGTGATCGGCGCGATCACCGGCGGGCTCGACTTCTCGAATTATTTCACCGCGCTTTCCGGCAAGGCGACGGCAGACACGCTTGCCGACGCCAAGAAACAGGGCGCCGTGCTCGCCTGGGGCAATTTCTTGACGGTAGCGCTCAATTTCCTGATCGTGGCCTGGGTGCTGTTCCTGGTCGTGAAGGGAATCAACCGCCTGCGGCGGCAGGATGCGGAGAAGCCGCCTGCAGTTCCGACGCGCCAGGAAATCTTGCTCACCGAAATCCGCGATCTGCTGAAGGCCCGTTAGGCTTCGCTACGCGCCCGCCGCGAGCGCGCCATGATGGACCCGCATGGGACATGGCGGCGCGGCACGCTATCGTGCCGGCGCAATCGAAGGACTCCCGATGGCAGCCGAGCCCGCTCGCTCGCCCAGGAACGCGACGCTTCTCGACCATGTCCGCGCCGCCGCGCGCGGCATGGAGGTGAGCGGCATCGTCGAAGTGATGAAGTATGGCTTCGGCCGCGATGGCCTGATCCCGCTCTGGGCGGGCGAGGGCGACCTGCCGACGCCCGACTTCATCTGTGACGCCGCGATGCGCTCGCTCGAGGCCGGTGAAACCTTCTACACGTGGCAGCGCGGCATCCCCGAACTGCGTATGGCACTCGCGCGCTATCACGCGACGCACTACGGGATCGCCCCCGACCCGGAGCGCTTCTGCATCACCGCGTCCGGCATGCACGCGATCGCGCTTGCCTTCGCCTTGACGCTCGACCCCGGCGATGAGGTGATCATCCCTTCGCCCTCTTGGCCGAACGCGGGCGCTGCGGCGAACGCGGCTGCAGCCAGGCCCATGTTCGTACCGATGACGCTCGGTGCGAACGGCGTTTCGCTTGATCTCGACCGGCTTGCCGACGCCGTCGGCCGCCGCACGCGCGCGATTTTTCTCAATAGCCCCGGCAATCCCACCGGCTGGGTCGCGAGCCGCGCCGATCTCGCCGCCGTGCTCACGCTCGCGCGCAAGCACGGGCTCTGGATCGTCGCCGACGAAGTCTATGGCCGCTTTTATTGGGGCGAAGGCGCCCGCGCGCCGTCCTTCCATGACGTGATGGAGCCGGGCGACCGCGTTCTTTTCGTCAATACGTTTTCGAAGAACTGGGCCATGACCGGCTGGCGCATCGGTTGGATCGAGGCCGATCCCTCGCTCGGGCAGGTGATCGAGAATCTGATTCAGGCCTCGACGTCGGGCGTCGCCGTCTTCATGCAGCGCGCGGCTGTCGTCGCCCTCGAGGGCGGCGAGGGTTTCGTCGCGCACCAGGTCGAGCGTGCCCGCCGCGGCCGCGAGATCGTCGCAACGCTCGCCGGCACCGGCCGCATCCGCCTCGCGCCGCCGGCGGGCGCCTTCTATCAATTGCTCGCCATTGACGGCGAGCTCGACTCGCGCGCGCTCGCCTTCCGGCTGATCGACGAGGCGAACATCGGGCTCGCCCCCGGCACCGCGTTTGGACCGGGCGCCGAGCAGCACCTGCGCCTTTGCTTCTCGCGCAGTGCCGAGAGCCTCGGCGAGGCCGTCGATCGCTTGACCGCCTGGCTGAAACAATGACCTTCTGACTTCAAATCACCATCCGGCGCGTCCCCACGATGACCAATTTCGTTTCCACGATCGGTGCTCGGCCACCAGTCGCAATCGCGGCGACGATTGTCGCGGCGGCAGCAGGCGGCGCGCTGTTTGTGCTGTTCGGCCTGCCGGCGGCTTGGCTCTCCGGCTCGCTCGTGGCGGTGACGGCGCTCGCGCTCGCGGGCTTTCCCGCGCACGTGCCCGACGCGCTGCGCCGCGCCGTTTTCCTGCTCCTCGGAATCTCGATGGGTGCGGCCGTGACGCCGGAAACGATCGCCGGCATCCGTACCTGGCCGATCACCATGGCGTTTCTCGTGCTGTCGTTGCCGGGCACAATGGCCGCCGTGATGCTTTATCTGCGCTGGACCGGGTGGGATCGCGAATCCGTCCTTTACGCCAGTGCACCCGGCGCCATGTCGAGCGTGCTGGCGCTCGCCTCAGCCGCCGGAGTGGACGTGCGCAAGGTCGCCTTTGCCCAATCGGTACGCGTGTTTCTTCTGATTGTCGCATTGCCGGGCATTTTCGGCTGGCTCGGGCTGATCGCGCCGGAGGGCACGGCCGTGCCGTCGCCGATCGCGGTCGATCATGCCTGGGAGATCGCCCTCATGGCCGCCTCCGGTATCGCCGCCGGCCTCATCGCCGACCGTCTCGGCGTTCCCGGTGGGCTGATCGTCGGCTCCATGGCAGCGAGCGCGGTGCTGCATGGGGCCGGCTACGTGGAAGCGCGAGTTCCGCAATATGCGCTGGTCCCGTGCTTTGTTCTGCTCGGCGCGTTCATCGGCGCGCGTTTCGTCGGCACCGATTTGGCGATGGTCCGCCGCCTGTTCGTGGATTCGATCGGCGCGTTCGTCGTCGCCGTCGTCGTATCGACCGTATTCGCGCTCGCCGCCGCGATGCTTTCGGGCGAGGGCGCCGCCAAGACGATTCTCGCCCTTGCGCCCGGCGGACTCGAAGCGATGATCATTCTCGCGTTCCTGATCGGGCTCGATCCCGCCTTCGTCGGCGCGCATCACATCGTGCGGTTTCTCTTGATCGCGCTGTTCCTGCCGCTCGTAGCCCGACTCCTGTTCGGCAAGCCGGCGAAGACGCAATAGGCACGCAAGAAACGGCCGGCGCGTGATGGCCGGCCGCTCGCAATCCTGTAGCGCGAGGCGCTTACTTTTTCTTGTCGTCTTTCATCATCTCATCCTTCTTCATCTTCTCGTCCTTCGCCATCTTTTCTTCCTTCATCTTTTCTTCCTTCATCATCTCTTCCTTCTTCTTGTCGGTCATTTTGTCTTGCACGAGCTGCACGTTGGAAATGTCCGAGAGGCTCGGCGCATAGAACGCCGTGACGAGCGTCGTCGAACCGATGAAGACCGCGGCGGCGACGAAGGCGATAGGCGCTTTCATGAGGGGCTCCCTGAAATGGTTGTGCACAAGGCCGCCGCGCCTCCGCAATCGCCCGAGGTGCGATCGGAACGCACGGCCGCCATTCATGTCGTTCGTTGCGCCCGCGCCAAACGTACGCGCTCACACAGACTCATGATCGGTCGGGGAGCGTAAAATCTGCTGGAGGTTCAGGCCGGTCCACGCGGGCGCCGATGCGCCGGGGAATGGTGCTGCCGGTGTGGATTGAACACACGACCTCTCCCTTACCAAGGGAGTGCTCTACCACTGAGCTACGGCAGCGCTGGAAAGCGAACGGCTCGCGGCCGCCCCGCCGCGAAACCGCGCGAACGTGCCATAGGGGAGGGCCCGCCCGCAAGCTTGCGGCGCCGCCGTCCGGCGAGTACCGCTTGTCCATGACCGACAAGCGCAATCCGGGATCGCGCCGGGAACAGGAGGAGGGCCGGGCCGAGCGGCTGGCCGCGGCGTTGCGCGCGAACCTCCGCCGCCGCAAGATGCAGGCACGCGGACGCTCCGCGGCCGGCCCGAAGGCCGCCGGCGGCGAAAAGGCGCGCACTGAGCGCGAACCGGCGGGGGAATAAGTGCCATGTTGGCAACCCGCCATTTTCTCGCCCCGACTCCGGCGCTAGCGTCGCCTTTCGGTCGCCTTTTCCCGACCCCCGCCACTGGAGCCTGAGATGGATCGCATCCGCGTCCGTGGCGGTCGGCCGCTGAAAGGCACGATCCCCATTTCCGGCGCGAAGAACGCGACGCTGCCCTTGATGATCGCGAGTCTCCTCACCGAGGACACGCTCGTTCTCGACAACGTGCCGCGGCTCGCCGACGTGAGCCTGCTTCAGCACATCCTCGGCAATCACGGCGTCGACGTCACCGTCAGCGGCAAGCGCGTCGGCGAAAGCGAGTACAACGGCCAGACGCTGCGGCTCTCGGCAAAGAACATCGTCGACACAACCGCGCCCTACCACCTCGTCTCCAAGATGCGCGCGAGCTTCTGGGTGATCGGTCCCCTCGTCGCCCGCATGCGCGAGGCGCGCGTCTCCATGCCCGGCGGCTGCGCGATCGGCACGCGGCCGGTCGATTTCCATATCGACACATTGCGCGCGCTCGGTGCCGAGATCGACATTGAGGAAGGCTACGTGCTCGCGCGCGCGCCGAACCGGCTCGAAGGCGCGCGCATCAAGTTTCCGCGCGTATCGGTCGGCGCGACGCACACCGCGCTTATGGCCGCCTCGCTCGCCCGCGGCGAGTCGTTGATCGAGAACGCCGCCTGCGAGCCCGAAATTGTCGACGTCGCCGATTGCTTGAAAAAAATGGGCGCGAAGATCGAAGGCGCCGGCACGTCCACGATCCGCATCGACGGCACGGATCGTTTGCGCGCCGCGCGTCACTCTGTCCTGCCGGATCGCATCGAAACCGGAACCTACGCCATGGCCGTCGCCATGGCCGGCGGCGACGTGGTGCTTGAGGGCGCGCGCGCCGATCTCCTGCAGTCGGCGATCGACCTTCTCCGCAAAGCCGGCGCCGAGATTTCGGAAACGAACGAAGGTATCCGCGTGCGCCGCGACGGTGCGGGGCTCGCCCCCGTCGAAGTGACGACCGCGCCGTTCCCGGGCTTCCCGACCGACTTGCAGGCGCAGCTCATGGCGCTCATGTCGCGTGCGCGCGGCACCTCGCGCATCACCGAGACGATTTTCGAGAACCGCTTCATGCACGTGCAGGAGCTCGCCCGCCTCGGCGCCAAGATCCACCTCGACGGCGAGACCGCGACCGTGGAGGGCGTCGAGCGCCTGAAGGGCGCCCCCGTGATGGCGACCGATCTGCGCGCGTCCGTCTCGCTCGTGATTGCCGCGCTCGCCGCTGAAGGCGAGACCATGGTCCACCGCGTCTATCATCTCGACCGCGGCTTCGAGCGGCTGGAGCAGAAGCTCGCCGATTGCGGCGCCATGATCGAGCGCGTGGCGGGCTGAAACTGCCTAAACAAGCGTCGCTTGCAGAAGTCCGTGCGCACGGCTATCTCGCGCGCACGGAACAGGCATTTTTCATGGCGCCCGACGTCAAGGACCCGCTCAAGCTGATCGCGCTCGACGCCGAGGACCTCGCCGTCGTGTCCGCGCACTTGCAGGATTCCAACGCCAAGGTCGCGGACATGGCGTACCTGCCGCACGAGAAGCGTTTCGCCATGCTGGTCGATCGGTTTGACTGGACTTCCGCCGGCGAGGGCACGGCCGTGCGCCGCCGCACGGGCGTCCACTTCGACCGCGTGCTGAAGGCGCAGGTCCGCGGCTTCGATCTCAAGGACAAGGAGGCGACGCTCAATCTCCTCGCCGTCGAGTTCGCCGAGAGCGACCCGCCCTCGGGTGAGGTGATCCTGCTCTTTTCCGAGGACGCTGCGATCCTGCTCGAGATCGAATGCCTGGAGGCGGCCATGAGCGATCTCGGGCCCTCCTGGCCCGCGCGCGAGCGTCCGCGCCGCGACGAAGGCTGAGCCAGGGAAGGTCCGCGATGCCGATCCGGCTCTCCACGCGCGACGCCGATTTTGCCGCACGCTTCGCCGCGTTCCTCGCCACCAAGCGCGAGGCCGCGGATGACGTGGAAGCGGCCGTGCGCGCGATCCTAAAGGACGTCGCCGCGCGCGGCGACCGTGCGCTCGTCGAACTCACCAAGAAATTCGACGGCGTCGATCTCGCGCAGGACGGCATGCGCGTCGCCGAGCAGGATATCGATCGCGCGTTCGCCGCCGTCGATCCGCGCGCGCGCGAGGCGCTGGAATTCGCGCAAGGCCGCATCGAGGCGCATCACCGCCGCCAGCTACCCAAGGACGAGATGTATAAGGACGCGATCGGCGTCGAGCTCGGCCACCGCTGGACCGCGATCGAGGCGGTCGGGCTCTACGTGCCGGGCGGCACGGCCGCCTATCCGTCCTCGCTCCTGATGAACGCCATCCCCGCGCAGATCGCCGGCGTTTCGCGCATTGCCATCACGGTTCCTGCGCCAGGCGGCAAGCTCAATCCGCTTGTGCTGGCGGCGGCGAAGCTCGCCGGCGTCACCGAGGTCTATCGGGTGGGCGGGGCGCAGGCTATTGCCGCGCTCGCCTATGGCACGGAGACGATCGCGCCGGTCGCGAAGATCGTCGGTCCCGGCAATGCCTACGTTGCGGCGGCCAAGCGCCTCGTCTTCGGCCGCGTCGGCATCGACATGGTGGCGGGACCTTCGGAAGTATTGGTCCTCGCGGACGGCAGCGCCGATCCGGATTTCATCGCCGCCGATCTTCTGGCCCAGGCCGAACACGACGCGGCCGCCCAGTCCATTCTCGTCACCGACGACTTGAAGCTCGCCGAGGCCGTCGAGCGCGCGCTCGCGCGACAGTTGCAGAGCCTCCCGCGTGCCGACATCGCCGGGCCGAGCTGGCGCGACTTCGGCGCGATCATTCTCGTGGCGAAGATCGACGACGCGACCCCGCTCGTCGATCGCATCGCGCCCGAGCACTTGCAATTGATCGGCGCCGGCGCCGAGAAGCTAGCGGACAAAATCCGCAACGCGGGCGCGATCTTCATCGGCGCTTATACGCCAGAAGCGATCGGCGACTATGTCGGCGGTTCGAACCACGTGTTGCCGACCTCGCGCTCGGCGCGCTTCACGTCCGGGCTCGGCGTGCTCGACTTCATGAAGCGCACGTCGATCTTGAAATGCGGGCCGGAACAACTGAAGAAGCTCGGCCCCGCCGCGGTCGCGCTCGGCGAGGCCGAAGGGCTCGACGCGCACGCGCGTTCCGTGCGGCTCCGTCTCGACCGCGGCTAGCCGGCGATGCCCGACCAGCCGGCCGATCAGCGTCGCCGCCTCGTCGCCGTCGTCCTCGACGAAGCTTCGATCGGCCGCGCCAATCCCGACGTCGAGCACGAGCGCGCCATCGCGATCTACGATCTCATCGAAGAGAACAGCTTCGAGCCGGTCGGCGACGACGGCGGTCCCTATGCGCTGAAGATCGCGCTGATCGAAACCCGGCTTGTGTTCGAAGTCACGCGCGAGGACGGCGCGCCCGTGATCACCCACATGCTTTCACTGACGCCGTTCCGCCGCGTCGTGAAGGATTACTTCCTCGTCTGCGAAAGCTACTACGCCGCGATCAAGACCGAGTCGCCCTCGCGCATCGAGGCGATCGACATGGGCCGCCGCGGCCTGCACAACGATGGCTCCAAGCTCCTGATCGAGCGCCTCAAGGACAAGATTGCGGTCGATTTCGACACCGCGCGCCGCCTCTTCACCTTGATCTGCGCGCTGCATTGGAAGGGCTGACGCACGATGGAAGCGGCGGGCGATCGCCGGCCGCGGGCCGTGCTGTTTCTCTGCGGCCACAATATCGTGCGCTCGCCGATCGCGGCCGCGCTCGCACGGCACTTGTTCGGTCACGCTCTCAAGATTGCGTCCGCCGGCGTGCGCAAGGCGGACACCGATCCATTCGTCACAGCGGTGATGGATGAGATCGGCATCGATCTTTCGCGTCATCGGCCGATGACTCTCAAAGAACTGGAAGACCTCGAAGGTTTGGACTTCGATCTCGTGATCAGCCTCGCGCCCGAGGCGCATCACGCCGGACTCGAATTGACTGGCGCACACTCCCTCGCAGTCGAGTATTGGCCGATCGAGGACCCGACCCTCTTCGAGGGCAACCGCGAGCAGCGCCTCGACTCCTATCGCGGCGTGCGCGACCATCTGATGGAGCGGATCAAGCAGCGGTTTGGCAGCGGGCCAACCGTCAGTGGATGAAGGTGCTTCCCGTCAGTTCACAACAACGTCGGATTCGGCTAGGTTCCCGGCCGATCGCGGGTGGGCCGGGGTCCGGGCCGCCGCCAGTTCATGCGCGCAAGGTCCGCATGCCGAAGGAAGAACTTTTGGAATTTCCGGGTATTGTGTCGGAGCTGCTCCCGAACGCCACCTTCCGCGTCAAGCTCGAAAATGATCACGAGATCATCGCGCATACCGCAGGCCGCATGCGCAAGAATCGCATCCGCGTGCTCGCGGGCGACAAGGTGCTGATCGAAATGACGCCCTACGACCTCACCAAGGGTCGCATTACGTATCGTTTCAAATGAACAAGCCCGCGTCGCCAGCGTACGCCGGGCGAGAAGGGATCAGCCGATGATCGGCCGGCCTAAGCTCGTGCTTGCATCCGGCTCGCCGCGCCGGCTGGGGCTGCTCAATCAGGGCGGGCTTGAGCCGGATTCGCTTGAACCGGTCGAGATCGACGAGTCGCCGGAGCGCGGCGAGCTGCCGCGCACGCTCGCCGTTCGTCTCGCGCGCGAGAAGGCCGAGGCCGCGGTGCCGCGGGTGCGCGGCCGCGAGGAAATCAAGGACGCATTTATTTTGGCCGCCGACACCGTGGTCGCCGTGGGCCGCCGCATCCTGCCGAAGCCCGACGTGCTGGAAGAGGCCGCGGCGTGCCTGCGTTTGCTCTCGGGGCGCACGCATCGCGTCTATACCGGTATCTGTCTCGTGACGCCGCGCGACGCGCTGCGCACGCGCCTCGTCGAGACGCGCGTACGTTTCAAGCGACTGTCGAACGAGGATCTGGAATCCTATCTCGCCTCCGGCGAATGGCGCGGCAAGGCGGGCGGCTATGCGGTGCAGGGGCTTGCTGGAAGTTTCGTGACGAAGCTCGTCGGCTCCTACACGAATGTGGTGGGCCTGCCGCTCTATGAGACGACGACGCTGCTCGCGGGCGAGGGGTTCCCGATCCATTTCGGCTGGCTCAATCCGCCCTGAGCGCGCGCACCTTGCGCGCTCCGCTGGCCGCGCCAATATCCCGGGCATGGCCGATCCCAAGACCAACGGTTCTTCCTCGCGCGCGGCGGCGGCGTCCGCGTGCCCGACTTGCGGCAAGCCCACAGTGCATCAGTTCCGGCCATTCTGCTCGAAGCGCTGCGCCGACGTCGACTTGCATCGCTGGTTCTCGGGCCGGTACGCGATCCCCGTGAAGCAAGATGAGGATGCGGACGGCGCGCCGCCCGAGACGCCGGCACCGGCCCTCGGCGACGATTCGGACAAGCGTTGACCGTCGGCTCGCCGCGTCTGGACAGGCCGGAGTCGAATTCATATAACCGCCCGCGCTTCCATCGCCCGGCGGTTCGCCGCCGGGTGCGGCGCCCAGGTAGCTCAGTTGGTAGAGCACGTGACTGAAAATCACGGTGTCGGCAGTTCGATTCTGTCCCTGGGCACCAGCAACATCAAATACTTAGCAACCAACCAGTTTCTACTGAATACGCCACGGGACCACGGAGGGACCACCGGCAGCGGATAAGGGCGCCCTATTTGCCATGCACCTGCGTGGGCTACATTTTGCTTTCTTGGGCCACGCGCGCAAACTTGCGCGAGAGCGTCCCTATCGGAATCAGAACTCCTTTTCCAGTGGAGGCAGGCGATGCGATCGCGTCGCTCGCCATTCAAGAGGATATCCGTCAGGATTGGTCGATTTCGTATTCTCGCAGCTTGGTTCTTTCGCCTTCCGTCTCGCATGCCAATTCGAACAAATAAATGGCACAAGCTCACAGCGTACACTCACTTCGCTGGAAGCATCAGTGAGCGCTGCGTGGGCTTGGCAACCAAACATGTTGTCGACAGATGTGAGCAAGAAGGATCTCGCGCGATGCTAGCGTACGCGGCGAACCGAGAATCGTCCTCGGAGGCGGCGGAAGGGTCCGGTTTTCCCGGCTGAGCTCTCAACCTAACGCCCGAACAAGAACCTGCCAGCGGCGCAGCCGCCCCCAAGGTTGTCACGTGGCATGCGACCAACGGCCCTCGAACGGTTGACCGTCGCGGGCCGCCCCAGGGCACAAACCGGGCAGCGTCGGGAAGTTTTGAAGATTAGCCAACGTGCCCTTCGCGCGATGATCTCGCTATTTTGGGAAATCCGCCCGATTTCTCGATCGCTGTTGCGATGAGGCAGTAAGGGGCTCCGAACCAATCGGGACGGCTACGCAAAAGCAGCAGCCGACCCTATCCTCACGGGATCGAGGGGCGGTGGTAACACCAGACAAGGTTGTTGAAGTTCGACTTGTGTCTCAGGAGTAGAACGGTAATCTTTCGCGGGATTTGGGCCAAATCCGGGGGCTGCAATCTTCCGCTGCGGTCGAACTGCGAGATGCCCTCAGTCTGCAGGAGCGTCAGCGGATGGCCTATGAACATCTAAAGTTAGTTGCCTGGCCGTTTACTATAGTTCCCCGTCAGCAGTACTGCGATTTCCTTGCTGGCAGACCCCAGCTTCGGTCAGATATTTCAGATTTGATACGTGGATTGTCTCGAAGAGATACTTCGTCAATTCACATTCTTTGGTCTTGGCTTGGCGCAGGTAAAACCCACTCACTCTATTACTTGGTGAACCAAGCGCGAGCAATCAACACGTCAACGCCGGCACAAGTTGAGCTGTATCCAATATACAGCGAGTTTCCGAAGCGGGCCCGTGGATTTCTAGATCTGTATCAGTCCGCAGTTCTCGGTATCGAGCGTCGCTTGATCACAGACTCATTTTTGGAGGCGACAACGTCGCCTGAGTGGACAGCCCGGTTTGCAAGTTTGTCTGACGCAAACCCCGACCTGTCCACAGCTCTCCGAACGATGGCGATCGGAAACGACATCGAGCAGTCGATCGCTCTAAGGTGGTTGAGGGCCGACCCGTTGCCCGTAAGCGAGCATCGACGCCTTGGCATCTCGCAGCGCGTCTCGACAGTAGATCAGGCGATACGGATTCTCAGCGTACTGATTGAGTTGTGCGACATGGCGATACGTTCAAGGGGCCGTCAAGGCTTCAGATACATTTGGATATTGGACGAGTTTCAGCGAATTGAACGATGTGGCTCTGCGGTCGCAAGAGAGGTTAACGCTGGTCTGCACTCGTTATTCAATGCATCTCCTGTAGGGCTGACAATGATCCTTTCATTTTCGGCTGCTCCAGAAGGAAATCGACTTCCCGAGAGTTTGAGCGCTGAATTGCGCAGCCGGATTGGCGCGACGAAAGTCATGATACTTCCGCCATTTCAGCCCGCTGAAGCGCTGCAGTTCCTAGCGGAAGTTCTTGGACATTTTCGCGCGCCAAGTTCAACAGCAGACGTCTTTTTCCCGTTTACAAAGAGTGCCTGCGAATACGTTATCAAATACTTGGCCGAAAGAACCCAACTGCGACCGCGAATCGTTATGGACGCGATGAACGCGGTGCTGGAGGCGGGGGACGCGCTTATTGAGCAGGGGTCATTGACTCACATAGATGACAAGTTTGCTGAGAGGGTGCTGAAAGAATACGCTATCCTAACTAATGAAGAATCGGACGAAGAGGATAGTTGAATGGGTGAACTGCTTGATCTTGTCTCACGAGCGGGTGTCGATCGATTTATCGAATCGCTGATTGCATCGTCGACCGCCCAATTCACCCGCGTAGACCTTGAAAATCGATTGAAAGAGATGGGGGCTCAGCTTCCCTCGGAAATGTTCGACGCCCTAGTCGCTGGAAATGTCTTGCAGCCTATCGGTCGAAGATTCGGCATTACTCGGTTCGGTCAAAAGGTCTCGCTGCTTATTGAGGCAATGGAAGGGGGCGACGTTGACGACGTGATTAGACGATTGCGACGAGTAGACGGATCGCAGGAAACATATGAGCTCGTCCGTCAAGGTATGACCACCAGATTCCTAAATACATTTGTTGATAGACCTTACTTTGGTGCGCTGTATCTGTGTTCTCCGTGGATCAATCTCAATGAAAAAGAGGCGTCTATTATTAGATATGGTGTTCTTCGCTCCGAAAAGGCGAGCGGGAAGAAGCCAGATATTTTCGTGATAACGAGGCCCCCGCATCCAAAGATGCCGGTGGGTTCAGGGAGCGGAATTAAGCCGCTCATAGAAATGGGGGCAGACATAAATTACCTGAGCAGAGTTCATACAAAACTGTACATTCGAGAACCAGATGCCAACGGTGGCTTCACCCTAGCCCTCGTTGGGTCGGAAAATTTAACCCAATCCGGCCATTTGGAACTTGGAATTCAGATCAACGGTGACGGGCGGCTGATATCTCAACTGGTGGCCCACTTCTATGAGCTTACGAGCTACACGTCGGAAAAAGCTTAGGGGGACTTGCGATGGCCGATGCTGCAAATGGCACAGTCGCTAAGCGGTTTGGGATGACACGAGAGAATTTCATTCTCGATCCTGTTCTAGATTCTCGGTGCTTTGCGCGGGACGACATTCCTATTCACGACATTGCTTCGGGTCTCGATATCGACGTCGTAACGGGCCTGGCGCCTAAACGGTTCGTCAAGGGACCCTACGGCGCTGGCAAAACGCATACGTTGATGCGTACGATGGACGAGTTGTCGAAGCTTACAAAAATTCACTACATCCGGATTGAGTGCCCTGACTTGACCAGAAAATCACGCTTTCATGATCTGTACCGCGAAGGAATCATGCGGACGATGGGTCAGGATTTTGTGCTTGGCTTGATGGAAGAAGTCATAAAGAAGGTCGGGTTTAGAAGTAGGGATGATCTGCGTATCGAACTTAAGAAGTGGTTTCAGGATGAAGAAATCGCGAAAGCCGCCGAGCAACTTTACAATCCAAACTTTGATCGGCTGAAGCTTTGGAGATGGATTTCCGGCGTCAGCCTATCCAGAGCCGATCTCGATTTATTGGGACAAACACAAGATCTAACTGAAACCGAAGCAGCTCGATTAGCTGACGTCATAGTTTTGCTCGGACGATTGTCGCGCGAGCTGCGGCAAGAGACACTTGTGTTGATTTTGGATGAGATGGAGCGGCTCAAAGACATTGCCGGAGAAACCATTAATACGTTCGTCTCGGGCTTCACGCGTTTGGTCGATCCAAACCAAACATCAGTAAGTGTACTCATTGGCGCATCTGCAGCTGTCGAATCTGAAATGGTGGAAATTTTCAGCGGCAACGGCCCCGTGACATCGAGGCTTGGCAGCGACGCAATGATTGAGATCCCAGCGTTACATGACCCCGACGTGAATGGTTTCGTTGAGCGTGTGACGGCTTATTTGCGCGACCCGGCGTTTGATCTGAGTGGTGCAGTAACGAAGGCTCAGGCCGCCGCGGCAGAAAAGGTTACAAATAAAACGTTTCCGTTTTCTGCTGAGGCGATCGAGGCGTTGAAAACGAAGGCCCAGCTTCTAACGCCCCGAGCAATAACCCTCCAGATGACTCGCGCATTGGGGAGAGCGCATCGAATGAACAAGCCGGTGATTACAACTGATTGTATCGCATAGGTCGTGCAACAATGACGTCTGAAGTCCCCGATGCGCGATTTCGTTTAGGCCATACCTTTGTTGTCCTGCCGGAACTTTCATGTGACGAAGGGCCGGCGCGAGGGGTCGTTATTGGGCGCAACAACGAAAAGGCTAAGCTACAGGCTGTCTATCTAGGCAAGCACGCGGAGACCCCGCACAAGAATGTCTGGATGGATATACGGGGTGCTCACGTACTGTACGTCATGGGTAAGCGGAGAAGCGGAAAGAGCTACACACTCGGCTCTCTGGCTGAAGGCCTTGTGTCCAAGTCTTGGGTGAGGCAAGGCGAGTTTGAGCAAGGTGTCGTCGTGCTAGACACGATGAACGTATTCCTCACGATGCCGTTCGGCGTGGACGAGGTGGAAAGCTCGTCGAGCCCGGCGGTTGAGGAGATAAGGAAATGGAAACTTGAGCCCGAACCGGTGTCGCTGGACTTGTATGCGCCAGCCGGCACTCAGGTTCCCTCCGAATTGCGCGCTTCAACCATCACACTTAGAGCCTCAGACCTCGGAGTGGAGGAATGGTGTAGCCTGTTCGAGGTAGATCCATTCGTTGACCCTATGGGTCACTTAATAACGTTGCTAATATCGAAATTGGCAGATGAGGGTTTTGTCGATTCACGTTCCGGTCAGCGGCACAAGGCGAAGCCCGACTACAATATCCAAGACATGATTTTCGTGCTGGATGTTGATGCAGATTTCGACAGCTTCGCCAATGAGACACGGCAGGCGCTACGTCGCCGTTTTGATTCGCTTTCAAAGATTCCTCTTTTCGGCACAAATGGATTGGACGTTCGCAGTCTAGTACGGCCATCGAGAATATCCGTCTTACTGCTGCGCGATCTCGATCTTGAAATGAGATCAGTGATGGTCTCGTTGATCGTTAAGAAAATAATGGAACTGAGGGCGATCTCAGAACAACAAGAGCGGCTCGTTCCGATCCATTTAGCCAGGGCGGCAAAACTCTCAGAGAGTAATCCTGACCAAGCCGCGGTTGAGAAGGAAAAGGCTCAAGAATGCGCAGATAAAGCAGCAGCTGGCATCGCGCGAACGTGGTTGATAATCGACGAGGCTCACAATTACATACCCGCAAGATCAGCGGTTGCATCTAAGCGACCTCTAAAGAAGTATGTGGACGAAGGGCGAAACTTAGGGCTGTCCATAGTGGTGGCGACGCAACAGCCAGCTGGCCTTGATCCTTCAATCCAAAGGAACGCCGACTTGTTGATCATTCATTCGCTGAGCCATCAAGACGACATTGCTGCCGCGCAAGGAATGTTAAATACGGCAATTCCCGAAGAGGTAACGCTTGACGGAAAATATAGAATCACCGGGGGGCGAACTTTTGATGCGATGGTTCGTAACCTCCCCTTAGGATATGCGATAGCGGCCACTGATCGGGCAAATCGCTTGATTCCGATTTGCATACGGCCGCGAGTAACAGTTGCCGGTGGCGGCGACTATTGATGGCATTGCGGCTCATCACTCGCACACATTACCAGGTTGATGAGCCCGCATATCTCCGGGTCCTTATCGAAAGTTCTTCATCACCCATCAGAAGCGAGTATTCGGAGCGGGTTGCTGAGCGCTTAGTGCAGAAACTCAGGGAACTGGGCTGCGATTTTAATTTGCCGGCTGCAAAGTATTGCGTCGACCTCGCGAGAGCTTTGAAGGTACTCAGCGAGAACAACTTTTGGACCTCGTCAGCGCACGTGATGCAGCTTGTAAGGCCATCGGTTGAACGAGAAACAAGCCTTCGTGTCGAGCTGTCTACCGAAGAAAAACTGTTCTGGTTTAGAGTTTTTTTGGAGCATGATGGGGCAGCGCTGCTGTTTTTTGCGCGTGAAGCAGAACAGCGAGAACGAATTCCCGGTGGGGGAAAGGATTGGAACGACACAGCAAACGAAATGGCAGTGTACGTCTACAATGAGTACTTGAAGATCTTGGAGAATATTCGAGACCGAGCAGAAATCAGACGATTGTTAGCAAAACGAGAACGCCAACCTTATAGCGGGAGATCAGGAGAGCACCAATGCTTTATTCACGTGAACACAATGGCGCGCGTCGGGTTGCTAGAAAAAAGAGGACGCGAATATTTCAAGACCGACGCGACGTCACGCCTTGTTAAAGCCGTGTCCGCGGTGGGCGACTTGGACGCGTTGATTTCCAACAACCGCTGGCCGTTTATCGTTGGGTCTGTTTATTGGGGTGAACTGAAGCAACCAGGTTGGAGTGCGTCGGACATAATGAGGGCATCGTATGAGATATATGCCCGGGTGATGGAAACGGGTGTGTCTTTGTGTCCGCTAAATACTATTATTGAAACGGTCCAAATTAGACAGCTAGAAAACGCCGAAACGCCCGTCTCGTATGATGAGTGCATGAGAATGTTTCGGAATGCGAACGCGCAGGACTCCAAGAAAGTGCGCTTTCAAGTGGATCGCATGGGTAGGCCAGCCTTTATCGCACTTTCCTAGCTTTCCTTTTGGGTGTGTGTCGAAAGACTAAGACATGCTCTGTATCGATGCTTGCACCGTTATGTCTGCTGTAAGTCATGTATCTATTTTTCAGAGGATACCAGTAATGCTCACAAATCTGAAAATGGGGGCTCGCGAGCTCTTCATATAACTTAGTCGTGGGCAATCTTCGTCCGTTCCATGAACTCTTTCCAAGGACAAACACCACGTTGCCTGAGGGTTTGACCATATCTGCAAGGGCTGCGAAGGACCTTTGCATAGCGACCGCGTAGTGTTTGAAGGCATCTGCGCTCCGAGCATCTACATTTCGCATCATGCTTTCGCACCTTCGCGCGAACCAAGACTCCAGCTTTCCTCCATTCAGGTATGGGTGCATACGCTGGATACGTGACCGGCCGATATATTTGGGTAGTAGGTCGAGCCTGTCTTCATGACTCTCGACGAGATCAAGCCAGTACATTTCGAGAGTGTGTCGGCGGTAGTAATCCACTGCATTGTGATATGGAGGCGAGGTGATCACCAGATCAACCTTAGTGCGAACGTACTTGCGCAATTTTGTCGCGTCACCATTACCGATTCTAATGTTGGTCCCGGAGCCTCGGATTGCACTTTCGAATTCAGTTCGATCTTGAAGCGCACGTTCGAGCGCCGATTCGAAATTGACAAAAGGGTCGATGATCCGTCCCTCCTTGTCCTTTCTTTTCATGTGGGACGTGACTTCCAATCCTGATACGGGAACTGGATCGGCATTCGAAACGTTACGAATGATCGAACAAAAACACGCCAAGAAAAAGTTTTTATGAGCCGGAGGAATCCGCAGCGACATAATCGTAGAGCGTATCAAGGCAAGATCGACGACGACATACCGCCGAAACCAATGGAAGAGATTAGGAATGGCCGGAACTTGAAGTCGGTCCGTAGTAATTGTAGTGCGAAACGCCCGATCAGATATATCTGCAAACTGTAGGCGTTCGTACTCTTTGAGGGAACGACGTAGTTCTTGCAATCGTTTCAGAAGTAATGCCGTCGACCGGCGCAGCGCCTTCACGCCAACGTATCGCGTCTTTGCATCCGCAATAAATGCAGCAACTGGATCAACGTCGATGCCGATACCGTTTCTGCGAAGTACCCGTGCCTCGACAAGCGCTGTCGCACTTCCGCAGAAGGGGTCTAATATTAAGTCGCCACGCCGAGAAAACTTCTTGATAAGAGCTGCGACAATAGGCGGATGAAACTTGGCCGGATAACGAAATAGATAGTGCGTAAGTCGCTTGGGACGTCGTTCCTCGAATCGGAGGCGGACCGGCCTCACACGCTTGCTGGCCATGGAACGTCCGATCGCACACGAAGTGATGTAGGTGAGCAGGTCTTATATTGCACGCGAAAGGGCAATAGCAAGCAGAGAGAGCTTACTATCGACCTGAATTTCTCTTCTCTCCAAATTGAAAGTCCCAGCTTTGGTGCCGGGCTCTGCTCTTTGGGACGAAGATGTTCGAGAACGGTTGGCGACTCTCTCCTCTTAGACGCCTTATCGATCCGACGTCGGTGGCACGGACAAAGGCACCTAGCCGAATTCGACGAGGCTGGGGAATCCATGCAGACAGGGGGCAGCACCCGACAGCGCTTAGGCTGGGTTTGGCACGACCAGCGAACTCACGTACTGATGAAGCTCCTTTGGGCGAGGCCGTTTGTTACTAAGATACTTTAGTATGCGCACGTTGAGTTTGAGTGCCCAGTTGCAGATGTCTTTTGAGAACGCGATTCCCTCATCCTTCGATACGCCCTCAATCTCGATATTAAGATAGATGTGCACCTTATTTCGGTATTTCCTCAGCTTGTGAAGTTCGTCGTAAATGTCAGCGCCAAGTTCATCGAGCAACTTGTGCTTTTTCATAACGCCAATGATATTGTTGAAATTGTCCGCTTTCTTTCCCTCAATTGCCGAGCGGTCTTCTTCTGACATTTCGGGTACGCCTTCGCGGGTATGGTTCTTTGCCCGGTAGATGATCTGCCCCAGCGCCGCTTCCACTATAGCGCCGGCCTGCAGGACGATGAGCTTATTGAAAGTACCGTCGTTGTTGGCGTCGACCAACGATCGCAGGAGCCCAGCATTGAAGACAAGATTGTCACCAACCTTGAACTCGCCCACGAAATTGCAGGGAATTTCTTCGCTTACGATAGCCATCGCATGCCCCCGGAATTGACAGCTCGTTCAGTCGACCCAACAGTAGTTCAAACTGGGCCGCAAATGTATCTCCTTCACGCATTTGTTCGAGGCTTTCGGGACCCACGGCGTCGCGCGCAGTTTTGGGATCCCACCCCCCGGTCGTCCCCCCTGGTCTCGAAGATCGATTCTGCTCGATTTGGGAGAGTCCTGCGTGCGACCGCGGTGGTCCCAGTATATGGGAGGTGCTCGCTAAAATTCCGACATTGAACTTGTCGAATCGAAAGTTCGCCAAGCGCCGACAACCTGATTGTGGATCTCGGGTGCGGAATTCTTACCAACTTGGCGAACCTTCGGCCGAGAGGCCCTGCATCGAATCTCTTTACCACGCAAGGACTCCGTCAGCCTTCACACGCGCGCGCGATCACCGGGTGGGAGAATTCTGAGGAATCCCGAGGGGTGCCGAAGGAAATAAACCCTTGATTCAATGAGAATTTATATCGGAACGCATCGCAATCAAGACCACAACGCTCCGTCTGAAAATCACGGTGTCGGCAGTTCGATTCTGTCCCTGGGCACCAAGGCACCTCCGCATAGCGATGAGTGAATGCTCGCCGAGGACGCAATCGAGAGCCACTTCCCCGAATTCACGACGGCAACGATCGAAATGATCCGCGCGGGGTGGAATTGTCCGCTGGACGGCGACCACCGATGACTTCCGCGCGCGTCCGCGACGGCGCCGTCGACCCCCATGCGAAGCTAAGCCGTTCGTCCTGTCAAAGAAAAAATAATACCAACGTGGATCCACGCCTTGCTGTGGTTGAGGCGGCTGCATGCAGATACGTCAGCTCGAATATCTGACGAAGTTCGGCCGTGAGCGGGACTTCGGCCGCGCGCTGTAGCAAGGCGGCAACGCCCTGCGTGGGCGCTCGGCTCAGGTTCTCGCCGGGTCGGGCACGCGCGCCCTCGCTCCCACCGGCGACTTCGGACCGACCTGAAGATACCAATCGAGAATTTGTTCGGCGGTCCAGAACAGGACATCGGGCCGCTTGCGGATCATCTCGAATATCTTCCGGAAGTGTTTTGCGCGGTGCGGCGCGCCCATGATGTAGGGGTGCACCGACATTGCCATGACGCGGGCCGAATCCCTTGCATCGGCGTAGATCTGCTCAAACTGGTCGATGGCACGATCGTAATATTCCGACGCCTGGTGATGCTGGATCAGCATCATCGCGACGTCGTTGCACTCCTGAGTATAAGGGATATTGACGATTGGCTTGGTCCGCGTCTTCAGCCACACCGGCTGGTCATCGAGTACCCAATCGGACACGTACTGATAGCCTTCTTCCACAAGAATGTCCGGGGTCTCCCAGGTTTCCGTGAGGCCGGGGCCGAGCCATCCACGCGGTCGGCGTCCGGCGGCGCGCTCGATCACCTCGCCTGTCTTGCGGATATCGGCCCGCTCGTCAGCCACCTTCTGCATGTTGCGCTGGGTGAATCCGTGCCCCACGAACTCCCACTTGCGATCGATCGCGGCCTTGACGATCGCCGGATAGGCGGCGAGCGCCGAGCCGTTGATGGCGAGCGAGCCCGGGATCTTGAACTCGTCGAACACCTCGATGAGCCGCCAGAAGCCTACGCGGTTTCCATATTCGTGCCAGCACCAATTCGGGATGTCAGGGCTCGGCGATCCGCCGGCGGGCGGCGTGAGCACGGTCCGCGGCATGGGTTGCGTGGGGTCCCATTCCTCCACGTTCACCATGACCCATACGACCATGCGGGCGCAGTCGGGAAGCCTCAGCGGGGGACGTTCGACGATCGCCGAATAGTCGAGGCGGTCGGTCGGCAGCGGGCCGACCTTGGGCGAGGCTTTCGCCCCGGGCTGTCCGTTCATTAGCGCTCCTCCACCGTCCGTGTCCCGAATGCTTCGACCCAACCATCGGTCACGCATCCGATTTGCGCAAGAGTCACCTGGAGCTACGGGGCCCGCGACGAGCCGGCATTCGCTGCCCGGGCTCGCTGCGGGCAACGACGGGCTGGCGCGCAGCGGGCGCCATCACTCGAACCGCGACGCTTGATGCGCTAGGTTTCCGATCAATCGAGTTCGATCATCGATCAGGCGTTCATCGCCTGATGCATTCGGGAGGTGAGACATGCCGGCCTATTGGGTTGCCCGCGCGAAAATCAATGATCCGGCCGAATACAAGAAATATACCGATCGCGTGCCGGACATCCTCGCGCGCTACGGCGGAAATGTCATGGCGCGCGGCGGGCGCTATCAAATGATGGAGGGACCGAAAAAATTCCACCGTTTCGTCGTGATCGAATTTCCCACGTTCGAGCAGGCGGTCGCTTGCTTCACCTCGCGCGAATACGATGAAGCGGCGGCGTTCCGACGAAGCGGCGCGGGCGAGGTCGAAACCGTAATCGTCGACGGCGGCGAAGCCACCCCGCGATAGCGTCACGGCACCGTTCAATTTTGCGCCGCGGCCGGACTGCGTACCGCCGCGTTGATCGCGGGCAAGACCCTTTCGGCCATCAAGACCATCGAGCGGCGCGCGAGATCGCGGTCGCGCCAGTCCTTGCCGGCGTAGAGCAATGTGCCGAAATCCCCGATCTGCTCGCGGGCCGCGAGCAATTCATCTGTGACCTTGTTGGGGGAACCCCAAATGATCAGCTGGTCGCAGATGAAGTCCACCGTCACTTCGTGATCCGGCTGCTCGCGGTGCGTCTTGAACAGGTCCGCGCGTCCGCCGCGGATCAACTTGGTCGCCAGCTGCTGGTAGTAATAACGATAGGGGCTCTGCGGACCGGTCGCGTATTCGTGCGCCGTCTTGTCGTCGTCGGCAACAAACACGCTCTTCGCGACGCGCCAATTGGCCGGATCAGCCTTGCGGCCGGCACGCTCGCAACCCTCGACGTATTTCGGCCAATGACTCTTCACCCACTGCGGCATCAGGAAGTTTGCCGAAATCGGATCCCAGCCGCGCGCCGCCGCCTCGGCTACGCCTTTCGAAAATGGGGCCACCGCGGCGACGACGATAGGCGGATGCGGCAGCTGCAGCGGCTTGGCGATGAAGCCTTGTCCGATATCCGGAATGAATTGCCGCGCACAGGAGACATTCCAGAACTTTCCCTTGATGTCGTATGGCGGATCACTCGCCCAGATCGCAAGCACCTGGTTGATCGCTTCCACGAACATGGCGTTGCGGTCGGCGTCGAGATTGCCGTAGGCCTCGGCGTCCGACAGCAGACCGCCCGGGCTGATGCCGAAGATGAACCGACCGTCGAGCAGGTGGTCGAGCATCGCGATCTGGCTGGCTACAGTGACCGGGTGGGAATTCGGAAGGTTCACCGTGCCAGTACCGAGTCTCATTCGTTTGATTGCACCGACGAGCGTCGCAATGAACATGGTGCAAGACGTGATGTTTTCGGCCCGGTCGGTAGCATGTTCGCCGACATAGGCCTCGGCGAAGCCGAGTTCGTCGGCCAAGATGAAGGCTTCGCGATCCTCTCGCAGGGATCGCCGCCAGTCCTTATCGAGCGGATGAATCGGCATTGTAAAAAAGCCAAGCTTCATGCCCCTTCCCCGTACCCCTTCCGCTCTTTGACTGGCATCCAGCGGAAAATTAGCGTTGCGAATCCCTTCAAGCAAAATAATATGATCTGGCGTCTGGCATTAGATGATCTAATGCAAGGACCGATGTCCGCCGGAATCACGTTGCGTCAAATCCAGGCTTTCGTCGCGGTTTGCGAGGAAGGATCGTTCACGCGCGCTGCAAAGCGAGAAAACGCAACCCAGTCGGGGATGTCGCAACATATTGCAGCGTTGGAACGCAGCCTGGGGATTGGGTTGCTCGATCGCTCTCCAAACGGGATCCGTCCGACTCTAGCCGGCACGCGTTTCTACCGCCGATGCATCGACGCGGTTCGGATGCTTCACGCTGCCGCCGAAGAGTCGCGGGCGGTCACCGGGCAGGTGAGCGGTAGCCTTCGGATCGGGCTGATGCCTACGTTTACGCGCGCCGCGCTCGCGCCGACGCTCAAGAACTATGTGCGCGAATATCCGGACGTGAAACTGAAGATCATCGAAGGGTACAGCGGACTTCTCACCGAAATGGTGTTCAAGGATGAGCTTGATTTCGCCGTTGTTCCAACGTTCGAAGGCCGGCTCGGGTTGAAGTCACGCATGCTCGCGCGCGACCGGGAAATGCTAATCTCGGGCAAGCGCCGCGGATTCAAGCCGCTTGCGCCGATCCGTATCGCCTCCATTTCGCCGCTGAAGCTGGTCGTTCCTGGAATACACAACGTCCGTCGGCGAAATCTGGAGACCTATTTCCAATCGAACGGCGTCTCGATCGACGAACGAATCGAAATGGACGCAATGATCGGGACCTTGGAATTCGTCGCCCGATCCGATTGGGTGACGATCCTTCCCGCCCTGATCTGCGTGCACGATCTCGGCAAAACCGACCTTGTCATCAATCCAATCGTTGATCCGCCGCTGTACGCGGAATACATCGTGATCGAAGCTTCTCGGCGGCCGCTCGGTCAACCGGCCCGGTTGTTTTTGGAGCGCCTCGAAACCGAGGTCGCGCGCATTCGCGGGGTCTGGCGCAAGAAGCTCGGCCCCGCCGCCTACATGCCCGCTTGACGCGCGAAGCCGACAGTCACGCCCGTTCGTGGGGCGTCCCGGAGGACGGCTTGAATTGCCCTGGTAGACGATGGGAAGCAAAGGCCCGAACGAAGATTGAATCGGAGCGCTGCCGCTCTAACCCGTGCCTCCTCCGGCATCGGCCTTGAGGCCCGCCGCTTCGATGCCGGCAATCGCGCACGCCTCGTCTTTGTCTGCCGTATCACCCGAAATCCCGGTGGCGCCGACGATGTTCCCGTTTGCGTTGCGGATCAGGACGCCGCCCGGATTGGTCACGATGCGCCCGCCGCTGGCAGCCGCGAGCATCGTGAAGAACTGCGGCGTCTTCGCCGCGCGTTCGAACAATGCACGCGAACCGAAGCCCATCCCGAGCGCGCCCCAGGCCTTACCGAAGGCGATCTCGAAGCGAAGAATTCCGGACTTGTCCTCGCGCTTGAAGGCAACGAGGTGGCCGCCCGGATCGAGCACGGCAACCGAAAGCGGCGCGCATTGCATCTCGCGTCCGTTCTTGAGCGCGGCATCCACGATGGTGCTGGCCTGTGCGAGCGTGACGGTCATGACGGCCCCTTGCGGCAATGTTGGCAGCTTCGGAGGGGAACGGGCTCAGTGGACATGGCGGCCGGACCAGTAGATCGAGAGGGCCGCTGCTTCCTTGTCGGCCAGACCCTTGCGGCCTGCCTCCTCGTAGCAGGCGAGCGCCTTCTCGACGAGCGGCAGATCGAGGCCGCGCGCCTTTCCTTCCGCGAGCATCGCCTGCACGTCTTTGAGCGCGCTGCCGAGATCGAACGTGACGGCGCCGCCGTCGCCCCCTTTCAACATGTCGGCAAGCATCGGCCCCCGGACCTTGAGGACGTTTGCACCGCCGGAGGTATCGGCGAGCAAATCTATCAAGCGATCGGGATCGAAACCGAGCGGACGGCAAAGGGCCAACGCCTCGCCCAGCGCCTGCCAGTAGATCATCAGCGGCAGGTTGATCGTGAATTTCATCAGGGCGCCGCTGCCGACCGGCCCGCAATGCTCGAGCCGCCGGCATAGCTGCTCGAGGATCGGCTTGGCGCGAGCGGCGTCCGCCGGCTCGGCGCCGATCAAGCCGATCAGCTTGCCCTGTCGCGCCGGACCGGTCGTGCCGCCGACCGGGCATTCGACGAAGGCCGCGCCTTTGGCGACGACCTCTTTTGCCAGGGCGATTTCCGTCTCCGGCCGGACCGTGCTCATTTCAATGAAGAGTTTCCCCTTCAGGTCAGCTGAGAGAAGACCCTCAGCCCCACTGAAGACCACTTCAATCGCGGCCGCGTCCGTGAGAACGGTGACAATCGCGTCGACGCGGCTCGCGAGTTCCGCGGGAGTCGCGGCGATCGTTGCGCCCGCCTCTGCGAACGGCTTGGTCTTCTGTGGAGAGCGGTTCCACACGGTCAGTGCGTGGCCGACGTCCATCAGCCGGGCGCCAATCGCGGCACCCATCCTTCCCAATCCCGCGATCCCGACGCGCATTGCCGTCCCCCGTTCCGTCGCCTCGTCCGCCGATCTTCGATGCCGCCGCGCCGATCTGCAGCAAGTCGACGGAAACCGTTCACGCCGAACACGATACGGCCTTGGTTTGCGCCGGGCTCGAAGCAATGGCAGGCTTGCGGCGCCCGAGCAAACGCCGAAAGAAGTGTTAGCGGCGGGCGCCGAATTACGGGAGGACAATGCCACTCGTCGAGGGGGCGCCCAAATCCGGGCCAGGGAGCGCCGGCAAATCGCATCAGCAGCGCAGCGAAGTGCGCGACGGCATGCGGATCGATTGGGACATGCCGATCCGCATGGATGACGGCGTGGTGCTGCGGGCCGACGTGTTTCGGCCCCCCAGGGACGGGCGCTTTCCAGTCATTCTATCGTGCGGGCCGTACGCCAAGGGCCTCGCGTTTCAGGACGGCTATCCGAGCGCTTGGGAGTGCATGACGACCGACCATCCCGACATCGCCGCAGGCTCCACCAACAAATACCAAAACTGGGAGGTCGTCGACCCGGAAAAGTGGGTGCCGCACGACTATGCCTGCGTGCGGGTGGACTCCCGCGGATGCGGCTGTTCGCCCGGCTTCATCGACCCATTTTCGCCGCGCGAGACCAAGGATTTTTTCGATTGTATCGAATGGGCGGGCGTGCAGCCGTGGTCAAACGGAAAAGTCGGGCTCAACGGCATTTTTTATTACGGAATCAATCAGTGGCACGTCGCGACGCTGCAACCGCCGCACCTTGCCGCGATGTGCATTTGGGAAGGCGCGGCCGACTGGTACCGCGATATGACCCACCACGGCGGCATTCTCTGCACTTTCTGGGAGAACTGGTTCGATATGCAGGTCAAGACCGTGCAGTACGGCGCGGGCGAGCGCGGCAAGCGGAGCCGCGTGCACGGCGAACTCGCATGCGGACCGCTCATGCTTTCGGAGGAGGAACTCGCCCGCAACCGCTGTAACTTCGGTGACGATATTCGGGCGCATCCGCTCGACGACGGTTACCACAAGGCGCGCTCGCCGGACTGGTCCAAGGTGAAGACCCCGCTGCTTTCGGCTGCTAACTGGGGCGGCCAGGGGCTGCATCTGCGCGGAAATGTCGAAGGATTTGTGCGTGCCGCGGCCAAGGAGAAGTGGCTCGAGGTGCACGGCAAGGAGCACTGGACGCACTTCTACACCGACTACGGGCGCGAGTTGCAGCTCAGGTTCTTTGATTACTTTCTGCATGGCAAGAAGAACGGTTGGGACAAGCAACCGCGCGCGCTCCTGCAGGTGCGCCATACCGACAAGTTTGTGAAACGCTCCGAAAACGAGTGGCCGCTTAAGCGCACCAGATGGACGAAATTCTATCTGGATCCATCGAGTGGCGCGCTTTCCGCAAAGCGCACGGCGAGAAAATCATCGAACAGTTTCGACGCCATGGGTGACGGCGTCACGTTTCTCACCCCGCCGCTCGCGGCGGCAACCGAGATTACCGGGCCGTCGGCTGTCAAGCTCTTTGTCTCATCATCGACCGTCGATGCCGACCTGTTCGTCGTGCTGCGCGTGCTTGGACCCGACCTCAAGGAGGTCGTGTTTCAAGGCGCCGTCGATCCACATGCGCCGGTCGGCCAAGGCTGGGCTCGCGCTTCGCACCGCAAGCTCGACAGGAAACTGTCTACCCGTTACCGCCCGTATCACACGCATGACCAGAAGCAGCCGCTCAGGCCTGGGCAGGTGGTCGAGGTCGATGTTGAAATCTGGCCGACTTCGATCGTAGTGCCCGCCGGGTATCGGGTAGCTCTGACGATCCGCGGCAAGGATTATGTCTATCCCGGACCGAGCGGCGGAAAGCTTTCCAATTTCAAGAATGAACTCACCGGCTGCGGCCCATTCCTGCACGATGATCCGCAGAACAGACCAGCTGGTTTCGCCGATACCACTACCATGCTGCATTTCGGCGGCCGGCAGGAGCCGTTTCTGTTGCTGCCCGTGATTCCGGCGGCGAAGTCCGGTGCGGCGCACAAGAAACGATTGCGGCGCAATTAGCCGGCAGCAGACGGGAGTCGGTCAATGCTAGTCGGGCGGTTGAATTACATTGCAAATGTTCGAAAGTTTCATCCGGGTGGTGCAGGTGGGCCCCATCCTACGCTAAGCTAGACTTACCATCCCGGAGAAATGGGGGATCAACGGGAATGGACGCGAATTTCTGGCTGATTCAGATTTTCAATGGCGTCTCCTATGGTGCCCTCCTTTTTCTGGTGGGCAGCGGCCTATCGCTGATTTTCGGCGTCATGCGGATCGTCAATCTCGCGCACGGCTCCTACTTCCTCTTGGGCGGCTACGTCGCGTTGACGGTGATCTGGACCACGGGATCGTGGGCGCTCGCGATTCCGGTCGCGGCATTGTCGATCGCGGTTCTCGGCATTGCGATGGAGCGAATTTTCCTGCGCCCGCTGGGATTCGATCCGCTCCGGCAAGTGTTGCTGACCGTTGGCTTCGCATTTCTGTTTCAGCAAGCCGCCCTCGATATTTGGGGCGGCGACAACATGGACATCTTCCCGCCCGCGGGTCTCACGAAAAGCATCGTGGTGGGCGGGCTCTATCTGCCGGGCTACCGAATTTTCATGATCGCCATGGCGGCGGTGATTGGTTTGACCCTTTGGCTCGTCATGGAGAAGACGCGCATGGGCGCCGCCGTTCGCGCGACGGTCGACGACGCACAAATGGCGCGCGGCGTCGGGATCGATACGTCTCGAATATCCACGTTCATCTTTGCGTTGGGGGCGTTTCTGGCGGCGCTCGGCGGAGTCATCGGAGGCGCCTTTCTCGGCGTCTATCCAGGACTGGACTTTCAAATTCTGCCGATTGCGTTTGCGGTGGTGATCATCGGGGGGATGGGAAGCCTGGTCGGTGCGGCGGTCGGAAGCCTGCTGGTCGGACTCGCCGACAATTTCGGCAAGGCGCTGTTTCCGGAGATTTCCTATTTCACCCTTTACGCACCGATGGTGCTGATCCTGGCGGTGAAGCCGACGGGTCTGTTCGGGCGGGAGTAAGCGAGTGGCCGCGGCCGACTGGTTCAAGATTGCTGCGGTTGCCGGGGTATTGCTGGCCCTCGCGATAGCGATTCCGCACGCTGGTCCGTTCGTAATTCTTTTGGTTACGCGAGCATTGGTGTTCGCCATCCTCGCGATGAGCTTGGATTTATTGCTCGGGTTTACCGGGCTCCCGTCGCTCGGGCAGGCAGCGTATCTGGGCGTCGGCGCATACCTGACCGCAATTCTGGCCACCCGGTATCAAATCGGTCTTGGGTTGGATTTCTGGCTGGTAGTGCTCCTCGGCATCGCGTTCGGAGCCGCCACGGCCGCCATTTTCGGACTGTTCGCCATCCGCGCGGCCGGCGTTTATTTCCTGATGATCACGCTGGCGCTCGGCCAATGCGTCTGGGGCCTCGCGTATCGTTGGAATTCGCTGACCGGTGGCGACAACGGGATCAATTTGCCCGCCAGACCTGAATTCGGAATTCAGCTCGCAAACGACGTCACATTCTTTTACGTCGTTTTAGGGTTCTTCGTCGCGTCGCTGCTCGCGCTTTACATTTTGATCAAATCACCGTTCGGGCGAAGCCTGGAGGGGATCCGAGAGCGCGAAATCCGGATGCAAATCTTGGGCTACAATACGTGGCTGCACAAATACATCGCGTTCGTTGTTGCAGGCGGGTTTGGCGGACTCGCGGGTGTGCTCTGGGCGCACGCGAACCGGATCGTCAGTCCGGAAGACGTGGTCTTGACCACTTCGGTCGACGCACTCTTGATGGTCGTGCTGGGAGGCTCGGGTACGTTGGTGGGCGGTGCCATCGGCGCTGGTGTCGTCGTCCTCTTGCGCGAGTATCTCAGCACAATAGTCCCATGGTGGCAGTACGCTTTGGGCGGTGTTTACGTGCTGGCAATTCTTTATCTTCCGGGCGGTCTGTTGAGCATTCCAACACTAATTCGCCAATGGCGAGCGCCAGCGGCCGACCCGGCAACAAGCAAGAAACTGGCATCCGCAACATAATGAAACGGGAGGAAAGGCCATGATCGACAATGAAGCGAGCGCCATGACGAGCAGCGTGGCGAGAAAGTTCCGTTTGACGTTGATGGGAGCGTGTCTCGCGTTCGCCGCGAGCCTGGCGCCGGGCGCGGATGCGGAGGAACTGCGCATCGGATTCTTGGCGCCGATGACCGGAATCTTCGCCCAAGTCGGCAAGGACATGAATAACGGCTTCGAAATGTATCTCGACGAAGTCAAAGGCGACTTCGCCGGGGCCAAGGTGACGTTCATTCTCGAGGACGAGCAGGCGAAGCCGCCGGTCAGCGTTTTGAAGGCCGAAAAGCTGATCCGCCAAGACAAGGTGCATATGTTCATCGGCGGTCTATTGGCTTCAACCGGCTACGCACTCGCACCGATCAGTACGCGCGAGAAGGTCGTCTACATTCCGTCCATTCCGGCCGCCGACGACCTGACGCAGCGCGATGCCGCCAAGTACCCCTATCTGATCCGGACCAGCTGGACGAGTTCGCAGCCCCACCACCCGATGGGACAGTGGGCCTGCGATCAAGGATACAAGCAAATCGTGACGGTGGGCGCCGATTATGCATTCGGCTACGAGGTGGTCGGCGGATTCCAGAAAGTATTCGAAGATTGCGGCGGCAAGGTCATCCAAAAGATTTGGCCACCGCTCGGGACCATCGACTTCGGACCCTTCATTCCAACCATCAATAAGGACGCGGACGCGATCTTTTCGCTCATGGTTGGACCGATGGCGCTCCAGTTCCCCAAGCAGCTGGCGGCCGCCGGCATCAAGAAGCCCATCATTGGCGGCGGCACGAGTTATGACGAGTTCGTGTTGCCCTCGATGGGCGACGAGGTCCTCGGCCACGTGTCAGCGCTGCAATATAGTGCGGCGTTGGAAACGCCAAGGAATGCCGCGTTCGTGAAAAAATACCGCGATAAGTACGGCAAGGTGCCGTCGTATTATTCGGAGAGCAATTACACGACCGCGCAGATGATCCACGAGGTCATGAAGAAGACCGGCGGCAAGTGGCCGGGCCCCGAGGAGTTCGTCAAGATGCTCGCGTCGCTCAAGATCGAGGCCGTGCGCGGTCCGGTCGAGTTCGACGACCTGCGGAACCCGATTCACAACATCTACATAAAAAAAGTCGAGAAGAAGAAATTGTTCGGGTACGACAAGGAAGAACTCTGGAACACGGTGATCAAGACCTATCCGAAGGTGAGTCAGTTCTGGACCTACAAAAAGGAAGAATTCCTCAAGCAGCCGGTCTATAGCCGGGACTTCCCGCCGTGTAAGAACTGCAAGTAGCGATGCGAACGATGCCGGGCTCTGCGAACGGCCCCGGCTATTTCGCTTTGGCAATGGCGAGATCGAGAGCGGGGCCAGAATGAGCGGCGCGGAGCCCGTCCTTGAACTGAAAAGCCTGTGCAAGAGCTTTGGCGGGCTTCACGCGGTTCGTGACGTCAGCCTGAGAATTTTTCCCGGCGATCGGAAGGCCATCATTGGCCCGAACGGCGCCGGGAAGACCACGCTGTTCAACGTCATTACCGGCATCCTGCCCGCGACCACGGGCCGGATCCTTCTGTTCGGCAAGGACGTCACCGGCTGGCCGTCGCATCGGCGAGCGGCGTTGGGAATGGCGCGAACCTTTCAAATCACCAGCTTGTTTCCAAAGCTGACGGTTCTGGACAACGTGCTTCTCGCAATCAAAGGCGTGCGCAGGTCGAAATTCGTCGCGTGGCGGCTTCTCTCCTCATATCGCGACGTTTACGAAAAGGCCGAGCATCTCCTCGAACAGGCCAGTTTCCTGGACCGCAAGGACGTCGAAGTTCGCAATCTCTCGCACGGCGAGCAGCGCCAACTGGAGATTGTTCTTGGCCTGGCCAGCGATCCGAAGCTCTTGCTCCTGGACGAGCCGGCGGCCGGTTTGGCGTCGGGTGAGTCGTCCGAAATGGTAAAGTTTCTCACGCGGCTCGATCCAAAGCTCGCGATTCTCTTGATCGAGCACGACATGGATGTGGTGTTCGACGTTGCCGCGCGCATTTCGGTCTTGAACTTCGGCGAAGTGCTGGAGGAAGGACCCACCGATCAAATTCGCCGAAGTGAGAAAGTGCAGCAGATTTACCTGGGCACCGGCTAAATTATGGCGATACTCGAAGTCAAAGACATTCACACCTACTACGGCGACGCCTACGTCCTCCAAGGGCTGTCGCTGACGCTCGATCAGGGACAGATCCTCGGACTGCTCGGGCGCAACGGCGTGGGCAAGACCACGCTCGTGAATTCGATCGTCGGCTTCAACCCGCCGCGTCGAGGCAAGATTGTGTTCAAGGGAGCGGACATCACGCAGATCTCTTCGTTCGAGACCATTCGCCGCGGGATGGGACTTGTCCCGCAGGGTCGGCGCGTATTTCCCTCATTGAGCGTCGAAGAAAACCTAATGGTGGCCGAGCGGGCGACGGAGCGTCACAATTGGAGTTTGCAGCGCGTCTACTCGTTGTTTCCGCGCCTGAAGGAACGTCGCGGCCAGCGCGCAAAGACGCTATCGGGGGGCGAGCAGCAGATGCTTGCCATCGGCCGCGGACTGATGACCAACCCTGATTGCCTGATCATGGATGAGCCCTCGGAAGGGCTCGCGCCGATCATCATTCAGGGCGTGTGGGAAGCAATCGGGAAGCTGAAGGAGGAAGGACTGTCGATCCTGCTGGTCGAGCAGAACGCCTCGCTGGCGCTCAAGCTCGTCGATTACGTGCATGTCATGAGCAAAGGCCAAGTGGTCTATTCCGCGCCTCCCGAGGAATTGTGGGCGAACGAAAAGGTGAAGTCGAGCTACCTGGGCATCTGACGCGATCGGTCATTTTGACGGCGTCGCCGAGACTCCAATAGGGGAGTTTGTCTGCACAGAGAACGGACCACCCGCAAGCTTGGCGACGATGGAGGCCGGGGGTTTAACGTCCGCGCATGCTCAGGCGTCGTCCCCGAGATAGGCGCGGATCACTTCCCCGTCGCTCAAGACGTCATTGGGCGTGCCTTCGGCGATCTTGACGCCGCTGTTCATCACGACGCACCGGTCGCACAGCGCGCGGATCGCGTCCATTACGTGCTCGACCACGATGATCGTCCGGCCTTCCGCGCGTAATTTCTCGATCAGTCTGATTCCAACTTTCAACTCGGTCGGATTGAGACCCGCGAGCCATTCGTCGAGCAGCAGGACCTTCGGGTCGGATGCGAGCGCGCGCGCGAGCTCGACCCGCTTCTGGTCGATATAGGTCAGCGCCGACACAGGTGTTTCTGGCGGCACTTCGACGCCCACGCGCCGCAGGAGCCCGCGCGCGTAGTCGTCGAGCTCGCGGCCCCATCGGCGCGCGTGGCCGAAGACCCCGCCCGCAGCGACGTTTTCGAGCACTGTGAGGGCAGGCAGCATGCGTACGATTTGGAATGTACGCGCGACGCCCAAACGCGCGATCACGCTTGCCTGCGCGCCGGAAATATCGTCGCCGTAGAGCTCGATTCTTCCGGATGTCGGCTTCAACGCACCCGAGATCAAATTCATCATCGTGGTTTTGCCGGAGCCGTTTGGTCCGATGAGACCCAGCACCTCGTTCTCGGCAATATCGAACGTCATGTTTCCGACAGCGACGAGCCCGCCGAATCGTTTCGAGATGTCATCGACGGTCAATGTCTTCGTGGCGCGCGAAGGACTAAGCATGGCGGTGCTTCCAGCGATGCCAATAGCCTTCGACCAGGCCAACGAAGCCGTGCGGAATTATGTAGACGATGAGCAGGAATGCGACGCCGAGAAGAAGCGTCGTCTGCGCCGGGAATTTCGACGAGATCAGCTCCCAGAGAATGGTGAATGGGATCACGCCGAACAGCGGCCCCCATAGCCGGTGCACGCCGCCGAGCAGCGACATGATCACCACCTGGAAAGAAAGGAACGGGCTGAACGCAAGCGTCGGCTCCACATAGCTCCAGCGCGGTGCGACGAGCGCGCCCGTGATCGCCGCGAACGCGCTCGAGATTACGAACAGCACCACCTTTGCACGCGCCGTATTGATGCCGCTGTGCACGGCGACGATTTCGTCATTGCCGATGATGCGGAGCGCGAATCCAAGCCTCGAGCGCCCGATCCACCAGCCGACAAAAAAAACGATCGCGGCCAAGCCCAACAGAAGCCAGTATAGCCGCTCGTCCGGCATATCGATCAGCACATAGAGCCCGCTGCTTCGGCCCATGATGTGCTGCGCCCAGGCCATGATCTGGCGCACGAGCTCGGCGAGCCCGAGCGAAAAAATGACGAAATAGACGCCCGCGACCCGCAGCGTGGCGAGGCCGACGACGGCAGCGAACAGCGCGCCCGCGATGCCCGCGAGCAGCACCAGAACCGGGTAAGGAGCAAGGTCGAGGCCGCGAGCGACGGTGTACATGCCGATGCCGAAGAACGCCGCAGTCGCAAGCGAGATGTAATTCGTCGGTCCGGAAAACAGCGCCCACGAGGTCGCGAGCACAGTGTACATCGCGATCGAAACGCCGATCGACAGCAGGTAGCCGGTCGCGAACAGCGGTAACGTCGCTGCGGCGATAAGAATCAATACGGCGATGGTCAGATTTCTCGCTTCGACGGCTGTGAGGCGTGCCACCCCGCGAACCGAGTGCTCGGTCGGACCGAGCGCGTCGAACGGCACATCGCCGCGCTTGTCGATGCTGGTCACGACGTGCGCCTCCCGAACAGCCCCTCAGGCTTCACCAAGAGGATGATGATGAACAGAATATAGGCCGCGGCGAGCGTGAGCCCCGGGTCGATCAGCGAAGCGACCACGGTTTCGGTCAGCCCGAGGATGAAAGAGGCCGCGATCGCGCCGCGAATTTCACGCACGCCGCCCATGATCACGATCACCAGCGCCTTCAGCGTGAAAATGACGCCGAGCGAGGCGTCGAAGGTGAGAAACATGCTGAGGAAGGTGCCGCCGGCGGCCGTCACGGCTCCGCCCAGGGCGAACGCCAGCGCCGATGCCTGGTTCACGTTGATGCCGACGATCGCGGCGGCCGTCGAGTCGACCGCGACTGCCCGCAGCGCGCGCCCGGTGCGGGTCCCGTGCAGCCACGCATAGAGTCCGAAGCAGAGGATCACCGACCCGATGAAGGCGGCAATGCGGTTGAGGCCGTATGGCTGGCCGAAGATGAAATAGGGTCGCGCGAGATACGAGTAACTCAGGTACTCGCCGCCGAATACGGCAAGCAGAATTCCGACGAAGATGAAACTCAAGCCGAACGTCGCGAGGATGCTGTCGACTTCAAGTTGCCCCTGGCTCTTCGCACGCTTGACGAGCGGTAGGATCAGAACGCGGTAGACAATCCAGTTTGCGACGAACGCGAGCGGAATGATGATGATGAGCGCATAGACTGGGCTCGCTTGCGTGGCGCTGTAAAACCAGAACGTGCCGAATGCGCCGGCGACGAGAATTTCGCCGTTTGCCAGATTCATGATGCGGGCGACGCCGTATTGGAGCTGCAGCCCCATCGCCATCAGGGCGTAGGTTCCGCCGAGCAGCAATCCAATCAGAATAATGTCCATGACGAATGCGTCGGCGCGTCAGTAGAAAGCGCCCGGCGCGGCAGGAGATTCCGCGCCGGGCGAAAACGTGCGAGATTACCAGCCGGCCTTCAACGAAACATCGGCATCTTTGGTGTTGACGCCCTTGACGCCGTGGAACGCGCCGTCCTTCCACTGACCGACGGTCCAGAACCACGGGTTCGACTGCTTCCGCTGGTCGATGGTTCCGGCGATCGTCTGGAACGTGCGCGACTTGATGTAATCGTTGACCGCCTTGCGATCGGTCGAGCCCACGCCTTCGATGGCCTGTTCGAGCACCTGCAACGCCGCGTAGTAGATCGCGCTGCCCCAGTAATCGGCGTCGACGCCGGTCACTTCCTTGTGCCGCTTGCGATAGTCCTGGATCGCGGGCGTGTTCTGAATGCCGCCTGCGCCCAGAATGCCCTCTGCCGATTTGCCGAACTTCGCGCCAAAGGCGGGGAAGGCCGTCGCCACGGCCGAGTAATAGGCCTTGACGCTCAGTCCTTCGATTTTGGCTTGTTCGGCCAAACCGAAACTGTCGGGCGGATAGGACCAGGCTACGAACGAATCCGGATTGGCGGCCTTGGCCGCCTTCACGACCGGCGCGAGATCCTGCGTGCCGAGCGGATACGACTTGTCGTAAACGAGTTCGAATCCGGCCTTCGTGAACACGGGACGGGCGGCGTTCGCCAATTCGATTCCGAACGCGTCCGCCACGTTGACCATGGCAACCTTGTTTCCGATCTTCTTTTCATCGACGAGTTTCTTGAGAATTTCAGCTACCGACCGCGCGTACGAGGTCGTGTCGCCGATCCAGAAATAGATCGTCGGATATTTCTTGATGAGTTCGTCGATCTGATCGGTGACGGCCGCAACCGCGAACTGCGGATAGCCGTGCTTGGCGAACGTCGGCGCCGCCGCCAGATTGAAGCCGGTGCCGTAGGGCGCGAAGATGAAATCGGCCTTGTCCTGCGTCGCCAGCCGCTCCACTGCCTTGATCGTTTCGCCGGGGTTCGTCTTGTCATCATAGACGATCAGTTCGACCTTCTTCTGACCGGTCTTCAGCTTGAGCCCGCCGCGCTTGTTGACGTCGCTCGCCCAAAGGTCGAAATTGGGAAAGTGAGTGACCGCGGCACCGCCGGCGAGCGGTCCGGTCTTCGGCCCGACCACTCCGATCTTGATCGTATCCTGAGCACGGGCGCTGCCGAGGCCGAGCAATCCGGCCACGACCGACGCCAATGCAAATTTCAGTACTGTCTTTAGTTGCATCGTTCCCTCCGCGTGAACTCTGATTTTTTATGCGGGTTGGCTTCCGCGTGCGCGTGGTTAGTAGCGCCCTTGCAGTATAGGGCATATTTCCAGATAAGTTGAGGGTCCAACAATCCACCATGGGTGGTTCTCCTCGGTGGTGGTGATGCGCCCGCCGGCCAGTTGACGGCACGGGCCGCCTCGACGGCTCCGGGAAGCCCTTGATTTTCCTGCCCTGCGCCGATGGTGGCCGGCCGCCCTATGTCCGGTTGGAATCCGTCGGCGCGGCCCGCCGGCCGTGATCCAAAAATGCGCAATCGCCCGGCCGGCGCCCTAGGCGGCGACGCTCTTGCGTTCCGCGGCTAGTCTTGAAAACACCAGGATCAGCGCAATTCCGACGGCGATCACGCCAAGATTGAACGGCGAATCGCCGCCGATCCAGACGGTCGAGGACCCGACGATCAGCGCGAGGACAAGCGCCGCGATCCGCTCCGCCCGGGTCAACTGTATCGACCCCATCGAGCCTTCCGCCGCCCACGCGAGATAGGCGCCCGAGATCAGCACGGTGACGACTGCGTAAATGATCTCGGTCGTCGATCCGTGCAGGATGAGCGCGGGATTGAGCGCGAACAGAAACGGCAAGAGATAGCCCGACGCGCCTGTGCGGATCGCGTCCATCGAAGTGGTCCAGAGATCGGAGCCGGCGAGCCCGGCAGCCGTATAGGACGACATCGCGACCGGCGGCGTCAGGAACGACATCATGCCGAGATAAAAGATGAACATGTGCGCGCCGAGCGGATAGAGACCCATCTTCACGAGCGCGGGCGCGAGCACCACGGACAAGAGAACGTACACCGCCGACGTCGGCAGCCCCATGCCGAGCACGAGCGCGATCGCTGCGGTGATAAGGAGCATTGCGAAGATGCCGGCGTTTTCACCTACGTGCGTGAGCAGAAGCGTGATCGTGAATGCAAGCCCGGAAATATTCAGTGCGCCGATGACGATGCCGGCCGCCGCACTGACGAGAAGGATCGGCACCATTTCTTTGCCGACGCCGACCGTCACGGCGCCGAGCAAATCTCGCCAGCGATAGTCCCGTCGCTTGATCGCACCGAGCGCCACCATCGCGACCGCAGCATAGATCGCCGCCCGTTCGACCCGCGTACCTTCCCAGAACATCAGATAGATCAGCAGCACGATCGGCATCAGAAAGATCCAGCCTTCGGCTAACACCGTGCGCAACCGCGGCAGTTCCTCACGTGGCAAGCCGACCAATCCGTTGCGCGCGGCATAGCTGTCGATCTGCAGGAACATCACGACGTAGAAGATTGCGGCCGGGATCGCTGCGGCGATGATCACGTCCGTGTAGGGGATCTGCAGAAACTCGGCGATCAGGAACGCCGTCGCCCCCATGACCGGCGGCGTAAATTGTCCTGCGGTCGAGGAGCTTGCTTCGATCCCCGCCGCCATCGACGGCCGGAAGCCGGCGCGGATCATCAGCGGTATCGTGACGATGCCGCTCGAAACGACGTTCGCGACCACCGATCCGCTGATCGTGCCGAACAGCGCCGACGATGCGACCGCGACCTTTGCAGGCCCGCCGCGATAATTTCCGAGAATCGCCATTGACGCATGATCGAAGAATTGGCCCGCTCCCGCGGCTTCAAGCGCCTTAGAGAAAATGATGAAGGCGAGCACGATCGTGGTCGCAACGCCGAGCACGAGCCCGGGCACGCCGTTCGAGTCGTAATAGAGGTAGAGGATCAGCCGGCTCGGCTCGGTATATTGTCCTTCAAGCGCGCCGGGAAACCAGTGGCCGATGAATCCGTAGAGCCCTATCAGTCCCATCGTGAGCGTGATCGCGAGTCCGACGTTCTGATAGAGCGAAAGCAACAGCAGGCCGAGCGCGAGCAATCCCGGCAGCCAGCGATCGAGCGGGCGCGTCGTCGGATCGACGACCCAATCCCCGAAATTGTAGGCGGCGAGCCCCCAGACGGCGAGCGCGACAAGCGCGAGCACGACTTCCAGCCGTCCTGCACGTTTGCCGAACGGTGTTTGAATGAAGCCGGCTCCGGTCACCAGCCCAGCGACTAGGAGATAGAACTGTTCCTGAAGGATGCCGCCCCAGCCAAGCTGGAGCGGCGCGTCGAAGACCCACAGAATGCCAAGTATCGTGATCACGGCCAGGTAGATGCGCCGAATCCACTCCGCCAGGACGGCCATTCTCGCTCCGATGGATGTTGACGCTGGCCGCGGACGGCGAATTACATGACCTTCTTGTCGGCCATGTCGTTCTTGTCCGACCACATCTTCTTCGCTTTGAACGCGGCGATCGCGCCCGGGTGATAGGGCACGACGTTGGTCGCGCGCGACAGGTCCTCGAGCTTGGCCGGGCGCAAGGCCGGATAGTCCTTTTGCAGTTCCGGCCAACTCTCGACCAGGATCGTGGTCAACTTGTTCGCGTCGTCGTTCGACACGCTCGCTCCCGTCACAAGGAACACATCATACGTGCCGATCGTGACTGGTTCGGTTACTTCCGGCATGCGTGGGTTCGGCGCGAGCTTCAGGAGCGAAGTTCCCGGGAGCGTTTTACCCATGAATTCGTCGGTGGCGTTCGGGCCTGTGACGTTGAGATAGCGGACGCCGCCTGGAACCGAAGCGTGCATTTCCTGGACCATGGCAATACCGGCGGCGACGGCGGAAGCATCCGCAGTCTTGTCGGCGACGGCGTCAAGACCCTGCTTGAGGCCTGCGACCGTCACCGGCATCACGTCGGAAAGTTGCAGTCCGCCGGCCTTGATTAGCGCCTCGTTCATCGGCTTCAGGCCGAGGAGCGCCTTGAACTCCATGACGACCTTCTTGCCTTTGAGGTCTGCGATCGTCTTCAGCCCGGAGTCGGCACGCACAGTGAAGGTATAGGGGAGCGAAAAGATGCGCACGAGCGAGCGCAGATTCTTCATCGCCTTGCCCTGGTAGTCATTCTCGCCGCGATAGGCGGCGCCCGAATCGAGCGTGGAGGCCAGGCTCGACGTCAGCTCGCCGTTGTTGACGAGCGGGAGCGCTACCGACGATCCGGCAAACGGCTGCACGATCGCCTGCACGCCCATCTTCTCGGTCAGAACCTTGGCGATGCCGCCACCCAGCGAATAGTAGATGCTGCCGGCCGGGTTGGTGCCGATCGTGATGCGCTTGGCCTGTGCCAGGGCCGGCAGCCCCGGCGCGAGGGCGACCGTGGCTCCGGCGGCACCGATGAACTGGCGGCGTGTGAACTTGTTCATGACATTTCTCCCGGGGTTTGCTCTGAGGAACTTCAGTCGGGCATCGGTTGGGTCGCATTGCCGGATGCCGGCGGCGATTTTCAGCCATGGTAAGTCTATGATTGAATTCGACAAGCAAATTTGTGAAGGCCATTTGCCGGGTCAAGGGCCATCGGTCCGGAATGCGAACACCGCGTCCCCGCCGAATATTCGTTCGCGGGCCTTCGCAACCCCCTCAAATACCGATCCACGTGCGTTTTGCGGCTGCGTCCCAAGGCGCCGCGCGACGTGATATGACCGGCGCGACCAAGACGAGGATTCGTAGAATGACCGCATCCGATAAAATTGCCACGCGCCGGGAAGGCCGCATCGGTTATCTCATCTTCAATAATCCCGATCGCCACAATGCCGTGTCGCTCGCGATGTGGGAGCGGGCGGCCGAGGTCCTCGGGGAGTTCGCGAGCGACAGCAATATCGGCGTCGTCGTCCTGACCGGTGCCGGCAACAAATCGTTTGTCTCGGGCGCGGACATTTCCAAGTTCGAGAATGAGCGTGGCAGCGAAGAAGCCGTTTCGCGCTACAACGCCGCGGTCGAGAAGGCCTATTCCGCGGTCCACGACTTTCCCAAACCGACGATTGCGATGATCCGCGGCTACTGCGTCGGCGGCGGTCTCGGCCTCGCCGCGAACTGCGACATCCGCATAGCGTCCGATCACGCCCACTTCGCCATGCCCGCGGCCAGGCTCGGGCTCGGCTACGACTTCGCGGGCATCCGGCGGTTCGTGGAAGCGCTCGGCCCATCCTTCACCAAGGAGATGTTTTTCACGGCACGCCGATTTGACGCGAGCGAAGCGCGCGTGATGGGGTTCGCAAACCGCGTCGTGCCGGACGGCGAGATCGAATCCTATGTCAGAGGTTACGCCGACATGATCGCGGCGAACGCGCCGCTTACGATTGCGTCCGTGAAATTCATCGTTGGCGAGTTGCTGAAGGACGAATCCGAGCGCGATCTCGCGCGCTGCGCGAAGCTCGTGCAGCGCTGCTTCTCGAGTCGCGACTACGAGGAAGGCCGCAAGGCGTTCATGGAAAAGCGCAAGCCGATCTTCACCGGCAACTAAAGTCGACGCCCGCGATCGGTATTGCAACGGACCGCGGGCGTGTCGGCAAAGAATTATTCTCTTGCGCTTACCCGGCCGGCCACACGTAGGCAATCACGCGTCCGGCGGAGTAGGGAGCTTCCGCGACCGTGTTGTTGTGGTTGCCGGAAATCAGGATCGGGTTCCCACTTGCGTCGATCCCGGTGACGATCCCGACATGCCCGCCGTTCTTGCCGCGGCCGATCACCGCGATTGCACCGACACGCGGCCCGGAAATCCGCTGGCCGTAGCTCGTGAACGAGCGCGCCGTGCTCGACGCGGTTCCTTGCATGCCGCTCCGTTTCAAGACGAGATTCATGAAATCGGCACACCACAGACTCCTGCGGCCGGTTGGGTTGGTTCCGGTGTATTGCTTCGCGACCGAAATCCACGTCGGGCTGCCCAAGCCTGCGGAATAGTTGTTGCCGAGGCTTGCGGTTTGAACGGCGCGCGATTTCTTTTGCAATTTTTGTGCGCCCTTGCTCTGCGCGCTCGGCGCGATTTGTGTGCTCCGCGGATTGAACTGAGAGTCGTCGAAGCGATCGGCGAATGATGCGCCGGGCGCCGCCATTGTAAGCAAAACGAGACCAATGACAGCTCGAGCATGTCGAACCATTTCGTGCTTCCCTTGCTGTTGCGGAAGTACTTCAAATCCCTGCGAAAAGCGGCACACTTACGGCGACAAAGCGACAGCAAGTGCGACAATACGTGCTAACCTAAATTCGGCGCGACCAAGATAAAGACTGAGGAACTGGAGTTAATCGCTGACGCTCGATAATTGTTTTTCAAGTCTCGAGGCGTTCCGGCGACCGGCGCCACAGTCGTTAATCCTCTGAGCGCCAGTCGTGCAGCCGGTTCGCACATCGAACGATTGCAGCGAAACGCCGTCACTTTTCGGCGGCAAAAAATATGCACACGCGTGCGCACGCGCCGGTGGACCGCGCTGAAGCAAAACGGAGAATGAAGTAAATGAAATTGCCAGGGGAATTTTGATGGCGAAGTTCGACACCGTGATCCACGGTGGCCATGTTGTCACCGCCGCCGAAATGGCGGATTGCGACATCGGCATTCGCGACGGCCGCATCGCTGAGCTCGGTGAAAATCTTGGCGCGGCCGCCGAAATGATCGACGCCACCGGCCGCCTCGTGCTGCCCGGTGGTATCGACAGCCACGTGCATCTTGCCCAGCCAAGCGGTCCCGGCATCGTCATGGCCGACGATTTTGAATCCGGCACGCGCGCGGCCGCCTTCGGCGGCAACACGATGGTGATGCCGTTCTGCATTCAGGAAAAAGGCAAGGGCCTGCGCGCGGCGCTCACCGAGTATCATGCAAAGGCCGACGGCAAGTGCTACGTCGACACGAGCTTTCATCTCGTTATTTCCGATCCGACCGAGAGCGTGCTCGGCCAGGAACTGCCCGCCGTCGTCGCCGACGGCTATACCTCGTTCAAGATTTTCATGACCTACGAGGCGTTGAAGCTGGCCGACTACGAAATACTGGCAGTGCTCGCGGTCGCGCGGGAGACCGGCGCCCTCGTCATGGTCCACGCCGAGAACGACGATGCGATCCGCTTCCTCGCCGAGCGGCTCGAGCGCGCCGGCCGCACCGCGCCGTTCAATCACGCGCTGTCGCGCCCGATCCCGGTCGAGCGCGAAGCGACGCATCGCGCGATTTCGCTCGCCGAGCTCCTCGACGTGCCGATCATGATCGTGCACGTGTCGAACGGCCAGGCGATGGAAGAGATCGCCCGCGCGCAGGCACGCGGCCTGAAAATCTACGGCGAAACCTGTCCGCAATATCTGGTGCTCAAGGCATCCGACATAGCTGGCCTGGACACGGAGGCGGCGAAGCTCGTCTGCAGCCCGCCGCCGCGCGACGCGGCGAGCCAGGAAGCTTGCTGGGACGGGCTCCGGCGCGGAATCCTCTCCGTCTTCTCCTCTGATCACTGTCCGTTCCGTTTCGATGACGAGCGCGGAAAGCTCAACCCGCGCGGCCGCAACAGTTTTCGCTATGTGCCGAACGGCATTCCCGGCATCGAAACGCGCCTGCCGATCCTCTTTTCCGAAGGCGTCACCAAGGGCCGCACGACGCTTCAGCAATTTGTCGCCCTCACTTCGACCAACCACGCGCAGATGTACGGGCTCTATCCAAAGAAGGGCACAATCGCCGTTGGCTCCGACGCCGATATCGTAATGTGGGATCCCGACCGCCGCGTGCGAATTTCGCATGAAATCCTGCACGACGCCTGCGACTACACGCCGTACGAAGGATTGGAAGTGACCGGCTGGCCGGTGCTCACGATGCTGCGCGGCCGCGTCGTCGTGCGTGACGGCAAGCTCGTCGGAGAGAAGGGCGCGGGCCGGCACTTCGCGCGCGAGCGGCCGCTCTCCGCCGTGCCGAGCGGAAATCTTGTCACGGATTTTGATCCCGCGCCGCGCCGGGGATGAGTAGAGATTGGCGGATCAGAGCAGGATCGGGCGAAGGTCGTCAGCGGCCCGCTTCAGCAGCGGAAGAAAGCGCTCGACCATCTCGCTGCTGCGCACGCGCTCGGAAGGCGCCGTCGCATTCAATGCTGCCACCGTCTTGCCGCGCGGATCGGTGATCGGTACGGCGATCGAGCAGAGTCCGGTCTCGACTTCGCCGTCGGCGATCGCATAGCCCGCCGCGCGTGCATCGAGAATAGCGCGCCGGATCGCGCTCGGCTCCACCGTCGTGCGCGGCGTGTGCGAGCGCGGCGAAAGCCGCGCGAAGTAAGCGTCGAGCTTTTCGTCGGGGCTGCCGGCGAGCAACACGCGCCCGAGCGCGCTGCAAAAAGCGGGCAGCCGGCTTCCGATCGAGAGCCCGGCCGACAATAGCCGGTTTGTCTTTGCGCCGGCGACGAGCAGCACTTCATCTTCGTCGAGGGTGGCGGCCCAGCATCCCTCGTGCGTCGTATCGGCGAGCCGCTCGAGCAAGGGCTGTGCCGCCCGCGGCAGTGGTGACGTCGTGAGATAGGAATTGCCAAGCGCGAGCACCTTCGGCGTCAGCGTGAAACTCCGCCCGTCCGTATCCACGTAGCCGAGCGTCGCGAGCGTGATCAGCGACCGCCGCACGGTTGCGCGAGGCAGCGCGACACGCCTCGCGATATCGGCGAGCGTCATGCGCGGACTATCCGGCCCGAACGCGCGGATCACCGCGAGCCCGCGCGCTAGCGCGGTGACAAAATCCGGCCGTTCGGTCGGGTCCGCAGGTTGGGGCGAGGCTGTTTCGAACTCGTGCACGATGCCATTCCGATCCCCCACTGAGTGCAATATCGAATCCAGTGCATCCAATTCAAGAAAATTGTTCGTTCGCCGAACAAATTGCCGGCAGACGGCCGCTCTCGGTAAACTCGACTCGGTGATTGGAGCGAGGGCTGCATGCGCGGGGCAGCGGCCAAGTGCTTGCGAATTCGTCGCAATCCTTGACAGTGCGCGAGCCGGAGCCCTAATGTCGCGGTCGAATCGTAAAATTTAACTTATTTTTTAATAGCTTAGACCAGACAGCCGGCGCTGGAACGCGGGGAGGGAAAGAATGGCGGCCGTTCTCAAGCTCGCCGAAGCGGTCGAGGAGAACCTGCGCGACGGCGATACGGTGGCCATGGAGGGTTTCACCCACCTCATCCCCTATGCGGCCGGGCACGAGGTGATCCGTCAGAAGCGGAAGCGTCTGATCCTCGTTCGCATGACGCCCGACCTGATCTATGACCAGCTCATCGGGGTCGGCGCGGCCGAGAAGCTCATCTTTTCCTGGGGCGGCAATCCCGGTGTCGGCTCACTGCATCGTTTCCGCGACGCGGTCGAGAACAGTTGGCCCGCCCCGCTCGCGATCGCGGAGCACAGCCATGCGGCCATGGCGAGCGCTTATGATGCCGGCGCGGCCGGTTTGCCGTTTGCCGTCCTGCGTGGCTATCGCGGCGCCGAACTCGCGCGCGTCAACCCGAAGATCAAGGAGATCAAGTGCCCGTTTACCGGCGAGTTGCTCTCAGCGGTGCCCGCGATCAAGCTCGACGTCGCCATCGTGCACGCGCAGAGAGCCGACCGCGATGGCAATGTGCTCTTCGAGGGGATTGTCGGTGTGCAGAAGGAGGCTGTGCTTTGCGCCAGGCGTTCGATCGTCACGGTCGAGGATATCGTGGACGACCTCGGCCCGCGCTCGCCCAATGCGGTGATCCTGCCGAGCTGGACCATCGGCGCGATCGTCAAAGTGCCGGGCGGCGCGCATCCCTCTTACGCGCACGGCTATTACAAGCGCGACAACGCGTTCTACAAGGCGTGGGATCGGATCGCGCGCGAACGCGACAGTTTCCGCGCCTGGATCGACGAACACGTGATGCGAAAGGGCCCGGACGCTTTCGCGGTTCACGCGAAGCGAGCGTGAGGAGGCGATCATGGCCGCGAACTACACTCCGACCGAGATGATGACCGCCGCCGCCGCGCGCGCACTCAACAACGACGACGTCTGCTTCGTCGGCATCGGCGCGCCGTCCGCCGCTTGCAATCTTGCACGCCTTACGCACGCGCCCGACATCGTGTTGATCTATGAGTCGGGCACGATCGAGACGAAGCCCAACATCCTTCCGCTTTCGATCGGCGACGGCGAATTGTGCGAAACCGCGCTCTTCACGGTCTCGGTGCCCGAGATGTTCCGCTATTGGCTGCAGGGCGGCCGCGTCACCACCGGATTCCTCGGCGGAGCGCAGATCGACAAGTTTGCGAACCTCAACACCACGGTCGTCGGTCCCTACGACAAACCGAAGGTGCGGCTGCCGGGCGGCGGCGGCGCGCCCGAAATCGCGACCAATTGCGGGCGCATCTTCATCACAATGAGTCACTCGAGGCGCGCCTTCGTCGAGAAGCTCGACTTCGTCACATCGCTCGGCCACGGCAAGGGTGGCGACGACCGCAAGAAGTATGGCGTCACCACCGAAGGCCCGACCAAGGTCATCACTGATCTCTGCGTGCTCGAGCCAGATCCGGAGACCAAGGAACTCATCGCGGTATCGCTGCATCCCGGCGTCACGCGCGAACAGGTGATCGAGGCCACCGGCTGGAAGATCAAGTTCGCCGATAAAGTGGCCGAGACCCCGCCGCCGTCCGAGAAGGAGCTGAAGGTCTTGCGTGATTTGCAAGCCCGCACCGCCGCGACCCATGGCGAAGCGGCTTGAAACGGTCCATATATTGTCGATGCGCGACGCCTTCATCTGCGACTTCGTTCGCACTCCCATCGGCCGCTATGGCGGCTCCCTCTCCAAAGTCCGCACCGACGACCTCGCCGCGATCCCGATCAAGGCGCTGGTCGAACGCAACAAGTCCGTCGACTGGTCGAAGCTCGACGAAGTGTTCTTCGGCTGCGCCAATCAGGCGGGCGAGGACAACCGCAACGTTGCACGCATGGCGCTTCTGCTCGCCGGACTGCCGGACAAGGTGCCGGGCGTCACGCTCAACCGGCTTTGCGCCTCGAGTCTCGACGCAGTCGGCACGGCAGCCCGCGCGATAAAGACCGGGGAGCTCGACCTCGTCATCGCCGGCGGCGTCGAGTCGATGTCGCGCGCGCCCTTCGTCATGGGCAAGGCGACGGAAGCCTTCTCGCGCAACGCCGAGAACTACGACACCACGATCGGCTGGCGCTTCGTCAATCCGCTCATGAAGAAGCAGTACGGCGTCGATTCCATGCCGGAGACCGGCGAGAACGTCGCCGAGGAATTTCAGATTTCGCGCGAGGACCAGGACAAGTTCGGCCTGCGCTCGCAGCAGCGCGCGGTTAAAGCGCAGGAGCGAGGCTACTTCGCGGGCGAGATCGTGCCGGTCGAAGTGCCGGGCGGGAAGGCGGGTCCGGTCAAGATTGACCGCGACGAGCATCCGCGCAAGGACACGACGCTCGAAGCATTGGCAAAACTCAAAACTCCGTTCCGCAATCCCGGGACGGTGACCGCCGGAAATTCCTCCGGCGTGAACGATGGTGCTGCGGCGCTCATCTTGGCCTCGGAGGACGCTGCGAAGAAGCATGGGCTGAAGCCGATGGCGCGCGTGCTCGGCATGGGGACGGCTGCCGTGCCCCCGCGCATCATGGGCATCGGCCCGATCCCGGCGACCGAGAAGCTCATCGCCCGTCTTGGCATCAAGGTTTCGGACTTCGACGTGATCGAATTGAACGAGGCCTTTGCGAGCCAGGCGATCGCCGTTCTGCGCGCGCTCGGCATTCCCGAGGAGGCCGAGCATGTGAACCCAAACGGCGGCGCGATCGCGCTCGGCCATCCGCTCGGCATGTCGGGCGCGCGCATTGCCGGCACCTCGATCCGCGCGCTGGCGGAACGGAAGGGCAAGCTTTCGCTCGCCACCATGTGCGTGGGCGTGGGGCAGGGCGTCGCCGTCGCTTTCGAGCGCGTCTGATCGCGTTCGTCTCGAACCGTTGGCGTCAGTCGGCTCGCTTCGCCCGGCGGGTCCGGCGCTGCGCGCGGCCCCGCTTCAGGCCGGGATCGGCGGTACCACGAGGTGGAAGAGCTTCAACGATGCGCCCGCGGCGGGCGCAATGGTCGCGCCCTCGTCCGGCGCGAGATAGACGCCCGCACCCTTGCCCACGTCGTAATTCTTGCCGTTGAGCCGGATGCTTCCTTTGCCGTCCACGAGATAGACGAGCTGGTGCTTGCCCGCCGGCTTGGCGTCGAACGTGTCGCCCGCCTTCAGCCAGCGCATCGCCGCTACGATATTCTTGGCGCCGACGAGCTGCTGGTTCAGCACCTCGGTGACGTCGCCGTGCGGTGTCTTTTGCTTCGGCAGCTTGTTGGTATCGATGAAAGTGACGCTCATGGCACGCTCCCTTTGCTTTCGCCGGACTCAGGTCTGAACCCAGACTCGCCCGTCCCGGTGCTCCCAGCGGAGATCATCGGGTGTGCCGTCGAGGATCTTGGTGACGAAGCGGTTCGGTGCTTGGAACTCGAAATAAAACAGCGGCGTGTCGGTGGCCCGCAGCCGGTGCTTCTCCTCCGGCGGGATGAAAATCATGTCGCCGGGACCGACCTTGCGCGAGCCTTCTTCGGTGTCGACCGTACCTTGTCCTTCGAAGATGAAGTAAAAGTGCTCGCAATTCTCGTGGTAGTGGTAAGGCGACGCCGCGCCGTGCTTGTAGTGCATTACGCCCGCGAGCATGTCGTCGATCTTCGTCAGATCCTTGCTGACGAAGAAAGTCCGCTCGCGGCCCGGCACCACCGAGACGAGCTTCGGCAGGTCGTCTTCGTGAAAGATGTAGGCCATGTTTGTTTCCTCCCGGAATTCAAATCGATACAAGCCCGGCGGGGCGCCGGATGCAAGCGCGTGCTAGGCGGCAACACGCGGCCGGTACGCCACCCGTGCCACCTCGGAGATCGGCGCCGGCGCAACGGTCGCGCGAATCTCGGTCTGCACGTGGCGCTCGACCGTCGGCTTTGATGACCCGCGCCCTTCTTCGCCCCACACGAGCGCGACTTCTGTTCCGAGCTCGCTGTGCGCCGCTTCGAGAACAGCCAGCGAAATCATGGCGCGCTCGTTGACGGTGTAGCCGGTATACGTCGACAGACCGATCCGCTTCCCGTTTCTCCGCACCTCGTCGAACGGCAGCGTCGAGTAGTTCGCCAGAGGCAAGTCGATGTACTTCGCCATCTCGCCGCTGCGGCGGAACAGCGTGCCAAAGGCACGCGTCAGGTCGTCACCGTTCCAGACGAGCGTGACCTTCTTGCGCCGCGGGCCGTTGGCCATTTTCTCCAGCGCCTCGCGCCCGACAAAATCATGGTCGAACTTGACGAACGGCCCGTAGCCGAGGTCGTAGGGCGTCAAATAGTAATCGGTGATGTCGGCGGAGTAGAAGCTCCCGCCGAGTGACGCGGTCGCCTCGTAGCTCTTGGCGCTCAACCATTGCCGGTAACCCTTCATCTTGTCGCCGACGTAGATCGCGGGCACCGGCGAGGGAATCCATCCCGATTCGAGGCAGGTCGTGGGGTACGTTCTGGCTCCCACCTGTCGCAGGTCGTAGTCGCGGCCGGCTTCCACGATGGCGTTGCGAACGTCGTCCGCGCACTCCCACGGGCCGAACAGCTCCCAACCCGGCTGTCCGACCATTCCATGACGCAAGGCGTGCACCTCGCGGCCGGCGATGGAGAGAACGCCCATGTTGAAGAACCGGATGTCTGGCGTGGGTCGTCCGGTGGCCCGCTCCACGACCTTGAGAGCGTTGGGGCCTTGAACCTGGTACCTGAAGAACTTGCGCCGTCCTTGGTTGACGGCCGAACGCTCGTCGCGCTCCGCGGACGCCTTATAGCCGCCCTTCTGCACGTGGTATTGCACCCAGTTTTCTGCGGGAGGGCGCCCGACGAGGCTGAACGTGTTCTCGCCCAAGTAGAATAGAATCGCGTCGCCGATCACGTAGCCATCATGGTTGCACGCCACGAACTGCTTGGCTTGGTTGACCTTGAAACTCTTGAAGCTGTTGACGCCGAGCTCGGAGAGCATTTTGAGCGCGTCGGGACCCTCGATGTAGAGATCGGTCATGTGGTGTGACTGATCGAAGAGGGCGCAAGTTTCCCGCCAGGAGCGCTGTTCGTCCCGCCAGTTCGTGAACTCTGCCCGCACAACGGGAAACGCGTAGGGCCCGATCTGCGAGTTGCGGAGCAGTTCGACGGGGCTCCCGACCGTTTGCAACAATTGCTCCAGGGTTTGCTGACTCATGATTTCTTGCGACTCCCGACGCGTGTTGCGCCATTCGTTCCGGGTCTCGTTTTTGGACGGGCGGAACCATAGCCACCCGCCTTGACGAGATCAACGCGGCCGGTCGTGCCGCACGGCGACAGCATCAATGTGCGTCCGCGTCGTTAAGCCCGATGCGGCGTGGGTTGGGCAGGTGGGCGGGTGGGCGTTTTCAAGTTCGGTGGGACATCTGATAGTGCTACGCGACGCCACCACCCTTCAAATGGAGAGGCATGGGAATGATCGCGGTCATCGGAGCAACGGGCAACACCGGTCGCGCAACCGTAAAGGAACTCGGGGCGCTCGGCGAAAATCCGCTCTGTGTCGTCCGCAATGCTGACAAGGCGCGCGAGGTGCTCGGCGCCGACGCGAAAACCGCGATTGCCGAAGTGCATGACCGCGCCGCGCTGGAAAAAGCGCTCAAGGGCGTGAAACGGGTCTTCATCGTGACCGGCCACAATCCGCAGTCGGGCGAGCAGCAGATCAATATTCTCGAAGCGGCCAAGGCCGCGGGCGCCGAATATGTCGTGAAGGTCTCCGGCGGCAGGGCCATGGCTACGCCGGATTCCGAGACGCCCGTCGGCCGCGGTCACCACGCGGTCGAGGAGGCAATGAAGAAGAGTGGGCTCGGCTGGGTGATCCTGCGCCCGGGCCTTTACATGCAGAACACCCTCGGTCAGGCGACGCTCATCAAGAACGAAAGCAAGATGGCGCTGCCGTTCGCCGCGGATTTGCCACTCGCCTTCATCGACACGCGCGACGCGGGAGCGGTCGGCGCGCACGTCGTGCGCGACGCGAAGAAGTATGCCGGCCAGACCATCGAATATAGCGGCCGCCAATCGACCTATGGCGATTTCGCCAAGGTGTTTTCCGAGGTGCTCGGCAAGAACGTCACCTACATCGCAGCGCCCTACGACGTCGCCGAAAAAGCTATGAAGGCGCGCGGACTGCCCGACTGGCTGATCGGTCACCAGCTCACGATCGCGCGGCTTGCAGCGAAGGGCGGTTTCTCCGCCGAAAACACCAAGCCCATCAAAGAAATTCTCGGCCGCGATCCGATCACGACCAAGCAGTTCGTGCAGGATCACAAGGCCGCGTTTAGCTGATCCTTACGCGAGCCCGCTCGCGCGCGCCTGTTCCAGCGCCATCACCGCCCAGTCCTTTTCGCCTTCACCGCGTTGAACCGCGGCGGCCAGGCGGTCGTGCCAGACCTGTCCTGACGGCAAGGGAACGCTCATCGTCTCCCCGGCAGCGAGCGCGAGCTTGGCGTCTTTCAGGCCGTTGATCGCCATCTGCCCGGCCTTGTCATAGCTCTCGTCGACGATGATCTTGCCGTAGACCTTGTAGGCGGGCGCGGAAAACAGCCCGTCCGTCATCACATCGTAGAAGACTTCCGGCGCGACGCCGTATTTGCGGATGAGCGCGAATCCTTCGCCCATGGCCTCGATCGCGCAGCCGAGCACGAAATTATTGGCGAGCTTTATCGAGGTCGCCGCCGCGGGATCTGTGCCCGCCTCGAACGTGCGCCGGCCGACGGCGGCGAACAGTGGCGCGCAACGCTTGAGTGCGTCCGCCGGCCCGCCGACTACGACGCCGACCGCGCCGGCCAATACCTGCTCGGGCCGGCCGAGGATCGGCGCAGTGACGAGAATCTGACCCTTCTCTTTATGCGCGGCTGCGAGTTCGCGGATGATGCCGACGCCGTGCGTGCCGGAGCAGACGTGAATTCCACCCCTCGGCAACGCATCCAGCAGCCCACTCTTTTGCCGCGCGACCTCTTCCACCGCAGCATCGTCGGTGAGCATCGTAAAAACCGCCTCGCCGAAGGTGGCCGCTTCCGCGATCGACTTCGCGACCTTGGCGCCCGCGGCGGCGAGTTCCTTCAACTTTTCCGGCGTGCGGTTATAGAGGGCGACCTCGTGGCCGGCATCGAGCATGCGCCGGGCCATGGCTTGGCCCATGCGGCCGAGCCCGATGAATCCGACCTTCATGGCGCTTCTCCCTCAGACAAGTTGTCCGCGCACCCACTCCAGTTCGCGGCAGACATAGTCGACGATGTCGCCGGTCTTGAGGCCGTCCGGCAGCATGTCCCAGGTATAGGTCTCGACCTCGAGCTGCCGCGACAACGGCTTCTGTTTGTGGAATTTGAGCGCGTCCGCGATCGCGAAGCGCGTCGTACGGAACTGGCCGAGATCGTCGAGGAACACGGGCACGTGGATGTGCGTGCGCCACTCGCGCGGACCGGGGCTCTTCTCCCACGCAGCGAACGCGTCCTCTAGATTGAGATATTTTGTGAACTTGCCGTCCCGCTTTTCGATCGTCTGCGTAAGGTAAATCGTTTTGGAATAGCGCTTCAGCGTGTCGACGATCGGCTGCGTCACTTCGGGAATATGCAACGCCGCGGCTTCTTGCAGCTTCACGATCGGAATGCCGGCGTCCACGAGTTTCTGCAGCGACTGCGTGATGTCTTCGTACTCCACCGCGAGATGGCAGATGTCATAGACGATGCCCACGTGGCGGCGCAGCGCTACGATCGCCTCCGCGATCGGCAGCCCGGTCATCTTCGCGAACTTCTCGACCGAAGCGCCTGAGTAGAGGTGGTTCGTGAAGTAATCGACCGTCTCGTCCGTTGTTTCAAGGAAGCAATAGGGCTCGGGCTCCAGCCCGAGCGTCACCGTAACGCCGGTCTTGACCTCAAGTTCGACGAGGTGCTTGGCGACGCGCAGCACGTGGTCCGTGTAGCTCGCGACCACGTCCGGGCCGGTGACGCGCGGTTTGAACCCGAGCGGGCAGGTCTGGATCGAAGGCAGCACCTCTTTGGGCGCCACGTCGGCGAGCACGTTCGCGACATTGATCGTGTATTGCGTGCGCTCTTCCGACCGCCAGTCCGGCTCGTACACCTGCTCCTTCACTACCGTCCCCTTGAACGCGCCGTAGGGAAACGCGTTCACGGTGTAGAGGTACATGTTGCCGTCATCGAGAAACTTCTTGAGCTTGTCGCGCTCCGTCTTGCTTTTCGCGAGCGTCTCCGCCGACTTCGCCGAAAGCCGCAGCGACACGCCAAACCGGTTGTTGCCGGCGAAGCGCTCTTTCACCTTCGGCACATAAGTGTTGAGGCTCTGCCAGATTTGGTCCCAGTCGTCCGCGGGATGCACGAGCGTCGAGTAGCTGAGGTGACCGAGACCCTTGCCGAGATCCATTGCTTGCTCCTGTCAGAAATCTCCGCCGCGTCAGGGGACGCGCACGACGGCGCCGCTTTCCGCCGAGCGCACGATCGCTTCGGTCACCGCGGCGCCGTGAATCATTTCGTCGAGCGTGATCGGATAGGGCGCGCCGCCCGCGGCCGCCGTCGCAAACGCTTCTAGGGTCACGCGCGGCAGGTCGAGCGTTTCCGCCTGCCAGGTCTGCAACGGACCCTTGACCGGTTGGAACCGGCAATTGCCGAACAGTCGCGTGCGCCGTTCCTCGGACGATGCGCCCGCCACATGCGTGACGCCCTCGAGCCGCACCCAACCTTTGGAGCCGAACACCTGGAAGCTGAAGCCGGGCCCGGTCGCCGTCATCGTGCCGAGATAGCCGGACATACCTTCCTTCATGCGGAACAGGATCGACGTCGTGTCGTCGGACTCGATTTCCACCGTGCGCCGGAAGCTCTGCGCATAGACGTGGTCGATCGACCCGCACAGATCGATCATGCCGTCGATCGCGTGCACGCCCATGGGCGTAAGGCCGCCCGCCGGCGTTTCGTCCTTGTCCGCGCGCCAGTGTGAGGGTTTGAGGAACAAAGCGTTCGGAAACGTCATCGTCGCTTCCACGTGCAAGATCGTGCCGAGATCGCCCGAGCGGATCCGGTCGCGCAACTTGGTCATTTCCGGATGGAAGCGCCGGTTATAGCCGAGGCCGAGTGTGACGCCCGCCTTGCGCACCGCGGCCACTGCGTCCTCGGCTTCCTTCTTCGTCAGCGTGAAGGGCTTCTCGCAGAACACATGCTTGCCCGCCGTGGCCGCCGCAATCACCTGGGCTGCGTGCTGCGAGTGGGGCGTGGCGAGGACGACCGCGTCGAGCTCCTTGTCCTTCAAGAGCGCTTCATAGTCCTCCGCCACCCGCAGGCCGTGCTGCTTCACGAACGCCTCGATCTCCGGAGTCATGGTGCGGGTCGCGCCGGCGACGAAACGGATCTTGTCGCTCGCGCCTTGCACGGACTCGACGAGCGTCCGGCCCCACCAGCCCATGCCGACGATTGCTGCCTTGATCATTCGCTATCCTCACGCACCGCCCCGCGCAGCCTCAGCCCTTCCACGCCTGCAACGCCACGACGAGGCAGCAGATGCCCCAGAACAGCGGATATTCCGCTCCGCCGAAATTCCAGATCCACTTGCCGTCGGAATACTTGTAGCTGGCCCATGCAGCGACCAGGAGGAACACGGCAGCGAGCAAGGCGACCGGGACCGTATAGATGCCGAACACGAGACCGATCGTGGCGATGATCTCGACCACGAAGGCTCCGTAAAGCCATGCCGCGGGCGGGTTCAGGCCCACCTTGGCCATGAAGCCCTTGACGAAATCCTGGTTCTGGAATTTCACGAACAGGTGCGGAATGAAGAACAGACCGCACACAATCCGCAGGATATTAAAGCCGTTAGTCAGGTCGAAGTTTTGCGCCAAGTTCATTTCAGTCCCCCATGCTTCGGTCTTTGAGAGCGCCCCACCCTGAAACAAGCATAGCCTAAACGTCCCGGCTGAACGCGGTTGTTGATTTTCGTCGAACCTCGGCGCGAGCGCCGCCCCGCCGTTTTACTTCGCCCGCTCCACCAGTGAATAACGAGCGTCAGCTGCAAGCGCCTCTGCGATGGGCAGCCCCAGTTCCTTGCGGACGATATTCGTGCCGAGCACGAGCGCCACCATCTTGTAATAGGCGTGGCGCCGGCTCATGCCTTCGCGGCCCATGCCGCAATCCGAGCTGATCACGAGCCGTTCAGCCGGAATGTATTTGAGCGCGCGCCGGATGTGCGCGGCGATATCCTCGGGCCGCTCGACCTGCAGCGTGTGGTGGTCGATCACGCCGATTGCGATCTTCTTGCCGGTGATGATCTTTCCGAACAGTTCGAGATCCATGCCGCCGGCGCTCACGGACTCGAAGGTGACGACGTCGGCATCCACGTTGTTGATCAGCTCGAGCGCGTTCTTGTAGCTCTGCACTTCCGCGAACATGCGCTGTTGCGAAGGATTGCCCCAGCACGAGTGGCACCACACCTCTGTCTTGGCGCGCAGGCCCTTCACGGTCCGGTTGAACACCTCCACGCTGTAGGCCGGATTGATCACGTCATCGACGATGTTGCGCGCCGCGAGCAAATGGATCTGCGGCTCCTCGAACTGAATCGCGGCGCAGCCCGCGTCGGCGACGTCGTGCAGTTCCTCGTTTAGGGCGTTGGCGATCGCCTCGATGCGTTCGCGAACGGTCTTGTAGTGGTTGTCCGCGACTGCGAACGCGACGAGTTCCGGCCCGATGGTGCCGAACTTGACCGGCTTATCGGTCAGCCGCTGCGCCGTCTTCCACATCGCCTTGTATTGCAGGTCGCCGCGCCCGACCTTCCCGACGATAGGGGGCATGACGCGCGCCTCCAGATAGTCATGCAGGATATGGCCGGGCGGAAAGCCCAGTCCGCCCTTGCCGGCTAAAGTCGGCAGCGCGTCGTGCCGGTCAAACCCGGCCATGTGGCGCGCCGGATACGAGGTCCAGCTCATCCCGCCGACATCAGCGTCGAAGTGGGCATCGCCGTCGGTGACGATATCTAATCCCGCGAGCTCCTGCTGCTTCAGGTAGATCATCACCGCGTCGGTATATTGATCGCGGAACTGGTTGGTGACCATCGCGTCGAGGAAATTGCGCGTGCCGAGATTTTCCGTGTACCAGACCGGCCGCGGCAGCGACCCGGTGATCGTGGTCGGAAGCATGATGTCTTTGGTCGCGCGAAGCATGGTTCCTCATTCCTCTCGTTCTGACTTGCAGCCCGGCTGGCCGATGCTGCTCGCCGTCGTCTGGCCGCGGCACCTCTACCCTGTAACGGTCTAACTGTCAGCCGTGGCGCAGACGGTCAATCGACGCGCTGCCGCGTTGCAATCCTTGGCGGCCCGTTTCGCGCGCCCGTGCACCGCAAGATCGGCGTTCGCGAGTGGGCAGTTGGCACGCTCCCACTGGCGGCCGGCGCGCGCGAACAATGGACCGCGCGCGGGTCGCTCGTTCGACTCGCGAGCAGCCGCACCGCGCTTCGCAAAAGACCCGGCATTTCAGCCACTTGTCGCGGCCCGATCGAATTGCCCATGGGTGGGCGCGGAAGCTCACGGTCCGGTCACCTTTTCGCGTCACCGTTCGGCGATCAGGATGGGACGGGAATGGTCATAGGCAAATACGACCTCGCCATCATCGGCGGCGGGATCAACGGCTGCGGCATCGCCCGCGATGCTGCCGGCCGCGGTCTTTCCGTCATTCTGGTCGAGCAGGGCGACCTTGCCTCCGCCACGTCCTCGGCCTCGACCAAGCTGATCCACGGCGGTCTCCGTTACCTCGAGCATTTTCATTTCCGTCTCGTGCGCGAGTCATTGAGGGAGCGGGAGCGGCTCTTGGCGCTTGCGCCACATCTCGTGCGGCCGGTTCGCTTCGTAATGCCGTATGTGCGCGGTATGCGGCCGTCCTGGATCCTGCGCGCGGGCTTCATGCTCTACGACTGGTTCGGCGCGGGCGGGAACTTGCCGCGCACGCGCGTGCTCGATCTCGCCGACGACCCCGCCGGTGCGCCGCTGAAGTCCGGCTTCGGTCTCGGCTTCGAATTTTCCGACTGCGTCACCGACGACGCGCGCTTGGTAATTGCCAACGCGATCGGCGCGCGCGAAAAAGGTGCCGTCATTCGTCCGCGTACGCGCTGCGTCGCCGCGCGCCGTGAGGACGGCCTATGGCATCTCGTCCTGCAGTCCGGCGGCAAGCGCGAGACCGTGACCGCGCGTGCGCTCGTGAACGCGGCGGGCCCCTGGGTCGCCCGCGTCCTTGAGACAGTATTGCGCCGCCGGCCCGGCGCCCACGTGCGCCTCGTCAAGGGTAGCCACGTGGTGTTGCCGCGCCTGCACGCCCACGACCGCGCCTACATCTTGCAGCACGACGATCGCCGCTTTGTCTTTGCCGTCCCGTTCGCGGACGATTTCACCCTCGTCGGCACCACCGAGATCGAATTGCTTCGCGACGCCACCGAGGCAGCCGCAAGCTCCGAAGAGATTCTTTATCTCTGTCGCGCAGCGAGCGCCTTCTTCCGCACGCAGGTGAAGCCGTCAAAAGTGAAGTGGACGTTCGCCGGTGTGCGTACGCTCGTCGACGACGGTAGCCGCAGGCCCTCGGAGGTGACCCGCGATTATTGGATCGACATCGACGGCAACCATGGCGACCCGCCGCTCGTCTCGCTCTTTGGCGGCAAGCTCACGACCTATCGCAGTCTCGCCGAGAAGGTGATGGCCCGCCTGCAGCCATGGTTCGCGCTGGGCCCCGCCTGGACCCACCGCGAGCCGCTGCCCGGCGGCAATCTCGGTGCCGGCGGCGTCGACGGGCTGATCGCGACGTTGCGCACCGTGCACCCCTATCTGGCCGAGGCTCACGCCAAACGGCTTGCCCGTTCCTATGGCACACACGCATGGAGCGTGCTCGGCGAAGCGAAGCGCATCGAAGACCTCGGCCAGCGCATCGTGGGAGACCTCTATGGCGTTGAGCTCGAGCACCTGCGCACGCAGGAATGGGCAGCGTCAGCCGATGATGTGCTCTGGCGCCGCACCAAGCTCGGCCTCGTCGCGAGCGAAAACGAGATCGAGACGCTGCACGCCTCGATCGCCCGGAGCGCGCCGGCCAAGAAGCTCGCCGGCTGAGGAGCGGCCGGACTCCAACGCAACATTTTGCCGCGAGACATGAAACCGTTCATGCTGTTGAGCGGCGCCGTCATCCCCGCTAAATCAGACGCGGGCGAGACGGGAAGCCGGACACGATGAACGTTGCCCTCGACCGCGAGATGAGACCGAACGGCGCGCCGCGTGAGTTCGCGCCGTGGAAGGACCCGTCGCTTTCGCCACTCATCCACTTCGAGGGCGTGACCAAGCGCTTCGGCGACGTGACGGCAATCGCCGATCTTTCGCTCGCGATCTACGAGCGCGAATTCTTCGCGCTGCTTGGGCCGTCAGGCTGTGGCAAGACCACGCTCATGCGCGTGCTCGCGGGCTTCGAGACGCCGACCGAAGGCCGCGTCGTGCTCGCGGGCGAGGACCTCGTGGGCGTTCCGCCCTACCGGCGGCCCGTGAACATGATGTTCCAGTCCTACGCGCTGTTCCCGCACATGAGCGTGTTCGACAACGTCGCTTTCGGCCTGCGCCAGGACAAGATGCCGAAGGATGAGATCGCGGCCCGCGTCGCCGAAATGCTGAAGCTCGTGAATCTCAAGGGCCTCGAGCGGAGGAAGCCCGATCAGCTTTCCGGCGGCCAGCGCCAGCGCGTGGCGCTCGCGCGCGCGCTCGCGAAGCGCCCCAAAGTGCTGCTGCTCGACGAGCCGCTCGCCGCCCTCGACAAGAAGTTGCGCGAGCAGACCCAGTTCGAGTTGATGGAATTGCAGGTCAAGCTCGGCATGACCTTCATGATCGTCACCCACGACCAGGAGGAAGCGATGTCCGTCGCCGACCGCATCGCCGTGATGGATCACGGCCGCATCGTGCAGATGGGGACGCCCACCGAAATCTACGAGCAGCCGGCCACGCGCTACGTCGCGGACTTCATCGGCGACGTAAACCTGATCGAGGCCAAGGTCACCGGCCGCGACGAGAAGGGCGTGCTGCTTCAGAGCGACATGCCGACGCCGCTCCGCGCCGCCACCGAGGCCGACGTTGCGGCTGGCGCGGCGGTCGCCATCGCCCTGCGCCCGGAAAAGGTGAAGATCACCGCACGCAAGCCGGCAGAAGCTACGGAAAATTGCGTGCGTGGCGTCGTCACCGGTATCGCGTATCTCGGCGACTTCTCGATCTACCGCGTGACGCTCGAGAACGGTTTCGTGTTCAAGGCCGCGCGCCCCAACGTCACCCGCGTCACCGATCAGCCCATCACCTGGGACGACAAGGTATTCCTCAGCTGGACGCCCGAGGCCGGCGTCGTGCTGACGCGCTAGGTGAGAGCGGCCATGGCAAGCAATGAACGCGGATTGGGAGGGCGCGCGCTGATCGTGCTCGTTCCTTATTTGTGGCTCGCATCCTTTTTCCTGATCCCGTTCTTGATCGTCCTCAAGATCAGCCTCTCCGATGACGTACTCGCACAGCCGCCCTACGCGCCGGTGCTCGATCTGTCGAAAGGCTGGGAAGGTATCCGCGAGTTCGTCGCGGTGCTCGACCTTGAAAACTACGCGTTCGTGCTCGGCGACCCGCTCTATCTCTATTCGTATCTGCAAAGCGTTTCGATCGCCGCGCTCTCTACGGCGATTCTGATGCTGATCGGCTATCCGATCGCCTACGCCATGGCGCGTGCGCCGCTCAGCCTGCGGCCGATCCTCATCATGCTCGTGATTCTGCCGTTCTGGACCTCGTTCCTGATCCGCGTCTATGCCTGGATGGGCATCCTCGCGCGCGAGGGCCTACTCAATCAGGTGCTCGTCGGCCTCGGTATCGTCAGCGAGCCGGTGGAGATTCTTGCGACCAACTCCGCCGTCGTGCTCGGCATCGTTTATTCGTATCTGCCGTTCATGGTGCTGCCGCTCTATGCGGCGCTCGATCGCCTCGACGACTCGCTCCTCGAAGCCGCTGCCGATCTCGGTGCGTCGCCCTGGAAGAGCTTCTGGCTCGTGACCTTTCCATTGTCGTTGCCGGGCCTCGTCGCCGGCGCCCTGCTCTGCTTCATCCCGGCGGTCGGCGAATTCGTGATCCCCGATCTCCTGGGCGGCTCCGACACCTTGATGATCGGCCGCACGCTCTGGACCGAATTCTTCTCGAACCGCTCCTGGAGCATCGCCTCGGTGATCGCGGTACTGCTCCTGATCATGCTCGTCGTGCCCATGGTGCTCTACCAGAACATCCAGGCGCGTTCGCTCGAAGTGGGCAGGTGAGGAGGCTCGCATGCGCAAAGGCCTGGGCCGCTTCAACGTGACCGCGCTCGTCCTCGGCTTTGCCTTTCTGTATCTGCCGATCGTGATGCTCGTCGTCTATTCCTTCAACGACTCGCGCCTCGTCGCGGTCTGGGGCGGCTTCTCGACCCGCTGGTACGCGGAGCTGTGGCAGAATCAGGCGCTCCTCGATGCCGCCTGGGTGACCCTGCGCGTCGCCTTCGTCTCCGCGACGGTCGCGACCGTGCTCGGCACGCTCGCAGCGGTCGCGCTGGTGCGCATGGGCCGCTTTCCCGGCCGGACGCTCTTTTCCGGGATGATCTACGCGCCTTTGGTGATGCCCGAGGTGATCACGGGCCTGTCGCTGCTGCTTCTGTTCGTGGCGATCGACCTCGACCGCGGCTTCTGGACCGTGACGCTCGCCCATATCAGCTTTACCATGTGCTTCGTCGCGGTGGTGGTGCAGTCGCGTCTGATCGGCTTCGATCGCAGCCTGGAGGAAACGGCCATGGATCTCGGCGCGCCGCCGCTGAGAACGTTCCTGAGCGTGACGCTGCCGATCATCTTCCCGGCGGTCGCGGCCGGCTGGATGCTCGCCTTCACGCTTTCGCTCGATGATCTCGTGATCGCAAGCTTCACGACCGGCCCGGGCGCAACCACGCTGCCCATGCGAATTTATAGCCAGGTGCGCCTCGGCGTGACGCCGGAGATCAACGCGGTCTCGACGATCTTCATCGCCGTCGTGACGCTCGTCGTGATCGCGGCCACGCTCGCCATGAAGCGCCAGATGGTTTCACAAGAACGCGCTGCCCGCGCCTGAGGCCCGAATATGCCGTTGCCTTATGTTCACTCCGTCGATCGGGCGTTGCAGAGCGGCATCGGCCAGGGCGGCATTCCCGGCCGTGCCTATCTCGATCAGCTTCGCCGCACCGAAGAGGCGCTCGTCGATCTGCGCACGGCCTATGGAAAGAGATCGCTGCCGCTCCTGCGCCTGCCGGAGAAGACCGACGATCTCGCGCCAATGGCCGAGATGGCGAAGAGGATCGTCGACTCGAGCGACATCGTGTTCCTCGGCACTGGCGGGTCGAGTCTCGGCGGACAGGCGCTGGCTCAACTCGCCGACTACGCGGTGTCCGGTCTCCACGCGTTGCACGGATCGCCGCGCGTACATTTTCTCGACAATCTCGATCCGCTGACTTTCGAGCGCTTGCTGGAACGATTGCCGCTTGCGACCACGCGCTTCGTCGCGATCTCGAAGTCCGGCGGTACCGCCGAGACTCTGATGCAGGCGATTGCAGTCATCTCTGCGCTGGAGAAGACAGCACGCGGCGGCAAGATTTCCGAACATCTGTTCGGCGTGTCCGAGCCGCCTGCCGGCAAGCGCAAAGGCCTGCGCGAGCTTTTGGAATCGAGGAACTGCGACGTGCTCGACCATGACCCCAATATTGGCGGGCGTTTTTCCGCGCTCTCGAACGTGGGGCTGTTGCCGGCGCTCGTGCTGGGCCTCGACGTGAAGGAAGTCCGCGCCGGCGCCCGCGAAGTGCTCCAGCCCTTGATCCTCGGCCGCACCGCGAAGGAAATTCCGCCGGCTGCGGGTGCCGCGCTCTCCGCCGCTGCCGCAGCCGAGGGAAAAATGATCCGCGTGATGATCGCCTATGCCGACCGGCTCGAGCGCTTCACCAAATGGTGGGTGCAGCTTTGGGCGGAAAGCCTCGGCAAAAAAGGGAAGGGCGCGGCGCCGATCGCGGCGCTCGGGCCCGTCGACCAGCACAGCCAGCTGCAGCTCTGGATCGACGGCCCGCGCGACAAACTTTTCACGCTCATCACCACCGGCGTTGCCGGCACCGGCCCGCGCATGGACAAGGAACTCTCCGAGAAGGCGAGCGAGCCGGGCTTCGCCGGCAAGACCATCGGCGATCTCGTCGCCGCCGAGGGCCGCGCCACCGCCGACACGCTCGCGAAAAACGGCCGCCCGATCCGTACCATCCACGTCGAGGAGCTCGACGAGCGCGCGCTCGGCGCACTCATGATGCATTTCATGCTGGAGACGATCATCGCTGCGCATCTCTTGGACGTCGATCCATACGGCCAGCCGGCGGTCGAGGATGGCAAGGTGCTCGCGAAGCGATTTCTCGCCGGAGAATCCTAGGCGCGGTCTATGATCCGGATCACCGACCGCATCGCGATCGACGAGCGCGAAATCGAGGAAAGCTTCGTGCGCGCCTCGGGTCCGGGCGGGCAGAACGTCAACAAGGTTTCGACCGCGGTTCAGCTCCGCTTCGACGTGCGGAATTCGCCCACGTTGCCTGATGAGGTACGCGCGCGGCTGAGGGGCCTCGCGGGACGGCGGCTCACCAAGGATGGCGTGCTGCAGATCGTGGCGACGACGCACCGCACGCAGAAGCGGAACCGCGCCGACGCCCTCGACCGCCTCGTGGACCTGCTCCGCCGCGCTGCCGAGCGTCCGATTCCAAGGCGCAAGACCCGACCGCCCAAGTCGTCCAAGCGCCAGCGCCTGGAAGGCAAGAAACGGCGTTCCCGGATCAAGAGCCTGCGCAAGGTGCGCTCCTTCGACTGAGCGGAACACAGGCGCTATCACCGCAACTCACAAGATTGTAGGTCCGTAGCCTAGTCCTCGCTCGCGCCCGAACCGGGCGGTAAGGTCCGGCAGATCGCGAGTCGGAACTGGGAAATGCCCGTCCGCCAATTGCCCGAAGCGCTCGTCAACCGCATCGCCGCCGGCGAGGTGGTGGAGCGGCCGGCTTCGGTCGTCAAAGAGCTCGTCGAGAACGCGCTCGATGCCGGCGCGCGCCGGATCGAGGTCGTGCTCTCCGGCGGCGGCTCGCGGCTCGCGCGCGTGACCGACGATGGAAGCGGCATGAGCGCGGCCGACCTCGCGCTCGCCGTCGAGCGCCACGCCACCTCCAAACTTGACGGCGACGATCTCGATTCCATCGCGACCCTCGGCTTCCGCGGCGAGGCGCTGCCGTCGATTGGCGCGGTCGCGCGACTCATCATCACGACCCGTACGCGAGACGCCGCGAATGCGAGCGAGATCAGCGTTGACGGCGGCAGGAAATCCGCAGTGAAGCCCGGCGCACTCGGGCGGGGTACCCGCATCGAAGTGCGCGACCTTTTTTACGCGACCCCCGCGCGCCTGAAGTTCCTTAAATCCGAGCGTGCCGAGACGGCAGCGGCGGTGGAAGCCGTGCGCCGTCTGGCGCTCGCTCGACCCGATGTCGCCTTCACCCTCGTCGCCGAGGACCGCGCGCCCGTCACCTACACCGCCCGCAGCAACGATCACGAAGGCCGGCTCGCGCGCATGGCCGACGTGCTCGGTGCGGAATTGCGCGAGAACGCGGTTTCGGTCGAAGGCGAGCGCGAGGGCGTGCGCGTCGCGGGCCTTGCCGGGCTTCCCACCTTCTCGCGCGCGAATTCCCTTGCGCAATATCTCTTTGTGAACCGCCGCCCCGTGCGCGACAAGGTTCTGCTCGGCGCCGTGCGCGCCGCCTATTCGGATTTGCTGCACGGCGACCGCCATCCGGTGGTGGCGCTATTCCTCGCGCTCGATCCGCGCGAGGTCGACGTGAATGTGCATCCGGCCAAGACCGAAGTTCGCTTTCGCGATCCCGGCCTCATTCGAGCTCTGCTGATCCGCGCGCTCAAGGACGCGCTCGGCGCAGGCGCCATGCGTTCGGCGACGACCGGTGCCGCGCGCCTCGTCGCCTTCGCCCGCCGCAGTCCCGGCGGCGCGCGGCCCGCGAGCGGCTGGCGCGGCTCGGCAGCGCCTGCCTTCGCGCCGGGATTTGCCGAAGAGGACCAGGCTGTCTTCGCCGCGATCGCCTCGCCTTCGGCCGACGCGCGCGCCGATTTGGCACCCGCTTCGCCCGACCTCCTCGACAAGCCGCTCGGCGCCGCCCGCGCGCAACTGCACGAGACCTACATCGTCGCGCAAACCCGCGACGGGCTGGTCGTTGTCGACCAGCACGCCGCCCACGAGCGTATCGTCTACGAGAAGCTCAAGGCCGCGCTCGGGCGCGACGGACCGGCGCGGCAAATTCTCCTGGTGCCACAGGTGGTTGAGCTGGATCCGGCCGACGCGGCCGCGCTCGTCGAGCGCGCGGAAGAACTCGGCAGGCTCGGTCTCGTGCTCGAAGCCTTTGGGCTGGGCGCCGTGCTCGTGCGCGAGGTGCCTTCGCTCCTTGGCGACGTCGACGCCGCCGGCATGGTGCGCGATCTCGCCGAGCACATGGCCGAGTGGGATCAATCGCTGCCCTTTGAGCGCCGGCTGCTCGCGGTCGCATCCTCCATGTCGTGCCATGGCTCGGTGCGGGCCGGCCGCCGCCTGAAACCCGAGGAGATGAACGCACTCCTGCGCGAGATGGAAGTCACCGAGAACGCCGGCCAGTGCAATCACGGCCGTCCGACGTATGTAGAACTGAAACTCGAAGACATTGAAAAATTATTTGGGCGCCGTTAGCCCGTCGTCATGGCCGGGCTTGTCCCGGCCATCCACGCCTTTCCTTTTCCATTCGCAAGACGTGGATGCCCGCGACAAGCGCGGGCATGACGGGAGCGAGGCGATCAAGGCATTCGCAAAATCGTAATCTCCGTATCGTCATAGGCGCGCCGCTCCATTTCCTCGAAGCCTTCCGGCGCGATGAATTTCGCGTCGACGGATTCCTCGACGACGACGATCGCGCCGGGAACGAGCCAGCCGCCCGCGCGCGCGCTCGCGAGTGATTTTTCCGCCGATCCTTTTCCGTAGGGCGGATCGCAGAACATGAGCGAAAAGGGCTCGACTGGATTCGCCTGGCCAAGCTTGGTCGCGTCGCGCCGGAAAATGCGCGTGACGGCGCCAAGGCCCAGCACGTCGACATTCTCGCGCAGGAGCGCGCGCCCTTCGGCCGAGTCGTCGACGAACAGCGCGAAGCGCGCGCCGCGCGACAGCGCCTCGATCCCGAGCGCGCCGGTGCCCGCGAAAAGATCGAGCACGCGCGCGTCGGTGACCGGATCGCCGTACGCGTGCACGAGAACGTTGAAGATAGACTCGCGCAGCCGGTCCGACGTGGGCCGGATCGCGTTCGACGTCGGTCCCTTCAGCGTCCGCCCGCGAAATTTTCCCGCGACGACGCGCATGTCACTGTCCGCGCCGCCGCCGCGGCGGCGCCTTGCCGACGCCCTTGCGTTGCGGCTGCCGCGAGGGGAGCGTGATCGGACGCGGGGGCTTCCCCTTCGGCGCCTCGGCACGCGCCGGCTGTCGGATCGGAACTGCCGCAGGTGTCGCCTCCCGCAACGGCGCCGCGAAATCGACGCCCGCTTCGCGCGCGAGCCGTTCGCCGAGCTGCTCCTGCAGAATACGCGTCTTCACTTCCTCGATCGCGCTCGGCGCGAGCTCGGCGAGCTGGAACGGTCCATAGGAAACCCGGATCAGCCGGCTCACCATGAGCCCGAGTGTGCCCAGCACCTTGCGCACCTCCCGATTCTTGCCTTCGCGCAGGCCGACGGTGAGCCAGACGTTCGAGCCCTGCACGCGGTCGAGTTTCGCCTCGACAGGCCCATAGGAAATCCCCTCGACCGTGATGCCGTCCTTGAGACGATCGAGGTCCGCCTGCGTGACCTTGCCGTTTGCGCGCACGCGGTAGCGCCGCAGCCAGCCGGTCTCCGGCAATTCCAGCGCACGTTTCAGCCCGCCGTCGTTCGTGAGCAGCAGGAGCCCTTCGCTCGTGAGATCGAGCCGGCCCACGCTGACGAGCCGCGGCAACCCCGCCGGCAGCTTCTCGTAGAGCGTCGGCCGCCCCTGCGGGTCGCGGCTCGTGGTCATCAGCCCGCGCGGCTTGTGATAGCGGAATAGCCTTGTGCGCTCGCGCGTCGGCAGCGGCGTGCCGTCGACCGTCACCGCGTCGCGCGCCGACACGTTGAGCGCGGGGCTCGCGATCGTCTGTCCGTTCACCGCGACCCGCCCGGCGGCGATCCAGACTTCCGCCTCGCGCCGCGAGCACAGCCCCGCGCGCGCCATCACCTTGGCGATGCGCTCGCCTTCGTGCGCGTTCGTTGGCTCCGGCTTGCGGGTCATGGGCGTCCGTGCGAGTTCGGATTGACGCGGGTAGCATGCCGGCGCCCCGGAGACGAGCATGGCCGAGCCGAATTTCATGGATCTTGCGTTGGCCGAGGCGGAAGCCGCGGGCAAGCGGGGCGAGGTGCCGGTCGGCTGCGTCGTCGTGCGCGACGGCGCGGTGATCGCGCGTGCCGTCAACCGCACGCTCGCGGACCATGACCCCACGGCGCACGCCGAGATGCTGGCGCTGCGCGCCGCCGCTCGCGCGCTCGGTGACGAGCGGCTCATTGACTGCGACCTCTACGTGACGCTCGAGCCCTGCGCCATGTGCGCGGCGGCGATCTCGTTCGCGCGCATCCGTCGGCTTTATTACGGTGCAACCGATCCCAAGGGCGGCGCAGTGGAATCCGGCGTGCGCTTCTTCGTGCAGCCGACCTGCCATCACAGGCCGGAGATTTATGGCGGCATCGGTGCGGAGCGCGCCGCCGCGCTGCTCAGGGATTTTTTCGCTGAACGAAGATAGCTGGCGTTGGACGACAACGGGTGCGCCAAGCTCGTCGTCATGCCCGGGCTTGACCCGGGCATCCATACGGCGTCGACGAGAGTTGAAACGGCGAATGGATTGCCGGGTCAAGCCCGGCAATGACGATCCGGTTCGATCGGAGTCGGTTCTGGCGCTCATTGATCCAGCAATGCCCCGAGCTTCCGCTTCAGCTCGTCCTTGATCGGCTCCGCCGCGCGCAGGATCGGCGTGGCCCGGAAGAAATCCAGCATGCCGAACGCATCCACGTTCGGCCGCAGCAAGAGGTCCGGCGCGCCGCCTTTCAGCTTCTCGCCCGCGATCGTATGCGACATGATGGCGAGCGTCGAAAACAGCGCCTCGAAAGGGGCGGGCACGCCGCGGCTGCGGCCGGTCGGCCCTCCGGTCACGTCGACTGCGATCACGATGTCCGCGGCCCCGCGCAGGAGGTCGAAGGGAAGCGGATTGACCGCGCCGCCGTCCACGAGCACCCGCCCGTCGTGCTCGACCGGACGCAACAGCCCCGGCACCGCGATCGAGCCCGCGATCGCCGGCCTTAGCTCGCCCGCGCCGAACACCACTTCCTTGCGCTGCCAGAAATCCGTCGCCACCACCGTCAGCGGAATTTTCAGATCGGAAAAATTCCGCGGCACCGCGCCGGGGAGAAATTTTTCCACGAAGCCCTCGGCGTCCGCGAGCATCGGATTGCCGGTGGAGAAAAGATCGGTCACGCGCCCGACGCGGATCGCGAAGATGCGCCGCATCACTTCGCCACGGTTGCGCAGAAGCGTCGTCGCGTATGCGCGGATCTCGTGCCCCGACATGCCGGCGGCGTAGCCCGCGCCGATAAGCGCGCCGATCGAGGCGCCCGCGATTGCCTTCGGCCGCACGCCGAGCTCGTCGAGCGCCTCGATCACCGCGATGTGCGCGAGCCCGCGCGCGCCGCCGAGGCCGAGCGCGAGCGCGACCGTGGGCGCGCTCACGCAGCCATCCCCGCGCGGCGCGCGAACCTGGCCGCCATGTCCGCGAGTGGCCGCACTGCGTCTGCGCGCACCGCGGCATGACGGTTGGCGGCGGTGCCGTCGCGCACGCGCCCGGCGATCCCCTGCACGATCGCAGCGAGCCGGAAGAAATTATAGGCAAGGTATAGATCGAGGTCGGCGCCGGGATTGAAGCTCGTGCGCTTCGCATAAAGCGTCGCGTATTCATCGCGCGCGGGAATGCCGAGCGCCTTGAGATCGCGCCCCGCGAGCGTGCCGAAGCCGCCTTCTTCCGGCATGTCCCACGCCATCAGATGATAGGTGAAGTCGGCGAGCGGATCGCCGAGCGTGGAAAGCTCCCAGTCGATCACGGCGGCGACCGTGGGGCTCGCCTTCGCAACGATCAGGTTGTCGAGCCGGTAATCGCCGTGCACGAGCCTGAGCGCCGGCTGCGGCGGCAAATGTTCGGGGAGCCACGCGATCAGCCGATCCATCTGCGGAATCTCGTCCGTCTTCGACGCGAGATATTGCTTGGTCCAGCGTGCCACCTGCCGCGCCATGTAATGCTCGCCCTTGCCATAGTCGGCGAGACCGATCTCCGCCGGCGCGAACGAATGCAGCCGCGCAAGCCTCGCGTTCATCGCGTCATAGACCGCCGCGCGCTCCACTGGCGTCGCGCCGTCCATTTGCGGCTCCCAGAACACGCGGCCGTCCACGTGCGCCATGACGTAGAATGCCGTGCCGATGACACTTTCGTCCCCGCACAGGAGCAACGGCTCCGGCACCGGAAAGTTTCGCGGAAAGAGCGCGGCCATGACGCGGAATTCGCGTTCGATCGCGTGCGCCGAGGGGAGCAGTTTTCCCGGCGGCTTGCGCCGGAGCACGTAGCGTCGCGCCGGCGTCGAGAGGAGATAAGTCGGGTTCGATTGCCCGCCCTTGAACTGGCGGACTTCAAGCGGCCCATCAAAGCCCGCGAGCCGTTCCGCGAGATGTGCCTCGAGCCGCGCCACGTCGAACGCCAGCCCCTCGGCCACTTCGCCGGTTCCCGAATAGGCCGCCTGTCGATCGATCTTCGTCATGGCATTAGTCTAAAGCGCCTTTCGCGCTGATTGAATTCGGTCATGCGAATTCCTTCTCGCGGCGGTATTCCGCCCGAGCTTTGCAAATTCCCCTCGCGCTTGCGCGCGCGAGAGGGATGGCGCGCCGACGGGCGCACCTTGGGTTTTGGTCGCGCTCCAACGGGAGCGCGGCGCCTTTCGGCGCGCCATCGCGGCGTCTTAAACCCCGGGCCGCGCTTTTCCAGAGCCCTCGCGGGCTCCTTCTCAGCGAGCTCCTCGCAGGCGGTCGTAGTGCCGCCGGGCGGAGCCCCGGGGCTCCCGAGCGCGCGGCTGCGAACCGCGCCCGCGGGCGCCGCTCCCCGCTCCGCCTTCAGCACGCCTCCGGAGACGCCCTCAACGAGCGGGAATGCAGGCGAATGTAATCGAGGTTCGGACGATGGGGAAAAGTCTTCACGACAATGTGATTATATTCCTGAAACGCCGGCCTCATTTCGCGTCGAGGAACGGCAGCAGCGCCGCCGCCGTGTCGCCTGGGTTCTCCTCCGCGAGAAAATGCCCGCACTCGATGGCCTTTCCTTCGACCTGCCGCACCCAGCGCCGCCATACTTCGAGCGGGCTCTCGCCTTCGGCCGGAATGCCCGACGTGCCCCAGAGCGCGAGCACGGGGCATTCGATTTTGCGCCCGGCCTTCACATCGGCATCGTCGATCGCGACGTCGGTGGACTGCCCGGCTCGGTAGTCCTCGCAGGTCGCGTGCAACCGCGCGGGCTGGGCGAAGAAAGCGCGGTAGTGGTCGAGCGCGCGCGGATCGAACACCGCGAGACTGTTCTCGCCGTTCCAGGAGGAAATCTTCCATTCGAGATATTGAACGGGCGCCCTGCCGATCAATAGTTCCGGCAGCGGATAGGGCTGGGCGAGAAAGGTCCAGTGAAACACCTTCATCGCGCGCTTCGCGTTCATCCCGTGCCACATTTCCCAGGTGGGCACGATGTCGAGGACCGAGAGCCGTGTGATACGCGCCGGATGATCGAGCGCGAGCCGATAGCCCACGCGCCCGCCGCGGTCGTGACCGACGAGCGCGAATTTTTTATGGCCGAGCTCTTCCATGAGCTCGACCATGGCCTGCGCCATGGCGCGCTTCGTGTAGGGCGAATGGTCCGGCTTCGCCTCGGGTGCATCGCTCGCGCCGTAGCCCGGCAAATCCGGAATGATGAGCTGGTGGTGCTGCGCGAGCTCCGGCGCGAGCCGGTGCCACATCACGTTCGTCTGCGGATAGCCGTGCAGCAGCAGCACCGGCGAGCCGCTGCCGCCGATGCGGGCGAACAGCTTTCCTACGCTCGTCTCGACGAAGCGCGATTCATAGCCGGGGAAGAGATCGGCGAGTTCGGGCAACACTTCCTCCGTGGAACCGCCTCTGCAGCAATTGAATCGTCATTGCCGGGCTCGACCCGGCAATCCATAGGGCATCGCCTAGCGCACTTCGATTCAGTATGGACCCCCGGGTCAAGCCCGGGGGTGACGAAGGAGATCAAACTGGTCGGAAGACCGGCTAATCCGCCAGCGCGCGCCAGCCGATGTCGCGCCGGCAAAATCCTTCCGGCCAGTCGATGCGATCGACCGCCCGATAGGCGCACGCCTGCGCCTCCTTCAGCGTCCTGCCGGTGGCCGTGACGTTCAAGACCCGGCCGCCCGCGGCGACGATCTTGTCGCCGTCGCGCTTCGTGCCCGCGTGAAAGATGATGACGCCCTCGACTTCGCCGGAGCGCTCGAGCCCGCGAATCTCCGAGCCGCTCCGGTACGCGCCCGGATAGCCCTTGCTCGCCATCACCACCGTGATCGCGTGCTCGTCGCGCCAGCGCACGCTCACCTTGCCGAGCGTGCCGTCGCAGGTGGCGAGCATCAGCGTGAGCAGATCGTCCTTGAGCCGCGGCATCAGCACCTGGCACTCGGGGTCGCCGAAGCGGACGTTGTACTCGATCAGCTTTGGCCCCTCGCGCGTGAGAATAAGCCCCGCATAGAGCACGCCGCGATAGGGCGTGCCCGCGCGTGCCATCGCGCGCGCGGTCGGCCGCACGATTTCCTCGATCGCGCGTCGCTCCAGTTCCGGCGTCATCACAGGCGTCGGCGAATAGGCGCCCATGCCGCCGGTGTTCGGTCCTTGGTCGCCGTCGTAAACGCGCTTGTGGTCCTGCGCGGAGGCGAGCGGCACCACGGTCTCGCCGTCGACGAGGCTGAAGAAGCTCGCTTCCTCGCCTTCGAGAAATTCCTCAACCACCACCGGCGCGTCCGGTCCCATCGCGAATACCTGGTCAACCGCCGCAAGCGCCTCCTCTGCAGTCATCGCGACGACCACCCCTTTGCCCGCGTGCAGTCCGTCCGCCTTGACGACGATCGGCGCGCCCGTCTTCGCGACGTGCTGGATGGCGAGGTCGCGATCGCGGAACTCGGCAAAGCGCGCCGTCGGAATCCCGTTTGCCGCGCAAATATGCTTCGTGAAGCTCTTCGATCCTTCGAGTTGCGCCGCTGCGCGCTTTGGGCCGAAAACTTTGATCCCGGCGGCACCCAGATGATCGGCAAGCCCCGCCACGAGCGGCGCCTCAGGCCCCACCACCGCTAGATCGATCTTGTTTGCTTTGCAGAAGCCCGCGACCGCCGCGTGGTCGCTGATTTTCAGGTCGACCAGCTCCGCTTCCTGGGCGATCCCGGGATTGCCCGGTGCCGCGTAAAGCTTGGTAAGAAGCGGGCTCGCGGCGAGCTTCCAGGCCAGCGCATGCTCGCGTCCGCCGGAGCCGATCAGCAATACCTTCATGAGGCAGATCACCGAGCGTGAAGCCGTCATCCTGAGGCGGCCTCGCGCAACGAGGCCCTCGAAGGATGACGGCTCGCGCGGCTCGTCATCCTTCGAGGCTCGCCCTGCGGGCTCGCACCTCAGGATGACGAGCCGGGCCTATTCGTAGCGGCGTTGATGTAGCATAGAAGCCGAAAGACAGAGTCGCACTCATGGCCGCATCCACAGAAGCGCGCACCAATTTGCCGGAGCTCACCGTCTCCGAGCTTTCCGCCTCGCTCAAGCGTCTGGTCGAGGAGAATTATCCCTACGTGCTCCTGCGCGGCGAGGTTTCCGGCTATCGCGGGCCGCATTCCTCCGGCCACTGCTATTTTTCGCTTAAGGACGCGACCGCCCGCATCGAAGCGGTGATCTGGAAGGGCACTTTCGGCCGCATGCGCTTCAAGCCCGAGGAAGGGCTCGAAGTGATCGCGAGCGGCAAGGTCACGACCTACCCCGGCTCGTCGAAATATCAGATCGTGATCGAGGCGATCGAGCCGGCCGGAGCCGGCGCACTCATGGCGCTCCTCGAGGAGCGCAAGAAGAAGCTCGCGGCCGAGGGCCTGTTCGACGAGAGCCGGAAAAAGCCGCTGCCTTATCTCCCGCGCGTGATCGGCGTGGTGACGTCGCCGACTGGTGCGGTGATCCGCGACATCCTGCATCGGCTCGCCGACCGCTGCCCGTGCCACGTGCTCGTCTGGCCCGTGCGCGTGCAGGGCGAGACCTCCGCCGAGGAGGTCGCCGCCGCGATCGCGGGCTTCAACGCGCTTGGCGTAGGCGGCGCCATTCCGCGTCCCGATGTTCTGATCGTCGCACGCGGCGGCGGTTCGCTCGAAGACTTGTGGAGTTTCAATGAGGAGATCGTTGCCCGCGCCGCGGCCGCGAGCAAGATTCCGCTCGTCTCCGCCGTCGGCCACGAAACCGATTTCACCTTGATCGACTTTGTCTCCGACCGCCGCGCGCCGACGCCGACGGCGGCCGCCGAGATGGTCGTGCCTGTGCGCACGGAGCTCCTCGCAAATGTTCAGGCCGGTGGCGCGCGCCTCGTCGGCGCGGTGCTTAGATTTTTCGAGCGCATGCGCGCCGACGTGCGCGGGCTTGCGCGCGGCCTGCCGTCGGCGGACTCCGTGCTCGCGCTGCCGCGTCAGCGCCTCGACGCGGTCGGCGATCGCCTGCCGCGCGCGCTGCGCGCGAACGCCCACGCCCATCGCGTGCAGCTCGCGCGCGCCGCCGCACGCCTCAGTCCGTCCGCCCTGCAAGGCCGCCTGAATCGCTGGCGCGACCGTTACGGCGCGGCGTCAGCACGTATCCATCCCTGCATGAACGTATTGCTCGCGCGTCTCGACACGCGCATGGCTGGGCTGCAGCGCATTCTCACGGCACTCAGCTACCAGGGCGTGCTCGCGCGCGGCTTTGCGCTCGTGCGCGACGCCGCGGGCGAGCCCATCCGCTCCGCCGCCGCGGTCGCGGTCAATGATCCGCTCGATATTGAGTTTGCCGATGGCCGCGTGCCCGCTGTTGCAACGGGCGGAACCGCTTCGCGCCGCCGCGGCACGCCGGAAAAAGGCGGACAGGGCAGTCTATTCGGTTAGGCGTTCGTGCGATTGTGATCGCACGGCTCGGCATTGGGACTGGCAAGAATCGATCCGGCGAATTATCTTGCGCTCGACCTGATTTCTGCGGCACGGAAGGCGAATGAACCGTTTTGAGCGCATCCCGCTGGCGGCCGGCGAGGCCGAACTGCGCTATCTCGATGGCGATTACCGCATTGTTCGGCCGGGCAGCCATGTCCGCTGCGCGATCACCGGCGTGCCGATCCCGCTCGACGAACTTAAATATTGGAGTGTGGAACTCCAGGAAGCCTACGCGAGCCCCGAAGCGGTGCTGCGCCGCTTCCACCCCGGGCGCAACGGCGGCTAAATTCGCGCGCGCGCCTTCGCGAGCGCCGCCTCCAGCAATCTCCGCACTGCTACGTCGTCGCTGAATTCGAGCCGCACCGGTAATGTCCGCGCGGCCGCGGCAAGTTCCAGCTGCGCGGGATCTCCCTGCATGCGGGCGAGATCCTTTTCCGTCGTGAGCAGCACAAGGCCGCGCGTCGCCGCAGCATTGATGAGCGTCCGCACATCCTTCGCCGAATAGCGATGATGGTCGGGAAACGACATGCGCTCCACGGCCTCGACGCCGATGTCGGCGAGGGTGGTGAAGAATTTTTCCGGATGGCCGATGCCGGCGAACGCGAGCGCTTTCTTTCCCGACAGGATCATCGCCGTAGCGGCGTCGGGCACGAGCTTGGCAATGAATACTGGCAGTGCCGTTCCCGATGCGAGCTTCGAGATACCATCGGTCTCGACTCCGACCAGCACAACGCCCTGCGCGAGTTCCAGCTGCGCCCGCAGCGGCGCGCGCAACGGGCCTGCCGGAAAAACCGCGCCGTTACCGATGCCGATCGCCCCGTCGATCAAGAGCAGCGAAACATCCTTGGCGAGCGCCGGGTTCTGAAAGCCGTCGTCGAGCACGATGATGCTCGCGCCCCGTTTTGCCGCGAGTTCCGCGCCCGCCACCCGGTCGCGCGCGACGATCGTCGGAAACGCGCGCGCCAAGAGCAGCGGCTCGTCGCCGACTTCGCTTGCATGGTGCCGCGCCGGATCGACGACGATCGGCCCCGCGCTCCGCCCGCCGTAGCCTCGTGAAATGAAGGCCGGCCGCTCGCCCATGCCCGCGAGCATTTCCGCGATCGCGAGCGCCGCAGGAGTCTTGCCTGCGCCTCCGAGCGTTGGATTGCCGATGCAGATGACCGGTACCGCCGCTCGCGCACCCGCACGCTTCATGCGGGCCGCCGCAACCGTCCCGTAGATTGCCGCGAGCGGTGCGAGCATCGCGGAGGCAATTCCCGGCGATCGAAAATAGAAGCCGGGCGCGCGCATCAACGCAGCCGCAATTGCACGAGATAGGGCTCGATGGCCGCGACCGTACGGTCGAGCGCGCCGCCAAGCTTCTCTACGGTCGAGCGCGCCGACGCCGCCATCGAGCGCACCAGTTCCGCATCGTCGAGCAGGAGCGCGATGCTTTTCGCGAGCGACTCGGCGTCCGTCACCGTGGCGGCGCCCCGGTTGCGGTTCAGCTGCGCATAGACCGCCGCGAAATTCCCGACGTGCGGTCCGTGCAGGATCGCGCGATCGAGCTTCGCCGGCTCGATCGGGTTCTGGCCGCCGTGCCTTACCAGCGATCCGCCGACGAACACGATCGGCGCGAGTCGGTAGAAGAGGCCGAGCTCGCCGATCGTGTCTGCGACGTAAATCTCGGTCCCTCGGTCGGGCATGTGTCCGCGCGAGCGCATCACCGGCACCGCGCCCATTTGTTCCGCGAGCTCGACCACCTGCCCGCCGCGTTCCGGATGGCGCGGCACGATGATGGTGAGAAGGCTCGGCACGATGCGTCGGATGCGCAGATGCGCATCGATGACGATCGCTTCCTCGCCGGGATGCGTGCTCGCCGCCAACACGATCGGCCGGTTCCGCATGGAACGTTCTAGGGCGGAGAGCTGTAAGGGCTCCGCCGGCGGCGGCGGCAGATCGAATTTCAGGTTGCCAGTCGTCACCACGCTGCGCGCCCCGAGATGCTCCAGCCGTTCGGCGACCTCCGCCTCCTGCGCAAGGCACAGATCGATGCGTGACAGGAGCGCCGCCGCGGTTCTGCGCGCAAGCCGCCAGCGGCTGAACGAGCGGTCCGACAAGCGCGCGTTCACGAGCACGAATGGAATTCCGCGCCGCCGCCCCTCGATGATAAGGTTGGGCCAGAATTCCGACTCCGCGATGATGGCGAGATCGGGCTGCCAATGATCGAAGAAGTTCGTGACGAAGCCGGGAACGTCGAGCGGCACGAACTGATGCAAGGCGCCCTCGGGGAGCCGTTGCGCGGCGAGTTGCGCTGCCGTGACTGTGCCCGAGGTCAGAAGCACGAAAATTCCCCGCGCACGCACCCGCTCGAGCAGGGCAAGCACAGAAAGAAATTCGCCCACGCTCGCCGCATGCACCCAGATCAGCGGTCCGGACGGCCGCGTATGGCTCGGGATCCCGCGCCGCTCCTTCACGCGTCGCGGGTCTTCCTTGCCATGCTTGAGACGCCACTTGAGCAGCAGACCGGCGAGCGGCGCCGCCCAGCGCGTAATCGCGCGGTATAGGCGAAGCGTGACCGGCAGCCGGTCCCTAGACGCCATCGGTTCCGCTCCGCGCTGGCCGACGCCCTACGAGTTCTTCGGCGCGCGCCGTCACTTCGTCGAGCCGCGTCTTTACAAGCTGGCGAGCGTCCTCGAGTGCGGCGTCGTCGGCCTTCGGATCGATATTGATGCGCTCGCCGACCACCATCGCCGCCGGGCCGAAGGGCAGGTGAATGCTCGCGCGATCCCAGCTATTGGCCAAAATACGGTTCCTCGTTGCGATCGCGATCGGAAAAATCGGCCGCCCCGAATAGCGTGCGACCGTGACCACGCCGAGGCCCGCTACGCGCGAAATCTTCGGCACGTCCGCAGTCATTGCAACGCTTACACCCGATTTCAGCGTATCGATGGCAATCTTGGTCGCCGAGATCCCGCCCTTGCGCAGAAAATCGCGCCTGTGCGCGCCCGAGCCGCGGATCGTCCCGACGCCGAACGCCTCTGCGGTGATTGCATTGATGTCGGCGTCGGCGTGACGGGAAATCATCACCTTGCCCTCATGATGCGGCTTCATCACGAACGGCATCAGGAAATGCTGTCCGTGCCAGAAAGTCAGGATGAAGGGGATTTCCCGGTCGACCGAGTCGTAAAGGTTGGCGGGCTCCAGGGTAAGCGAAGAGGTGTTCCACACGAGCCGCAGATACGCTGCCAGTGTACGGCCAATCGCGACCTGCAACGGCCGCGATCCGCGAAGTTTCTTCCAAATGATACGCATGGAACGGAATTTCAACGCGCCTGGCCGGCGGTATCCGTCTCCGGATCGAGGAGGCGGTGCAGGTGCACGATGAAATAGCGTATTAGGGCGTTGTCGACGGTCTGTTGCGCCTTTGCCTTCCACGCTGCATAGGCGCTCGCATAGTTCGGGTAGACGCCCACGATATCAAGCTTTTCCAGATCGCGGAACTCGGTGCCGCCGAGGCTGACGAGTTCGCCTCCGAGCACGAGGTGAGGGAGCTGCTTTTGCCGTGGCTTCTGCAGTCGCTCGCTCATGGTTGCTTGTCCACCTTAGTGAGCGTGGCGCGCAAGGCCGGATGCAGGACCATGCCCGACGCCGCGAGCGCTGGGTGTTCGGCCTCCGGTCTACCATAGACGAGTTTCTCGCCGGAGAACGTGGTGAGCGTGCCGCCGGCTTCATGCACCAGCAAGTCCGCCGCTGCAACGTCCCAGTCGCGGCTCCGCTCGCTCGCAAGTGCGGCATCGATCTCGCCCGACGCGACCCGCGCGAACCGCAAGGCGAGCGAATGGATGCGCGGCACGGTTTCGAATGCCAAGCCGGATTGCGTGAGCCGCTCGAGCGTCATGCGCGGCCCGGCAATCCGAGCGGCATCGAGCGCACGCGCCGCACTCGCACGGATCGGAACGCCGTTGCGGACGGCGCCGCCGCCGGCGGTCGCGACGAACAACTCGTCCGTGACCGGCGCATAGAGCGCCGCGGCAATCGGCCGGCCGTCCTCCAAGAGTGCGGTCGCGATCGACCAGTCCGGCAGCTTCTTGATGAAGGAACGCGTGCCGTCGATCGGGTCGACCACCCAGCGCCGCCGCTGGCCCGGCCGGCTCTGCACGTCCGCCGATTCTTCCGATTGCCACCCATAGTCCGCCGCGAACCCGCGCAGCCGCTTGCGCAGGAGCGCGTCGACCGCGATGTCGGCTTCCGTTACCGGCGAGTTGCGCTCCTTGTTCCATGTGCGCACGCCGGCATCGAGCATCTTGAGCGCAAGCTTGCCGGCTTCCGTCGCAGCACTTGCGAGAGCGCGCGCGGCTTCCGCCGGCGCAATTTCGCCGGACTCGTTTTTGGCTAACAAGAGCTTGTCGTCGCCATTCATGCACTGCCGTCTAGGGGTCGGTGAGGCGCCGCGCAAGACGATTGAGTGTGCAGGGCTGCACAAAATTGGACTCACGCAGGAATTCGTAAGCACTTGCGGTCACCCGCAATTAACCAGGCGCCTTAAGCGAATTCTGCCGAATTTCTGCCACGCTCCTCGCAAGCCGGGACGAAAAAAGATCCCGGCGGGGAGTCGAGATTGAGGCGTCAAACCGCGGCAGGCTTGAGCCTGCCCGCCGGGGGGGG
>JBBDYN010000028.1:247518-386132 GCA_040901465.1 Xanthobacteraceae bacterium
CGCAGCGCGCGGCTCGACCCGCGCAACTTGCCCGTTCGTTTTTCGGCTGAGGATGCCGTCGCCGACGGCCGCACGCGCATGGTCGAGATCGACCGCGACCGCGTGCTGCTCTCGCGCACGGTGCGCGGCGTCTATATGCGGCTCAATCTGCCGCTCGCGGCCTTTCTCGGCGTTGCGGTGCGTCTCCTGCCCGCGTGCGAACGCGGCGATGATGCGATTGCAATCGTTCTCGAACACCGCGATGCCGACCTGAGCGTGCCGCTCCATGTCGCGGCCGAAACCGATTACGTGATCGCCGACTGGCAGCTCTGGGGCAGGGCGCTCAGAAAGAAACTCCTCGTCGCCGAACCCGACGGCTCGCTGCGCGAGCCGTTCGAGACGCTTGGGCTCCTGATGCTCGGCCGCGTTGGCGCGCGCCGTCCCCGGCGCACCGCCTTGCGCGTGCGGCGGCCGAAGATTTTCCGCCGCCGCGGCCGCGCGCGCTCTATGGAAGAAATGGAAGTCCACCGCGGCGAGCGCGAAATTATCGCGCCGGAATAGAGCATGATCCCGAGAAGTGGGAACCGGTTCTCGGACAAGATCAGGCTCGAACAAAGAATGCGCCGGGCGACCCGGCGAGCGCATCGAGCACGAGCCCGCCGAACACCAATAATCCCGCATCTCGGTTCGACCGGAACAGTGTGAGGCACAGCGCCGGATCGTTGACGTCGATCGTCCTGATTTGCCAGGCCAGATGCGTGGCAAGCGCTAGCGCACCGGCGAACGCGAAGACGCCGCCGCCGCAAAGCGCGGCGCTTGTTGTGATCAGTAAAACGGCGCCGGTGTAAAAAATCGTCAGTGCTGTCTTCGTCTCAAGGCCGAACAGGCGCGCGGTCGAACGGATGCCGATGATAGCGTCGTCCTCGCGATCCTGATGCGCGTAGATCGTGTCGTAGCCGATCACCCACAGGATTGATCCCGCATAGAGCACGAACGCTGGAAGATCGAGCCGTCCGAACACCGCCGCCCAGCCCATCAGCGCGCCCCACGAAAAAGCGAGACCGAGCACGAATTGCGGCCAGAACGTCACGCGCTTCGCGAACGGATAGAGCGCCACCACGATCAGCGAGGCGACGCCGGTCGCAATCGCGAACCAGTTGAACTGCAGCAATATGACAAGACCGACGAGCGACAGTACCACCGCGAACGCGAACGCCTGCGCGACCGTCACTTGACCCGACGGAATAGGCCGCGAGCGCGTGCGTGCCACCTGCGCGTCGAGCTTGCGGTCGATGATGTCGTTCCAGGTGCAGCCCGCCCCGCGCATCACGACGGCGCCGACCCCGAACAAGGCGAGGAGATACGGGTCGGGCCAGCGCGCGCCGGCAGCGATCGCGGCGAGCGCCGTCGACCACCAGCAAGGCAGGATCAGGAGCCAGGAGCCGATCGGCCGGTCCGCGCGCGCGAGCCGCAAATAGGGACGCGCCCGCAGGGGCGCGATCCGGTCTACCCAATTGCCCGTTGCATCGGCGACCGGAGCGACCGCCGGTTCGCCGCGGCTCGTCATTGCCGCAGGACGTTGCCGGTCAGCGTATCGAACACGCCGCTGCCGCCCCCGGCTTCGGGCGGCGGACCGCCGAATGGGGAGCTGCCGAGCGCGCCGCTGAGCCCCTGGCTCGGCGGTGGCGGAGGCGGCGCCGCCGGCCCCGCGGCCACCTTGCAGACCTGATCGCGCATGGCGAGCGCCTTGGTGTGGCCTTCCTTCGCCTGGTTCACAATTTGCGTCGGCACGCCGCACGCAGCCTGTTTGTCCGCCAGGAACTTGACGAGTTCTGCTTCCTTCCCCGTGTAATTGCGGAGGAGCCGGCAGATCTCGGGGGCGCTCGCCTTCTTTTCCCCCGCCGTCTTGAGCGCGAGTCCGCGCTTGTCGACCTCGCCGCGGAGCTTGACGAAGTCGTCTTGGCAGGTGGCTCGCTCGAACGGGTCGCTTTGCTGGGCCAACGCGTGTCGCATCCCCGCCACGGCAAGCGCCAATAAAATCAGGATCACCACGTAGCGGCCGCGCATGAACGCACCCTTCGACTGCCTATAGGCGTAACAAATGCCGCGCGGATGGGGCAAGATCGCCGCGAGCTATTTTCCGACCCAGGGTAAAATCATGGCTTGCCACGATTTTCGCACCCAGCGCCTGCATGTTTCGATCGATTTGGCCGAGGGGGCCGAAATCGCCCTCGACCGCGGGCAGGCCAATTATGTCCAAAACGTGCTGCGGCTCGCGCACGGCGGCGCTGTCCTCGTCTTCAACGGGCGCGCTGGCGAGTGGCACGCCCGCCTTGCCGGCACGAAGCGGCATGCGGTTCTCATCGTCGGGTCGCGTGCGCGAAGGCAGACCGCGCCGGGCGAACTCGGCTTTGCCTTCGCGCCGTTGAAGCACGCGCGCCTCGACTACATGGTGCAGAAGGCAGTCGAGATGGGCGCCGCTTTGCTCACGCCGGTATTCACCCGGCATACTCAGGTCGCGCGCGTGAACTTGGATCGCATGCGCGCCAATGTCGTCGAGGCCGCCGAGCAGTGTGGAATCCTGTCGGTGCCGTCGGTCGAGGAGCCGCTGCCCTTCGAGCACTGGCTCCAGACACTCGCGCCGGAACGCGTCGTGATCTTCTGCGACGAGGAAACCGAAATCGGCGATCCGTTTGTTGCGCTCTCTCGTGCACCGGCGGGCCCGCCAACCGTCGTGATCGGCCCGGAAGGCGGCTTCGCTGAATCTGAGCGCGCGGCGTTACTCGCGCGCGCCCCCGTCGTCCGCCTGTCGCTCGGTCCGCGCATTTTGCGAGCCGATACCGCGGGCGTCGCGGCCCTGGCCCTCGTCCAAGCCGCGCGCGGCGATTGGCGCTAGAGCATTTTCCGGCGAGGTACGCAGCGGTTCGCCGTAGAAAATGCGACAAATGAAAGAATCTTCTCGCCAGTTCGCATTCGCGAACTGCCGGGCTTTACGCGCACGCCTGTAGGGAGGAAACTTTCTGCGCGAGACGGCGTTATCAGCGACCCGGGTGATGCACCTTGTTCGGCCCCATGAGCCGGAGCCTCGTCCCCAACCACCACAATTTAGTTGCAGGAATTCTCGACGGTCGGTCAACACGGCGGGATACGACGTTCATGACGGATGAATACAAGTTCGGCCTCGAGGAAGAGTATTTTGTGGTGGACGCCGAAACCAAGGCGATCCAGCGCAAGATGCCGGCTGCTTTCATCCTCGCCCTGAAACGCGATCTCGGGCCCACGGTCACGCGCGAGATGCTGCAGGCGCAGCTCGAGGTAATGACGCAGCCGGCGACCTCGATCGCCGCCGCGCGCGTGGAGCTGCGCAATGCTCGCCGTGCGGTCGCCGACATCGCCTCAGGGCACGGCCTGTCCTTCTTCGCCTCCGGGACGCACCCGACCGCGACCTGGTCCGACACGCAGCAGACGCCGGCCGCGCGCTACGACGGTGTGATGCACGATCTGCAAATGGTCGGCGAGCGGAATCTCCTCTGCGGCTTGCATGTGCACGTGGAGTTGCCCGATCCGGACGTGCGTGTCGACGTGATGCGGCGGCTGACGCCCTATGTGCCGGTCCTGATCGCGCTCGCGACATCCTCGCCGTTCTGGCGTTCGCGCCGCACCGGGCTCATGGGCTACCGGCTCGCCGCTTACGATGAGTTGCCGCGCACCGGCCTGCCGCCGCTGTTCGAAGGCAAGGCGGACTACGACGCTTATATCGCGACGCTCGTAGAGGCGCGCGTGATCGAGGACGCGAGTTACGTCTGGTGGGCGCTGCGTCCGTCGCTCAAGCACAAGACGCTCGAACTGCGCGCGCCCGACAGCTGCACGCGCGTGACGGACGCGATCGCGATCGCCTCGATCTACCGCTCGCTCGTGCGCCGTCTCGTGCGCGATCCGAAGGTCAATGCCGATCTCAACGTGGTGGACGGGGCGATCTCGCTGGAGAACAAATGGCGCGCCCAGCGCTATGGCATTCACGGCGGCTTCGTCGACCGGCGCTCGCGCCGCGCCGTGACCGTGCCCGAGGTTGTCGAGAATTTGATCGAAGAGATCGGCGAGGACGCACGCGCCCTTGGCTGCGAGGCGGAGGTGGCCTCGGCCCGCACGATCCTCAAGGACGGTACCAGCGCCGACGTCCAGATCGCGGTCCACCACGAGGCCGAGCACCGCACCGGCAGCAGGGCCGAGGCGCTCCAGGCGGTAACCGCGTGGCTTGCCGAGGCGACTCTGGAGTAGGGCGCCCGCGCGGCAATTGTCCCTGCGGCCGGGGCTTGTGTATCGTCCCGCTCCCGGCTACCCCGCCCGTTCCTTCCGGAGCGTCCCCTCGCATGGCCCGCGACCAAGTCGACCTCACGCCGATTGAGTCGCGTGACGAACTCGTTGCATGGATCGCGGCGGGCGCGAAGCCGCGCTCGCAATTTCGCATCGGCACCGAGCACGAAAAGCTGCCGTTCGCGGTCGCCGGCCACGCACCCGTGCCCTACGAGGGCCGCCGCGGAATCCGCGCCCTGCTCGAAGGCATGCGCCACTTGCTCGGCTGGGAGCCGATCATGGAGGGCGAGACGATCATCGGCCTCGAGGACGTGACCGGCGGCGGCGCGATCACGCTCGAGCCCGGCGGCCAGTTCGAGCTTTCCGGCGCGCAGCTTGAGACCGTGCATCAGACCTGCGGCGAGGTGCATGCGCATCTCGCGCAATTGCGCGAGGTCGCGACGCCCCTCGGCGTCGGTTTCCTCGGCATCGGCATGAGCCCGAAATGGACGCGCGCAGAGACGCCTGTGATGCCCAAGGGCCGCTACAAGATAATGGCCGCCTACATGCCGAAGGTTGGCAGGCTCGGCCTCGACATGATGTTCCGCACCTGCACGGTACAGGTGAATCTCGACTTCTCCTCCGAAGCCGACATGGTGAAGAAGCTCCGCGTCGGCCTCGCGCTGCAGCCGGTCGCGACCGCGCTGTTCGCGAACTCGCCCTTCACCGAGGGCAAGCCGAACGGCTTTCTCTCGTTCCGCTCGGAAATCTGGCGCGAAACCGATCCCGACCGCACCGGCATGCTGCCCTGGGCGTTCGAGGAAGGCATGGGCTTCGAGCGCTGGGTCGATTATGCGCTCGGCGTGCCGATGTATTTCGTCAAGCGCGGCGACCGCTATGTCGACGCATCCGGAAAATCGTTCCGCGACCTCATGGTCGGCAAGCTCGACGAGTTTCCCGGCGAGCGCGCCACGATCTCCGACTGGGCCAACCACCTCACCACGATCTTTCCGGAGGTGCGGCTCAAGCGTTACCTGGAGATGCGCGGCGCCGACGGCGGGCCGTCCGCCTGTTTGTGCGCGCTGCCGGCGCTTTGGGCCGGGCTGCTCTACGACGATGGCGCGCTCGATGCCGCCTGGGATTTGGTCAAGGATTGGAGCGCGGCCGAGCGCCAGCAGCTGCGCGACGACGTTCCACGCCTCGGCTTCAACGCGGAAATTCGCGGGCGAAGGATGCGCGGGCTCGCGCGCGACATGGTCTCGCTTGCGCGCGGCGGTCTTGCCCGCCGCTGCCGCTTCGATCGGGCCGGCCGCGACGAAAGCCACTTCCTCGATCCGCTCGAACGTCTGGTCGAGAGCGGCGAGACGCCGGCCGAAGAGCTGCTGAAGAAATTCGAGAACCAATGGCACGGCTCGGTCGATCCCGTGTTCGCGGAACTCGCCTACTAGGGACGGCCCCGTGTTTCAGATTCCCCGATGGCGTTCGGCGCTCGGCGCCGTCGATCTCGCGCTCTTTGCCACCGTCGTGCTCGTCTGGGGCACGAGCTGGCTGCCGCTGCGGCTGCAGCTGGGCGTCGTGGCCCCGGAAGTCTCCGGCGTATGGCGCTTCGCGATCGCGGGCGCGATCATGTTCGGCTGGCTCTTGATCGTTGGCGAGCGCATCCGTTTCGGCGTGGCCGATCATGTGCGCTTCGTCCTGCTCGGCGCGCTTCTGTTTTCGTTCAATTTTCTGCTCGCCTATTACGGCGGCTTTTACCTGACGTCGGGACTGCTCGCGGTCGTCTTCTCGCTCGCCTCCGTGATCAATCCGTTGCTCGCCGCCGCGATCGCACGCGTGCTTCCGGAGCCGCGCGTGCTCATCGGCGCCTTGCTCGGCGTTGTCGGTGTCGCGCTCCTGTTTGGGCCCGAAATCGTGACCACTGAGGCGAGCCGCGAAACTGCGCTCGGTCTCGCACTTGTGCTTGGCGCAACGCTCTTGTTCTGCACGGGCAACATGTTCTCCGCCGCCTATCAGAAGCGCGGCATTCCGGTGCTGCCGGCCAATACCTGGTGCATGGTTTACGGCACGCTCTGGTTCGCGCTCATCGCCGCATTGCGCAGCGAGCAATTCATCGTTGAATGGAGCGCGCGTTACCTGCTTTCGATTTTTTGGCTCGCGATTCCCTCGACGGTCGTCGCCTTCGCCGCCTATCTCACGTTGCTCGGCAGGATTGGTGCGGGGCGTGCAAGCTATTCGACGGTGCCCGTGCCTGTCGTCGCGCTCGCCATGTCGACGATGTTTGAGGGCTACGCCTGGACCCTGTCCGCGGCCATCGGCGTCGTGCTCGTGCTGATCGGCAACGTCATCGTGCTGTCGAAGGGGCAGGGCGCGCGCCCGTAGTACCGACGTTACTCAGCGGCTTCGACTTCGGCGAGATTGTCGAGCCCTTGGACGACGTGGATCGCGAGCGCGTCGGCAAGCACGGAACTCTCGTGCGGATTTCGCAGCAACCCGATGTCGATCGCAGGCAATGACGGAAAACCCTCGCCGGGGCCGAGCACGCGCAGGCCGGGCCGCAATCCGGATTCCGGAAGCACGGTGACGGCAAGACCCGCGAGCACCGCCGCGATGACGGCGCCCGCATTGCCGCTCGTGTAGAGAATCCGGTGTGGCCGGCCGAGCTCCTGCAATTGCTCGATCGCTGAGCGGCGCCACGGGCAGGTCAAGCGTGAAAGCGCAAGCGGCAACGGATCGTCGAGATGCGTCGCGTGCATGGATGACGACAGCCACAGCAGGCGCTCGCGCCGGATAATTTCGCATGGCCGGTTGGCGGCGCGTTGCGTGATGATGGCAAGATCGACGTCGCCGGCGTCGATGCGCTGCACCAGTTCCATCGTCGGTTCGCAAAATACCGTGAGCTCCACGTCCGGATGCGAGCGCGAGAACCGCGCCATGATTTCCGGGAGATATCGGTCCGCGTAATCGTCCGGCACGCCAAGCCGCACGCGGCCGGAGAGTGCTGCGCTCGCGAAGGACGATATCGCCTCGGCGTTCAACTTCACGATCCGTCGCGCGTAATCGAGCAGCCGCTCGCCTTGGTCGGTGAGCTTCGATGCGCGCCCGTCACGTTCGAAGATCGGCCGCCCGATCCGTTCCTCGAGCCGCTTCATCTGCATGGAGACCGCTGACTGCGTTTTGTGCACGACCTCTGCGGCGCGCGTGAAGCTGCCGGTCTCGGCGATGGCGACGAAGGTCTTGAGCTGATCGATGTCGAGGAGGGCGGTCATGCTGCAACTCCGAGTATCATCACGCCAGTTGATGAAACAGATTAGAAACATTCGTTTCACTTATCAATCTGAAGCCGGCATCTAGGCGCCGTTCGAAGCGGATCTCCGTCGAAATCGGGTTGCGCGCGGATCGTCTGCGCGCGAATAGGCAGCCTCCGCCCGCGATCCACAGATGGAAAGAGCCATGTCGATCTTGAGCGCGACCGCCAGTACCGCCTTCGAGTCGCGCACGGGCATTTCCGCGCACCTGCTCGCCGCACTGCGCTGGATCGCGCGCGCGTGCCGCGCCTTTGGCGGCCAGCGAGTGGTAGCCGATCTCGCGCGCATGGACGACCGCATGCTGCGCGACATTGGGCTAAATCGCGGCGATCTGCGCGACGCCGCCTCCGGTCCGCTCATGCAGGATCCGACCGTCGTCCTGTTCCGGCGCGCGTCCGAACGCCGCTCAGCGCGCGAACGCTACGCCAACGCCGATCGCGCCGCCGACATCGCCGAGCGCATCAGCCGCAAGCACTTCGTTCCCTATTACTGATCGCGCGTTTTTCTTCCCGGCAGCCTTCGCCCAATCCCCGGCTGCCGTTCCTGCGCCCGCTGGCTCCGTCCAGCGGGCGCATCTTATTGCGCACGCATGAATTTTACGCGCATCAGGAATGCGCCACGACATTGCGCTCGCGCTCCAAATCGTGCCCGCGCGTGCACGGGCGCAATCGCGCCTTCAAGTTTCCGGCAGATCCCGCCATGCGCCTTCGCCTGATTTTGATCCTCGGCTCGCTCACCGCCTTCGGGCCGTTGTCGGTGGACATGTATCTGCCGTCGTTCCCAACGCTCGCGCGCGAGTTGAACACGGCTGCCGCGTCCGTGCAGGCGACGCTGTCCGCTTATCTCGCCGGCCTCGCTGTTGCTCAGGCATTTTATGGTCCGATCTCGGACCGCTATGGACGCCGCGGCCCGCTGCTTGTCGGTCTCGTGCTTTACGTGGCGGCGTCGATCGCCTGTGCATTGGCACCGAACATCGAGAGCCTCTGGCTTGCGCGTCTTGCGCAATCGGTCGGCGGCTGTGCCGGCCTTGTGATCGCGCGCGCCGCCGTGCGCGATCTCTATAGCGGCGCCGAAGCCGCGCGCTTCTTCTCGCTCCTGATGCTCGTGCTCGGGACCGCGCCAATCGTCGGACCGCTGCTCGGCGCACAGTTGCTCGTGCACTTCGGCTGGCGCGCAATCTTCTGGACGCTCGCGCTGCTGGCAATGGCGGCGCTTGTCGCGGTCGCATTGGGCTTGCCGGAAACGCTCCCGCCCCAGCGCCGCGCGCGCGGCGGCGTGCTGCAGGCACTCGCCTCCTACCGCGAACTCCTGCGCGACCGGCGCTTTCTCGCGCCGACACTTGCGGGCGATCTCGTCTTCGCAGGCCTCTTCGCCTTCATCGCCGGCGGGCCTTTCGTTTTTATCGAGCTGCATGGCCTGCGCCCGGAAACCTTTGCGCTGCTTTTTTCCGCGAATGCCCTCGGTCTCATGCTGGCGTCGCAGATCAACGCGCGGCTTGTCGGGCGCTACGGTCCGGCGCGCATGCTGACCGCTTCGCTGCTCGTCTATTTCGTGGCTGCGATCGCGCTGCTTGTCGCCGCGCTGACGGATTTCGGCGGCATCTTTGGCATCATCGTGCCGTTGTTCGTGTTGATCTCCATCGTCGGCATGGCGCCGGCGAATGCGCTCGCGCTCGCACAGGAGCATTACCCGCACGCCGCCGGCAGTGCGACTGCGCTTTTCGGAATGTTCCAGTTCGGAATCGGCGCGATTGTCGGCGTGCTGATTGGGCTGATCCACGACGGCACTGCGCTCCCCATGGCGGCACTGATCGCCATCGCGTCAATCGCGTCGCTCGCTGTGAACCATTGGCTCACCCCGCGCGCCGCTGATCCATAATCAGGGCAGCTTGTCGTAGCCCGCGCCGAAGCCGGAGAGACTGAGCGGAATGCCGATACCCTCTTCGGGCGTCTGGAAAATAATGAACGTGGCGAGCTGCCCGGCCTTGAGTTGACCGATGAGCTTGTCGTCCATCACCACCTCCGCGACGCACCCGTTCGGCAGGCAGCGCACGAAGCCGGCGCGGCCCACGTCGACCTGGTCGATCTTGAGCCCGAGGCCCGACGGCAGCAGCACGCCGAGCGGCGCCAAGACACGCATGAGCCGGCTTTTTTGGTCGGCGGTCTTCAGGACGATCACGGTGAGCCCGACATTGGGCCGGTCTTCGGCGGTCACGCTCTGGATCAGTGCGCACTGCTCGGACTGGGCGCCGGGCGGCGTGTCGCAGCGGATCTGCCAGTCGCCGTGCACCGAGCGCACGACGCCCTGCGCCGGCGCGAGTGAAACCGAGAGCGCGAGCGCAAGCGCACCGCCCAGTCCCCACGCGCCAAAACGGAAGCAATCCATTACCCGCCTCCCGCTCCGCGAATCGCTCGCGGGCACGGCCGCAACCTGCAATACGACCCGGCGTACAACGCTTTCGGTCCATGTCAAGATTGCGGCACATACGGACGATGCGCGAACCTCCGGTGCGCGGTTGCCGCGAAATAGCCGCGCCCTGCGAGCGTTGCGGCCCTAGGAGAATTGTGGTTCATGGATGCGGGCCCCAATTGGCCGTACCCGCCGCTTCGTGCGATTTCGGCCATGCGCGGCAACACGCCGCCGCCTGCTTCGTTTCGGGACGGGCTCCGAGATGTTACCTTCGAGGCATTCAAGGCGGCGGCCGCGGCGCGCGCGACTCCGGCGCCGCCGCTCGAAGGAGAGACCGGCACGATGATGCGGAAATCCAGCGGCTTGCGTTCCATCGCGTTGGGTCTGGTACTCGCTCCGGCGGGACTCTTGGGTCTTGCCGCCCGCGCCGCCGCCGGCACCGGCCAGCCTTCGCCCTGGCAATATGATTTCCAGACGGCCGTGACGCCGATCATGGAGGCGATCCACAGCTTCCATATCTTCGTGACGATCATTTCCGCGGCGATCACCGTCTTCGTGCTCGCCTTGCTGCTATATGTGATGATCCGGTTCAACGAGCGCGCCAACCCGACGCCGTCGCGCACGACGCACAACACGACGCTCGAGGTCGCATGGACAGTGATCCCGGCCTTGATTCTCGTCGTGATTGCCGTGCCGTCGTTTCGGCTCCTGTTCGACCAGCTGGAAATTCCGAAGTCCGAGCTCACGGTGAAGGCAACTGGTACCGCGCAATGGACCTGGAGCTACGAGTATCCGGATCACAAGTTCCAGTTTGACAGCATCATGCTGCAAGACAAGGAGCGCAAGCCGGACCAGCCGCGCTTGCTCGCCGTCGACAATGAGATGATTGTGCCGGTGAACAAGATCGTGCGCATGCAGGTTACGGCGGAGGGCATCATCCACGCCTTTGCCGTGCCGTCCTTCGGCATCAAGATCGATGCGATCCCGGGCCGGCTCAACGAAACCTGGTTCAAGGCGACCCGTGAGGGCATCTACTACGGCCAGTGCTCGGAACTCTGCGGCCGCAATCACGCCTTCATGCCAATCGCGGTGCGCGTCGTGAGTGAGCAGCAGTTCACGGCTTGGCTTGAAGAGGCGAAGAAGAAATGGGCCTCCGTGCCCGCCACCAATTCCATCGTCATGGCCGAGGCGCCGCGGTGATGCGCGGCGCGGGGCGAGGAGCGAGGTAACGATCATGGCTCATGCGGCAGCAGCCCACGACGATCACCACACGCTCTACGGCTGGCGGCGCTGGCTCTATTCCACGAACCATAAGGACATCGGCACGCTCTACCTGATCTCCGCGATCATCGCGGGCGCGATCGGCGGCGCGCTCTCGGTCGGCATGCGGCTTGAGCTGCAAGAGCCGGGCATGCAGATCTTCACGAATCCGCACACGTTCAATTCGTTCGTGACCGCACACGGCCTGATCATGGTGTTCTTCATGATCATGCCGGCGCTGATCGGCGGCTTCGGAAACTGGTTCGTGCCCTTGATGATCGGCGCGCCGGACATGGCGTTTCCGCGCATGAACAACCTTTCGTTCTGGTTCCTGGCGGCCGCGTTCATCCTGTTGATTTCGTCGCTGTTCGTGCCGGGACCGCCCGGCGGCATCGGCTTCGGCGGCGGCTGGACCGCTTATCCGCCCTTGTCCTCGAATGCGGGCCATCCCGGGCCGGCGATGGATCTTGCTATCTTCGCGCTGCATCTTGCGGGCGCGTCGTCCATTCTCGGCGCCATCAACTTCATCACCACCATCTTCAACATGCGCGCGCCCGGCATGACCATGCACAAGATGCCGCTGTTCGTTTGGTCGGTGCTGGTAACGGCGTTCCTGCTGCTCCTCGCACTGCCCGTGCTCGCGGGCGCGGTCACGATGCTGCTGACCGACCGCAATTTCGGCACCACCTTCTTCGATCCGCAGGGCGGCGGCGATCCGGTGCTGTTCCAGCATCTGTTCTGGTTCTTCGGCCACCCGGAGGTTTACATCCTGGTGCTGCCGGCCTTCGGCATCGTCAGCCAGGTGGTCTCTACCTTCTCGAAGAAGCCCGTGTTCGGCTATCTCGGCATGGCTTACGCCATGGTCTCGATCGGCGTGATCGGCTTCGTCGTGTGGGCGCACCACATGTACACGGTCGGCATGAGCGCCGGCGCGCAGGCCTATTTCATGGCGGCGACCATGGTGATCGCGGTGCCGACCGGCATCAAAGTCTTCTCCTGGATCGCGACCATGTGGGGCGGCTCGATCCGCTTCGCGACACCGATGCTGTGGGCGATCGGTTTCATCTTCCTGTTCACGCTCGGCGGCGTCACCGGCGTCGTGCTTTCGAGCGCCGGCATCGACCGCGCACTGCACGACACCTATTACGTCGTCGCGCACTTCCACTACACGATGTCGCTCGGCGCGACCTTCGGCATTTTTTGCGGCTGGTACTACTGGTTCCCGAAGATGACCGGCTACAATTATTCGGAGCCGCTGGCGAAGCTGCATTTCTGGCTGACCTTCATCGGCGTCAACCTCGTATTCTTCCCGCAGCATTTCTCCGGCCTCGCCGGCATGCCGCGCCGCTACGTGGACTATCCGGACGCCTTCGCCGGATGGAACTACGTTTCGTCGGTCGGCTCCTACATCTCCACGCTCGGCCTCGTGGTGTTCTTCATTGTCATCATCCACGCCTTCGCCCGCAAGGAGATGGCCGCCGACAATCCGTGGGGCGTGGGCGCGACGACCCTCGAATGGACGCTGTCCTCGCCGCCGCCGTTCCATTCGTTCGAGGCGCTGCCGCGAATCAAGTGAACCGTCGGCGGCCGTTGCAGCGAGGCGCCTCGCGCGTCTCCGGGAGTGATCCCGAGCCATGTCGCTCGTGACCGATTCATTCGTGACCAACGGCGCCGGCACCGCGCCGGCGGCGGATCGCCTCGCCGATTTCGCCGAGGTGCGCGACTATTTCGAGCTCCTGAAGCCGCGCGTGATGTCGCTCGTGGTCTTCACCGCGCTTGTCGGCCTCGTGCGCGCGCCGGCCGAGTTGCACCCGGTGCTCGCCTTCACCGCGCTTCTCTGCATCGCAATCGGCGCGGGCGCCGCCGGCGCGTTGAACATGTGGTGGGACGCCGACATCGACGCCCGCATGGCGCGCACCGCGCGCCGGCCGATTCCCGCGGGACGCGTCGCGGCGAGCGAGGCGCTCAGCATCGGTCTCGTTCTCTCGATTGCGTCCGTGCTGATGCTGGGCCTCTTCGTCAGCCTGCTCGCGGCCGCACTCCTTGCCTTCACCATCTTCTTCTATGCTGTCATCTACACGATGTGGCTGAAGCGCTGGACGCCGCAGAACATCGTGATCGGCGGCGTGGCCGGCGCATTCCCGCCCATGATCGGTTGGGCAGCGGTCACCGGCACGGTCAGCTTCGAGAGCATCGTGCTGTTTCTGATCATCTTCTTCTGGACGCCGCCGCATTTCTGGGCGCTCGCGCTTGTGAAACGCGACGACTATGCGCGCGCCGGAGTGCCCATGCTGCCGGTGGTCGCGGGCGAAGCGGAAACCCGCCGCCAGATCGTGATCTATTCCCTGATTCTCGTCCCGCTCGGTGTCGCGCCCGCGTTCCTCGGCTTTGCCGGGACGTTCTACGGCGTCGCGTCGGCACTGCTTGGCGCGGCCTTCCTCGTTCTTGCCGTCGACGTCTATCGCCTACGCGAGGGCGCGGCCGCCATTCGCGCCGCCCATCGCATGTTCGGTTATTCAATCCTATATCTGTTTCTCTTGTTCGCGCTTCTGCTCGCGGAACCGTGGATCGGATGAGCATGGCTGACAACCGCAATGGCATCGTCCTGACCGAGGAGCAGCGCCGCCGCCGGCGTGCGCGCTCGATCGTGCTCGGGCTCGTGCTCGCGGCCCTCGCGTTGCTGTTCTACGTAGTGACGGTCGTGAAGCTCGGACCGAACATCTTGAACCGGCCGATTTGAGGATGCGATGAGCGCGTCGGATCAGGAGCAGCGTGACGCGGCCCGCGCCGAAGGCGCAGCGCTTGCGCGTAGCCACGCACGTGTCGCGCTCGCGCTCGGCGCTTTCGTGGTCGGCATGGTAGGCGCCGCCTACGCGTCCGTGCCGCTCTATGACTGGTTCTGCCGCACGACGGGCTTCGGCGGGACCCCGCTCGTGGCGACGTCCGCGCCGGCGGCGCCGATCGAGCGCCGCATTACCATTCGCTTTGACGCCAACGTCGCCCCCGGCCTGCCCTGGGATTTTGCGCCGGAAACGCGCGAAGTCGAACTGGCCGTGGGCGAGACCAAGCTCGTGCACTACACCGCGCACAATTATTGGTCCGATCCGACGGCGGGCACCGCGAGCTACAATGTGAGCCCGCCCCAGGCCGGCGCCTATTTTAACAAGCTGCAGTGCTTCTGTTTCACCGAACAACGCCTCGCCGCCGGCGAGCAGATGGACATGCCGGTTGCCTTCTTCGTCGATCCCGCGATCGAGCAGGATCCAGACCTGAAATCGCTGAAGAGCATCACCTTGTCCTATACCTTCTTCCCCGCGAGGAAGGCGCCCGAGCCGGTCGCGGCCGCGCCCGGCAATAAACGGGCGCCGATGTGACGCGGAATTGAATACCGGGCGAGGCTTGCGGGTCCCCGCGGGCCATGCTCTGAGGATTGCACGAGCGACGGAGACCAGAATGGCCGAGGCCCACGCCAAGCACCACGACTATCACCTCGTCGATCCGAGTCCCTGGCCGATCATCGGCGCTATCTCGGCACTCGCCATTACCATGGGCGGCGTCTACTGGATTCGCGGCGGCACGCCGCTCATCGCCATCGCCGGCGTCATTGGCATCATCTACGTGATGATCGCCTGGTGGCGCGACGTCATCAACGAAGCCGAATACCAGGGTCATCACACCAAGGTCGTGCAGCTCCACCTCCGTTACGGCATGATCCTCTTCATCGCCTCGGAGGTGATGTTCTTCGTCGCCTGGTTCTGGGCTTACTTCGAGGTCGCGCTCAATCCCGGCGATTCGCATCAGTTCGCGCGCGACGCGCTGACAGGCGGACACTGGCCGCCCATGCCGACCGAGGATGGCCGCTTCCGCGGCACGTTCGACCCCTGGCATCTGCCGCTTCTGAACACGCTGATCCTGCTGACCTCGGGCACGACGGTCACCTGGGCGCACCACGCGCTCCTGGAGAACGACCGCAAGGGATTGATCCAGGGGCTGTGGCTCACGGTCATTCTCGGCATCTCTTTCACTTGCGTGCAGGCCTACGAATACATGCACGCGGCCTTCAGTTATGCCGGCCATATCTACGGTTCGACCTTCTTCATGGCGACCGGCTTCCACGGCGCGCATGTCATCATCGGCACGATCTTCCTCTCGGTCTGCCTCATCCGCGCCTATCGCGGCCACTTCAAACCGGATCATCATTTCGGCTTCGAGGCTGCGGCCTGGTACTGGCACTTCGTCGACGTCGTCTGGCTATTCCTGTTCGTCTTCATTTATGTGTGGGGCGCAGGCGCGCCGGCGCCGCACTGAGCCGGAAATATTTCCCTCATGCCCGGGCTTGACCAGGGCATCCAGAATCGTCGTCGTTGCGTTCCTGACTGGATTGCCGGGTCATCCCCGGGTTTAACCCGGGGACGGCAATGAGGGCGGAAGTGTACTGATGTCGACGCCAAAGCGTCCCGCCGTCTCTCCCTACGCCGCCGGATTGCGCGGCCGTTGTCCGCGCTGCGGCGAGGGCAGGCTGTTCGCGGGCTATCTCACGCTCGCGCCGCGCTGCGAGCGTTGCGGCCTCGATTTTTCTTTCGCTGACTCCGGCGACGGCCCGGCGGTGTTCGTGATTCTGATCGCGGGCTTCGTCGTGGTTGGCGCGGCGCTTGTGACCGAAGCGCTTTGGCGTCCGCCCTACTGGCTGCACGCCGCGCTCTGGCTGCCGCTGTTGCTGATCCTCACGCTCGGACTGTTGCGTCCGCTGAAAGGCCTGTTGGTCACGCTGCAATATCATCATAAGGCGGAACAGGGGCGCATTGACGAGGGCGGCCCGTGAGCGCCGCACGCGCACCACTGCGCGGCCTCGCGCTTCTCGCGATTCTCACTGCGCTCGGGATCGCGATCCTGCTCGGGCTCGGCTTCTGGCAGCTCGAGCGCCTTGCCTGGAAGCAAAATCTGATTGCTCGCGTGGAGGCGCGCACCAAGGCGCCCGTGACGCCGCTGCCGCCCGAGAGTGAATGGCAGGACGTGAATGCGGAGCGCGACGAATATCGCCGCGTGAGTGCGTCCGGCACGTTGCGTCACGACAAGGAAGTTCACGTCTATACCGTCGTCTCCGAGCAGCGCGGCCGCTATGCCGGTCCCGGCTACTGGGTCTTGACGCCGCTCCAACTCCCGTCGGGCGGCGTCGTCATCGTCAATCGCGGATTTGTGCCCGTCGACCGCAAGGACCCGGCTACGCGCCGCCTGGGTCAAGTCGAAGGGCGCGTCACCGTCACTGGACTGCAGCGCATGCCCGAGCAGACGAACTTCTTCACGCCCGAGAACGATCCCGCGCGCAACGCCTGGTACCGGCGCGATCCCGGCGAGATCGCGCGCGCGCTCAAGCTCGATCGCGCGGCTCCCTTCACGATCGACGCCGACGCGACTCCGAATCCGGGCGGCCTGCCCCAGGGCGGCGACACGCGGGTGAATTTTCCCAACAATCATCTGCAATACGCGATTACCTGGTTCGGGCTGGTACTCGCGCTTGCCGGTGTGTTCGCGGTCTTCGTTTGGCAGCGGTTAAGGCATGGCGGCTGATATTCTTGCCTCAAGCGAAGCCGGTCCCTAGTGTGCCGCCGACTTGAGGAATCCTATGCTTTACGTTTCGACCCGCGGCGAGGCGCCCGCGATTTCCTTTGCCGACGCGCTGCTCGCCGGGCTCGCGCGCGACGGCGGACTCTACGTGCCGGAGCGCTGGCCGACGCTTTCGCGCGACGTGATCGCGGGCTTCCAGGGCAAGCCCTACGCCGATGTCGCCTTCGAAGTGATCCGTCCCTATATCGCGGGCTCGATCAAAGACACCGATCTCGCGCGTATGATCAAGGACGCCTACGCGAACTTCGGGCATCCGGCCGTGGCGCCGCTCGTCGAACTGAAACCCGGCGAATATCTGCTCGAGCTTTTTCACGGGCCGACGCTCGCGTTCAAGGACGTGGCCATGCAATTGCTCGCACGCCTCATGGATCACGTGCTCGCTGAGCGCGGCGAGCGCGTGACGATCGTCGGTGCCACGTCCGGCGATACCGGCGGTGCCGCGGTCGAGGCCTTCCGCGGCCGCGACCGCGTCGACCTGATCATTCTTTTTCCCGACCGCCGCGTGTCCGACGTGCAGCGCCGCATGATGACGACGGCGTCGGAGGCGAACGTGCACGCGGTCGCGGTCGAAGGCACCTTCGACGACTGCCAGGCGCTCGTGAAGGCGCTGTTCAACGATCACGCTTTCCGCGACCGCGTGAAGATGTCGGGCGTCAATTCCATCAACTGGGCGCGCATCGTCGCGCAGGCGGTCTATTACTTCATCGCCGCGGCGGCGCTCGGTGCGCCCGAACGCGCCGTCCGCTTCGCCGTGCCGACCGGGAATTTTGGTGATATTTTCGCGGGTTACGTGGCCGCGCAGATGGGCCTGCCGGTCGAGCGGCTGATCATCGCGACGAACGTCAACGACATTCTCGCCCGCACGCTCGCGTCCGGCAACTACGAGCCGCACGCCGTCGTCGCCACCGCGTCGCCCGCCATGGACATCCAGGTGTCGTCGAATTTCGAGCGGCTTCTGTTCGAGGCGACGGGCCGCAGTCCCGTGGCCGTGCTCAAGATGATGTCGGTCCTCGCAAAAGAGAAGCGCTTCACGGTTCCGCCCGACGCGCTCGCCGCGATGCGAAAGCTTTTTTCTGCGCGGCGCGCCGACGAGGCCGAGACCGTCGCCACGATCAAGGCCGTATACGCCGAGTGCGGTTACGTGCTGGATCCCCACAGCGCCGTCGGTGTTGCGGTCGCCCGCAAGCTGAAGGCCGAAGGCAAGGCGCCGGTCGTCTCGCTCGCCACGGCGGACCCGGCGAAGTTCCCCGAAGCGGTCGAGGCCGCGATCGGTGTCCATCCGAAATTGCCCGAGCGGCTTGCCGATCTCGGCAAGCGCCGCGAGCGCTTCACGAAATTGCCTGCAAACGTCGAAGCGGTCGCGCGCTTCGTCGCCGACCATAGCCGCGCCGCGGCCGGAGCCGCCGCATGAGCGCCGTCGTCGAGCGGCTCCCGAGCGGCCTCACCGTCGTCACCGACCGCATGCCGCATTTGCGCACGGCCGCACTCGGCATCTGGATCGGTGCCGGCTCGCGCAACGAGGAATCGCACGAGCACGGCATCGCGCATCTCCTCGAGCACATGGCCTTCAAGGGCACGCAGCGGCGCACCGCGCTTCAGATCGTCGAGGAGATCGAGGCAGTCGGCGGCGACCTCAATGCCTCGACCAGCATCGAGAACACCGGCTACTTTGCGCGCCTGCTCGGCGCCGATGTCCCGCTCGCGCTCGACATCCTCACCGACATTCTCACCAACTCGACCTTCGAGCCGGCCGAACTCGCGCGTGAGCAGGGCGTGATCCTGCAGGAGATCGGCGCCGTCAACGACACGCCCGACGATCTCGTGTTCGAACTGTTCCAGGCGCGCGCGTTTCCCGACCAGCCGATCGGCCGTCCCATTCTCGGCACGCCCCAATCCGTGCGCTCCTTCACGCCCGCGAGCCTGCGCGCCTATCTCGCCAAGCACTATCGCGCCCCGCGCATGATCGTGTCCGCCGCAGGAGACGTGGATCATGCGGCGATCGTCGGCGAGATCTCCAGGCGCCTCGCGACGATCCCCGAGGCGCCGACCATGCCCGCGCCGGCCGCCCGCTATGCCGGAGGCCTCGAGCTTGGCGCGCGTCCGCTCGAACAGGCGCACCTCATCCTCGGCTTGCAGGGTTGCTCGTATCTCCGGCCGGAGTATTTCGCGATGCAGGTTTTCACGAGCGTGCTCGGCGGCGGATCATCCTCGCGGCTCTTCCAGGAGGTGCGCGAGAAGCGCGGCCTCTGCTACTCGATTTATTCCTACCATCAGCCCTTCCTCGACACCGGCATCTTCGGCATTTACGCCGGCACCGATCCGAAGGACGCGCACGATTTGATGGCGGTCGTGGTGGACGAGCTCGCCAATGCCGCCGCGACCGCGAACGAAGCCGAGATCGCCCGCGCCAAGGCGCTGATGAAGGTCGGGCTGCTCGGCATGCTGGAGAGCTCGTCCGCCCGCGCGGATCAGCTGGCGCGCCAGATCCTTGCCTTCGGGCGCCCGATTCCGCTCGACGAGCTTGCCGCCAGGATCGACGCCGTGACGGTCGAAGACGTGCGCGCCGCCGGCCGCGCGCTCATCGCATCCGGCCGCCCGACCTTTGCCGGGCTTGGTCCGGCGACCGGACTTGAATCGGCCGCGCGGATTGCCGAAAGTCTGCAGCGCCGGGCAGCCTGAAGTCCGGCGCTCGCCGCTTCCGCCGTATCATATGGCTCTGTTCCGTTCGATGTTGTGGTCGGAGCCCTTGCCCGTGATCGAGGGCAGGGGCGTCTTTTTGCGCATACCTCAAGCGGCCGATCACGCTGCCTGGTCGAGCCTGCGCGAAGAGAGCCGTGCGTTTCTCGCTCCATGGGAACCGACTTGGCCGGAGGACGATCTCACGCGCGCCGCCTTCCGCCGCCGCATTCAGCGCTATGCGCGCGATCAGCAGGCCGATCTCGGCTATGCGTTTCTGATTTTCCGGAGCCAGGACGAGGCGATTGTCGGGGGCGCCACACTCAACAACGTTCGCCGCGGCGTGGCCCAGGCCGCGAACCTCGGCTATTGGATGGGCGCGCCTTACGCACGCCAAGGCTACATGACTGCCGCGCTGGCAGCGCTCATACCGTTCGCACACGGCGCGCTGCGCCTGAAGCGGATCGAGGCCGCGTGCCTGCCGCACAACGCGGGATCGGTGCGGCTCCTCGAGAAGCTACGCTTCACCCGCGAGGGCCACGCACGGGAATATCTCTGCATTGCCGGCGAGTGGCAGGATCATCTGCTCTACGCGCGGCTCGCGAATGATCCATTGCCTTGAACGGCACTTCAGCTCGATTTTTTCTCCCTCATGCGCGGGCTTGACCCGCGCATCCAGAAAACTGGATTGCCGGGTCAAGCCCGGCAATGAGGATTGGGAAAGCACTCAGAACGCGCAGACGCAGCTTTCCTTGTGCGCGCCGACGATCGAGGCGAGGACTCCCTCGATCGACTGCATGAGCGCCTGACCGCGCCGGTCCGTCTCGGCGAGCCACGCGGCGGTCTCCGCGAGCGACAATTTGCGTGCATCGTCCGCTTCGAGCTTTCGCTCGCGGCTGAGCATCTCGCGCGCCGAGGCAAGCGCGGCGAGGGGGGCAAGCGATTTCGCTTCCCCGGGCTCATCGCCGTTCGGCGCGAGATCCGCGCCCTTGATTACCCGCTGCACGAGTACGGAGAGAGTTTCGCCAGGCTCGCCCTTCGCGGCCGCGCGCGCAGCGGCGAGCGCGCTGTCCGCCGAAGCGTGAATTGTTTCGATCCGCTTCGTGATCGGCATCAATCCCTGCCGGTAGCCGGCGATCTGATAATAATTATTGGCGCACATGCCCGGGTTGGCGGACTGACCGGAGTAGGCATTGAGCTCCGAAGTCCAGCGTTGGACCAGAAATCGAAACCATTCGGTCGCCATCTGTGCGTCGCCGCCGCGGCGCACTGCGAACGCGGCAGCGAACCGCTCCGCCCCCGCGAGTTCACTCGAACGCGCGCCGGTCGCGGAAAAGAGCCGCCCGCCCGGCAGCGCTGGGTCGGGTTTGCGCAATTCTTCCGCCGCGTCCCGCACGGTCTGCGAGAGGCCGGACCGCAATTCCGCGAGCTTTTCCCGATAGGCGCCAACGCAATCCGCGACGTTCAATTCCGTCTCGCCAATGCTGACCGTGCCGTCCGGCGTGCGCGCCTCCACGCGAACCCGGCTCAGCGCGGCCGCAAGCGGCGCGCGTTCGACCTTCAGTTTGAGCGTGCGCTGGGCGCGCTCGCCCGCCGCAATCCGCGCGATTTCCGCATGCAGCGCGCCGCCCTCGACGCGCCAACCTTGCGAACTGGCCCCCGACAATCCTTCGAACCGCGCCGTTAGCGTGATCGGCCCGAGCGCGCGCTTTTCGCCGTTCTGAATGATGATCGTGAGATTCGGCGTCGCGCCGACCGGAAGCGGCCGCTCCTTTGCGGAACTTCCGAGCGGCGTCACCGTGATTACAAGCGTCTGGCCGAAAGCGAGAGTACCCGGAAAGAGGGCAGAGAGTGCGCACAGGCAGGCGAGAGCGATCCGGCCGGTCAAAGGCAATGCTGGGCGCGGGACTGGCATGACGCGGGGATTTGGTTCTTCTATCGCGCCTCGGCGGCCGGCGCAGCGGCCGGAGCGGTCGTGGCGGGCACGGCGCCCGGAGCAGCCTCGGCATCGTCGTCGCTCTCGCTCGCGGCTTTTTCGCGCGCGGCCTGCTTGCGAGCGGCGTCGAGGAGCGGCGCAGCGGCGCCCGAGCGCTGGATCAGCGCTGTCGGATCCGGCAGCAGGAACGGCCGGTCCCACGGACCGATCACGAGGAACGGCAAATCGAACGACTGTGCGGCGTTGGCGGGCGCCGCGGCTCGTACCAAGGTCGCAGTACCCTTGAGATCGAAATCCCGGTGAACGACCGAGGCCTCGCCCGCGAGCTTGACGCGCACGAGCGCGCTTTCCACGTTAGCTTCCTCGACCTTCGCCGTTCCCTCTGTGACCCGCAGCTTCGCCGTCAGCCGGTCGAACGACGTGCGACCGCCCATGAAATCCGGCGCACCCGAGAGCGGCTTGCGCTCAAGGCGGCGCAACACCTGCTCGACATTGATCCCGTTGAGAACTCCATCCTTCGCCGCGAACGTGATGCCGCCCGACAAGCCGCGCGTGATCGCGTGCACGTGCTTGCCGGCGCCATCGAGCGCGAGCACGAGCGTGCCCTTGCCCTCAATCCGTTGAATTCCGGCAAGCTCGGCCAACCCGGGTGCGAGATCGAAATCCGCGATATTGGCTTCGATTTTTACTTCCGGTGTGCCGTCACCGCTTTTGCCGAGCGCGGCGCGCCCGCGCAACGATCCACCGTGAAACTGTGCGTCGCCGACAGTGAGCGTAAATTTTCCATTGCGCATGGACACCGTGGCCGCGACGCGGGTGAGTTCGGTCTTGCGCACGACCACGCGGCCGGAGGAAAATCTGACGTCGAGATCAAGTTTGTCGAGCGCGGCAAGGTCGATGGGTTCCCGGCTCCAATCGCGCTCGTCGTCGCCGTTCACGGCAAAGCCGCCGGAGTAGGGCGTGAAGTTCGAAGCCTCGCTCGCCAGCGTCGCCTGAATCACAGCGCGGCCGCCATCGTACTTCGCGGTGAGGCCGCCCGCGGCGCGATTGCCGTCGAGATCGATGGAAAGCCCGGTAAGCGCGAGTGAATTGGCGGTCAGCGCTGCCTGCGCCTTCAGCTTGAATGGGCCGAATCCGCCGCGCGTGAGCGGCGCGAACGAGAGGAGCTTGAGCCCGTCGCGCAAGGATTTCGCTTCCGCGGCGAGCACGCCGTCCGCCTGGACTCCGTTCCGGTAGGCGATCCCGCCGTCGAAACCGACCTTCAACGGCTCGGTCTCGATCCGCACGCGGAATCCGGTGCGATCGCCGCGCCCGAATGCGGTCGTGTCGGCGATCGAGAGGCTGAGGGAGGCGGGCGCGCCGCGCCATTCGAACGACCCGCTCGCGGTCAAACCAGCGCCCGACCAGGCAAGAGCGGCGTCTACATTCGACAACGGTTCGACGTTGTCGGTATGCGTGTCCTTGAAGTGGACCGTGCCTTCGACAAACCGGATCTCCGGCTGCATCGGCGGCTCGGTCGCCGTGCGCGGACGCAATGGAATGCCGATCAGAAATGCTCCGTCGCCCGCAACCTCGACCGAAAGGCGCGGCTGTTCGAACGTGAGCGAGGCGATCTGCACGTGGCCGGACAGGAGCGGGAGAATTTGCACGGTGGCCCGCAGCGCCGCAGCCGTGAATGCGGGGCGCTTGCCGTCTTCGAGCCGCACATTCTCGATCCGCACCGCCGGGCGCGGCAGAAGCGTAAGGCGCACCGGTCCTTCGATCCGCGGCTCGACGCCCGTCGCGTCTCGTAGCGCACGTACGGCCGCGTTGCGCGCCTCGTACTCCGACACGAAATGCGGCGTGATCAGTAGAACGCCGGCAATGACCGCGACGACGCCGAGCGCGGCGACGGTCATGCGCTTCAGACGGGTCGAGACGCTCACGATCGATCTCGCATCGGCAATCCGGTCAGCAATGGGGGCTGGCGCGACGGGTCATGCATCAGCGCCCGCCACGCCCCAACTCGGCGGGCTCTGTGTCGCTTTCAAGGCCTGACAGACGCGGCCCGAACCAGTAAGAATCCCCGCTTCCCTGCGGCTGCCAGCGTGGCGGCCGGGAAGGACAAACTATCCCATGCTCGAAAAGACCGGGCAACCATTGTGGACGCCTGCGCCGGAACGGGTTGCGGCGAGCGAAATGACGCGGTTCCGCACGGGCGCGAACGAGCGATTCGGCCTGCGGCTCGCCGACTACCCGGCGCTGCACGCCTGGTCGGTGGAACACCGGGCCGAGTTCTGGGACCTCATCTGGGATTTTTGCGGCGTGATCAGCGACAAGGGCACGCGCCCTCTCCTCGACGGCGACCGGATGCCCGGCGCCCGCTTCTTTCCCGACGCGAAGCTGAACTTTGCCGAGAACCTGATGCGCCGCCACGACGCCGGCCCGGCAATCATCTTCCGCGGCGAGGACAAGGCGACACGCACGCTGAGCTTCGCCGAGCTCGACGCCCTCGTCTCGCGCCTGCAACAGGCGCTGCAGGCGGCCGGCGTTGGGCGAGGCGATCGCGTCGCCGCGATGCTGCCGAATTTACCGGAGGCCGCCGCGCTCATGCTCGCGGTCACTTCGCTCGGGGCGATTTTTTCCTCGTGCTCGCCCGATTTCGGCGAGCGCGGCGTGCTCGACCGATTCGGTCAGATCGAGCCGAAGGTATTCGTTTCATGCGACGGATACTGGTACGCGGGGAAACGCATTTCGATCTCCGACAAGCTCAAGACGATCGTCGGCGAGCTTCCGACCGCGAAATCGATCGTGATCGTTCCCTATCTCGGCGATGCGGATGCTGTAGCAAAATCCTTACGGCGCGCGGTGACGCTCGACGATTTCCTCGCGCCCTTTCAACCGAAGCCGGTGACGTTCGAGCGGCTTCCCTTCGATCATCCGGTTTACATCCTCTATTCCTCGGGCACGACCGGCGTACCGAAATGCATCTTGCACGGCGCCGGCGGCACGCTCCTTCAGCACCTGAAGGAGCAGCGCCTGCATTGCGATTTGCGGCGCGGCGAGCGCCTCTTCTATTTCACCACGCTCGGCTGGATGATGTGGAATTGGCTCGTCTCCGGGCTCGCGAGCGAAGCGACGCTCTGTCTCTTTGACGGCTCGCCGTTTTCGCCGACGAACGACGTGCTGTTCAATTACGCGCAGGAAGAGCGAATCAACATCTTCGGTACATCGGCGAAGTATATCGATGCGGCGAAGAAGGCCGGACTCGAGCCCGCAAAGACGCACGACCTTTCAGCGATACGGCTGATGACATCCACCGGCTCGCCGCTCGCGCCGGAAAGCTTTGAATACGTCTATCAGGCGGTCAAATCCGACTTGCACCTCGCTTCGATCTCTGGCGGCACCGACATCGTCTCCTGTTTTGTGCTCGGCAATCCCACGGCGCCCGTCTGGAAGGGCGAGATCCAGGCGCCGGGTCTCGGCATGGCGGTGGACGTCTGGTCGGAGGAGGGCGCGCATCTCGACGGCGGCCGCGGCGAGCTCGTCTGTCTGAAACCTTTTCCCTCGATGCCCGTCATGTTCTGGAACGATCCGGACGGGAAGAAGTATCGCGCCGCCTATTTCGAGCGTTTCCCCGGCGTCTGGCATCACGGCGATTTCGCCGAATGGACGCCGCATGGCGGCATCATCATCCATGGCCGCTCGGACGCGACGCTGAATCCGCAGGGCGTGCGCATCGGCACCGCGGAAATCTACGCGCAGGTCGAGCAGATCCCGGAGGTCGTCGAGTCGATCGCGATCGGCCAGGAATGGGAGCGCGACGTGCGGATTGTCCTGTTCGTGTGCTTGCGCGAGGGGGCCATGCTCGACGCCGCACTTGTCGACCGCATCAAGCGCAAGATCCGCGACGGCGCGAGTCCGCGCCACGTGCCGGCGAAGATCGTCGCCGTCGCCGACATCCCGCGCACGCGCTCCGGCAAGATCACCGAGATCGCCGTGCGCGACGTGGTGCACGGCCGTCCGGTGAAGAACACGGAGGCGCTCGCCAATCCCGAGGCGCTCGAGCTCTATCGCGACTTGGCCGCGCTGAAGTCCTGAGACCCGTTCGTCCGCCCGCTCAGCACGAGCATCGGCCGGCTCATGCGCGCGAGCAGGACGACGGGCCCTAGTCCCACGAGCACGATCATCAACGCCGCGACCGCGCCGTCCTCGTAGGTGCCGCGCGCGACTTCCGCATAGATGTGGGTCGCCAGCGTCTCGAATCCGAACGGACGCAGCAGGAGCGTTGCCGGAAGTTCCTTCATGCAATCGACGAAGACGAGGATCGCGGCCGACCCGAGCGCGGGGCCGAGCAGCGGCAGGTGTACGCGCCGCACCGTGCCGCCGGCGCTTTCTCCGAGGCTGCGTGCCGCCGAATCGAGGCTCAAAGAAATTTTGGCGAAGCCCGCCTCGACACCGCCCGCCGAGATCGCGAGAAACCGGATGACGTAGGCGAGCACAAGCGCCGCCCCCGATCCGGAGATCAGGAGGCCGGTGCCGATGCCGAATAGCTGGCGGAACGCCGCGTCGAGCGCGTTGTCGAAAGTCGCGAGCGGCATGAGCAGCCCGACCGCGAGCACCGTCCCCGGAATGGCGTAGCCGAGGCTCGCGGCGCGCGCGGCGGTGGTCGCAAGCCCGCTGCGATCGAGCCGTGCCGCGTAGGCGAGCACGATGCCGAGCATGAGCGCGACCGCGGTCGCGACCGCGGCAAAGCCGACGCTGTTCCGCGCCTCGATCAGGATTTGCGGCGAGAGGCCGAATTCCGAAAGCCGCGTCCATGCTTCGTGCGTGAGTTGCGCCGCCGGAATGACGAAGCCGATCAGGATCGGAAGCAGGCACGCGAAAAACGCCCCCGCCGCCGCGAAGCCGCCGAGCTCGACCGGCGACGGCGGATGACTGCGGCGCCCGCCGCCAGCGAAGCGTTGCCGCCGCCGCGCCCAGCGCTCCAGGAGCACCAGCACGATCACGGCGGCGAGCATCACGAGCGCGATCTGCGCGGCCCCGGGCAGGCTCGAGCGGTTGAGCCACGTCGCGTAGATCGAGACCGTGAGCGTGTGTACGCCGAGAAATTGCGAGGCGCCGATATCGTTCAGGGCTTCCAGAAGCGCGAGCGTCGTGCCGACGACGATGGCCGGACGCGCGAGCGGCAGCGCCACGCCAAAGAAGGTGCGCGCGCGGCCCGCGCCAAGCGTGCGCGCCACTTCCAGCGCCGGCGCCGACTGCATGAGAAACAGCGCCCGCGCTGCGAGATAGACGTATGGGTAGAGCACGAAGCCGAGCACGATGATGCAGCCGCCAAGCGAGCGAACGTCCGGCAGCCAGAATCCGCGCGGATCATCGATGCCGAGCAACCACCGCATGGCCGACTGGATCGGCCCGAGCGGATGCAGCACGTCGAGATAGGCGAAGGCGACGATATAGGTCGGCACCGCGAGCGGCAGCAGCAGAGCCCAGTCGAAGAAGTCGCGCCCGGGAAAGCGGCAGGTCGCGACAAGCCACGCCGTTCCGACGCCGATCACGACCACGATCACGCCGACCCCGGCGAGCAGCATCGTCGTGTCGTAGATCGCGTAGGGCAGCACGTAACGCGCGAGATGCGGCCAGAGATCGCCCGAGCCCCGGGCCGCGATCGCGACGAGCGACACGACGGGCGCCAGCACCATCGCTGCGATCGCGACGGCCGCGATCGTCCACCCGCGCGCGTCCAGGGAGAATGGAGTGCGGGCTGCGAGTTTTCCCAGCATTGGAATTAAGCGGCGCAGCGAGAGTGGCCCGCTCGCGCCTTCAGTGATCGAAGCCGACCTCGTCCATGAGTTCGCTCGCGGTCTTGCGCGCCTTGGCGACGGCGCGCAGGTCGACGGTGTCGGTCTTGAGCGTGCCGAGGGTGGCGATGATCGGGTCGACCTTGGCGCTGGGCCGAACCGGATACTCGAAGTTCGCCTGCGCGTAGAGCGCCTGCGCGTCGTTCGACACGAGATACTCAAGCAGCTTCACGGCATTCGCCTTGTTCGGCGCATGCCTGGCGACGGCAGCGCCGGAGACATTCACGTGTGTGCCGCCCTTTTCGAAAGTCGGCAGCAGCACGTTGATCGCGTCGCCCCACTTCACCTGCTCGGGGCCGCCTTTGCCGCTCCGCATCAGGCCGACATAATAGGAATTGCCGACGCCGATGTCGCAGATGCCGCCGAGAATGTCGCGCGCGACTTCGCGGTCGCCGCCCGCGGCCTTGCGCGCGAGATTGGCCTTGATGCCGCGCAGCCACGCTTCCGCCTTGTCCGCTCCGTGATGCACGATGTACGCTGCGGTCAGCGCGATGTTGTAGGGGTGCTGCCCCGAACGGATGCAGATTTTGCCCTTCCATTTCGGATCGGCGAGCGCCTCATAGGTGATCGCAGTATCCTTCACGCGGTCTTTCGAGGTGTAGACGAGCCGCGCGCGCAGGCTGAGCGCGAACCAATTTCCCTGCGGATCGCGCAAGTGCGCCGGGACCGCGCCGGAAAGCGCTTCCGATTGCACCGGCTGCGTCACGCCCTGGTCCGCCGTGTCCATCAGATTGCCGATGTCGACGGTCATCAGCACGTCGGCCGGCGAATTCGTGCCCTCGGCCTTCACGCGCTCGGCGAGCCCGTCCTTGATGAAGATCGAGTTGACTTTGACCTTCGTATCCGTGGTGAAGGCGTCGAGCAGCGGCTGGATCAATCCCGCCTCGCGCGTTGTGTAGAGATTGACTTCCTGGGCGTGGACCGCGACCGGGAGTGCGGTGGCCAGCGCCGCGGCAAAGAGCACACGGCGCGTACAAGACGGACGATTCATTGCGGGCTCCTTGACAGCTGGGATTCAAGGCCCCGATGGGTGGTCGGCTCCTTGTCACCGTTTCGATTGAACGAAATCCACGTTGAAAAATTGCATGGGAAAAAGCAAGTGAAATCAAGATGTTAGATGAACTCCAAACTATTGCTGTTTGGAACGGTTCGAAGCAAGTTAAAAAATGGCGAGCCCGCGCGGAGTTGGACGCGCGGCAATTTTACTCCGCGAGCACGCGGGTCGACGGAAACGCGACTTCGACGAGCGTTCCCGAATTCACCGTGCTCCTGATCGAGAAGCTCGCGCGGTTCGCTTCCACGAGCGCCTTCGTGAGCGGGAGCCCGAGCCCGGTGCCGCCCGCTTTGCCGCGGCCGGCCGTTGTGATCTGCCGGAACGGCTCGAGCGCGGTCTTGATCTCGCTTTCTGTCATGCCGATGCCGGTGTCGCGCACGCGCAGATGAACCTCGCCGTCGTCGGTGAGTGTCGTTGATACGATCACCTGTCCGCCCGGCGGCGTGAAGCGAATCGAGTTCGACAAGAGATTGAGCACGATTTGCCGGACCGAACGCGCATCGGCGACGACCGGCGGCAGATCGGGCGAGAGCGCGGTCCGGATGATGATGCGCTCGCGGTTCGCCTGCGGCTGCATCAGCGCCATCGACTGGCTTGCAATCTCGTTGAGGTCGACGCTCGCAAACGCAAGATCGAGCTTGCCCGCCTCGATCTTGGAGAGATCCAGAAGATCGTTGATGAGCGAGACGAGATGTTCGCCGGAAGCGTGAATATCCTTGAGATATTCGCGATAGCGCTCGTTCAAGATCGGCCCGAGCCGTTCTTCCATCATCACTTCGGCGAAGCCGATGATCGCGTTGAGCGGCGTACGGATTTCGTGGCTGATCTTGGCGAGGAAGTCCGACTTCGCCGAGTTCGCCCGCTCCGCCTGACGCCGGGCGTGCACGAGTTCTTCCTCGGCGCGTTTCCATTGCGTGATGTCGCGGAACACGGCGCAGAACTTGTCGCCGCCTTCGCCGACGCGGCCGAGCGTCATGAACAGCGGAATGAGCCCGCCCTCGCGCACGCGCCCGATCACTTCGCGCCCGTCATTGAGAACGCTCGCGACGCCGTTCACCGCGAGCCCGTCGAGATAATCCGCCGCGGCGCGGTGGCTCTCCGGCGCGAACAGTGTCGCGAAATTGCGGCCCTCGATTTCGCCCGAGTCGAAGCCGAATAGTGCTTCCGCCGAGCGGTTCATGCCGAGCACGCGGCCTTCGCAGTCGAGGAGCGCGACGCCGTCGGTCGCCGTATCGAGGATCGCGCGCAACTCGCGCGCGGTGCCCTCCGCCTCGCGCAGCGCGAGCTCGCCCGCCTCGATGCGCTCGTCGAGCCCGGCCCCGGCCCGGCGTAGCACGTACATGAGGGCGGCCTCGCCCTCCCATGGGGCGGACAAGAGCCGCGCTTCGACCGGAATCGGCTCACCGCCGCGACTCCGCAGCGCGATCAGCCGTCCGAGATTACCTTCTTCATCAATTCCGCCCGCGTGCGCCGTCGAGAACAACCGGCCAAGGCCGCCCGCGTGCGCAAGCTCCTCGATGTTTGTAAATCCGACCCAGTCGAGCAGCGTGCGGTTGGCGTAAAGCAGCTTCTCGCCGCGATGCACGATGACGCCGATCGGTAGCCGATCGAGCACCGCGCGCTCGCCATCGCCCGTCGCGCGCGCAGCCGTCGCGCTCGTCTTCGACGGGGCAGGGGCGTCGGTCTTGCTGTCGCGGCCAGCCGCGGGCGCATCGACGCGCTTCATGCGTGAGCCGATCACCTTGGCGATTTCGCGGAAGGCGTTGCGTTCGACCGGCGTCAGCGTCGGGCGCGCCGGGTCACTCGCGGGCCCCTTGTGCAAAGGCACGACGTTTTCCAGTTTCTCGACGAGCGCGGGGGTCGGAGGCGGTGGTGCAGCCGGCCGATCCGGCGGGCGCACGATCGGCGCGAACTTGGGTGGCGCCGGCTTCTCTGCGACGGGTGCGCGCGTTTCCCCCTTGGCCGGTTGCGGCCGCGCCACCGCGTCACGAAACACGCCGAAGCCGCGAAAGCCGAGGAAACGCCGCTCGCGGTCGAACACGGGGAGCGCCGCGAGATCGATCGGGCGCAGCCATTCGCCGCCCTCGACCGGCCAAGTCACCGTCACGCCCGACCACGTGTCGCGGCGCGCGACGGCGGAAACCACTTCGTCGGCGCCCTCGATGCCGATGCGTGCCGCGGCCTCCTGCCAATCCGTGCCGGCGACCGCCGCGGGCTCGTGACCCACGACCGCGGCGAGTTCCGGCGACACGCTCGTGAAGCGGCCGTCCGCGTCGGTCTGCCAGACGAAGCGGCCGGGGCTCCGCGACACGCGCTTTTCCGGCTCGCCCCGAGGTTCAGATTTTGGTTTAGGGGCCGCCTCACTTTGCGTCGGCGTGACGGTGCCCGGCGCTTCAGGTTCAGGTTTTGGTTGATCGTCCGGAGCGGGCGCCGGCACTGCGTGGACCGGTTCCGGCGGCTGAGATATTTTTTCCGGTTCAATAGGTTCGGCCTCAAACTTCACTTCATCACGCGCGGGTGCGGTAAAGGCCACGATGAAGAGCGGCTCGCTTCCCGAACCCACGCGGCGAAGCAAGATGCGCAACACGCCGAACGAGAATTCCGCATAGCCTTCCCTGCGCGCGATCGCGAGCTCGCGATGCGCCGCGGGTATGACCTCCTCGATCTTCTCCGCCGGACCGAGCAGCGCTGCGGCGCCGGAATTCGCGTAGATGCGCCGGCCGTTGTCGTCGATGAGCGCGAACGCGTCGTAGGCGTGGTCGAAGAATGCCGACGCCGCCGAAATCGGATCCGGCGCGATGCCTGCAGGCTCGCTGCCGACGAGCAGGATCGCCGCGCCCCCGCCCGCGAGCGCAATGCGCGAGCAGGCGAATTCGACCGCCTTGCGCGCGCCGCCGATCAGGAACGCGAGCGCGTGCTTTTGCGCCGGTCCGTTTGCCGGCCCCTCCACCAGTTGCCGCAAGGTGGCAGCAATACGCCCGCGTTCGGCAGCGATGACGGCAGCAGCGTCGGCAACCGACCCGGTGCGGAGCAAGGTCAGAGCCGCCCGGTTCGCGAGCAGGAGATTGCCCTCATCGTCGAGCGCCAAGCCCGGCTTCGGCGCGGCGAACAGCGCGCCGACGCGCTCGTCGGAAATGAGCTGGGGCAGTCGGGGAGGCAGATTCATGAGTAATGCTTCGGGCCCGGCGGGCCTGCCGCGCAGCCCGAATTTACCTTTTCTTCATAGTTCGGGCAGGCCGGAAAATCCATGTTTCCGCTACTTTGCACGGGTTCCTTCCCAGCTGACGGTTAATCGCGCGGCGCTCACGGAGGCAAAAATCCATGGCTGAGGCCGCCCCTATCGGTCCGCCCATCCTGCGCGTTAGCCTGACACCAGGCCAACCGTTCGAAGGAGCGTCCACATGAAATCCACCGGATTCGAAATGCCGCCCGAATTGAAGGCATTGGCCGAACAGAGCATCGAAACGGCGCGCAAGGCCTTTCAGGGCTATCTGAACGCGACCGAAAAGGCCTTCGGCACGTTCGAGAGTTCGGCCGGCGCCACCCAGCCCGCGCGCGATCTTGGCCGCAAGGCCATGGGCTTCGCCCAGGAGAACGTGATCGACAGCTTCGCCTTCATCGACAAGCTGATGCGCGCCCGCGATGTCGAGGAAGTGGTCCGGCTGCAGACCGAGTTCGCCCGGGCCCAAGCGATGAAGCTGGCCGATCAGACCAAGGCCCTGGGTGAGGCCGCGGCGAAGTCGATGCAGGCCGCGAAGCCGCGCGGATAGATCGCGCAGGCCACTTTCCGCATTTCTTGTGCATTGCAGTAGCAAATATTGCAATGCACAAAACTCTCTGCTATATGAGGCGGGAAATCGCGGCCCCGTCCATGGACAAATGCGGCGTCTTGCCGGGGCAATCGAGCTGCCGCCACTGGAGAATCCCATGTCCGAGACTGTGAAGAAGGCCGCCAAGGCCGCCCCGAAATTCGAAGCCCCCATGTTCGACCCGGCCAAGATCGAGATGCCGGAGATGTTCCGCGAGATGGCCGAGAAGGGCGTCGAGCAGGCGAAGGAGAGCTACGCTCGCATGCGTACGGCCGCCGAGGAAACGACCGACCTTGTCGAGGACACCTACCTGACCGCGACCCGCGGTGCGACCGAGTTCAGCCTGAAGGCGATCGAAGCGCTGCGCGCGAACGTAAATTCAAGCTTCGACTTCGCCCGCCAGTTGCTCGCGGCAAAGTCGCCGTCCGAGGCGGTCGAGCTTTCCTCGACGCACATGCGCGAGCAGTTCGACGTGCTCTCGGCCCAGGCCAAGGACTTTTCCGCGCTTGCCCAGAAAGTCGCGACGGAAACCGCCGAGCCGATGAAATCGAGTGTGAACAAGACCTTCAAGACCAATTGAGGTGTCTCGCCTTTGAGAGCCGACGAGCCCGGCTTCGCCCGGGCTCGTTGCATTTTGGGCCGAAATCCTGCCGCAGTCCGGGCGCTTGAACCGCCTCCCGTTTGCCCCTAGCTTGCGCCGCACCGATCTGTGCAGCTGTAGCTCAGTTGGTTAGAGCGCCGGTCTGTGGAACCGGAGGTCGGTGGTTCGACCCCACCCAGCTGTACCAATCCTCGCCGAACGATTTGCCCGCGGGCGGATCATTTCCATCATCGAACGGTAGCGTCGAAGCAACATCCATGGCGAAAGCATCCCCTGGCGCCAAGTGGCGTCCGCGTGTCGAAGACGAAAATCTCGTGCGCGGCCTCGGCCGCTTCATGGCCGATGCGCCCGAGCCGGGCCAGGGCATCGGCTATTTCGTGCGCTCGCCGCACGCCTTCGCCCGCATCCGCTCGATCGACGTAGAGGCGGCCCGCAAGGCGCCGGGCGTGTTCGGCGTTGTCACCGCGGCGGACATGGAGGCCGCGGGCGTCACCAACATCGCCCTCGTGCTGCCGATGAAGGACCGCACGGGCAAGATGATGTCCATTCCCGCGCGGCCTTCGCTCGCCGGCGACCGCGTGCTGCATGTGGGACAGCCGGTCGCGCTTGTGGTCGCGGACTCGCTCGCGCGTGCGCAAGACGCGGCCGAACAGGTCATCATCGAGTACGAGGAATTGCCCGCGGTTGCCGACGTGCGCGATGCCGCCGCACCCAATGCGCCGCAGCTTTGGCCGGATGCGCCGAACAATATCGCGATCGACTGGATCGGCCCCGATCCCGACGGCGAGGCGCAGCATCGCGAAGTCGAGCGGATTTTCGCCGGCGCGCACAAGATCGCCCGCGTCGAGGTCCTGAACCAGCGCATCTGCGCCGTCACCATGGAGCCGCGCGGCGCGACCGCGAGCTACGACGCGAAGCAGGATCACTACACGCTGCGCGGCTGCACCCAGGGCGTCGGCTCCCTGCGCGACGGTCTCGTTCAGGTCATGGGCGTGAAGCCCGAGCGGATGCGCGTCACGGCTGACGACGTCGGCGGCGCATTCGGATTGAAAACGCCGACCTATCCGGAATATCCGGCACTCCTCGTCGCGGCGAAGAAACTTGGCCGGCCGGTGCATTGGATGTCCTCGCGCGCGGAGTCGTTCGAGAGCGACAATCACGCGCGCGACGCCTTTTCCGAGGCCGAGCTCGCGCTCGACAAGGAGGGCCGCTTCCTCGCGCTCCGCATTCGCCATCTCGTCGGCATGGGCGCGTTCCTCGCGCCGGTCGGCCCGCAGATCGGCGTGATCAGCTTCACGCGCTGCCTGCCCGGCATGTACGCGATTCCGCATATCGCTCTTGAGACGCGCTGTGTCTACGCGAACACGCTTCCCACCGGCCCTTACCGCGGCGCTGGCCGGCCCGAAGCGAATTACGTGATGGAGCGTCTGGTCGCGGAGGCCGCGCGCATCTCGGGGATCGATCCAGTCGAGTTGCGCCGGAAAAATCTCATCCCGTCGTCGGCGATGCCGTTCAAGACGCCGGTCGGCAACGTCTATGACAGCGGCGACTTCGAGCCGATCCTCGATCGCGCGCTGGAATTGTCCGGCTACGGCGACTTCAAGAAGCGCCGCGCCGACGCCAAGCGCCGCGGCCGGCTGCGCGGGATCGGCATTTCCTGCTTCCTCGAGCATTCCGGCGCGATGCCGGTCGAGGGCACGGCGTTCGTGTTCCGCGCCGACAACACCCTCGAATTCCGCCTCAACGTGCATTCGACGGGGCAGGGGCACGCTACCGTGTTCGGCCGCCTGATCGCCGAGCGGCTGGGCATCCAGCCGGAGGAGGTCGTGCATCGCCACGGCGATTCCGACTTTGCCATTCCCGGCTACGCGTCGGTCGGCTCGCGCAGCGCCATGACCGCGGGACACGCGATCGTGCGCGCGATCGACGCCGTGATCGCCAAGGGCGAGAAAATCGCCGCGATCGTGCTGGAAGCCGACGAGGCGAAGGTCGACTATCGCAACGGCGCGTTCGAAGTGTCCGGCACGAACCGGCGCGTGCCGCTGTTCGACCTCGCGAAAAAGGGGCGCGACCTCGTCGCGCGCGGCGTGATTGAGGAGGGGCTCGACACGGCGGTGAAGACCGAAACGCCGCAGACCTTCCCGAACGGCTGCCACATCGCCGAAGTCGAGATCGATCCCGATACCGGCAAGGTCGCGGTTGTCGCCTACACCGCCGTCGACGATTGCGGCAACGTTCTCGACCACACCATCGTCGAGGGCCAGGTGCAGGGCGGCGTGGTGCAGGGGCTCGGCCAGGCGTTGCTCGAGCAGACTGTCTATGACCGCGAGACCGGCCAGCTCATTACGGGTTCGTTCATGGATTACGCGATGCCCCACGCCGACGAAGTGCCCGATGTGATCGGCGAAGTGATGCCGGTGCCGGCGACGACCAATCCGCTCGGTGTGAAGGGCGTCGGCGAAGCCGGAACGACCGCTTCGCTCGCTGCCATCATGAACGCGATCGCCGACGCGATCCCGGGGCCCGCGGGCGCCAAGATGGACATGCCCGCAACGCCGGAGAAAGTCTGGCGCGCGTGTCGGGAAGCGGCCACCAAGGATTGATCTATTTACGTCATTCCGGCCGCGCGTAGCGCGGCGAGAGTTCTTCTTCATCCCTCCCCCTGAAGGGGGAGGGTCGACCGCCGGAGCGAAGCGACGGCGGGCGGGGTGGGGTCGCTTGCCGGATCGCGATGACCCGGTTCACTTCGCTCGCCACCCTCCCCGCATGCGGGGGAGGGAAAGAGCGGATCAACCGCCCCGCGCACCCAGCTGCTCCGCCATCCAGTCCGCGCTCTGCACGCGCCAGCGGTAGCCGCGGTTGTTGGCGATGTGATTGCCGTCCTCGACGATCATCAATTCCACCGGCCCCTTGACCTCGCGTGCGAGCCGCTCCGAGTGCTGCCAGGGTATGATGCGGTCGAGCTTTCCGGTCACGATGAAAAGCGGACAAGTGATCTTGTCCGCGACCCCCTTGAGCGACAACGTCGCCGCGGCCCGCTTCGCGTCGTCGATCGTCGCGGATTTCGAGCGCACGCGGAACGCCTCGCGCGTGAGCGTCGGCAGGCCGTCCCAGCATTCGCTGAAGTCGTAGGGTCCCGCGAGCGCGATACAGGCCTTGACGCGCGGCTCGAAGGCGGCCGCGCGCGGCGCGTAGTAGCCGCCGAGGCTGACACCCCACAGCCCGATTTTTGCCGTATCGAGATCGCGTCGCGTCTGGACGAAATCCACGACCGCTTTGACCGCCACTTCATAGTCGCCGCGGATGCCGAAGTCGTACTCGCCTTCGCCCTGACCCGGCCCGTCGAAGCAGAGCGTCGCGATCCCGCGCGCGAGAAACGGACGCTCGTAGGCGTCGGTCTCCTCCTTCGTCGAATCGAGCCCGCACGCCATCGCCATCACCGGCGGACGCTCGACGCCTACGGGCTTGCGCAGGATGCCGTAGAGCTTCTTGCCCTCGTAGGGAATTTCCACTCGCTCGCCATGCGGCTGCAGATAGGGAAGTGCCAAGCGCTTGCACTCGACCGCCTTCATATGCGCGGACTTCATCTGCGGGATGTCGTGCACGAACAGGAATTTTCCGAAATGATAATAGACACCCGCGCGATTGAGATGCTCGCCCGCGCTGAGAAATTTTTTCTTTGCGAGCGACTCGCGACCCATCTGCTCGTGCAGGCCCGCGCGCTCCGACCAGGCGCGGCACCAGTCGTCCCACGACGCGATCGACGCCGTCACCTCCTCGAAGTCGGTGAGCGCAACTCCGTTCGCCACGAACCGCGGTCCCCAGTGCGAGATCGCCGACTTGACTCGTGGATCCATCTTCACGCTGCCCGCTGCATTGTCGGTTAGCGCGCCGCGCAGGCCACCGGCCAGACGAGTCGCGCGGACGGCGGCCGCATCGCCCCGTCCCTGCCGACGTGGGCGACGGCCACGCGTTTGCGGTCCGCGGGCAGGGAGCCGACGTCGCCGGGCGCGCGCAATCCGCTGACATAGGCGGCGAGCGGGTCGATGAACTGCGGCGAGTTGGTCGAGACGAGCGAGCCTACAATCTTGTAGTCGCCCGATGTGCCGGCGATCGTGGTCCAATGCAGGTGCGGATAGCCGGCCGCCCCGTAGTGACCCCCCGCGGTGCCGCTCCGACCGGAGTTGCCCACGGGTTGCCCCGCCCGCACGGCAGCGCCGGGCGCGAGCCCGGGCAACTCACGGAAATGCTGATACTTGGAGTAGACCCAGAATGGCAGGCCAGTGTCGTCCGGCGCGTGCTGCAGCCACAGATAGATGCCCTCGGCCTGCCGGCCTTCTCCCTTGTGCACGACGCGCCCGCCGGCCGCGGCGAGCAACGGCGTACCTTCCGCGAGACTGATGTCGATGCCGCCATGCAGGCCGCCGAACCGATCGGCTGGGCGCCGGCTCCCGTCGTACCGCGTCGTCGAGGCGAACGGCGAAGCGACCGGCGGGCAGCGCACCCCCGGATCGAATACGGCAACGATCCCGCTCGCGCGGATGCTCAACCGTCCCTCCGTGCCGGCGGACGCACCGTTACTCGTCGAGGGCTCGGAGGCAGGCCCGCCCCCCTTGAAGCCCTTCAGCCCGCCCTTTTTCTCGCCGCCCTTGAATCCCTTCTGCGCGGACGCCGGCGCTGCGGCGAGACCGAGCAAGAGCAATGTCAGGAGCGCGGCCGAGCCGCATCGATTCAAAATCGTCATCATCGTGAAGGTCCGTTATTCGCGCGCCTCGTCGCGCCGATACCACGGCAACAGCCGCCGCGTGCCGTTCGACAGCAGCAGCTCGAACAGCACGCCGACGATCGCGAGCATCGCCACCGCCACGAACGCCTCGCTGTGCTTGAACGTGCGCGCGTTGTAGAGGATGTAAAAGCCGAGCCCGGGGATCGCCGCGTAGAACTCGGCGACGACGGCTCCGATCAGCGCGCGGCCGGCCGCGAGCTTCAGCCCGGCAAGTAGATAGGGTACGGACGACGGCAGCACCACGTCGAACAGCCGCGACCAGCCCGAACCGCGGAACGCGCGCGACACTTCGATATATTCCGGCGGCACTGCGCGTGCGCCGTCCGAAACGTTGATGATGATCGCAAAGACCGCCGCGAACACGACGGTCGCGAGCCGCGCATCGCCGGTATAACCGAAATACAAGGTGAGCAGGGGCAGGATCGCCACCATGGGCATGGCGAACAGCCCGCTCACGTACAGCTGCAGGAACCGCTCGACGACCGGCATGCGCCCGATCGCGAGCCCGATCACGGTGCCGAGCGCAACCGCGATTGCGAGTCCTTGCACGACGGCGCCAAGTGTCGCGCCTGCCGCCTGCCATAACGCGGGATCCATCAGCACGCTCGGAAACACTGCGACGATACGGCTCGGGCGCGCCACGAACGCCGGCGCCCACACCCGCACCGTGAATTCCCAGATTGCGACGATGGCGACGCCGGCGACGATGCGCGCGGCAACCTCCGGGCTGATCCAGGCCCGCCACCCGGCGCGTGACGCGCGCGTCAGTGCAAAATCGCTCATCGCTGCAACCCCCGCCACGCCGCGAAATAGTTCTCCAGCGCGCGGCCGATACCCATCAGCACGACGCCCAGAATGGTCACGACCAGGATCGAGCCGTAGAGCCCTGGCACGTCGAAGTCGCGCTCGCTCTGCATGATGAGGAGCCCAATACCCGTGCCCGACAGGAAGAACTCGCCTACGATCAGGCCGACTAGGCCGCGGCCGATGCCCTGGCGGATTCCGGTCATGGCGTAGGGCAGGGTGTAGGGGATCAGGAGGTCGCGCCACACGCCCCACTCACCCGAGCGGAACGAGCGCGCGACTTCGAGCATCTCGGGCTTCAGGCTGCGCGCGCCTTCGACCGTGTTGTAGAGCACCGAGAAGAACGCGAACAGGAACACGACGAGCGCCTTCGGCGCAAAGCCGAACCCCATCATCGACATGATGAACGGAATGAGCGCCACCATCGGCGTCGCGTAGAGCACCATGATGTAGCTCTCGAGCCCGATGCGCAGGAGCCGCACCCGCGCAAGCAGGAGCCCGATGCCGACGCCGACCACGATCGCAGCGCCAAGGCCCGTGAAATACACGAGCATGGAGCTGCGCAACGCGTTCCAGAGCGCGCCGGTCTGGATGAAGTGGGCGATGCCGCCGATCGTCGCCGTGAACGACGCGAGGAACGCTGGACTCGTCTGGCTAGCGACGGCTTGCCAGAGCAGCGCGCCCAGCGCGAGCGCAACCAGATAGGTCGCATAGCGCGACCGCAGCAAATTGCCGGCCCGCATGAGTATTCCTCGCCGCGTTATCGCCGGACCTGACCCCGCGATGACGCGCATACTTCAATTACTTCACCAGTTTGACTGCTTCTTCGTAGACGCTGAGATCGACCACGTTGCCGTACGGCACCGGGTCGCCCTTGATGTTGCCGACGCGCTTCTGCGTGGCGATGATCGAATCGACGTTCTCCTTCTTGAGTCCGTGCCCGTGCGGCCAGAACTCCATCGGGACATACTGTTGGATCGCCCACTTGGCGTCGGGTTCGCTGCGGCTTGTCGGCGCCGCGGCCTTGGCGACAGCGTCCATGTTCTTCGGATCGCGGATGAATCGCTCAGCCTCGATATAGGCGGCGACCACTTTCACGAGGTCGGCGCGTTTCTCCGCCACGAGCTTCTTGGTCGTGACCAGCGCGAGATAGTGGTTGATCTTCTGCACGTCGTTGATGTCGACGATCTTGATCACCTTCTTCTTGGATTCGCGTTCGATGATCGGTACGTCGTCGATGTGCAGCACGCCGAGGGGAATCTGGCCGGAAATCATGGCCGTCAGCACGTTGGCGCTGAGCGGCACCTGCTGCGTCTCCTCCGCTTTCAGGTTGCACTGGCGCAGCATGACGTTGAGCGCGATCGAGCGCGCGCCCCCCAGGCTGTCGACGCCGACGGGTTTGCCTTTTGCGTCCTCGCATTTGGTGATCGCGGGATCGAGCGAGCCAATCAGCCAGTCCGGCTTCTCGTACCCGTAGATCGCCACGAGCCCGACATCTGGATTGTTGGAAACCATCGTCACGATGAGCGGCGAGGGCGACATGGAAAGCTGGATATTGCCCGAGGCCACGGCGCGTGCGGCCGCGGCGCCGCTGTCGAACGGTCTGAGCGCGACGTTTACGCCGTGCTTCTTGAAGAAGCCCTGCTGTTCCGCGACATAGGCTTGCGTGTTCACGAACACCGGCGGGATGCCGGGGAGCCCGATCGTATAGACGTCCTGCGCCGCCGCCGCGCCGGCAAAACCGCCGGCAGCGAAGGCGAGCCCCGCGACGAATAGGCGACATGTGTGCTTCATTTGTTTTCCTTCCGTTCCTTCGTTTCTCGTTCCGGCGTTTCTCGTTCTTCGGCGCGACGGCCTCAGCGCTGCAATTGCAACTCCGCCGCCCTCGCTTCGTCCATCAAGGTCGTCCAGACATGCTCGCGCAATTGCGCGAAGTTCGGATGCGTCAGCGTCGCGCGGCTGCGTGGATGCGGTAGGTCGACGTCGATCACCTCGAACACGCTGGCTGGCCGGCCCTTCAGCACCGCGACGCGGTGGCCCATCAGCACCGCCTCTTCGATCGAGTGGGTGACGAACACCATGCTGGTCGGCCGAAGCTGCCAGATGCGCAGCAACTCAAACTGCAGAATTTCGCGCGTCTGCGCGTCGACGGCTGCGAATGGCTCGTCCATCAAGAGCACGCTCGGCTCGATCGCGAGCGCGCGCGCGAGGCCGCAGCGCTGCTGCATGCCGCCGGAGAGCTGATAGGGATAGGCGTTTTCGAATCCGCCGAGGCCCACGAGCTTGATGAAGCGCGGCACGCGCTCGTTGATCTCGGCCTTGGAGAGGCCGGCGAGCCTGAGCCCATAGGCCACGTTCGCAAACACGGTCTTCCACGGAAACAATCCGAACTGCTGGAACACCATGGCGACGCCGGGAGGCGGCGCGATGACCTCCGTGCCGCCGATCTCGACCTTGCCGCCGGTCGGAGAAATGAGTCCGTCGATGCAACGAAGCAGCGTGGTCTTGCCGCAGCCGCTCGCGCCGACGACCGCCACGATCTCCCGGTCGCCGACGTCGAGATTGACGTCGCGAAACACTTCGAGCGCGCCGAAGCGTTTGCCGAGTTCCTGGATGCGAATGCGCGCGTTGACGTTGGCCGGGCGATCCGTGCGCCTCGGCCCGTCGATCGCGGCGCTCGCGGCCGAGGCGTTCACGAATTACTCCGCGGCGTCAGTCTGCACGGGCGCCGTCGACTTGCGCGCCCAGTAGTTCGGATCGGCCTTGGCGCGTTTCAGCGCGTCTTCGGACTCAAAACCGGGTGCCATCGAGCCGCTCTCGCCGGCGAGCACCTGATGATGCTCGATGTCGAGGATACGCAGCCATCGCTGCTGGCCCATGGTCACCGCGATGAAGTAGCCGATCTCGACGAGCTCTGGCTCCGAGAAATGCTTGTGAAGCCGCGCCCAGAATTTGTCGTCGGTCTGCAAGTCCCAAGTGATCGCCTCGGCGTAGGAGAGCACGGCTTTCTGCTTTTCGCTGTAGCGTGTCGAGGACTCGAAATTGATGAGATCGCGCACATCGTCTTCGGCGACACCGGATTTTGCCGCCTTGATCGAACGCTGGTTGCCGCAGAATTCGCACAGCACCGAGCGCGACACGTAGAGCCGGCACAGTTCCTTGATCGCGTGATCGGCGACGCCGGTATGGAAGACATCGCGCCAGGAATTGGCGAACGACCAGAACACCGCCGGCACATGCGCGCGCACCGCCTGGCTCTCGGGCCGCGGCGTTCCCTCGCGCCGGCAGCGATCGAGTTCGGCGAGCATGGCCGGATCCTTGATCGTGGCCGGCTCGACGTAGGAAATGCGGGGTTTCTTCATGGCGTTTCCTCCGCGCACGCGCGTTCCTGCCGCCGCAGCGGCACGCGCCTATTCGATTGGACGGCATGTTGGCCCATCGCCGGAGGCGGATCAACGGGCCGAATGGCTAGACATAGACCCGTTTCATCGCGCCCGCCGGATAGCGCAGGCCGGCGGCGGCGCCCGCGGGAATGGCGGCGCTGATCCGCGCCACGTCCTGCGGCGTTAGCTTTACCGAAAGCGCGCCGATGTTCTCCGCGATCCGCTCCTTCCGCTTGGTGCCCGGGATCGGCACGATGTCCTTGCCTTGCGCCAATAGCCACGCGAGCGCGAGCTGGGCCGGGGTGCAGCGTTTTTCCCTGGCGATGGCCTCGACTTGCGCGACCAGCGCACGGTTCTTCTCGAAGTTCTCGCCCTGAAAGCGCGGATGATCCATGCGGCGGTCATTCTTGATTTCGTCCGGCGAGCGAACTGTGCCGGTTAGGAAGCTGCGGCCGAGCGGTGCGTAGGCGACGAACGAAATCCCGAGCGCGCGCGTCGTCTTCAACGTCTCCTCGGCTTCGATACGGTAGAGCAGCGAATACTCGGTCTGCACCGCCGCGATCAAGTGCACCTTCTGTGCGCGCTTGATCGTATCCGGATGCGCCTCGGACAACCCGAGCGCGCGCACCTTGCCCTGCTTCACGAGCTTCGCCATGGCGCCGACCGTGTCTTCGGTCGGCACGTTCGTGTCGATGCGGTGCTGGTAATAGAGATCGATCGTATCGACGCCGAGCCGCTGCAGGCTCTTCTCGCAGGCTTCGATCACGTATTCCGGCCGGCCGTCGACGCCGCCCGTCGCCATCAGGTTCCCGAATTTCGTCGCGAGCACGACCTTCTCGCGCCGCCCCTTGATCGCGCGGCCCACGAGCTCTTCATTGTGGCCGTTGCCGTACACGTCCGCCGTATCGATGAAATTGATTCCGCGATCGATCGCGTGATGGATGGTCGCGATCGATTGGTTATCGTCGCCCTCGCCATAGACGCCCGACATCGACATGCAGCCGAGCCCGATCGCCGAGACCTTGATGCCGCTCGCGCCGAGCGTGCGCATTTCAACTTGGTTTGCCATGGATTGCCTATTCAGAAGCCCGACCGGACGGCGGGAGGGTGTGGATCAGAGTCCTAGCAGCCGCTTGGCGTTCCCGCCAGCGATTGCCGCGCGCGTGACCGCATCGAAGCTCTCAACCGACGCGACGTGGCCCACGGGGTCATATTCACCCATGTCGAACGGGTAATCGGTGCCCATCAGAATGCGCTCCGCGCCGCAGACGCGGACGAGCGCCTCCAGTTGCTGCGGCGTGAACACAACCGTGTCGAAATAGAACTTTCGCAGATAACTCGTCGGCGGGTGGGGAAGCGTCCCACGCGCGTCCGAGCGCGCCCCCCAGGCGTGGTCCATACGCCCCGCGTAAGCGGCAGCATAGCCGCCGCCATGCACCGCCAGAATTTTCAGGTCCGGGTGCCGCTCCAGAACGCCGTCGAAGATCAAATGATGGATCGCAATGTTCGTGTCGAGCGGATTGCCGATCACGTTGTTGAAGTAGAAGCGCGAGAGCCGCTGACCCTCGGTGAAGCCGACCGGATGAATCATCACGAGCGCGCCGAGTGCTTCGGCCTTGGCCCAGAACGGGTCGAACGCCGAATTCGACAATTCCTTGCCGTTCACGTTGGTCAGGATCTCGACGCCCTTGCAGCCGAGCCGCGTCATGCAGCGCTCGAGCTCGACCGCCGCTTCACGCGCGTCCTGTAACGGCACCGTACCGAGTCCGAGAAAACGATCCGGCTCGCCCGCGACGAAGGCCGCAACGCCGTCGTTCACTTTGCGTGCGGCCGGTGCGGCGATCTCGATTGGCAACGTGAAATAAACTTGCGAAGGGGAGGGCGAGACGAGCTGCACGTCCAAGCCCATCTCATCCATGTCCCTGAGGCGATCGTCGTAACCCGTCATCCGGCCGCCACGTTCGCTTTCCTGCTGACGGTTGAGGGCATTCGTGTCCGCCGCGGCGTGGCGCATGGCCGGAATTGCCGTGGGATCAAGATGCGGCCGTACCAACTCGGCGGCGTCAGGCACCATCACATGGGAGTGAATGTCGATCGTGACGCTCTTTGGCCGCGTCTCGTGTCCCGGTCGGCTCTGCGCCCGCGCTGCCGTTGGGCCGTATCGATTCCACTGCGTCACGCTGTGATCCCCCGGCCAGTCACATTCAGGGACGCATCAAACAAAGCACGCAATCGCATGGAAGGTTCTGCCATTGCCGGGGTTGCTGGTTGGGGCATCGGCGGGCATCCCGCCGATCTGCTCCTGGGAGAGAGTCATGCTTCGCAGCATCATCCGGGAAATGTTCAGTGTGGCAAGTGTCACGCTCCTTCTGGCGGCCTCGGCCGCCATTTCCACGTCTTGGGCGCAACAGCCGCCCGTGCCGGTCCGCGGCGAGATCGTGAAGGTCGATGGCAATACGGTGGTGGTAAAATCGCGCGACGGTGCCCAACTCACCATCAAGCTCACCGACAACGCGCGCGTCAGCGGCGTGGTGAAAGCTCAGCTATCCGACATCAAGCCCGGCTCCTACATCGGCGCGTCTGCACTGCCGCAACCGGACGGCAGCCAGCGCGCGCTCCACGTCCACATCTTCCCCGAAGCCTTGCGCGGCGTCGCCGAAGGCCACACCCCTTACGACGTTCAGCCCGGCAGCACGATGACGAACGCGACCGTCGCCGAGGTCGCCGCCATGGCTGACGCGCAGACGTTGCTGGTGAAATACAAGGATGGTGAGAAGAAGATCTTCGTTCCTTCCGGCACGCCGATCGTCACATACGCCCCGGGCAAGATGGATGAGCTCACGCCCGGCGCGAAGATCATCATCATGGCGGCGCAGAAGCAGCCCGACGGCACGCTCACGGCGGGCAGCATCAATGTCGGCCGCGACGGGATGACGCCGCCGATGTGAACTCGAGCGGACGCTTTCAGATGTCCGCTTTGACTTGCTCTCGGTAGCGGCGCCGGATGCGCCGCACGATGAACGCGACGAGAACGACAACGATCGGCACCGAGATCGCGGTGCCGATCGTTGGGTCGACCGGATAGCCGGCGTCGTGCGCGCCCCTGAGCAGATAGTTCACGAGCCCGACGAGATAATAGCTGATCGCCGCGACCGATAGTCCTTCCACGGTCTGCTGCAGCCGAAGCTGCATACGCCCCCGGTCGTTCAACATCGTGAGCAGGTCCCGGTTCTGCTCTTCGACCGCGACGTCGACGCGCGTGCGCAGCAGATTCGCCGCGCGCGCGAGTTTGCGCGAAAGGTTCGCCTGACGCTCCTCGATCGTGAACGAGGTGCGCATCGCCGGCGCCATGCGCCGCGCCAGGAACGACGTCCAGGTCGGGTAAATCCCTGCCTTGCGCTCGCCGATAGTCTCGAGGCGCAGCCGCACGATGTCGTTGTAGGCGCGCGTCGCGCCAAACCGGAACTGGCTCTTGGCTGTATCGGCCTCGACGTCGGCGGCAAGACCGATCAATTCGTCGAGCAGCCGATGATTGTCGCTGAGGCCGGTCGTCTGGCGCATTGTGTCCGTCACTTCCGCGAGCCGCTTCTCGATGCGGTCGATTGCAGGCGCGAGCTTTTGCGCCTCGGGCAGGCCGAGCAGCGCAAGCGTGCGATAGGTCTCGAGCTCGAGCACGCGCTGCACGAGCGCGCCCGCGCGTTCCGTGTCGAGCCCGCGATTGGCGACGAGCACGCGGACGAAGCCGTCCTGATCCGGCTGGAAATCCGTGGCGAACAACGCGGTGCCGTCGGAGTTCTCGGCCGCGGCGAGGCTCGCCCGGTCGAACACGTGCTCGAGCGCGCCGCTCTTGTCGGGGTCGGCGACGAGATGCAGGTCGACCGCGACGAGGAGCGGTCCAGGCTGCTGCACGAGTCCCATGGGTCCTGCGAGCGTGCAGGCCGGTGGTTCGAACAGCTTGCCGCCCGCGGCGCCACGTCCGAATTCCCATGTGTAAGTGGTGAACTCCGCGTGGCATTCCCAGCGCAGCACTAGGCCGTCGAACGCAAAGCGAAGATGCTTCGCGCCTGGCGGCGGCGCGCTCAATCCGTGCGCGACGCAAAGTTTCGCGAGCGCCTCGCGATCCGCCTGCGGCTGGGCCGCGTCGGTGAGGAATCCGAAATGAAGAACCCGCTTCGGCGTTTCGATCGGCGTGAACGGCCGCGCGTGCAGTTCGCCGAGCACCGCGTCCCGCAGCGGGTGGACCTTCAGCGGTGCTCCGTCTCCGATTTTGACGTCTTTTGTTGCCATGCCGCCTCTTTCTAGCATGGTACGAGCAGATTCACGCCGTCAGAGCGAGGTGAAACGGCCGCTCACGCCGCCTTGTAGCGCGGCGCTTACCGCGACTTCATTCGGCTTATATTCGTGTTCGATCGTTGAGCCGCTTTGCCGCGCTTGAACCCTTGATCGCCTTCCGCCAGATTGCCTTCGGCTCGCGCGGTGGATTGCCCTTCCGCTGCAAGGAATATTCGAATGCCCACTGACACCGGCTCGCGCCCGCGCGTCGGGCTCTTCGTCACCTGTCTGGTCGATCTGATCCGCCCGCGTATCGGCTTCGCCGCCGTAAAGCTGTTGGAAAACGCCGGCTGCGCGGTCGAAGTGCCGGTGCAGACTTGTTGCGGGCAGCCCGCGTACAATTCGGGCGACCGTGCGAGCACGCGCGCCATCGCCGAGCAGGTGATCGCGGCCTTCGATCCGTACGATTATGTCGTCGTGCCGTCCGGCTCTTGCGCCGGCATGATCAAGCTGCATTATCCGGAACTCTTTGCCGGCGAAGCCGACTGGCTGCGCCGCGTCGATGCGCTCTGTGCACGCACCCATGAGCTCGTGAGTTTCCTCGTCGACGTGATGAAGGTGAAGCGCGTCGACGCGATCTACGACGGCACTATCACGTACCACGACGCGTGCTCCGGGCTGCGCGAGCTCGGCATCAAATCGCAGCCGCGCAAGCTCCTCGGCACGGTCGCCGGCCTGCACGTCGCCGAAATGAAGGACGCCGACGTCTGCTGCGGCTTCGGCGGCACTTTTTGCGTGAAGTATCCCGACATCTCCAATGCCATCGTCGAGAAGAAAGTGGAGAACATCGCCGCCACCGGAGCGCCCATGCTGCTCGCCGGCGATCTCGGCTGCCTCATGAACATGGCCGGCAAGCTGCAGCGCATGGGCAAGCAGATCGAAGTGCGTCACGTGGCCGAGATGCTCGCCGGCATGACGAACGAGCCCGCCATCGGCGCGCCCGCGAAGGCGAACGGGTCATGAGCCGCGCCGCGGAGAAATCCGCCAAGTACTTTGCGCGTGCGGCGCGCCGCGAGGACGCGGCCGCGATCGCGCGCATCTATAATGAAGGAATCGAGGATCGCGTCGCCACGTTCGAGACCGATCTGCGCGGCGAGCAAGATGTGCTCCGCTGGCTTGACGAGGGCCGTACGATGGTCGTCGTTGAAGGCGACGGCCGCATCGCCGCCTATGCCAGCGCCTTCGCCTACCGGCCGCGCGTCTGCTACGCTGGCGTTCGCGAATTTTCCGTCTATGTTGCGCGCGCGGCGCGCGGACGCGGTCTCGGCCGCATCGCACTTGAGGCGTTGCTCGAAGCCGCGCGCACCCGCGGTGACTGGAAGCTGCTGTCGCGCGTATTCCCCGAGAACACGGCGAGCCTGAAGCTGCTCATGTCGCTCGGCTTCCGCCGCGTCGGCATCTACGTGCGGCACGCCAGGCTCGACGGCGTCTGGCGCGACGTGATGATCGTCGAGAAATTGATCGACGGCCCGGGAGGGGACGCATGACCCTTCAAGTCACGTCCCCGCAGTTCAAGACCAACGCCGGTGCGGCGCTGAAGGACGCGCAGCTCCAGCGCGCGCTCGGCAAGGTCGAAGCCGGCTTCATCGGCAGGCGCCGCGACGTCGCCGGCAAGCTGCCCGAGTTCGAGGCGCTGCGCGACGCCGCGCGCGACATCAAGGATCACACGCTCGCTCACCTCGACCTCTATCTCGAAGCCTACGAGCGCCGCGTGACCAAACTGGGCGGCAAGGTGCATTGGGCCGCCACCGCCGAGGACGCGCGCAACATCGTCCTCGGCATCTGCAAGCGCCTGAACGCGAAGATCGTGACCAAGGGCAAGAGCATGATCGCCGAGGAGATCGGCCTCAACGATCATCTCGCCGAGCACGGCATCGCCCCGGTCGAGACCGATCTCGGCGAATACATTATTCAAATCCGCCACGAGATGCCTTCGCACATCATCGCGCCCGCGATTCATCTGAACAAGGATCAGATCGAGGCCGATTTCCGCCGTGTGCATAAGGGCCTGCCGGCCTCGCGCAATCTGGAGGAGCCCGCTTCGCTCATGGCGGAAGCGCGCACCGTGCTGCGCGAAAAGTTTCTTGCGGCCGACGTGGGCATAACCGGCGCAAATTTTCTGATCGCGGAAACCGGCACCTCGGTGATCGTGACGAACGAAGGCAATGGCGACCTCACGCAGACGCTGCCGAGGGCGCATATCGTACTCGCTTCGATCGAAAAGGTCGTGCCGACGCTGGAAGACGCATCGACCCTGCTCCGCGTGCTCGCGCGCTCGGCCACCGGCCAGGAAATGTCGGTCTATACGACCTTCTCCACCGGCCCGCGCCGCGCCGGCGACCCGGACGGGCCCGAGGAATATCACGTCGTCATTCTCGACAACGGCCGCTCCGCGATGCTCGGCGGGAAATTGCGCGAGATGCTCCGCTGCATCCGCTGCGGCGCCTGCATGAATCATTGCCCGGTCTATGGCGCGGTCGGCGGCCACGCCTATGGCTGGGTCTATCCCGGCCCGATGGGTGCCGTGCTGACGCCCGCGCTCGTCGGCATCGACAAGGCCGGACACCTGCCGAATGCGTCGACTTTCTGCGGCCGTTGCGAGGAAGTCTGCCCGGTTCGCATTCCGCTGCCGAAATTGATGCGCCACTGGCGCGAGCGCGAATTCGAGCGGCATTTATCGCCGGCGACTGTGCGCTGGGGCCTCGGCTTCTGGGCTGCGTTCGCGCGCCGCCCCTGGCTTTATCGTCCGGCGACGCGCCTCGCGATGAAAATGCTCGCGCTGTTCGGCGGGAGCAGGGGGCGCATTCATTGGCTGCCGCTCGCCGGCGGCTGGACCAGGCACCGCGACTTCCCGGTCCCCGAGCGCGACACCTTTCAGGCGCAGTGGAAGCAGCGCGCCGCGAACAAGGCGAAGCTCGCAGCGCGAGGCGAGGCGGAGGGCGCGGCATGAGCGGGCGCGACGTCGTGCTGAATTCGATCCGCCGCTCGCTCGGGACAACCGGTGTCGAGGCCCCGCGACGCACCGCGGTCGAACAGCGCCTCGCGCGCCATCCGCGCGGCATCGTGCCCCAGCGCGGCAACGAGCCGAAGAAGCGCATCGCTCTCTTTCGCGACATGCTTGCCGAGGCGCACGGCACGCTTGAGGAGCTTGCTTCACCCGAAAATGTGCCGGCCGCGGTCGCCGCCTATCTGCGCTCGAAGAATTTACCGATGAGCATCCGCCGCGGCGCCGACCCGCGCCTCGAATCCATCCCTTGGAATAAAGAGCGCACGCTTGAGGTTTCCGTGGGCCGCTCCGACGGCAATCAGCCCGCCGCAGTCTCGCACGCCTTCGGCGCCGTCGCCGAGACGGGCACGCTCGTGCTCGTCTCGGGCCCCGACAATCCGACTACGCTCAATTTCTTGCCCGAGCATCACATTGTGGTGGTGAACGCGAAAGACATCGCCGGCAACTACGAGACCGTCTGGGACGCGCTGCGCAAGAAGTTCGGCGCCCGCCTGCCGCGCACGGTCAACTGGATCACCGGCCCCTCGCGCTCCGCCGACATCGAGCAGGTGCATCTGCACGGCGCCCACGGCCCCAAGGGCTTGCATGTGCTCGTGGTCGGTAATTTCTGACGAAAATTTCCTGTCGCATCCCTGATGAAAATCGTGCGAGAAAATGCCCGCGCCGGCCGGGGACCGACGAATGGAACCTAAAATCGTCAAGAAGCGAGACGTCGTCTTCGTCTGCGGCTACGAGATTTCGCGCCCCGAAGGCCATCACCGGCGTTTCGCAAAAGAATTGCCGCTGTTCGAGGCCACGTGGAACGCCACGGCCGAGCTGTCCCCGGTCGAGGTCGATCCGAAAACCAATGTTGCGCTTTGGCGGCTAAAGACCAAAGGCCCGAACTGGCAGGTCGATACCAACTACTACATGTTCTGGTGGGGCGACCTGATCGCGCCGGATTTCGAGCTGCCTGACTGGCGGCGGTTGTGGGTCGGCTTCGGCGCGCTCTTCGACTTCGTTTTCTCCGGTGCGATTCTCCACTATTTCCGCAGCAATTGGCGCTACGCGCTCTTTTTTCTTTATCCCTACGTCTTCCTGGCGCTCGTCGCCGTCGGCGGCTTTTATCTCTCGCGCCACCTGATCGGTGACGCACTGCCTCTCGCCGATCTGATCGCCGTCCTCATCGGAATCGCCTGCGTCTTCGTCCTGCTCAAGCTGCCGCCCCAGCCGTTCTATGTCGGCTATCTCTTGAACGACTGGTATTTCGCGAGCGATCTCGTGCATCGGCGCCGCAAGGCGCTCGAGGAGCGCTTCGACGGATTTGCACGCGAGCTTGTCGCGCTCTGTCGGCACTCAAAGGCCGACGAGATCGTGCTCGTCGGCCACAGCCTGGGCGCCGTGCAGGTGATCGACGTCGCGGCGCGCGCCAAACGCCTTCACCCCGAGTTTGCCGCGAACGGCCCGCCCGTGCGCGTGCTGACGATCGGCTCCTCGCTCCTGAAGATCGGGTTGCATCCCGCGGCGAAAAATCTGCGCGAAGCGGTGCACGCCGTCGCCTCCGATCCGCATCTGTATTGGGCCGAGTTCCAGGCGATCTCCGACATCGTGAATTTCTACAAATCGAATCCGGTCACGGATCTTGATCTTCCGCCCGCCGACAAGCCGATCGTGCAGATCGTGCGCGTCAAGCACATGCTGAAGCCGGAAACCTATGCCGGCCTCAAGCGCGACTTTTTCCGTGTGCACCGGCAGTTCGTGATGGCGAACGAGCAACGCTACTTCTACGACTACTACATGATCTGCTGCGGGCCCATTCCGCTGCCGCTGCGCGTGACCTATCACGACGGCGCAGTGAATTCGTTCGCGCCCGACGGCTCGTTCGATTCCGCCGGCGTCGAGGTCGGCAACCCGGCGGGGTCGACGCCAAGCAAGAAGAGCAGGTCATCGTGACCCCGACCATCGCGAAATTTCTCTGGCTCGGCTGCGTGGTTGCCTGGTGGCTGATTCGCTTTCCCTACGAACGCAAAGCGAAGAAGGCAGCGGTCACGGCGAGCAGGCGCGACCGGCGCGAATGGATCTTGTTGGGAATTTCATTGTCCGGGCTCGGCATAGTTCCGATCGTCTATGTCTTCACGGACTTTCCGGCCTTCGCCGACCGGCCTTTCATTCCCCTGCTCGCCTGGGTCGGCGTCGTGCCCGCGCTCGCGTCGCTCGGGCTATTCTGGCGCACGCACCGCGAGCTCGGCCGCAACTGGTCCGTATCCCTCGAAGTGCGCGACAAGCACGAACTGATCACCGGCGGCGTCTATCGCTACGTGCGCCATCCCATGTACTCGGCCTTTTTTCTCTGGGCCGTCGCGCAATTCCTGCTTTTGCCGAATTGGGCGGCGGGGCTGTCCGGTCTCGTCGGGTTCGGAATTCTCTATTCCTTCCGGGTCGGCCGCGAGGAGCAACTCATGCTCGATGCGTTCGGGGATCAATACCGCGACTACATGGAGCGCACGGCCCGCATTGTGCCGTGGATTCATTGACGCTGCCGGTATGCTCACGATCCGGGAACAGACTTTCGTCGCGCTGGCCGGTCGCTCAAACAGGCGGAACCGTCAGTGACAATTTCGCAACATCTTTGCCCGAAACTGGCGACTGCGACGCCGTGGACTAGCCGCAATTCCCGGCCCTGCCTATAAATGGGTTCCGGGCGTCTGCAGCCAGCTGCGTCCTCGGCCAAACTGGTGAACGGCAAATCGGGTCCAGAATCATGCGGTATTTGCGAGCTTTCGCGACGGCGCTGTTGGCAATTGCCCTCTCGGGGGGCATCGCGGCGGCTCAGGACAGGGCCTCGGCCGCAGCGGATGAAATCATCGTCGCACAGAAGAAGAAGCAGGCGTCGGCCCGGCGCTCGGTCGGCACCCACGTCTACCTGCTGCGCGGCTTCATGGACATTTTCTCGACCGGCATGGACGACCTCGGCGCCAAACTCAATCGCCGCGGTATCCGCGCGAGCGTGCACGGTCACGGCGAATATCAGAGTCTCGCCGAAGGCATCGCCAGCCGCTACCGCGCTGGCCAGCGCGAGAGCGTCGTGATCATCGGCCATTCGCTCGGCGCCAATGCCGCCTTCCAGATGGCCGAGCAGCTTGGCGAAAACAAGATTCCCGTGCCGCTCATCATCACCTACGACCCCACGGCGGCGATGACCGCGAGCGCCAATGTCGCGCGCGTCGTGAACTTCTATGCGTCGAACAACGGCTGGGGTGTGTCGGTCGCGCGCGGGCCGGGCTTCCGCGGCGCTCTCAGCAATATCGACCTGTCGCGCCGCGGCGAGATCGGCCACACCGACATCGACAAGTCGCCGAGCCTGCACGCCCAGTCGATCGGCTATATCCAGTCGATCGGGGGTGGCAGCCGTTCCACGTCGACGGGCGACAAGCCGAAGTCCGACGGCAACGACCACGAGAGCAAGAAGGCGGATGAGACGAAAGCCGCCGCGAAGGACTCGGAGAAGCCGGAGGCTGCCGCAACAACTGCCTCGGTGACGCCGGATGTCGACCGGAAGATCGATGCAAAGGCGGACGCGAAGCCGGCCGACACGAGGACCGACATCAAGGCCGACGCAAGACCCGACGCGAAGCCGGCCGCTGAGAAGACCGCCGCCTCCGCTCCGGCCGCCTCGACCAGCAACTAGCCGACGCCGCCTGGCTGCGTGCCGCTTTCGGCGCGTAACGGCGCTCGCTTGAACGCGGACGCTTGAGCGCGTACCGGAGAAGAATGGCAGGGCGGCATCCCGCGCAGGCCGAAGTCATCGCCTTTCTCGCCGACCCGACGACGCATGGGCTCGGCAAGGACGAGGTGAAGCGCATCGACACGCATGGTGCAATCGTCTTTCTCGCGGGAAAGCGCGTCTACAAGATCAAGCGCGCGGTGAAATATCCCTATCTCGACTATTCGACCGTCGCGAAGCGCGCGGCTGCGTGCCGCGCCGAGCTTGAGGCAAACCGGCCGTTTGCGCCCGAACTTTATCTCGATGTCATAGCAATCGTGCAAAAGAAAGACGGCAAGCTCGCGCTTGGCGGCAAGGGCGAACCGCTCGACTGGGCTGTGCTGATGCGTCGTTTCGACGAGAGCGCGACGCTCGATCATGTCGCCGAGCGCGGCGGCATCGATGATGCGCTCGCGCGTGCGCTCGGCGAAGCAGTAGCCGCCGCCCATGCGAAAGCGCCGGCGTTCCCTGTGGCGTCGTGGATTGAAGCGCTCGGCCGCTTCGTCGACGACGAGATGACCGCGCTCTATGGCGCGCACGACGTAGTTCCAAGCGCGGAGGCCATTGCGCTCGGCGAGGCCCTGCGCGCGAGTCTCGCGCGCATCGCGCTGCTCCTGTTCGCGCGTGGTGACGCCGGTTACGTTCGCCGCGGCCACGGCGACCTGCATCTTCGCAACGTGGCGCTGATCGACGGCAGGCCGGTCCTGTTCGACGCGCTCGAATTCGATCCGGTGGTCGCCGCGGGCGACGAACTTTACGATCTCGCATTCCTCCTGATGGATTTGCTCGCGCGCAAGCTCGACCGTGCGGCCAACATCGTGTTCAACCGGTATCTGCTTGCGAGCGGCCACGACGCGCATCTCGATGCGCTTGGCGCGCTCCCGTTCTTTCTCGCGCTACGCGCGGCGATCCGCGGCCGCGTCGCCCTCGACAAGCGCAAGCTCGTGCAGGGAAAGGAGCGCGCCGCGGCCGAATCCGAAGCGAGGGAATACGTGGTGCTTGCTGCGCGGCTGATCGCGCCGCCGCAACCCAAACTCATCGCAATCGGCGGCCTTTCCGGCACCGGCAAGACGACGATCGGAATGGGGTTCGCGCCGGCGCTTCCTCCGGCGCCCGGCGCCGTGCATCTGCGCTCCGATATTGAGCGCAAGCGTCTCGCCGGCGTGGGCGAACTCGAACGCCTGCCGCCCGACATCTATACGCCCGAGTCCACGGAGCGCGTCTATGCGCGGATCAACGGATTGGCCAAGCGTGTGCTCGCGGCCGGCCACTCCGCCTTGGTCGATGCGGTACACGCCCGGCCCGACGAACGCGACGCCGTGGAAAAGGTCGCGAGAGAGGCAGGCGTGGCCTTTGAAGGCATCTGGTTGGAGCTGTCGTTGGGGGATCGCGTCCGCCGCGTGAGCGCCCGCAAAGGCGACGCTTCCGACGCCGACGCGGCGGTTGCGCGCGCCCAGGAGCAATACGACCCGGGCGAGATCGGCTGGCACCGCGTCGATGCGGCGGGCACCGCCGACGAAGTGGTGAAAAGAGCGCGTCGGCCGCTGGGAAGTTGAATTGACCACAAGTGTCATTCCGGGGCGCCATCCCAAGTCGGCTGTTGCCGACTTGGGCAATTTTGAATCCTGATCTCGGGTAAACTCGAGATCAGGTGCGGCGAGCCCGGAATCCATGACCCCGGTGGTCACGATTCGCGCAGGTGTTCATGGATTCCGGGTTCGCGGCCATCGGCCGCGCTCCGGAATGAGGGAGAGAGATGCGGCGCCGCAGAGTTCGCAATCTGCTAATCTCCCGGCCGGAGGATTCCCATGGTCGCCATGCCCGCCCTCGACCAGTCCGTGCTCGCGCGCCGCGCCGAGATCGTGGCCGCGCTGCGCGCGATCGTGCCGGGCGAGGGCGTGATCGACAGCGAAGTCGGCATGCGGCCCTTTGAAACCGACGGGCTCACCGCCTATCGCCAGCTCCCGATGGTTGTCGTGCTGCCCGAGACGACCGCGCAGGTCTCCAAGATTCTCCGTTATTGCCATGAGCACGGCGTCAAGGTCGTCCCGCGCGGCGCCGGCACTTCGCTCTCCGGCGGCGCGCTACCGCTCGGCGACGGGGTCCTCCTCGGCCTCTCCAAGTTCAACCGCATCCTCGAGATCGACTATGCGAACCGCGTCGCCGTGGTCCAGCCGGGCGTGACCAATCTCGGCATCTCGAACGCGGTGGCCGACGCGGACTTCTACTACGCACCCGATCCGTCCTCGCAGATCGCCTGCACCATCGGCGGCAACGTCGCCGAGAATTCCGGCGGCGTGCATTGCCTGAAATACGGCATGACCACGAACAACATTCTCGGCGTCGAGATGGTGCTGATCGACGGCGAGATCATTCGCATCGGCGGCAAGCATCTCGACTCCGGCGGCTACGACCTGTTGGCGCTCATCTGCGGCTCTGAAGGCCTGCTCGGCGTCGTCACCGAAGTGACCGTCCGCATCCTGAAAAATCCTGAGACGGCGCGCGCCGTCCTCGTCGGCTTCCCGTCGTCGGAACAGGCGGGCGATTGCGTGGCGAAAATCATCGGCGCCGGCATCATTCCAGGCGGCATGGAGATGATGGACCGCCCGGCGATCCATGCGGCCGAAGCCTTCGTTCACGCCGGCTATCCGCTCGACGTGGAAGCATTGCTCATCGTCGAGCTCGACGGACCCGAAGCCGAGGTCGATCATCTACTTGATCGCGTCAGCGAGATCGCAAGCGCTTGCGGCGCGACCGTCTTGCGCGCGTCCACTTCGGAAGAAGAGCGGCTCAAGTTCTGGGCCGGCCGCAAGGCGGCGTTCCCGGCCGTCGGCCGCATCGCGCCCGACTATTACTGCATGGACGGCACGATCCCGCGCGGTAGGCTGCCGCAAGTGCTCACCCGCATCCGCGAACTGTCGGAGAAGTACCGCCTGCAGGTCGCGAACGTCTTCCATGCCGGCGACGGCAATCTGCATCCGCTCATTCTCTATGATGCGAACAAGGCCGACGAGCTCGATCGTGCCGAGAAATTCGGCGCCGACATCCTGCGCTGCTGCGTCGAGGTCGGCGGCGTGCTGACGGGGGAGCACGGCGTCGGCGTGGAGAAGCGCGATCTGATGCCGGTCATGTTTTCCGAGGCCGATCTCGCGCAGCAACAGCGCGTGAAGTGCGCCTTCGACGCCAACGGCCTGCTCAATCCCGGCAAGGTGTTTCCCACGCTGCACCGCTGCGCCGAGCTCGGCCGCGTGCACGTGCACGCGGGCAAGGTGCCGTTTCCGGATCTGCCGCGGTTCTGATGACCGACGTCCTCAAGCCCCGCGACGAAGCCGATATCGTCGAAGCGCTCGCCTGGGCCGCGGCCGAGGGCAAGACGCTCGAGGTCGTCGGCCATGGCAGCAAGCGCGCGATCGGCCGCGCCGCGCAGACCGATTTCACGCTCGATGTCTCGGGCATCGCGGGCGTCGACCTTTATGAGCCCGACGAACTGATCCTTTCGGTGAAGGCGGGCACGCCGGTGGCGGAAATCGAAAAGCTGCTCGCGCAAAACAATCAGGAGCTCGCCTTCGAGCCCCTGGATTGCGGTCGGCTCTTGGGTGGCACGGCGGGCAGAGGCACGCTTGGCGGCATGCTTTCCGCGAATTTGTCGGGCCCGCGCCGCATCAAGGCCGGCGCGGCGCGCGACTTCTCGCTTGGCGTGCACGCGGTCTCCGGTCGCGGCGAGCGCTTCAAGTCCGGCGGCCGCGTCGTCAAAAACGTCACCGGTTACGACCTGTCGAAACTGATCGCCGGGTCGTGGGGCACGCTCGCGGTGCTGACCGACGTCACGATCAAGGTGCTGCCGCGCGCCGAGGACAGCGAGACCGTGCTCCTGCTCGGCCTCGACGACGCGCGCGCGATCGAAGCCATGAGTGCCGCCATGGGGTCGTCTTGCGAGGTCTCGGCGGCGGCGCATCTGCCGGGGCGTGTGGCGGCGAAGATCCCGGTTCGCGCGGTCGGCGGCGCGGGGCGGTCGGTGACGGCGCTCCGCCTCGAAGGCATCCCCGTTTCCATTGCCTACCGCCGCGGCAAGCTCGAGGCGATCCTGCGCCCGTTCGGTCTGCTCGCAGTCCTGCGCGCGGACGAATGCCGCGCCTTCTGGCACGCCGTGCGCGACGTCATCCCCTTCGCCGACGGCTCGCAACACGCGGTGTGGCGCATCTCGTCGGCCCCGTCCGATGGCGCGCGCGTCGCCGCCGCTATCGCGAGCGCGACCGGCGCCGAGATTTTCTACGACTGGGCCGGCGGCCTCGTCTGGGCCGCCATGCCGACCACGACCACCGAGGAGTCGGCCGTCCGCGCCGCGCTCGGCGGGCGTGGCCACGCGCTCCTCGTCCGCGCCGAACCGGCCGCGCGCGCGAGCGCGGCCGTGTTCGAGCCGGTCGATCCAAGCCTTGCGGCGCTCTCGCGCCGCCTGAAGGAGAGCTTCGACCCCAAGGGTATCCTAAATCCGGGGCGCATTTATGCCGGGGTTTGAACTTAAATCAGTTTCCGAGCGACTCAGGCGACATTGCGCGGAATCGATACCTTGGCATCCGCCGATAAATGCCTGAAATGACTCATGGAAACGCACCCGGCTAGCTCCCTCCGAACGTGTTGAATCGATATCTGAAGACATGCAGACCAATTTCTCGCTCACCCAGCTCGCCGACCCGAACATCGCGGTGGCAGACAAGATTCTGCGCGCGTGCGTCCACTGCGGATTCTGCCTGGCGACTTGCCCAACCTACGTGCTGCTCGGCGACGAGCTCGATAGCCCGCGCGGCCGCATTTACCTGATCAAGGAGATGCTGGAGCACGACCGCCCGGCGACCGCCGAGGACACGCTGCATATCGACCGCTGCCTGTCGTGCCTCGCCTGCATGACGACGTGCCCGTCCGGCGTCCATTACATGCACCTCGTCGACCACGCCCGCGGCCATATCGAAAAGACCTATCGCCGACCTCTTCTCGATCGGCTCCGGCGCGAATTTCTCGCCCGGCTGATGCCGTATCCCGCGCGCTTTCGCCTCTCGCTCTTCGCGGCCGCGCTCGGCAAGCCGTTCGCGCCCCTCTTTAATGTGCTCGGAATGAAGCGTCTCGACGCGATGCTTACGCTCGCCCCCTGGCTGCCGCCGCGCGGGTCAGAGTTTCCCGCCTCCGGCGTCGTTCCGGCACAAGGGACTCGCACGGGCCGCGTCGCCCTCATGTCCGGATGCGTCGACCAGGTGGCCGCGCCGAATATCCGCGACGCCACCATTCGCCTGCTCACCCGCCACGGCGTCGAGGTCGTGCTTGCCGAGGGGGAAGGCTGCTGCGGCTCGCTCTCGCATCACATGGGTCGCGAGCACGAGGCGCTCGATTTCGTTCGCAACAACGTCGATGCCTGGACGCGAGAGATCGACGGCGAGGGCATCGACGCAATTCTGATCACGGCATCGGGATGCGGTACCACCGTGAAGGACTACGGCTTCATGCTGCGCCTCGACCCAGCCTATGCGGGGAAGGCCGCGCGCGTATCCGCGCTCACGCGCGACGTCTCAGAATATCTCGCGATCCTCGACCCCCCGCCACCGCCGCAAGCGAGCGGCTTGCGCGTTGCTTATCACTCGGCCTGCTCCATGCAGCATGGCCAGAATGTCACCCACGAGCCGAAGGCGCTCCTCGCCCGCGCCGGCTTCGATGTGAAGGACGTGCCCGAGGGACATCTCTGCTGCGGCTCGGCCGGCACCTACAACCTGCTGCAGCCGGAAATCGCCGTGCGTCTGCGCGATCGCAAGGTCGCTAACATCGAGAGCATCCGTCCGCAGATTGTCGCGACCGGCAATATCGGCTGCATGACGCAGATCGGCTCCGGCACCGCGATCCCGGTCGTGCATACGGTCGAATTGCTCGACTGGGCGACCGGCGGGCCCGTGCCTGGGGCAATTTCCACGACCAAGTTCGCCTAATGTCGCGTGGCGCGGTCCGCGGCGCCTGCTACAAAGTCCAGGCGCGCCGGCCAGCGGAACGGCGCGAATGATCAGCGTTGCAGCGGAAATGTGCTGGTCCCCGGCACGCGAATTGCTTGAAGATGGGATTGAGGAGATTGACGATGGCGAAGCGGGCGAAGAAGCGGGCAAAAAAATCGGCCAGAAAGCCGATCAGGAAGTCGCAAAAGAAGCGGAGTAAGCCCGCCCGGCGTGCTGCCAAGAAATCAATCAGGAAGTCCAAGGTAAGGGCAAAAGGCCGGAAGCCGAAGGCGCGGAAGTCCGTCGCGAAATCTTCGCGCGCGGCGAAGGCTGTGGCCGGCGTCACGATCGAGGGTGCGCTCGGCCCGCGCTACGGCGAAATACTCACAAAGGACGCGCTCGCCTTCGTCGCCGAGCTGCAGCGCAACTTCAACACCAAGCGCCGCGAGCTCCTCTTCCGTCGCACCGACATGCAGCACCGCTTCGACGGCGGCGCGCTGCCCGATTTCCTGCCCGAGACCCGCGCCGTGCGCGAAGCCAACTGGAAAATCGCCTCGCTGCCGAAGGATCTCCTCGACCGCCGCGTCGAGATCACCGGCCCCGTCGACCGCAAGATGGTGATCAACGCGCTCAATTCCGGTGCCAACGTCTTCATGGCCGATTTTGAGGACGCCTGCTCGCCCTATTGGTCGAACATCGTCGAGGGCCAGATCAATCTCAAGGATCGCTGGGACGGAAAACTTTCGTACGTCGATCCCGAGACGAAGAAGTCGTATCAGCTCGGTCCGAAGCCCGCCGTCCTCATCGTGCGCCCGCGCGGCTGGCAACTGAACGAGGAGCACGTGCAGGTCGACGGCCGCTCGGTTTCCGCCTCGCTGTTCGATTTCGCTCTCTATTTCTTCCACAACGCCAAGAAGGCGATGGCTGCGGGCTCCGGTCCTTACTTCTATTTGCCGAAGCTCGAGACGCATCGCGAGGCGCGGCTCTGGAACGACGTCTTCATCTTCGCGCAGGAGCAGCTCGGCCTGCCGCGCGGCGCGATCAAGGCGACTGTGCTGATCGAGACGCTGCCCGCCGCCTTCGAGATGGACGAGATCCTGTTCGAGCTGCGCGAGCACATTGCCGGGCTCAACGCCGGCCGCTGGGACTACATCTTCTCGTTCATCAAGCGGCTCGGAAAGAACAAGCGCTTCCTCACGCCCGACCGCAGCGCGATGACGATGGACAAGGCGTTTCTCCTCGCCTACGCGCAGCTCCTGGTGAAAACCTGTCACCGCCGAGGCGCGTTCGCGATGGGCGGCATGGCCGCGCAAATCCCGGTGCGCGGCGACCTGAAAGCAAACGAAGCCGCGTTCGCCAAGGTGCGCGCCGACAAGGAGCGCGAGGCATTGCAGGGCCACGACGGCACCTGGGTAGCGCATCCCGATCTCGTGCCGGTAGCGAAACAGGTGTTCGATCGCCTGCTGCCCGGCCCGAATCAGCTCGGCAAGCTGCGCGAGGACGTGAATGTCACGCGCGACCAATTGCTCGAGATGCATCAGGGTGATCGCACCGAGGCGGGGCTGCGTGAGAATATCCGCGTCGGCATCCAGTATATCGAGGCCTGGCTCGAGGGCCGCGGAGCGGTGCCGCTCTATAACCTGATGGAAGACGCGGCGACCGCGGAGATTTCCCGCGCGCAGATCTGGCAATGGCTCTACCACCGCGCACGTCTGAAGGACGGCCGCGAGGTCACGGCTGACCTGTTCACATCCATCCGCGACGACGAGATGGTAAAGGTGCGCGCGGCCGTGGGTCCGACTACCTACGATGCCGGCGGTTTCGAGGATGCGGTCGAGCTCTTCACCGAAATGTCGCTTGCGCGCGCGTTCGAGGAATTCCTCACGATTCCGGCCTATCGGTTAATCGTGAAAGCGTAAGCAAATGTCGCCAACGGGCGAAATCGATAGCGAATCCTGCTGCAAATCACGCCTGGGCGCCGGAATTGCCGCTGAACAATTTACCGGTCGTGCCTTACAATAGGCTCGTGCGCCCCCCATATAGGAGCGACAATCCGACAGTTTATTCGAGGTTTGTGATGGCCAAGTTCGACTACAAGGCGCCCGCGGAATTGTTCACGGGGCGAAGCATTCGCGGCTCTCGGTCGGTGCGCTATCACCGCTTCGACACGGGCGCGCAGGCATTGCAGTTCGCGATGGAGACGCTGCCGCGCGAGCATTTGCTCGCCGCCGTCCTGAAAGTGAACGAGGCCCGCTATCGCCACGGCGAAATCCGGAGCTTCTACGAGGCCAACGAGTACCCGCTCGCCCGCGCGAGCACCCCGAGCGAAGAAAAGCCGGCGCGCAAGCCGTCGCGCGAACGCAAGGCTGCGAAGACCCCGGTGCTGGCGGAAGCGGGAGCAACGCGCGGATAAATTTGCGCGCGATCGTCAACCTGGCGAATTCGTTTACCTCATTACCCAAATGCGCCGCCGGAACTCGGCTTCGGCGGCGTTTGCGCGCCGGTATTGGCGGTTCCCCCGGAACCGTTCGGGCGTTGGGGTGTTGGCTCAAAAAGGGGCGAGACCAAGATGCGCCAATGCAAATGCAATCTCGTGAACCGAGCAGAGATTATGTCGAGTGGGGACCGGATATGCCGTCGCGGAAGATGGAACCGCCGCCCCCGTTCCGGAACCCTCGACTAGATGAGCCCGCGACGCGCGCGCGTATTGGCGAGTTGATTGCCGAGATCATCACCAATTCGCGGCGCGGCCTGCGGCGGCCCAAGTCTCCGCACGAACAATAAAGCGTTACCTGCTCGCGGCAACCGGCACGCGCGGCGCGATGGCCGGCGCTTCGACCATGCCGGCGAGCCGCGCCGAGGTCTGGAACCTCGTGCCGCATCCATCGCAATGCCAAAAATGCTCGATGCGCCCGAGTCCGAGATAAGTCGAAGTCTTGGGCCCAACGAGCAATTCGCCGCAGCTCGGACAGGGAGATAAATCGGCCAAGCTCGTTTCCAGAGCGCTGGTCGTTGTGGCGGCCAATGCCGTCATGGCGCGTCCTCCTCTGCAATTCCCGCTTGCCGCGCACCACTACGCTCGATCCAAGACAATTTCGCGACGCTCGTGCGTCGACAAAAAAATTCCGCGCCACCGTCAAAAAAAACTCTCAAAGACCGCAGATAAGAATTCCGCTCAATCGGGAGGGTCGGTTCCACGGGGCGCCACGGCACGCAGTCGTGGCGATGCGGCATCTGTTGCGGTTCCCAACTCACGCAACGGGAGGACCATCATGAGAGACAACGGCAACTTCGATCCTTTCCAAGTTATGCAGCGCACATTTACACCCTCGTTCGCTTTCGGACCCGTGGCTCGCGAGAATGCCGCCGGGTTCTGGGCGAGCCAGGCGAAAATCCTCGCCAGCATGGAGGATTACGCGAACGGCTGGTTCGAGCGCCGCCACGCCGGCACCGAGGAAGCTCTCGCTTCCGCGCGGCAGATTTGCGACGCTGCGACGCCCTTCGATGCCGTGCGCGAATACCAGAAATGGGCGATCGGCAGCGTCGAACGCGTCATCAAGGACGGCCTCGCCTGTCAACAGCAATTGATCGAGCTTGGCCGCCTCGGTGCCGAGCCGCTCGCGCATGCTGCCGAGACGGTCCGCGCCGAAGCGGAATCCGTGGCGGCTTCTGCGGCGGCGACGTCAAAGCAGCATTCGCGCGCGCGCGCCGCGTAAGGCGGCGTTCGCGTCTTCAAAGCGCCGCGGCTTGACGGAACCCGGCGCCGGCATCAGGGGCGAAGATCGAGAGGGCCAATTGCCTTCGTCGAGCAAGAGTTTTGCTGCGCCGCTCTTCAAGCGCTTTTACGAACCGGACAGCCTCCGTGTGATGACGGACGCGCTCGATCTCGCCTGCGCCATGCTGCCGGCGGGCGTGCGCGAGAGCGAGAGCGTGCGGCGCCGCGTCTCGCTGCAAATCCTGCGTGACGTGGACGCGGGCGAACGCGATCCCGCGCGGCTAGCCTATCGGGCGGCGTTTTCCGTGAGGATTTGATTCTCAGTTTTTTGCCTCGCCGGCGGACTTCTCCGGGGCTCGGAAAAGCCGCATGATCCGGTCGATTCGCCGGAAAGGCCGATGGGCATGCGGTTTGTGCGAGCGTCATTTATCGCCTGCGCGCTCCTATCAGCGACCGTAGCAGCGCTTGCCGACCCGCCTTCTGAGGCCTTCTCAAGACGCGTGGACGAGCTCGTGCGCTGGATCTCGGCGCACTCCGATTATCCCGCCGCGCTCAAACAGATGCCGGTCTTCGTGTTCCTTTCGGCCCAGGCGATCCGGCACAGCTTCTCCGGTTCTGCCATGGGCTACAGCGAGCAGATGAGCGCCGTGCAGGCGGCCCAAGTGCGTGGAACGATCTATTTGCCCGACACGTTCCAGCTCGGCCGCGACGACTACATACTCGTGCACGAGCTTGTGCATCACCTTCAGGACGAGAGCGGCAAGCCGTTCGAATGTGTCGCCTTGCGCGAGCGCGAGGCCTACAAGCTCCAGACGCAGTTCGTGCAGGAGACGGGCGTCGGCCAAACGCCGAACGACATGTTCATGTTGATGCTGCGCTGTGACATCCGCTAGCGGCCGCAAAGAGAAAGGGCCGCCCCGCGGCGGCCCTTTGAATTTCGCGCAGCGGAAAATTCAGAGCACCACCACCCTGGTGCCCACCTTCACGCGTTCATAGAGCTCGGTCACGTCCTCGTTGCGCATGCGAAAGCAGCCGGACGACACCGCCTGACCGATCGTGTGCGGCTCGTTAGAGCCATGGATGCGATAGAGGCTGTCGCCGAGATAAATCGCCCGCGCGCCGAGCGGATTGTCCGGCCCGCCCGCCATGTAGCGCGGCAGATCGGGGCGGCGCTTCAGCATTTCCTCAGGCGGCCGCCAGTCCGGCCATTCCTTCTTCGCGCTGATCGCCTTCACGCCGGACCAGCCGAAGCCGTCGCGGCCGACGCCGACGCCGTAGCGCGTCGCCATGCCGCCTTCCTCGACGAGATAGAGGAACTTCTGCGCGCTATCGATCACGATCGTCCCGGGTGCTTCCTTGCCGTGATAGGCGACCTGCTGCTTCGCGAAGCGCGGATCGAACGCCGGCTGCCGCGGCCGCGCCGCCACTTCCGGCTGGTCGCGTCGCGCCTGAATGAACGGACCCGAATAAGGCGAGGGCCGTTCCACCTCAAATTGCGGGCGGAGATAATGCGAACGCGGCAACGCGCCGCCGGGATAGCGCTGGCTTGTGCGCCCGGTGAACAGGAACTCGATGAAGCCGCCGCCGAGATCCTGCTGGTATGCCTCGGGCGGCGAGGTGGCGAAATCCGGCCGGCCCACGGGTGCGCGCTCGTAGTCGCGCATGCTGCGGGTCGCCTGGGGCGAGATATCGCGCGGGGCGGGGATCACGTTGGGACCCGCCTGGGCGACTCGGATTTCGGCCCAAGGGTCCGCCGAAGCGATGGTCGCGGCCGGGATGGCGGCGACCAGAAGCACCGAAAGGTACGCAAATCTACGCATTGCCGTGTACTCGCTACAAAACCGTCGCCCGGGCGCGGAACACATTCGCGCCATTCATAGCCTTAACGCTTCGTCACGACCGAACCGTAAACCCCTTCGCTACAATTTGAGTTCCCGGTCAGGTGGTCGATTTTCGTTTCGAACATGGTTGACGAATGGTTGCTTCCCGCAGCGCTGCCGGGCGCAGCCGAGTTTCCTGCACGCCAAAAGCGCTAGGTGGGCTTGCGTACCGCCAGGAACGCGGCGAACGAAACGGCCGTCATCCCGGCGATGATCGCGAGCGCTACGGTGTCCGATGTCTGCTCCGCCGCGAACGCGATGATGAGCGGCGCCGCCGCCTGCAGCACGAGCGACGGCCCGGCGATCCGGCCAAGCACGCCGCCGTACCCACTCGGACCGAACAAGGCCAGCGGCACGGTTCCCCGCGAGATCGTCAGGAGCCCGTTCGTGATGCCGAACAGGATCGCGAAGGTTGCCGCCACCGGAGCGGGGACGCCCAATGCCGCGAGCAGCAGAAATGCGAACAGCAGAAGTCCGATCGCGAACCGTGCGATGTCGATCGGATGCCGATTGCGCGCGAACATGAATTCGCAGAGTCGCGCCGTTACCTGCGCCGGCCCGAACAATGCGCCGATCAGGATCACGGTTCCGGATTCGACGCCCATCCGATCGAAGATCGCGAGCATGTGGGCGGAGAGAGCCGACGGCACGAACGCGTAGATGGCGAATGCGGCCGCCACGAGCAGAAACGCAGATCCGCGCGCCGGGATCAGCTTGGGAACCGGCGCTCCCGGATCATTCTCCTGCGCACGCAGGTCCGCGCGTTCGCGCGGCAGCGCGAAGAAGTGCATCGGCGCCGCTACGAGCGCGAGCAACGCCGCGTAGATGAGATAGGTCCCGGGCCACCCGTAGACTTCAAGCAGGAAATAGGTGGTCGGCCAGCTCACCGTGGAGGCAAATCCGCCGACGAAAGTGAGCAGCGTGATCGGCTTGCGCGCTTCGCGGCCGAATATGCGCCCGAGCGTCGCGAACGCCGGATCGTAGAGCGAGGCCGCCATGGCTGCGCCGAGCAGCGCCCAGACCGCAAGATATAGGATGGGATTGCTCGTATGCACGAGCAGCACGAGGCCGAGCGCGCCGGAGAGCGAACCCGCAGCCATCACCCTATGCCCGCCGTAGCGGTCGATCAGCCGCCCCACCTTGGGAGCGACGAATCCTCCCGTGAGCAAGCCGAACGAGAACCCTGCCATCGCAAATGTGAGCGAGATGCCGCGTTCCGCAGCGAGCAGAGGCAGCGTCAGGACCGGCGGATAGAACAGCGAGCCCCACGCGAGAATCTGCGTGAGGCCGAGGATCGGCACGGCACGCCAGCGTCCGGTGAGGCGGGCGAGCTTGCTCATGTCCGTGGGTTCGCGAGTGGGAGGCAGCGGGGACGGCAGGGGCTCACGCCCTATCTTCTCGCAGACCCGCCGACCGGCGACAATATTCCGCGTGCCGCGTCCGCGCATGACCGGCATGTAGCGGGCACCGTATCGCGCGCCACCCCGACCCGCTAGATTGACGGCCCGCTCCGGCCTGCCACCCCATGTTCACCGATCCGCTCTTTTATCTCGTCGGCCTGCCGACGGTCCTCATCATGTCGATCAGCAAGGGCGCCTTCGGCGGCGGACTTGCAATCGTCGGCGTGCCGTTTCTTTCGCTCGTCATGTCGCCGATCGAGGCGGCGATCGTGGTGGCGCCGCTCGTCTCGTTCATGGACCTTTTCGCGTTGAACACGTTCGGTCCGAAAACCTGGTCGAAGCCGGACCTCGCGTGGCTCGTACCCGGGCTGTTTGCAGGTATCGCGCTCGGCTATGCATTCTTCGCGCTGGTTGATCCCCGCCTCGTCAATCTTGGCATCGGTGCAGTCACGGTCGCCTTTGCCGCCGATTACTTTCTGCGGGGAAGGCTCGCGCCTGCGGGTGGCCGACGGCTTGTCCCGCCGATAGCAATGCTCGCAGGCACCGCATCCGGCTTTACCACGTTCGTCGCTCACGCCGGCGGCCCGCCGGCGCAGATGTATTTGTTGAGCCGCGGCCTCAACAAGACGGTGTTTGCCGGTACGAACCTTGCACTTTTCACGCTCGGCAATTTCGTGAAGCTCATTCCGTACGGGCTATTGGCGTGGGCGCAGCCGCGCACGCTTCTCGCCGCGATGCTGCTCGCCCCGGCCGTGCCGATCGGCGTTTGGGCCGGCGTCTGGCTGCACGAGCGCCTCGAGCAACGCCGGCTCTTCCTCTGGTGTTACGTGATCCTCACGTTCGCGGCCGTGAAGCTGGTGTTCGACGCCGCCTTCGCCTATTTCGGCTAAATAGCTAAAACCGCTCGACTTTATTTTCGGCAGTCGCACGCGACCCTTGACTCGGCGGAACTCCCCGACTATTTCCGCCGGCAACTGGCACTCGCAATCCCTGAGTGCCAGCGATCCCGATACGTCATCCCCGTGACCGGGGGCCGCGCGGCCCCTGCGAAAAGGAAGTCAATGAAAATGAGATTCCGTCCACTCCACGACCGCGTGGTCGTCAAGCGCGTCACCGCCGACCAGAAGAGCGCTGGCGGCATCATCATTCCGGATACCGCCCAAGAGAAGCCGAGTGAGGGCGAGATCGTCGCCGTCGGGCCCGGCGGGCGCGACGAGAGCGGCAAGCTAATCCCGATCGACCTCAAGGCCGGCGACAAGGTCCTGTTCGGCAAGTGGTCCGGCACCGAAGTGAAGATCGATGGCGAGGACCTTCTGATCATGAAGGAATCCGACATCATGGGCGTCATCTCCAAGAAGTGACGAAGCCGCATTGGCCGTATTGAAACAGGTTCAGGAGTGAAGTCAGATGGCTGCTAAGGACGTCAAATTTTCTACCGACGCACGCGACCGCATGCTGCGCGGCATCGACGTGCTCGCGAACGCGGTTCGCGTGACTCTCGGGCCCAAGGGCCGCCACGTCGTGCTCGACAAGAGCTTCGGCGCCCCGCGCATCACCAAGGACGGTGTCACGGTTGCGAAAGAAATCGAGCTCGACGACAAGTTCGAGAACATGGGCGCGCAGATGGTGCGCGAGGTCGCCCAGAAGACGAATGACAAGGCGGGCGACGGCACCACGACGGCGACCGTGCTCGCGCACGCGATCGTGCGCGAAGGCGCGAAAGCCGTCGCCGCCGGCATGAACCCGATGGACTTGAAGCGCGGCGTCGATCTCGCCGTTGCCGAGGCCGTGAAGGAAATCGGCCGCCGCGCGCGCGAGGTGAAGAGCTCCAAGGAGGTCGCGCAGGTCGGCACGATTTCGTCCAACGGCGATGCGTCGATCGGCGAGATGATCGCGCGCGCTATGCAGAAGGTGGGCAACGAGGGCGTAATCACGGTCGAGGAAGCGAAATCCCTCGAGACCGAGCTCGAAGTGGTCGAGGGCATGCAGTTCGACCGCGGCTACATCTCTCCCTACTTCATCACAAATGCCGAGAAGATGAGCGCCGAGCTCGACGACGCCTATTTCCTCGTATTCGAAAAGAAGCTCTCCGGTCTACAGGCGATGCTGCCGGTGCTCGAAGCGGTGGTGCAGTCCTCGAAGCCGATCGTCATCATCGCCGAGGATGTCGAAGGCGAGGCGCTCGCCACCCTTGTGGTGAACAAGCTGCGCGGCGGCCTCAAGGTCGCGGCGGTGAAAGCGCCCGGCTTCGGCGATCGCCGCAAGGCCATGCTCGAGGACATCGCGATCTTGACCGGCGGTCAGCTCATCTCCGAAGACCTCGGCATCAAGCTCGAGAACGTGACGCTCGCGATGCTCGGCCGCGCCAAGAAGGTCATCATCGAGAAGGAAAAGACCACGATCGTCGACGGCGCCGGCAAGAAGAAGGACATCGAAGCCCGCGTCGGCCAGATCAAGCAGCAGATCGAGGAAACCACTTCCGACTACGACAAGGAAAAGCTTCAGGAGCGGCTCGCCAAGCTCGCCGGCGGCGTCGCCGTGATCAAGGTCGGCGGTTCGACCGAGATCGAGGTGAAGGAGAAGAAGGACCGCGTCGACGACGCGCTGAACGCGACCCGCGCGGCCGTGGAAGAGGGCATCGTTCCGGGTGGCGGCATCGCGCTCCTGCGCGCCAAGAAGGCGATCGAGAAAACCAGAAACGAGAACCCCGACATCCAGGCCGGCATCAATATCGTGTTGCGCGCGCTGGAATCGCCGATCCGGCAGATCGCCGAGAATTCGGGCGTCGAGGGCTCGATTGTCGTCGGCCGTGTGCTCGAGTCGAAGGATCCCGAGTACGGCTTCGACGCCCAGAACGAAACCTACGTGGACATGTACAAGGCCGGCATCGTCGACCCGGCCAAGGTCGTGCGCACCGCACTTCAGGACGCGGCTTCGGTCGCGGGCCTCTTGATCACCACCGAGGCGATGGTCGCCGAGCTTCCCAAGAAGGAGACGCCGGCCATGCCGGGTGGCGGCGGCGGCATGGGCGGGATGGATTACTGACGCCGAAAGGCGTCATCCCGGGCGCGGCGCAGCACATAGCGTAACGGAGTGTTGCGTCGCAGACCCGGGATCGCGTGAAGCGAATCGGGGCGCGGCTTTGGCCGCGCCCTTTTTTCTCGGCTCCGCGATGCGGCCGAAGGCCGGCAAGCGGAAAGGCCGGAATTGGCCCCGATCTCGCCCGACGTCGTTTGCGGCCGCCAGTCCCCTTCGCGAGCGGTTCGTATTGTGGACGAGCCGAGTTGCAATGCATCACGCCCACAGCCCGCCTCGCGTGGAAACGACGCCCAATCTCTCAGTTGCAACGTCGTTCGCGGTCGTGCCACTGTTTTGACAGTCACCCAATCGATCAAGAGTCGGTTTGCGAGGGAGGGTTCAATGGCCATGCCATTCAGTCGTCGCCGTTTTCTGACCGGAACCGCCGCGCTCGGCGTGGCGTCCACGTTTTCGTTCCGCAGCGCGCGCGCCCAGGAGCCGCGCACCAAGATCCGGATCGGGCTCGTTCCGTTGATTTCATCCGGGCCGATCTTCATCGCTCAAGCCAAAGGCTTTTTCGAGCGCGTCAATCTCGACGCGGAACTCAAGTTCTTTGCCGACGGTGCGCTGGCGATGCCCGCGCTCGTCGCTGGCGAACTCGACCTGACCGCTTCGACCTTGAACGCGGGCGTATTCAACACGGTGGCGAAGGGCGCTCCATTCAAGCTGATCCTCGACCGCGGAATCGAGAAGCCCGGCTCCGGTTCGATGACCATTGTCGCGAGCAATGCGATGTACGCGGCTGGCTTCACCTCGGTCGACAAGGGCGCCATGCTCAAGGACAAGAAGATCGCGATTCAGGCGCCCGGCAGCATCGACCAGTATCTGCTCGGCCGTGCTGCACAGAAGGCCGGCCTCGATCCGCGTAGTGATTTAAATTGGTCGTCCGGCATGCCCTATCCGGACATTATCAGGCTCATGGGCGCCGGTCAGGCCGATGCTGCTCAGATACCCGTCCCGCTCGCCTTCCTCGCCGAGAAGAACAATGTCGGCAAGCTCATCGGCGCGGGATCGGACATCGAGCCGAACACCCAGCTTGCCTGCTGGGTGATGTCGACCAACTTCTTGTCTGCGAACAGGTCGGCGGCTATTCGTTTCGCGATGGTGCATATCCACGCGGCTCGGCTGTTCAACAAGGCGGCGGCAGCGAAGGATCCGGAGGTAATCAAGATCATCTCTGACGCAACCAAAGTGCCGCCGCCGCTGATCGAGGCGGCCGCCCCGCGTTGGACGTGGTACGATGACGAAGGGATGCCAAACGTCGACTCGGTCATGGCGCAGTTCAAGTTCCTTTCCGAGTCGATGAAGCTCGTGTCGGGGACGGTGACCAAGGAATCGCTGTTCGATCTTTCGCCGGCGGTCGAGGCTGCCGCGCGGCTGAAGCGCGCCAATCCGTTCATGTGAGTGGTCTGGTGGCTACTGCCACGGTTGCGATCGAGTGCGATGAAGTTGGCCTGACCTATCCCGCGAAGTCCGGGACGCCGATCGTTGCACTCGAAAACGTCCGCTGCCGGTTCTCACCGGGGAACGTCACCGCCATTATCGGGCCCAGCGGTTGCGGCAAGAGCACGTTGTTGCAGATCGCGCGCGGCCTGCTCGTGCCGACACAGGGCAAGTTGCATTACGTCGAGGTTTCGACGGATACCGCCGCAGCCCGTCCCCCGGGCATGGCCACGGTGTGGCAGGCCTTCAGTCTGTTCCCTTGGCGGACGGTGCTCGACAACGTGGCCATCGGCCTGGAATTTGCCGGAGTGCCGCGTTCCGAGCGCGAGGCAAGGGCGCGCCGCGCGCTCGCCAAGGTCGATCTCTTGGGCTTCGAGAACAAATACCCGCGGCAGCTCTCGGGCGGCATGCGCCAGCGCGTCGGGCTTGCCCGCGCGCTGGTGATGGAGCCCGACGTTCTTCTGCTCGACGAACCCTTCGGCTCGCTCGACGCACAGACCCGACTGGTCTTGCAGGAGCAGCTTGCAAGACTCGTCGAGACCAGCGGCACTACGGCGATCCTCGTGACGCATTCGATCGAGGAGGCGCTCCTCCTCGCCGACACCATCCTGGTGATGACGGCCCGCCCCGGCCGGATCGCAGCCGAAATCACGGTGGAACTGCCGCGCCCGCGCACGTTGGCCACTACGCACGATCCGGCCTTTGGTCGGCTGTTCGACCGCATCTATGGGCTTTTGCGCGACGAGGTGGTTCGCGCCATGGCGGCCGAGGCGGGGAGTGCGTGAATCGATGAGCGACCGTCAGGCCATCGAGTCCGAATCCGCGACCCGGAGTGCACTTTCGTGGCCCCGACTCATCGCGACACTCAATGAACCGCGGGTACTCGGCTGGATCGCGGTGGCGGTCGTGCTCATCGGCTGGGAGCTGGGGGTCATCGTTGCCGAGCTCAATCCGATCTATCTGCCGCGACCCACGCTCATCGTGGTCTCTCTGGTCGATATGTTTCACACCGGCGGCCTGACCACCGACTTGCTCGCTACGCTCGGTCGTATTTTCGGGGGGTTCACGTTCGCGGTCCTGGGCGGTGTGTTGCTTGGCGTTTGGATGGCGACGTCCGAGCGCGTGTACGCGATCGCCGACAATTTCATCGCCGCGCTCTATCCGTTGCCGAAGGTGACGCTCATTCCACTCCTGATTATTTGGCTCGGCACCGGCGGACCGTTCATGCTGACGATCAGCGGGCTGGGGGCGATATTTCCGATCGTGATCAACACCGTGCTCGGCATCCGACAGTCCGACCCCGGACTCATATTGGCGGCCCGCGATCTTGGCGCGAACAAGCGACAGATCGTGCGCAAGGTATTGTTGCCGAGCGCGATCCCGTCGATCTTCGCCGGAATGCGACTGGGACTCGGAGTTTCGATCATTCTCGTTGTCGCGGCCGAGATGTTGGTCGGTCGGGTTGGGCTCGGCTCCCGGCTCTATCTTGCGGGCCAGGTTCTCGATACCGAGCAGGCCTTCGCCGTCCTGATCGTGCTCGCGACGCTCGGCATACTTGTCACCAAGATCCAGGATGCGATCGATGTCTCGCTTAGCCGCTGGCGGATCGACTGATTTGCGGTCGCGACGGCGAATCCATTCCCACGAAGGAGGAGATCGATGACCCAAATGACCAAATCGCGCGTGTCGCACAAGCTGGAAGCGGTACATCCCAATCCCGACGAGGAGCACAAGATGCCCTATGCGCCTGCGGTCAAGATCGTTGGCGCGTGCGATCTTATGTTCATCTCGGGCGCCACCGCATCGCCTCTCTATCATCACCACCCGCACAAGGACGAGGAACACGTCCATCCGCACGACATCGTGGAGCAGACTCGCCTTGCGATGGAGGCGATCAAGTCGATTCTGGATGAGGTCGGCGCCACCTGGCGCGACGTGGTGAAGGTCACGAAGTATCTGACTGACATGCGCGATGCCGACGGCATGAACAAGGCGACGGCGAAATATTTCGGCGACTGGCGGCCGGCGAGCACGATGGTTTGCATCAATCAGTTAAGCTCGCCCGGCGCGCGGGTCGAACTCGACATGATCGTGGCGCTGCCAACGTCGACAACGACTTGAAATGTAACGCCGTATTACCAGCCGATCGCGCCGGGTGGCGGCGGCGGCATGGGCGGGATGGATTACTGACGCCTAGGGCGTCATCCCGGGCGCGGCGCAGCGCGAAGCGGTGCGCTGCAGACCCGGGATCGTCCTCGGCAATCCCTGGAAGCGGCGCAGCGGCGATCCGGGACCGCGACAAGCGGAAATCGACTGTGCAAGGGCCGCCGCGAGGCGGCCCTTTTGCATTCAGCCGCGCATCTGCTTCGCGATCGCTTCGGCCAAGCGCACCGCGAGCGCGGCGATCGTGAGCGTCGGTCCCACCGTGCCGGCGGACAGAAACGGCCCGCCGCTCGCGATAAACAGATTCGGATGGTCGTGAGCGCGGCACTCGACGTCGCAGACGGACGTTTTCGGGTCGCGGCCCATCCGCAAGGTCCCCATCATGTGGTTGACGCTGATTTCGTCGAGGCGGCGCGTCGCGCGCCCCCCGAGGTGCTGCAAAATCCGCCCGATCGCGGCGCGCGCCCTTGCGATCCCGCGTTGCTCGTATTCACCGGTCGAATAGTGAATCTTGATGCGCGGCTGCCCGGCGCTGTCGCGCGTCCCCCAGTCGATGGAAACGCGATTTTCCGGATCGGGTAGCTGCTCCACATAGGCAAGGAATGCGCCCTGCCGAACCACGGCGTCCCGCAACTCGCGGTCGAGTTCTGGAGGCATTTTGCTTTCCCGCAGCAGGGCGGCGGCGATCGGCTGGAGAAACGGCGCATTGTCGATCCCGAGGTGAAACGCACTTTCGCTGGCGCGAAGCGGGCCGTCGCGGAACTCGCCAATGCTTCCTCTCGATGTCGGCCCGCGGCCGGCATAGAGGGGGTACGGTGTCTCGAAGCCAATATGAAACGCCGGGTGCATCATGAAATTGCGCCCGACCTGATCGGAACTGTTGGCAAGGCCGCTCGGCCGCGACGCATCGGCCGATGCGAGCAGGAGCCTCGTCGACTCGACCGAGTTGGCCGCCAGCACGAAAAACTTGCCGCTCGCAACATCCTCGCTGCCGTCTGGCCGCGAGAACCGCGCGAGCGAGATGTTTCCGCCGGCGTCAAGCTCGAGCCGGTCCACGCGCGCGTTGGCGACGACTTGTGCGCCCGCCTTCTCCGCCTTTTCAACGTGGACGATGGCCGAGTATTGCGCGCCGATCGGACAGATCGGCGTGCACGTTCCATAGCCGTCGCATTGCGGGCGACCGTCGAACGGCACGCTGTTCCGTGCCGCCGGACTGTTGAGCACGTGCAGGCCGATTTCCCGCAGGCGCTTGCCGATCTCGATCTCCATGTAGCCAAGCGGGATCGGCGGCAGCGGGAACGGCGCGGATCGCGGCGGGTCCTCCATTCCTCGCTCTTCGCCCGCGAGACCGATCTCGCGTTCGACTTCGAGGTAGTGCAATTCGATCTCGTCGTATGTGATTGGCCAGTCGGCGCCGACGCCGTACGTCGATCGCAACCGCATGTCTACGGGCTTCAATCGCTCCGCGCCGCTGCTCCAGTGCCAGGTGGTTCCGCCGACGACGCGCAGGTATTCGAACTGCGCGACGGCGGGTCCAAGCTGATCGATGAATTTGTCGGGACCGCTTCCCCAATCCGGGCGCGGCGCGCTTGCCGGATTCGGATAGCCCGCCGACATGTCGAAGTTGTGCGTCGTCGCGAAACCCCGCACGACCTGCGACCGCTCGATGCGCGGACCCGCTTCAAGCACCAACACCCGCAGACCGCGTTGCGCGAGCTTCCAGGCTGCAAACGCTCCGGCCATGCCGGAGCCGATGACAACGACGTCGGCCTCCATCACTTCGGCTTTCCGTCCTCACGCGCTGCCGCTGGCGGCTCGACCCAACTGCCGTAGCCGACGCTTTCGAAGTAGGTCACTGGCAGAAGTCCCTCGACGGCATCGAACATCAGCGCGCCGGCGTAGGTGATGCGCTGCGTCGGCCGTTCCTCGTGATAGTAGACGCCGAGGTACCAGGTAGTGACGAGATGGCCGACGAACCATCGTTCGCCGTCGCCGAGGCGCGCGAGCGAAATCGGGGCAGCGCGTTCGGCGGTCCCCGTGTGCGCGAGTTCGTCCCGCAACACGGCGTACGCGTGGCCGATGTGCTTCAGGCCCCACGGTTCGTTCGAGAACACGGCGAAGAGCCTGCGGGCGATTTCCTCATCGAGTTTCTCGCGCATCAGCACGATCTGTGAAAGCGCGAGAAACACTTCGTAACTCGGCGCAAACGGATTGCCGCCGCCGGGAAGGTCGAGTTCCACGGCGCTGCGATCGCGCCCGTAGAACGACCAGACGCCCGCCGCGCTTCCGCCGGCGACCGCGAGCAGGCCGAGCGCGAGCCGGCGGCGAGAGATCCGAACTTTCATGCGGTCATTCCGTTGAATTCCACTTCGCGCCCTGTGTGATTATTAGCACACGCCGGGCCGATTTCCGGCGGCCAACTGCGCCATCGGCGTGCGACATTTGCCTCAGGCGGGGATTTCCAGTTACGTCATCAGCGACTTGGCCGGAATGCCGCGCGGTTTTCCGGCCATGATGTTGAATTGGGCAGTTGGCGGCGGACCCGCTCGCGCCCAAGCGTGGTATCGGCGAGGCCATGTCGCACAGTGCATTTCTCCACAAGCGATTTCGCGGCCGCGCCCGGCTGCGCAAATCGGTGGCCTTCGCCTACGTCGGCGCGATGGTCGCCTATTTGGCGTGGCGCGTGACAGTCCTGAACCCCGACGCGCTTGGGCTGTCGCTCACTTATTTCACGGCCGAAGTCTTCGGCTTCGTGCTCGGTCTGACGCTGATTTTCTGCTCGTGGAATTACCGCCATCGCGACCCCCCGCCGGTGCTCGCCGGACTTTCGGTTGACGTGTTCGTAACGACGTACAAGGAGCCGGTCGACATCGTCCGCTGGACCCTGATTGGCGCCAGAGAGATCGCATGCCCGCACGGGACATTTCTGCTCGACGACGGCAACCGGCCGGAGATGAAGGCATTGGCCGAAGAAATCGGCGTGCGTTATCTGGCGCGCGGAAAGAATGTCGACGCCAAGGCCGGCAATCTGAACTTCGGCCTTTCGCACAGTACCGCCGATTTCGTCATGGTGTTCGATGCTGATCACATCGCGTTGCCGAACGCGCTCGATCTGACGCTCGGCTTTTTCAACGACCCTCGCGTCGCGATGGTGCAGACGCCGCAGGACTATTACAACGTCGATGCGTTTCAGTATTTCAATGCGCGCCGCAGCGGCGGACTTTGGCACGACCAATCATTCTTCTATCTGATCGCGCAATCGTGCCGCGACTATTTCAACGGCGCGTCCTGCGTCGGCACCTCCACCGTCTATCGCCGATCGGCCCTCGATGCGATCGGCGGCATTCCCGTCGACACGGTAACCGAGGACATCCACACGTCGCTCAAGCTGCACAAGGCGGGACACGAGGTAGTCTATCTCAACGAGCCGATCGCCTACGGCGTAGCCTCTTCCGACATCCGCGACTACTACCGTACGCGGCATCGCTGGGCGCACGGCAACATCCACGCGCTGCGGCTCGAGAACACGTTGTTGTGCAAGGAGCTGACGATCGGTCAGAAGCTTTCCTATCTGACGCTCGGCCTGATCTATCTGGAAGGCTGGCAGCAATTCCTGTTGTTCGTCGTACCGATGGTATCCCTGTTTCTGGGTTGGGCGCCATTCGAGATTACGTTCCTGAACGTCTTGATCGTTCTGTTCTTCCCGCTGCTGACGACCTTGTTGCTACAGGAGCTCGGTTGCGGCCTCAGTCGGATTTGGGCCAACGAGGTTTTCAGCGTCGCACGTTTCCCGGTCCACTTGGCAGCGGCCACCGCCTTAGTCCGCGGGAAGATGCCGTTTCGAACCTCGGCGAAGAACGTTCGCGGACGCATCGAATGGGCACTCATGACTCCGCAAATCGTAGTGTTGACGGTGAGTCTAGTTGCGGTGATCACCGGCATATCGCATCTCGTTTTCGATTTTCGGGTCGGACCATTGGCCTATGCCACGATTGATCTGTTGAGCGGCAACTGGGCTAATATCAAATGGAATCTTCATCTACCTCAGGGCTATACTCTTGAACTCGTTGTCGTGGCCGGAGCATGGGCACTCTTCAATGCGGGCAAGTCCGGTTACCTGATCCGCAAAGCGATCCACGACGCGCGGCGCTCGACCGACGACTACCGCTTCGAAGTACGCCTGCCTCTTGAAATCGATACGCCATCGGGACGCGTACTCGCGAGCGTCGAGCGTCTCTCGCGCACGTGGTTATCCGCGCGCGTGCTCGGTGCTGTATTCGAATCGGCGGGCGAGCGCTTCACCGGCCGTCTTCATCTTCCGTCCGGCCGACTCTCCGTTGAGGGCACGGTCGTGCGGCGCCCACGATCCAAGATCAGGCGCTACCGACTTGGATCGGTAACCGTCGAATTCGGCGACGCCGAGTCGTTCGCGGACGAGGGGCTGATTGAGTGCGAGCTTGTTTGGAAAGACTCCGCGGACCTCGACCGGCTCACGCGCAGCCTCCATTCGGTCAACTGGCATCGCGAATTCATGCATCGCGACGCGTTCTTCCTGACACCGTCCGACGTAATCGGACGTCTGCTCACGCTGCGCGCCCCGTTCACGAGGGAATTGGCGACTTGGCTGCCGGTGCTGTATCGCGATGCAAAGCATGGTTCCGCCTCCCTCGGTGTGATCCGCGTGAAGCCCGGGGATGCCCGGGCAAGCTTCCTTGCCTTTCGCCCGCTCGACTCAGGCACCCAGTTGCGCGCCGAAATCCTCAGCCCGGATGGCGTGGAGCGTCGGCAAATCAGCGTGCACGGCCCTGAGAACCTTCATTCCTTGGCCGCGCGCGGACTCGATGGGGCAACTGTCCGCCGATATGCGATCAAGATCGAGGCGGAACGCACTGAGACTCCTGTCGTTTTGGCGGCGGCGGCCGAGTAGTACGGGCGTTGTATTGGTGTTGTCCCGCAGCAACACCGCCCGAGATTCGAGCCGATACCCTTGTTGGTTGATCACCCGGTCTTTCGACGCGGGCGGCTCGGAGGTAATTTGAGCCCAACAGGGGAGTTGAGGCCATGAACAAGCTCAACTTAACAGGCATGGCGACAGCGGCGTTCTTGGTGAGCGTCGGCTTTGCGGGCGCCGCCGATGCGCCCGTGCCAATGCCGGTCAAGGCCGCGCCACCGCCAACCGGGCCGGCAGCGGTTTATTTCGGCGGCGCTGCATTTTCTCCGCATAGCTGGTTCGCCGACATCGGCGCTGTCTGGGCGTTCAATCGCAATCTAAATACGGACGGCGCGTTGCTGCGCATTCGTGGCGGAACCGGCGAGTACGATTACATTGTGTCGCCGGCCCTCGGTGAGGCCAGCGTCGACTTTCACGTAGCCGAGGTGATGGTCGGCTATCAGCGCTTTATCAACGGGGTGCGCTACAGCGGGTACATCGGCGCTCAGGTCCAGAGCCACGACAACAATCTCGATCCGGTCGGACTCGACGGCACGAAATGGGGCGTCACCGCCCAAGGCGAAGTCTTCGCACCATTCGGCAACCAAGGCTACGGCCTGCTGCTCGGCCAAATCAGCTCGGTCCACTCGAGCTATTTCGTGATGGGCAAGCTCGGCTGGTACGTCGCGCCGAATCTTTCGGTCGGCCCGGAAGTCGCCGCCCTCGGCAACAAACGCTTCGACGCGGCACGGGCCGGATTGTTCGCCTCGCTCAACTTTTCACCTGCCGCGCAGATCGTCCTCTCCGGCGGCTACAACTGGGACGACGGCAACGCCTTCCGCGACAACGACGGCGCCTATGGAACCATTCACGTCCGCTTGCTCCACTGAGCACGGCGCAAGCTGCCAAGGTTTTGGGCGCGGCTTCGGCCGCGCCCTTTGCTTTTCTACCAGCCGATCGCGCGCGGCAGCCACAGCGCGATGTCGGGGAAAATGAACACGAGCACGAGCGCGACGACCTGCAGCCCGACGAACGGCACCACGCCGCGGTACATGTCGCCGGTGGTGATTTCCGGCGGCACGACGCCGCGCAGGAAGAACAGCGACCAGCCGAACGGCGGCGTGAGAAACGAAGTCTGCAGGTTCAGGCAGATGAGCGTCGCGAGCCAGACCATGTCGACGCCCGCCGACAGGAACACCGGCAGGAACAGGGGCACGGCGATATAGGAAATCTCGATCCACTCGATGAAGAAGCCGAGCACGAAAATGATCAGCATCAGGAACCAGATCGAACCGTAAATTCCGCCCGGCACATACGCGAACGCGTCCTGCACGATCCGTTCGCCTTCCAGCCCGCGGAAGGCCAGCGCGAAGGCCTGCGCGCAGATCAGAATGAACATCACCATCGCCGTGATGCGCGTCGTCGTTCGCACCGTCTCGGTGAGCACTTTCCAGTTCAGCCGCCGTCCAAGCCCGGCGACCACGATCGAGCCGAGCGCGCCCATGGAGGCGGCCTCCGAAGGCGCCGCTATACCGGCGATGATGGAGCCGAGCACGGCACCGACGAGTCCGATCGGCGGCGCGACCACGCGGACGATCTTGGCCGCAAGCTGGCCGCGGGAAACGAGCGCACGTTCCTCCGGCGCAATGGGCGGCACCATGTCCGGCCGCAGAAAGCCGAGCACGAGCACATAGACGAAGTAGAGCCCTGCGAGCATCAGGCCGGGGATCATGGCCGCGGCGAACAGCGTGCCGACGGATTCGTTCATGATGTCCGCGAGCAAAATCAGCACGAGACTCGGCGGAATGATCTGGCCGAGCGTGCCGGATGCGCAGATGACGCCGCAGGCCAGCCCCTTGTCATAACCGCGCCGCAGCATGCCCGGAAGTGTGAGGAGCCCGAGCGTCACCACGGTCGCGCCGACAATGCCGGTGGTCGCGCCCATGAGGACGCCGACGGCGATGATGCCGAGCCCGAGGCCGCCGCGCAGCGATCCTGCCAGGAGCCCGATCACATCCATCAGTTCCTCGGCCAGCCGCGATTTTTCCAGCATCACGCCCATGAAGACGAACAGCGGGATGGCCAGGAGCGTCTGGTTGGTGACGACCCCGAAAATGCGGCCGGGAAGGAGATTGAACAGAAGCGGCCCGAAGCCGATGAGGCCGAACACGAGGCCGGAAATCGCGAGCGTGAGCCCGACCGGCAACCCCGCCATCAGCATGGCAAAGAAGGAAACGAGCATCAGGATGGCGAGGATTTCGGTGAACGGCATCAGCTGGACCGGAATGCGACCGCACGATGGATCGCCTGTGCGAGAGATTGCAGAAACAGCAGCGCGAAACCGATCGGAATCAATGATTTGACGACGTAGCGATAATCGATGCCGCCCGGATTGGCCGTGCCTTCGCCGATCGACCAGGACTGCCCGACATAGGCGAGGGAGAGCCAGATCACGGCCAGCGAAAACACCATCATGAGCACCGCTGCGACGGCGTCGACTGCGTGCTTGGTACGTTCGGTGTAGTTTGCGAACAGAATGTCGACGCGCACGTGCTCGCCGTGGCGCAGCGCATAGGACATGCCGAACAGGCAAATCGGCACCATCAGGTGCCATTCGAGCTCCTGTGCCCAGATCCAGCCGAGCGAGAAACCGTAGCGCAGCAGCACGTTCGCACCCATGACGAGCGCGAGCACGAGCGCGATCCAGGACGTGGCGCGGCCGACGAGATCGATGAAAGTATCGATCCCGCCAGCCAGCCGTTCTGCTGCCTTCACTCAGGACGCCTTGCGGATCTTGTTGTGATAGACCGTCTCGCTCAAGTCCGCCCAGGCGTCGTACTTGGTCTTGTAGCCCATGTAGGAGTCGTGGACCTTCTTGGTGACCGGGTCTTTCGCCACCGCTTCGGCGAGAATCTTGTCGGTCGCCGCGCGCAACGCCTTCACCACGGAGTCCGGAAGCGGTTGCGCGATGATCCCGTGGTTCTTCACGAGATCCTCCATCGCCTCGGCGTTGTTTTTCTGGCACCAGGCCTCGCTGATCACGTTGCAGGCGGCGCAGGCGTTCTCGACGATCGCCTGAAGATCGGCGGGTAGCTTCGCCCAAGCGGCCTTGTTGATGATGAGCTCGCTCGCGGTCGCCATCTCGTGCCAGCCGGTCGTGTAGTAGTACTTCGCGACCTTGTGCAGGCCGAGCTGGCGGTCGAGGTAGGGGCCGACGAACTCGGCGGCGTCGATCACGCCGCGCTCGAGATTGGGAAAGATTTCGCCCGGCGCGATCAAGCGCGCGTCTACGCCAAGTTCCTTGTAGACGCGCCCCGCCAGTCCCGGGATGCGCATCTTGATGCCATTCAGGTCCTCGGCCTTCTCGATCGGCTTGCGGAACCAACCGGTCATCTGCACGCCGGTATTGCCGCAGAGGATCGGCACCAGGTTGAAGCGGTCATAGACCTCCCGCCACAGCTCCTTGCCGCCACCGTCGTAGTACCAGCCGTTGTAGCCCTGGAAGTTCAAACCGAACGGCACCGCCGTGAAGTACTGCGCGGCGAAGCTTTTACCGGTCCAGAAATATGAGTTCGCGAAATTCATCTCCACCGTGCCGGACGACACGGCATCGAATCCTTCGGCCGCGGGAATGAGTTCGCCCGCTCCGTAGAATTGAATTTTGATCCGCCCGCCCGACATGTCGCCGATGCGCTTGACGAGATCCTTCGCGCTTCCCGGTCCGGTCGAATAGAACGCGGCATTCGGACCGTAGAAGCTCGTCATCTTCCAATTGAACGTGGTCTGCGCCTGCACGACGGCCGGCGCGGCAACGGTGCCGGCTGCGCCCGCCAGGGCAAGTTTCGTGAAATCGCGTCGTCGCATGAACAACCTCCCGATGTCTGGTTAGCAGCCATTTGAAGCAAGCGACGTGCCATCGACGGCGGTTTCGGCGGGATGCATCGCGACCCGCCGGGCGGGAGCGCATTTTCATCTGCCGTTATTTGCATCACGGTACTGCCTATCCCGCGGTCAAGCCGCGTCCCCTGAGAAGGCCCGAAAGCGAGCAAGAGTAACGCCGTGCCGCGTGCATGATCAAGCCGCAAGCCGTTCAGCGCGCGCGCGGGTAAGGGGTCGGCTAATCTCCAACGCTCGCCATCTCGATTCCCGACGGAGGCCGCCGTGCTCCAGCTTCGCCAGCTTCTCGCCGCACTCGCCGACGTGCGCCGCATTGCAGCGCCCTACTTTTACGGCGAGGACCGCTGGCCGGGCCGATTGCTCCTCGTCTTGGTCATCGGGCTCGAGCTTTCCATCGTCGCGCTCAACGTCATGTTCAACGCGTGGAACGCGCGCTTCTACAATGCGATCGAACTCAAGGACTGGGCCTCGTTCCAGACCGAGCTCCTGATCTTCTGCGGCCTCGCGGCGCTCTTCATCGCAGCGGCGGTCTACCAGCTTTACCTTCAGCTCTGGCTGCGCATCCGCTGGCGGCAATGGATGACGGAGAAATATCTCGTCCGCTGGCTCTCCCACGGCACGCACTACCGCATGCGTCTCACCGGCGACGTCGCCGACAATCCCGACCAGCGCATCGCCGAGGACCTTGATCTTTTCGCGGAACGCGCGATCGCGATCGGCATCGGATTCCTCGGCTCCATTGCGACGCTCGTCTCGTTCGCCGCCATTCTCTGGCGCTTGTCGGGGGAGGCGGCGACGCCGTATCTCGGCAGCGTCCCCGGCTATCTGGTCTGGACGGCGCTTTTTTATTCGGTCGTCGGCACCTGGGTCACGCATCTCATCGGCTATCCGCTGGTGCGCCTGAACTTCAATCAGCAGCGTTACGAGGCGGATTTCCGCTATCATCTCGTCCGCATCCGCGAAAACGGCGAGCAAATTGCGCTACTGGACGGCGAACATGCGGAGCGCGGCGCCCTCGGCGGAAGGTTTGCGACGCTCGTCGCCAATTTCCGCAGCATCATGACCGCGCGCAAGCGGCTCATTTCGTTCACCGCGGGGTACGACCAGATCTCGATCATCTTTCCCTTCGTGGTGGTGAGCCCGGCCTATTTCGCCGGCACGATTCCGCTCGGCGTGCTGACGCAAACCGCTTCCGCGTTCGGCCAGGTGCAGACCGCCTTCAGCTTCTTCGTCTCAGCCTATGCGCAGCTTGCCGAATGGCGCGCCGTGACCGAGCGGCTGATCGGCTTCGAGGACTCGATCGCCGCGGCGGAGCGGCTTGAGGCCGGGTCGCAAATCGCGCGCACCGACGATCCGAAGCGCGCGCTCGCACTCGACGATCTGTTGCTGCGGCTGCCATCAGGCGTTCCGCTCGTCGCGGCCAATGACATCTTCGTCGCCCCCGGCGAGAACGTCCTCGTCACCGGCCGGTCCGGCTCCGGCAAGTCCACTTTGTTTCGGGCGATTGCCGGCATCTGGCCGTTCGGCAAAGGGAAGATTGCGATCGGCAGGGGCAAGAAGCTCCTGGTGCTGCCGCAGCGGCCGTATCTGCCGTTCGGACGGCTAGACCAGGCGCTCGCCTATCCGAGCGCGCCGCGGGATTTCGGAGCGGAGAAACTGGCGGAGGTTTTGCAGGCAGTTGGACTCGAGAAGCTGATCGAGCGCCTGGACGAGGAAGGGCCGTGGCCGCATGTGCTCTCGCAGGGTGAGCAGCAGCGCGTGTCGCTCGCGCGCGCAATTCTCGCGAAGCCCGACGTACTCCTGCTCGACGAGGCGACGTCGGCGCTCGACGAGCCGGCCGAGGCCGAACTTTACCGGCTGCTGCAAGCGCGGCTGCCGAACGCGACCCTGATCTCGATTGGGCACCGCACGACGCTGCATGCGCTCCACGCGCGCCGCCTCGATCTCGCGCCGGAGGGCGGCGATGTCTATCGTCTGCGGCCTGCCGCCGCCGCGGTCGCCTGAACGGTCGATTTGACGTTCCCCGGCCGAGCCGAGCGAGGCGAGGCGAGAGCCGGGGTCCAGTTCCGCTGCGCTTGTTGCCCTGGACCCCGGGTCTCGCGCGGCCTTCGTCCGCGCTCGCCCGGGGAACGAGGCGCTCTAACCCTTGCGGTTGAGCCGCGCCACGAGCGCGTCATAGAGCGAATTCTCGTTCGCGAACACGAATTCGGGCGAGGCCACCATCACGGTCTCCGCCCCCGCCTCGCGCAGGAAGATCGCAAGCCCGTGCACGCTCTCCGGCGGGCAGAGCAACGTCAGCATCCCGGACGAGGTCGGTCCGCCGAGCGGCGCCAGCACCCCGAACCTGCCGCTGGCCTCGGCGACGAGCTCCGCGTCGGCGGCTTTGAAACGGGTGCGCACCTCGCGCATCGTGCGCGCGCGCCGCTCCGCGGCCACGCGGTCGAGCAACGCGCGGGCGGCCGCGCGCTCGTCGTCGCCCCAGTACGCCGCGAGCGAGGCCACGAGATTCGCCTGCGAGCGCAGCATGATCCCGTCGTCGATGACTTTCAGCCCGTTTGCGGCGAGTGTCGCGCCTGACGTGGTGATGTCGACGATCAGTTCCGCGGCGCCCGTCGCCGGCGCGCCTTCGGTGGCGCCCAGGCTTTCCACGATGCGGTAATCGGCGATGCCGTGCCGCGCGAAGAACGTGCGCGTCAGATTCACGTATTTGGTCGCGACCCGCATGCGCCGGTCGTGCTTGGCGTGAAACGCCGTCGCCACGTCATCGAGGTCGTGCATGGTGCGCACGTCGATCCATGCCTGTGGCACGGCGACCACGACGTTCGCCTGGCCGAAGCCGAGTCCGTCGATGAGCAACACACGCTGATCTGCGTCCGCGATCATTTCCCGCACCAGATCCTCGCCGGTGACGCCCAAGTGAATTGTCCCTTGCGCGAGGTTGTTCGTGATTTCGGCCGCCGACAAATATGCGACTTCGACGCCCGGCAATTCGGAAATCGTGCCGCGATAATCGCGCCCGCCGCGCGGCTGCACGAGCGACATGCCCGCGCGTCCGAAGAACGCGTGCGCGTTTTCCATCAGCCGCCCCTTGGACGGAACGCCCAACAGAAGCGTTTTGACCGGGAGGGTGCTCATGCCACACCCCCCGCTTGTTCCAGCTCGCTGATCCACGCTGCAAAGCCCACCGCCGGCACCGGCTCGCTCGCGCCGAGCACCGTCAGCAATTGGTCGTAGCGGCCGCCGGCGGCGATCGGCCATTTCACCCGGCCGCCCGTGTCGTGCAGCTCGAACACCATGCCGGTGTAGTAGTCGAGCGGCCGGCCGAACGCGCTCGCGAAGCGGATCGAGCGCACGTCGACGCCGCCGGCGGCGATGAAGCCGGTGCGCTGCTCGAAAGTCTCGAGCGTGGCCTCGAGATCGAGCTTGGCTTCGGCGGCGAGCGCGCGCAGCGCCGCGAGTGCCTCGTCCGGATCGCCTTCGATGTCGAGATAGCGCTCGAGCACCGCCGAGGTCTCCGGCGCAAGGCCGCTGGTGGCGCCGAGCGAAGCCTGTTCGAGAAATCGCTCGGCGATTTCCGCGACCGTGCGCCCGCCGACAGTGGAAATGCCTGCGATCGATAGCAGATCGGTGACGAACGCCCGCGCCGCCGCCGGGTCGGAGCCCTGCAAGGCCGCGAGCACGCCCGCCTGCTCAAGCCCTGCGCTTGGCCCGCTTTTGAGCGTCGAAAGGTCCGCCTCCAGCGTCCCCGTGCGATTGAAATCCTTCAAGAGCCGCCGCTGCCACACCGGCGGCAGATTGAGCGCCGCGATCAGCGCCGAGAACAGGCTCACGTCGCCCATGCGGATCGTCGGCGCGGCGCAGCCATAGTGCTTGGCGGATTCCAGCGCGAGCGCGACGCATTCCGCGTCCGCAGCCGCGCGGTCCACGCGGCCGAGCGACTCGATCCCGGCCTGCAGATATTCGCCGGAGCCGCCGCCCTGGTCGCGGAACACCGGGCCGAGATAGCAATAACCCGCCGGTGCCGCGCCGCCGTTTGCAATGTGCGCGAGGCAAACCGGAATCGTGAGATCAGGCCGCAGGCACAGTTCCTCGCCCGCGGCGTTCTCGGTGAGAAACAGGCGGTGGGCGAGCTCCTCGCCGGAGAGCTCGAAGAACGCGTCCGCCGGCTGCAGCACCGGCGGCTCCACGCGCAAATATCCGGCGCGCTCGTAGAGGTCTACGAGCCCGTTCGCGCGGCCGTTGCGCGCTCGCAGGTCGGAAGCGCCGGTCATCGGATTCTGGTCCTAGTTGCGCGGCCTTTTAGCAGGGCCGAACGCCGCCCGCCATGCCGATCCGACAAGGCGCAAACAATCAGATTCTCCGCCAAGTTCGTCATGGCTGGGCTTGTCCCGGCCATCCACGTCTTAGACTCGCCTCGCGCAAAGACGTGGATGCCCGGCACAGGACCGGGCATGACGAGTTCTATCCTACCGGTTTGCCCTTGGCCGCGCGGCCTACTTGATCCCGTGCCGCAGCAGCACCCTGTGTACCGCGTCCACGAATTCGCTCTCCGGCACGGAAAACTGCGCCGGCCGCCCTTCGCGCCATTCCTTGTTCGAGGAAATTTCTTCCGCCGCCTTGGCGCCGAGGATCAGGTCCTTGATCTGCACTTCGCCTTTCGCCTTCTCGTCAGGTCCCTGGATGATGACGCACGGCGAATTGCGCTTGTCGGCGTATTTCAGTTGCGGGCCCATCTTGCCGGGGCCGAGATAGAGCTCGGCGCGGATGCCTGCGTCGCGCAGCTGCTTCACCATTTTCTGGTAGTCGGCGATGCGGCCTTGATCGAACACGGTGACGACCACCGGGCCTACCTCGGCTTTCGTGTCGATCTTGCCGAGGTGCTGCAGCGCCGCCATGAGCCGCGAGACGCCGATGGAAAATCCCGTCGCCGGCACCGGCTCGCCGCGGAAACGCGCGACCAATCCGTCATAGCGCCCGCCGCCCCCGACCGAGCCGAAGCGCACGGGATTTCCTTTTTCGTCCTTTACTTCGAATGTGAGCTCGGCCTCGTAGACCGGGCCGGTGTAGTACTCGAGCCCGCGCACAACCGATGAGCTTATTTGAAATCGTTTCGATCCATAGCCGGCAGCGCGAACAAGTGAGCTCATCGCAGACAGTTCTTGTAATCCCTCTTGGCCAATGCGGCTGTTCGACAGAAGATTGCTCCACTTTTTAATCAGCGCGGAGTTATCAAGATAAACATTTCCGCCCTCAAATCGTTGATTCTTGTCCGGCTCCAAATATTGAATTTCGTCATCAGACAAGTGGCTGCGAGGCTGCCCGACTGGCCTCCAAACGGGCATCAATGTATCCGATCCGGGCAATATTTTCGTCTCTTGATAATGAAGTGGCGCAGCAAACCACACGAGCGATTCAATTTTTTCAGAACTGAGCCCCGCGCCCCCTGTGAAATCGCCGCTCTCGTCCTTCCTGCCAGGTCCCAACAGAGCACGCACGCCCCCGATTCCAAGGCGATCAAGCTTGTCGATTGCCCGCAACACCGTTAGACGCTTTCCAGCGTTCTCTGCACCGCCAAGCCCAATCGACTCCATCACCCCGTCAAGCACCTTCCGATTGTTCACCTTGATCACGTAATCGCCGCGCTTGATCCCGAGCGCTTCCAGCGTATCCGCCGCGAGCATGCACATCTCGGCGTCCGCGGCGACCGACGCCGCGCCCACCGTGTCCGCGTCGAATTGCATGAACTGGCGATAGCGTCCCGGCCCCGGCTTCTCGTTGCGAAACACCCAGCCCTCGCGATAGCTGCGATAGGGCTTCGGCAGTCGGTCGAAATTCTCCGCGACGTAACGCGCTAGCGGCGCCGTCAGGTCGTAGCGCAGCGAGAGCCACTGCTCGTCGTCGTCCTGGAACGAAAAAACGCCTTCGTTCGGCCGGTCCTGGTCGGGCAGGAACTTGCCGAGCGCCTCCGTGTATTCGATCGCCGGCGTCTCCACCGCCTCGAACCCGTAGCGCTCGAACACCGCGCGGATTTTTTCCAGCATCGCGCGCGTGGCGGCGAGCTCCGCGGGCCCGCGGTCGGCGAGCCCCCGCGGCAGCCGCGGCTTGATCTTGCTCTTGGAATCTTTGCTCATGTCGCGGCGGGTCTAGACGAGGGCAGGGAAGGCGGCAAGCGCGCCATGCACGAAGATGTCATCCCGGCCGAGCGCGCCCGCGACGGCGGGCGAGCGAGAGCCGGGATCCAGGAACACCGTACGTGCAAAATCTCGTCCACAGTGTTCCTGGATCCCGGGTCTCGCGACGCGTTCCGCGTCGCTCGCCCAGGATGACAGGGAAAGGCTTGCCCAAGGCTCGGCTAGGGAAGCATCTCAGGCCGTCCCGCGCCCCTGCGACCACGTCTGCCGCTTGCGATAGATCGTGGACGGGCTGATCTCAAGCGCCGACGCCGCCTTGAGCGTATTGCCGTCGAAGGCGGCGAGCGCCTGCTCGATGATGCGCTGCTCCTGCCGCCAGAACGGATCGATGGACGGGCTGTCCATGCGGGGCGCCGGCCCGGTGTCGCGTGCCGCCTCGTGCGCGGACGAGAGCGCCAGCATCTCCGCGCTCACCACTTCTCCGTCGTGCAGCACCACCACGCGCCGAATCACGTTTTGCAGTTCGCGCACATTGCCCGGCCACGCATGCGCCTTGAGCGCGGCCTCGGCATCGGCGGAAAATCCGCGGAAGTGCCGGCCTTCCTCCTCGGCGCAGCGCGCGAGGAAAATCCGTGCGAGCAGCGCCACGTCGCCCGCGCGCTCGCGCAGCGCCGGAAGGTGCAGAGGCAATACGTGCAGGCGGTAAAATAGATCCTCGCGGAACCGCCCCGCCTCGATTTCACGCGCCGGCTCGCGGTTGGTGGCGCAGACGAAGCGCACGTCCACGTGCCTGAGCCGCGTGTCGCCGACACGCCGCACCGTGCCCGTCTGCGCGAAGCGAAGGAGCTTCGCCTGCAGCGCGAGGTCCATCTCGCAAATTTCGTCGAGGAACAGCGTGCCGCCGTGCGCGAGCTCCGCCGCGCCCGGCCGCTCCTCGTACGCGCCGGTGAAGGCGCCCTTTACGTGACCGAAGACTTCGCTCTCCATCAGCTCCTTCGGGATCGCGCTGCAATTGATAGCGATGAAGGGCGCCTGCGCGCGGCCCGAACAGGCGTGGATCGCCTCGGCGCACACTTCTTTACCCGTTCCGCTTTCACCGGTGACGAACACCGGCGCCTTCGACGGCGCGATGCGCTTGATCTGCTCGTAAAGCGCGCGCATGGCGGGCGAGCCGCCGATGAAATGTTGAAATCCTGCTTCGCCGATTTCCAACTCCGGCGCGGGTCCGGGCACGATGCTTGGCGAGGGCTCTGTGAGCCGGCCGAGCAAACGGCGCGCGAGTTCTGCCGGCTGATAGGGCTTCACCAGGAAATCGTCGGCGCCCGCGCGCATTGCCTCGACCGCGCTCGAGACCGAGCCCCGGCCGCTCGTGGCCACGATCGGGCCGGCGAGCCCGGCGCGGCGCAATGCCGCGATCGTGTCCGCGGCAGCGGCAAGGTCGAGGGAAACCGCGGCCCCCGCGAACGTCATTCCGCGCAGAAGCGCCTCGGCCTCGGCAAGGTCCGCCGTCTCGCGCACGATCACTTCGTGCGAGACCGACGAATTCATCGCCGCCGCAAGCAGGCGGCGAGCGACCGGATCATCGTCGACGACAAGAACGCGTACGGGCTCTGGCGAGCCTCTTGTACCAACCATGGCCGGGCGACCCCTCGACGCGGACTGGCAACAGGTGAGGGGCGCGGCTCCGGCGCCCCAGAGCCCGGATCATGGCCCACCAGGGTAAACAAACCTTTTATTCGGCAGACACTTAAGACGCGCATGACGGAACTGTGCGTGGACCGATTGTGACGCCGCCGCCGCCTGTTAGGCTGCACAGGAATTTTCCCGGGGGATGACTTCACATGTCGCGCGCCGAGACCACGCTGCGAGACTTCGACGTGCTCGCACCCAACGATCTCGACGCCTATTGGCTGCCGTTCACGCCGAACCGCGCCTTCAAGAAGCGCCCGCGCCTCGTCGTGCGCGCGAAGGACATGCACTATTACAAGCCCGACGGCCGCGCCGTGCTCGACGGCGCCGCCGGCATGTGGTGCTGCAACGCCGGCCACGCGCGCGAGCCGATCGTCAAGGCGATCCAGCGCGCCGCAGCCGAGCTCGACTACGCGCCGCCCTTTCAGTTTGCGCACCCGCAGGCGTTCACGCTCGCAACCCGTATCGCCGCGCTCGCGCCCGGCGACCTCGACCACGTCTTCTTCTGCAATTCAGGTTCCGAGGCGGTCGACACGGCGCTCAAGATCGCGCTCGCCTATCACAACGCACGCGGGGAGGGCGGCCGCACGCGCCTGATCGGCCGCGAGCGCGGCTACCATGGCGCCGGCTTCGGCGGCATTTCCGTCGGCGGCATCGTCAGCAACCGCAGGCAGTTCGGCAACATGCTGACGGGCGTCGACCACCTGCCACACACCTATGATCGCGAGAAGCAGGCGTTCTCCAAGGGCGAGCCCGCGTGGGGCGCGCATTTGGCCGACGAATTGGAGCGCATCGTCGCGCTGCACGACGCGTCCACGGTCGCGGCGGTGATCGTCGAGCCGATGGCTGGCTCCACTGGCGTCCTGCCCGCGCCCAAAGGCTATCTCGAGCGCCTGCGCGCGATCTGCGACAAATACGGCCTGCTCTTGATCTTCGACGAGGTGATCACGGGCTACGGCCGGCTCGGCTTCGCTTTCGCCGCCGAACGCTACGGCGTCGTGCCGGACATGATCACCTTCGCCAAGGGCGTCACCTCCGGCACGGTTCCCATGGGCGGCACGATCGTGCGGAGGGGCATCCATGACGCCTTCATGCGCGGGCCCGAGCATGTCATCGAATTGTTCCACGGCTATACCTATTCCGCGCACCCGCTTGCGGTCGCCGCCGGCCTCGCCACCCTCGACCTCTATCGCGACGAGAACCTGTTTGAGCGCGCCCGCAAGCTGGAACCGAAATGGGCCGACGCCGCCATGGGCCTGAAGGGCCTGCCCGGCGTTCTCGATATCCGCACGATCGGCCTCACCTGCGGCATCGATCTCGCCTCGCGCCCCGATGCCTTCGGCAAGCGAGCCTATGAGGCCATGGAGCACGCCTTCCACGAGGAAGACGTGATGATCCGCTCGCTCGGCGAGACGCTCGTACTGACGCCGCCCTTGGTGATCTCCGAGCAGCAGATCGGCCAGCTCTTCGACAAGGTCGCCGGCCTGATCCGCGCCACAGCCTGAACCAACCTTGTCATCACTGGGCCGCGCAGCATCGACCGCTCTCGCGCTACGCGCGTTCGGGGGACGCTGTGGCCCGGTGATGACCGTGGGAAACATTCAAACTGGGATACCGCCAAATATTTTTGTCTGCTTCCGCCCGAATCCCGCTCCCGCTATGGTGGGCGCGGGCGATTCGTGAGACTCTGGGCCGGGAAGTAGGGCGTCGCGGGGTCGCGCCGCCTGACGCGGATGGGCATGTTCGGCTACGGTTCTTTATTCGTCGCGGCGTGCATGACGCTGATCGCGGCCTCCGTCGCCGCCGTGCTCCATCTTGCCCTGGAAATGACCCGCGTCGAGGCGAGCCTGATTGCGCTCGCGCTCCTGTTCGCCCTGATGACGCTTGAGGTTTCGGCGGCGCGCCGCCGCGATCGCGCCGATTTTGCCGATCGCTTCGAGGGGCTCGCCCGCGCCGCCGCCGAGATCGCCCGCGAAGTCGGAGAATTGCGCCACCGCGTCGTCGCGCTGGAAAATGCGCCCATTCCCGATGCGCGCAAGGCCACCGAGCCTCTCGCCCGCGAGATCGGCGCGCTCGCCGAGCTGGTCGAGGATGTTGCCCAGTCGGTGGCCGTGCACGATGCCTTGCTCGCCGCTCGCGTGCAAGATGTGCCCGCACCGGTGCCTGCCGTGCCCGCCGATTTGACCGAGCCGCCGGCTGCCCGCGCGGTGCTCGCCAACGGACCCTTCGGCGGAAAGAGCGAGGACGAGATCAAGACGCTCGTACGGGACGCGATCGAATCCGGGCGGATCGAGCTTTATCTTCAGCCGGTCGTGACGCTGCCCCAGCGCAAGGTGCGCTATTACGAAGCGCTCTCGCGCATGCGGCTTGCCGACGACGTGATCGTCGAGGCAGCGCGGTTTTTTCCCGCGGCGCGCGCGGCCGGGCTGCTCCCGAAGATCGACGAGCGGCTCGTGCACAGTTGCGTGCAGATCGTGCGCCGGCTCGCCGCCAAGAGTCGCGAAGTCGGGCTCTTTCTCAACATCGCCCCGGAGACGCTCGGTGATCGCGCCGCTTTCGGCGAGATCCTCGGCTACCTCGATGCCAATCGTGCGCTCGCGCCTTCGCTTGTTCTTGAAATTCCGCAAAGAGCCTATCGCGCGCTCGGCGTGACCGAGCAGACCAACATGTCGCTTCTCGCAGAACGCGGTTTTCGCTTTTCGCTGGACCGGATCGAGGACTTTCGCATCGATGCGCGCGGACTCGCCGACCGCGGCATTCGCTTCATCAAAGTGCCGGCCGAGCTCATGCTGAGTCACGAGCAGAACGGCTCCGGCCACATTCATCCCGCCGATCTCTCGGACTTGCTGAGCCGCTACGGCATCGAGCTCGTTGCCGACCGCATCGAGAGCGAAAACATCGTGGTCGATCTGCTCGATTTCGATGTGCGTTTCGGCCAGGGTTTCCTGTTCGCACAGCCGCGCCCGGTGCGCGCCGAAGTCCTGCACGGCGAACGCACGATCCCGCAGGCCGGCGAGACCGCCGTTGCCGCCGTTGCCGCCGCTCCCGCGAAGCCGGTCAATCCCGCCCGCACCGTCCGCCGCGCGTGACGTCTTCCCCACTTGAGCAATCGCGCCGGACGTGCGAGTCCCGCGCGGCCGAGTAGATCCATGTTGTCCGCAGCAGCACCTCCCGTCCTCGACGGGATCGCCCCCCTTGTCCCGCGCTACGATCTGTTCCTGTGCGACGTCTGGGGCGTCGTGCACAATGGCAAGGCCGCCTATCCTGAGGCCGTCGACGCGCTCGAACGCGCGCGGGCGGCGGGCGTCACCGTCGTGTTCATCTCAAACGCGCCGCGGCCGGGGGCAGTCATCGAGCAACAAATCGCAAATTACGCGGTGCCGCGCTCCTGCTACGACACGATCGTCGGATCGGGAGACGTCGCGCGCGACGAGCTGCGCCAGCGGCCGGGTGCGAAGCTCTTCCACCTCGGTCCGGAGCGCGACCTGCCGAATTACCAAGGGCTCGATCTGGAGCTCGTCGATCTCGAGCAGGCTGAGCTCGTCGTCTGCACCGGCCTTTTCGACGACACGACCGAAACGCCCGACGACTATCGGGACATGCTCGCCGAGATTTGCCGACGCGGGCTGCCTTTCATTTGCGCCAATCCCGACATCGTGGTCGAGCGCGGCGACAAGCTGATCTGGTGCGCGGGGGCGCTTGCCGAAGCCTACGAAAAGATGGGCGGCAAGGCGATCTTCGCGGGGAAACCCCATGGCGCGATCTATGATCTCGCGCTTGCCCGCACCGCTGAGATCCGAGGCCGCCCAGTCGCCCGCGCTCGCGTGCTCGCGATCGGCGACGGCGTGCGCACCGATCTTGCGGGCGCCGTGCGTCACGGGTTCGATTGCCTGTTCGTGGCGGGCGGCATTCATGCCGCCGAGCTCGATCTCGACGGCGCGAACGTACCCGACGCAAGCATCTTCGCCGAGGCGGGCGCCTGGCCCGCGGCGATCATCCGGCGTTTGGTCTGGTAGGAGCGGCGCGCGGCGCCGAGTTAGCCGCGCTTGCGCCCGTCGATGATGCGGTCGATCGCTTCTTGCGTATTGGTGCTGAGGCGCGCTGCGCGCTGTAGCTTGCCGGCATCTTCCGCACGCGCGGCCTTGGCGAAGCGGGCGACGCGCGCCTCGATCTGCTTCAGCGTATCGACCACTTTGCCGATGCGCTGACCGGTCAGGTCCTGGAACGAGCACGCTTCGAACACGGCCAGCATTTGCTCATCGACGAATGCCTTGTAGCGCTTCGGATCGCTCGCATTGGCCGCCATCACCTGTTCGGCACAGCCGAGAATGATGTTGCTCGCGGATTCGGTCGCGCTGACGATGGCGTCGAGCTCGAGCCCCGCCGCGGGAATGCTCTCGCGATGCATCCTGCTCGGCTGCAGCGCGACGATCTCCTTGCGCAGCGTCTCGATATGGTCGGCGATCAGATTCAGCTCGCGAAATACTTCGCCGTCGATCTTGGCGAGCACCGCCTCGAGTGAATCCGCCGTGACTTCGGCGAGCGAGGCCACACTGGAAAAGGCAGCTGCGGCGCCGCGCCGCTCGCTCGCTCGGACGCCCGGACGATTGCTCCTGGCTTTCGTTTTGGACATGGATTTGACCCGCAAGACGACCCGCCAGCTAATCCGCGAACACGGCGTCGATCTTGCTCTTCAGCGTCTGCGCGTTGAACGGCTTGACGATATAATTGTCCACGCCGGCCTTCTTCGCCGCGACCACGTTCTCGGTCTTCGACTCGGCCGTGACCATGATGAACGCCGTCTTGGAAAGCTGCGTGTCGGAGCGCACTTCCTTGAGCAGCTCGTACCCGGTCATCGGCTCCATGTTCCAGTCGGAGATCACGAGGCTGTATTTCTTCTGGCGCATCTTGGCGAGCGCCTCCGTCCCGTCGGCGGCGTCGTCCACGTGCTCGAAACCGAGCTGCTTCAACAGATTGCGAATGATGCGGATCATCGTCTTGTAGTCGTCGACGACGAGAATCGGCATCGAAGCATCGACTGGCATCATGCTCGCCCCGTCACGCCCGTTCACAAGCGCCTCCCGTCCTCGGGACCCAGCCGCCGGACGTTCTGTCCGTCAACTTTGTGAAATGCGGTGCCAGCCGCCACCCGGCGGCCCGTCTCCTATCCCTCCCGGACCCTATCTGGGCAGGCTTGCCATCCGGTTAATAAGTCGTAGCCGGTTGGGCCGCGCGCCGTCCCCAGCGCCCGCTATGACGGCTATCGCTTGACGGGGTAGGGCCGCGGCGGCACGGTGCGCCCCTCATTGAATCTCAGCAAAAATGACCGCTTCCCCCGCGATTCCACCCGCGTTTCCGATTGTGCGCGACGGCAGCCCCATGCCGGCCCGGCTCGAAGGTGCGTTCGCCGCGATCGGGAACTTCGACGGCGTGCATCGCGGCCACCGCGCGGCGATCGACGCGGCGATTGCGCTGGCGAGGTCCAAGGGCCGTCGGGCGCTCGCGCTCACCTTCGAGCCGCATCCGCGCCGGTTCTTCCTGCCGGACGCGCCGACATTCCGCCTGACCACGGAACCCGTGAAACTGCGGCTTCTCGCCGGGACCGGGCTCGACGGCGCCGTGGTGATGACCTTCAACGCCGCGCTCGCCGGCCGCACCGCCGATGAATTCGTCGGCGGCACGCTCGTCGAGCGTCTCAAGATCGGCGGCGTGGTCGTCGGCGACAATTTCCGCTTCGGCAAGGGCCGAACCGGCACGCCGGATTTCCTGCGCGGGCAGGGTGCGAAGCAAGGCTTCGAAGTGAAAATCCTCGATCGCGTGACCTGGCGCGGCAGGCCGGTCTCATCCGGCGCGGTGCGCGATGCGCTCGCGGCCGGCGACATTGCCCAGGCGAACGACTTGCTCGGCTATCGCTGGTTCGTCGAGGGCGAAGTGATCCGCGGTGCCGCGCGCGGCCGCTCGCTCGGCTTTCCGACCGCGAACGTCGCGCTCGATCCGGATTGCGGATTGCGGCACGGCATCTATGCCGTTCGCGCGACGGCCGGCGAGGACACCTATGACGCGGTGGCGAGCTTCGGCCGCCGTCCGCAGTTCGACCACGGCGCGCCGCTCCTCGAGGTCATGCTGTTCGACTTTGCGGGCGATCTCTACGGCCAGACCATGAGCGTCGAGTTCGCGGGCTTCATCCGCCCGGAGCAGAAGTTCAAGTCCGTAGACACCCTGAAGGAGCGCATGGCGCTCGACACTGCCGAGGCCAGGGCGATCCTCACCCGCGACCGCACGCGCATTGGCAAGCCGTAGGCCCGGCTGCTAAGCGTTTTGTCGCGAAGCGCGAATCTTCGCCGACCAATGACAAGGCCCGAGCCTCATGTCCGCCGATAAGAAGCCGGCCGAAGCCAACGACTACAGCGAGACGCTCTTTCTCCCCGAGACGAGCTTCCCGATGCGTGGCGGTCTGCCGCAGAAGGAGCCGGAGCTTTTGAAGCGCTGGCAGGAGATGGGTCTCTACGCGCGCTTGCGCGCGGCGAGCAAAGGCCGCCCGCGCTTCATCCTGCACGACGGCCCGCCCTACGCCAACGGCAACATTCACATCGGGCACGCGCTCAACAAGATCCTGAAGGACATCGTCACCCGCACGCACCAGATGGCGGGCCTGGATTCCAATTACGTTCCCGGCTGGGACTGCCACGGCCTGCCGATCGAATGGAAGATCGAGGAAGAGTACCGCGCCAAGGGCAAGAACAAGGACGCGGTGCCCATCGTCGAGTTTCGGCGCGAGTGCCGCGAGTTCGCCGAGAAATGGATCGGCGTGCAGAAGGACGAATTCCGCCGCCTCGGCGTCGAGGGTGACTGGGACACCTATTACACGACCATGAGCTTCGACGCGGAAGCCGCGATCGCGCGCGAACTCTTGAAGTTCGCGATGTCGGGCCAGCTCTATCGCGGCTCCAAGCCCGTGATGTGGTCGGTGGTGGAGAAGACCGCGCTCGCCGAGGCCGAGGTCGAGTACGAGGACTACACGAGCGATACGGTTTGGGTGAAGTTTCCTGTAAGGGCGGCGCACCACGATAGGTTCGATAAATCCGTAGACCTGCTGAATGCATCTGTCGTCATCTGGACGACAACTCCGTGGACGATACCCGGCAATCGCGCGATCAGTTTTTCGTCAAAGGTCGCGTATGGACTCTACGAGGTCACTGCGGCACCTAGCGGCAACTGGGCCAAGCCAGGTGATCAACTCATCTTGGCCAACAAGTTGGCGCCGGAGGTGATGAAAGCGGCCAAGGTGGAGGAATTCAGGAAAGTCTGCGATCTGAAAACAATGGATTTGTTCCCTTACCATTGCCACCATCCGCTACGCGGTCTTGGTTACGACTTCGTCGTTCCTCTCCTCGACGGCGACCACGTCACCGACGAGGACGGCACGGGCTTCGTGCACACGGCGCCCGGCCACGGCCGCGACGACTTCGACATCTGGACCGCGAATACGCGCGCGTTGCAGGAACGCGGCATCGACCCCACCATTCCTTATACGGTCGATGAGAACGGCTTCTTCACCAAGGACGCGCCCGGCTTCGAGGGCAAACGCGTCATCGACGACAAGGGCAAGAAGGGCGACGCCAACGACGCCGTGATCAAGGCGCTTGCCGACGCCCGCATGCTGATCGCGCGCGGCCGCCTCAAGCACCAGTACCCGCATTCCTGGCGCTCGAAGAAGCCCGTCATCTTCCGCAACACGCCGCAATGGTTCATCGCGATGGATAAGCCGATCGCGGCCTTGCCATCTGTCATTCCGGGACGCCGCGAAGCGGCGCGCCCGGAATCCATGACCACGGCTTCAAAGATGGATTCCGGGCTCGCGCCTGGCGGCGCGCCCCGGAATGACGGAAGGAAGACTCTGCGCAAACGCGCGCTCGACGGCATCAAGACCGTGAATTGGGTCCCGTCCCAGGGCGAGAACCGTATCACCGGCATGATCGAGGGCCGGCCCGACTGGGTGATCTCGCGCCAGCGCGCCTGGGGCGTGCCGATCGCGGTGTTCGTGCACAGAACGAGCGGCGAGGTCTTGAAGGACGAAAAGGTGAATCGCCGGATTTCCGACGCGTTCGAGCGGGAAGGGGCGGACTCCTGGTTCATCGATAAGGACGGCGCCCGCTTTCTCGCGCCCGACTACAAGCCCGCCGACTACGAGAAGGTCACCGACATTCTGGATGTGTGGTTCGAGTCAGGCTGCACGCACGCCTTCACGCTTGAGGTGCGCGACGATCTCAAGGCCAAACGCAAGCGCGACGGCGGGCCCGACGAAGTCATGTATCTCGAGGGCTCCGACCAGCACCGCGGCTGGTTCCATTCCTCGCTGCTGGAATCCTGCGGCACGCGCGGCCGCCCGCCCTTCGACGTGGTGCTCACCCACGGCTTCGTGCTCGACGAGAACGGCCGGCCCATGTCGAAGTCGGTCGGCAACGTCGTCTCGCCGCAGGACGTGATCAAACAAAGTGGCTCCGACATCCTCCGCCTCTGGGTCGCCGCCGCCGACTATGCCGACGATTTGCGCCTCGGCCCGGAAATCCTCAAGACCACGATCGACACCTACCGCAAGCTGCGCAACACGCTGCGCTGGCTGCTCGGCAGCCTGCACCATTTTCACGAAGCCGACCGCGTACCGTTCGAGCAGATGCCGGAACTCGAGCGCCTGATCCTGCACCGGCTCTCCGAGCTCGACGCGGAGGTGCGCGAAAACTACGCCGAGTTCGACTACAAGCGCGTGTTCGCGGCGCTCAACGCATTCATGACCTCGGAGCTTTCCGCGTTCTATTTCGATATCCGCAAGGACGCGCTTTATTGCGATCCGATCTCTTCGCTCACGCGCAAGGCCTGCCTCACCGTTCTCGACCGCGTCTTCCATTGTCTCGCGACCTGGCTCGCGCCGATCCTCGCCTTCACCGCGGAGGAAGTCTGGCTCTCGCGCTCCCCGTCCGCCGGCGGCTCGGTGCATCTGGAGACCTTTCCCGAAGTACCGCGCGCCTGGCGCGACGACGCGCTCGCGGAAAAGTGGCGCAAGATCCGGCTCGTGCGCCGCGTCGTCACCGGCGCGCTCGAGGTCGAGCGTGTCGCCAAGCGCATTGGCGCGAGTCTCGAAGCCGCGCCGATCATTTACGTGCCTGACAAGAAGCTCTTTGAAATCACTTCCAGTATAGATTTTGCCGAAGTCTGCATCACGTCGGCAATCAAGGTGTTGAATGAGCCAGCGCCGGAGATCGCATTCAAACTGAATAATCAGTCGTCAGGCTTGCCCGACGAAATTGACAAATATCCGGATGCTGTCTCGTTTTCTAAGGCTACCCTCGATGTCACGGGAGTTGGCGTGATTGTCGAGCGCGCTGAGGGAAAAAAATGCGCGCGTTCCTGGAAAATTTCGCAGCTCGTCGGTACCGATCGCGAATTTCCCGACGTGACGCCGCGCGACGCAAAGGCGCTGCGCGAGTTCCATGCCGCCCGTCGCGCGGCCGAATGACGCGGCTGGCCGCGCCATGACCGCTTCGCGTCTCGGGCCTTACATCGGCCTCGGTTTTACCGTTGCCATCGCGATCTTCCTGGCCGACCAGGCGACGAAGCTTTTGGTTCTGCGCGGGCTGGAACTTCGACTCGGAGATCGTCTCGAAGTCGCGCCCTTCCTCGACCTCGTACTCACCTATAACCGCGGCATCAGCTACGGCCTGTTCCAGCAAGAGAGTGAGTCGGGCCGCTGGCTCCTGATCACGCTGACCCTCGTCGCCGCGGTCCTGTTCACTTTTTGGATGTCACGGACACATTCACGGCTCGTGGCCGTGGCGCTTGCCCTCTTGATCGGCGGCGCCGTCGGGAACGCCTTGGACCGCATGGTTTACGGGGCGGTCGTCGACTTCGTTTCGCTGCACGCGTTCGGCTGGCGCTGGTACGTCTTTAACCTAGCCGACACGTCGATCGTTGCCGGGGTGCTGGGCCTGCTGTACGATGCAATCACGGGGAGCGCCACGAAATCGCCTCCATCAGGCCGATCCTGACCGCGGGGCATGAATTCAGGCCCGTTGGGCCGACGGGACGTAACGGCGAGGGACCGGGGAACAATGCCGAATCGAATCGATTCCGCTTTTGCCGCGCGGTTGCTGCCGCTTGCAATCGCGCTGCTTCTTGCCGGCGCTGCGCCGGCGGCTGCGCAGAATGAGCCGACCGCGTTCCACAAATTTCTCGGCGGTCTTGGTCTCCTGGAAATCCCGAGCGACAACCGGCCCGACTATCGCGAACGCGCACCGCTCGTTGTGCCGCCCAGCAACGCGCTAATTCAGCCGCGCAATTCGGACGATATCGCCAAATATAATCCGGATTGGCCGCTCGATCACAACAATCGTCCGCGCAAAGCCGCCGATTCCGAAGCCGAGCGCAAGGCGGATGACGACTTCTATTCGGGTCGCGCGCTCTCTCCCGCGGAACTCAGCCGCGGCAGAATTTCCCGCGAGGAAGCGGCGCGCAGGGCCGCGACCACGTCGGTTCCCGAACCGGCGATCAAGGCGCAGCAACCGCTTTCGCCGTCGCAACTCGGCTTCAAAGGCTGGGGCTCGAAGCAGGAAGAAAAGGTGGTCTTCAGCGGCGAGCCTGAACGGAGAAGCCTGACCGACCCGCCGACTGGGTTGCGGACGCCGTCACAGGACGCGCCCTACGGCGTCCTTTCGAACAAGGCCGCGCCGGCCAAGGCATCGACGTTGTACGATCGCGTGACCAGTCCGAACGATCCCGTCAACCGGCAATGATCATTCGTCGCATCGGTCGGCTCGCGACTCGGCTGTTTGGGCTCGATCGGCGGCGAAGATTGTGCGCCGAAAATTCATCCGTCCAGTCGCGGCAGATCGGAGCAATCGAACTCGTGCGAAGGAAATTCATGAGTACCCTGGCCGCGATCGCAATCGCCGGAACGGCGACACTCGCACTCGAGAGCGCCAAGGCCCTGGGACCGGAGGTGAGCGATTTCAAGCTCAAAAACGGGCTCGAAGTCGTGGTGATTCCGGATCATCGGGCGCCGGTCATCACGCACATGATCTGGTATCGCGTGGGCTCCGCCGATGAGGATGCGGGCAGGTCGGGGATCGCGCATTTTCTCGAACATTTGATGTTCAAGGGCACCGAAAAAAACCCGGGCGGGCGCTTCTCCGAGCGGCTCGCCGAGATCGGCGGCCAGGAAAACGCGTTCACCTCGCAGGATTACACGGCCTATTTCCAGCGCACGTCGCGTGAACATCTTGCCGAAGTCATGGAATTCGAAGCCGACCGCATGACAGGACTCGTGCTGACCGACGCGAACGTCCTGCCCGAGCGCGACGTCGTGCTTGAGGAGCGGCGCTCGCGCACCGACAACGATCCCGCCGCGCAATTGTCGGAAGCCGCGCAGGCGGCGTTGTTCGTCAATCATCCCTATGGCCGGCCGATCATCGGCTGGGAACATGAAATCCGCGCGCTCAATCGCGAAGACGCGCTCGCCTTCTATCGGCGCTTTTACGCCCCGAATAACGCGATCCTCGTCGTTGCCGGCGACGTAACCGTGGATGAAGTGCGCCCGCTTGTAGAGAAGACGTACGGCAAGATAGCGCCGCAACCCGGCATTAAGACCCGCGCGCGTCCGATCGAGCCGACGTCACTTGCCCATCGCCGCGTGGTCCTCGCCGATCCTCGCGTGCGACAGGCCCAGCTTTCGCGCAGCTATCTCGTACCTTCCTACCGAATGGCCAAGGGCGATGAGGCCGAGGCGCTCGACGTGTTGTCTCACATTCTCGGATCCGGCTCGCTCAGCCGCCTCTATCGGGCGCTCGTCGTGGAAAAGGAAATCGCGGCGAGCGCCGGCTCCTGGTACAGCGGGACTTCGCTCGACGCCGCCCGCTTCGGCGTCTATGCCGCGCCGCGCCCGGGCACCTCGCTCGAGACGCTTGAATCCGAAGTCGATGCGGTCATTGCCCGCGTCGCCGCCGAGGGAATCACCGGTGCCGAGCTGGAACGGGCGAAGACGCGACTGATCGCCGACATGGTTTTTGCGCAGGACAGCCAGGCTCGCCTCGCTCGCATGTACGGCGCCGGACTTTCCGTCGGTCTGACGGTCGACGAGATCAAGGCGTGGCCCGACCGAGTCCGCACCGTGACCGCCGAATCCGTGCGCAACGCGGCGCGCACCTGGCTCGATCTGCGCCGCGCGGTGACCGGTCATCTCATCTCCCCGCCGGTCAGGTCGGAGAAGCCCTCGTGAACCGTCTGCTCATTTGTGTCCTCATGACCGTAGCGCTTTCTGCCGCTTCCAGTGCCGTCAATGCTGCCAAGATCGAACGCATCGTAACGCCGGGCGGCATCGAGATTTGGCACGTGCGCGACAACATGTTGCCGATGATCTCGCTTGAGTTCGGCTTTGTCGGGGGCGCTTCCCAGGATCCCGCGGACAAGCCGGGCGTCGCCAATCTGGTTGCCTCATTGCTCGACGAAGGCGCAGGCGATCTTGACGCGCGTGCTTTTCAGGAACGGCTGGAAGAGCGGGCGATCAACATTTCCTTCTCCGCCCAGCGCGACAGCTTGCGCGGCTCGCTCAAGACACTTGTCGACCATCGCGATCAGGCATTCGACCTGCTGCGCCTTGCTGTGAACGCTCCGCGCTTCGATTCGAGCGAGGTGGAGCGGGTTCGCGCCGGCGTGCTTGCCGGGCTGCGGCGCCGCACCACCAATCCCGGCGATATAGCCGGCGACCGCTGGTTCGCACGCGCATTTCCCAATCACCCCTATGGCCGCCCGGTGCAGGGTACGCTCGAGACGGTCGCGCGCATCGGCATCGACGACCTGCGCGCGTTCCACCGCAATACGATTGCCCGTTCGAACCTGAAGGTCGCGACCATCGGCGCAATTGATGCGCAAGAGATTGCCGCGTTTGTCGACCGGGTTTTTACCGCACTTCCGCAGGAGCCGCAGCTCGTTTCCGTGCCCGAGGTAGTGCCGCAGGGCGGCGGCGAGCAGGAAATCGTCGATCTCGACGTGCCGCAGACCGTGATCGCCTTTGGCGGCATAGGTTTGAAACGTTCCGATCCCGATTTCATTCCCGCCTATGTGCTGAACCATATTCTTGGCGGCGGCAGCTTCTCGTCGCGCCTGTATCGGGAGGTGCGCGAAAAACGCGGCCTCGCATATTCGGTCTATAGCTATCTCGCGCCCTACGACCGCGCCGGACTGTTCATGGGCGGGGTGTCGACGCGCAACGATCGCGCCGCCGAATCGCTTGCGATCATCCTCGATCAAATCAAGAAGATCGCCGAAGCCGGCCCGACCGCTGAGGAACTGGCCAAGGCGAAAAGCTACCTGATCGGCTCTTTCCCGCTGCGATTCGATACTTCGGGCAAGATCGCGGGACAGTTGCTTGAGATTCAGCTGGAAAACCTGGGGATCGACTATATCGACCGGCGCAACGGCCTGATCGAGGCGGTAACCGCGGATGACGTCCGCCGCGCGGCCGCGCGATTTCTCGCCAATGCACGGCTGCTCGTGACCCTCGTCGGTCGTCCCGATCCCGTCCCCAACCCGGCCCCGGCAACAGCCGGGCGGGGCTAACAACCCGGTTTCGCGCTCCCCGGCGACGCTGCTATAAGATGCAGCCGGCTGAATAGATTCCCCTGGGGAGGGAAGGTATCTGATGCGTAAGAGGCCCGTTCGGCTGCGAAATTCCTACGAAACCGGCCTCGCTTTGGCCTTCGCCGGTGTCGTCATCGCCAGCTGCGCCACCGTCGAAAGTCCTCTCGGTCCGATCGGCGATGCTTCGGCCCCGGGCACGGCCGCTCGGCCGCAATCGAACGTCGTGACGATCGGCGAAGGCGAGAATCAATACACCGCCGCGCGGCAGGTATCGCAGCCGGACATCGACTGTCCATCGGTGACGATCCGCACCGGCGCCGCCGCATGGCAGATTTCCGCCGGCTCCGGAGCCACGAACGTCCGCTACCAAGGCTCGCTCGGGCAGCTCGCGCGCGAATGTGCAATTCTCGGCGACGTCATGACAATGCGTGTGGGGGTCGAAGGACGCCTTCTGGTCGGTCCCAAGGGCGGTCCCGGCAGCGTGAACGTGCCTTTGCGCATCGCGCTCGTTGCCGAAGGACCGCAACCGCGGCCAATCTGGAGCAAGTTCTATTCGGTGCCGGTCGCGGTTCCGCCCAATGCGAGCCAGGCCATTTTCAGCCAGGTCGAGGACGATCTGACGTTCCCGCTGCCGCCGAACAAGAAGGTCGACAATTACATCGTTTATGTCGGCTTCGATCCGCAGGGCGCCGCGGCCGCCGGCAAGGGTTCGGCGAAGGCGAAAGCGCCCGCGCCCCCGTCCGCGCCGAAAGCGTCGTCCACGAAGGCGTCGTCGCCGCCTCCGGCAAAGTCGTCACCGCCGGCAAAGTCGTCGGCGCCCGCCGGCAAGCCACAGCCGCAGTTCGAGCCGCCGCCGAGCCCACCCCCCGGCGTGTTCGCGCCGCCTCCCGGTCAGGGCGGCTAACGCAGTCGTCACGATGAATTTTGCTCGAGGTGGCTGAGCAGCTCGCTCACCCGAGCCGCGACTTCACGTCCTTGATCGACTTGTCGATCAACTCGTCCGCGGTCTTTCCCTTGACCGTCTCAGCGAGCACTTTCTCGGCGGCGCGAACGGCCGTTTCCGCCGCTGCCGAGCGTACATCCGCGAGCGCCTGTGCTTCGGCCTGCGCGATCTTGGTCTCCGCCATCTTGGTGCGCCGCGCCACGAATTCTTCCATGCGCTTCTCGGCCTCGGCGGCGAGCTCTGCCGCCTCGGTTTTGGCGTGAGCGATGATCGCCTCGGCCTCGGCCTCGGCTTCGCCGCGCTTTTTCTTGTATTCGGCCAATACCTTTTCCGCTTCGTCGCGTAGCCGGCGTGCTTCCGCGAGTTCCTGACGGATACGCTCGGAACGCGCATCGAGTGCCGATGCGATTGATTTGAACGCCCCGGCCCGCCAAAGCACGCCGAGGAAGATCACGAAGGCTACGCCTACCCAGAATTCCGGATCGTACAACACGATCTGTTCCTCATGACGTTTTCAGGCGAAGTGGAAACCGGTTCGCCGTTTGAAAACGCGTTGCATTAATGCAAAGCTGTATCGACCGCGCGCTCGAGCAGCTGCTTGTTCGGCGCCTCGCCGACGAGCCGCTTGATGATCTCGACTGCGGTGTCTAGTGCGATCCCGCGCACGTTCGCCATCGCCGACTTCTTGGTCGCCTCGATCTGGCGTTCGGCCTCGGCGAGCTTGGCGTTAAGTGACGCCTCGAGCTTCTTCTTGCGCTCCTCGGCCGCCTTGGCGAATTCGGCACGCGTCGCGCTCGCGATTGCCTGTGCCCGGGCACGTGCCTCGGCGAGCGCCTTCTCGTAAGCGGCGATCGCGGCCTCGCTCTCGGACTTCAGTCGCTCGGCCGCCGCCAAGTCGCTCTCGACGCGTCCACGGCGCGCCGCGAAGATCGCGGCGACGCGCGGCAGCGCGAGCCGCGACAACAACACGTAAAGCGCGACGAACGCGATCGCGAGCCAGAACAGCTGCGACGCGAACGTTTCCGGGTTGAAGGGCGGGAAGGGGGCCTTGGCCCCACCGTGCGCTTCGGTGCCGGTCTTGGTTTCGGCCATTGCCCGGTCGTCCGGCTCAGAGCGCGAAAAGGAGCAGCAGCGCGATCAGGAGCGAGAAGATGCCGAGCGCCTCGGTCACGGCAAACCCGAAGATGAGGTTACCGAACTGCGCCTGTGCTGCCGACGGATTACGCAGCGCGGCCGCGAGATAGTGCCCGAAGATCGAGCCCACGCCGACGCCGGCGCCGCCCATTCCGATGCAGGCAATACCCGCACCAATGTATTTTGCGGCGATCGGATCCATGAGGAAGACTCCCTTTCTCGATGTTGGTGGTTGGATAGGGCTAATGGCCCGGATGAAGCGCATCGTTGAGATAGATGCAAGTGAGGATGGCAAAGACGTAGGCCTGCAGGAACGCCACCAGGAATTCGAGCGCGGTGAGTGCGACCGTCAACGCGAGCGGCAGGATCGCGCCAACCCAGCCGACGAAGCCGAAGCCGCTCAGCATCACGACGAAGCCAGCGAACACCTTGAGCGTAATGTGGCCGGCCAGCATATTCGCGAACAACCGCACGCTATGGGAGATCGGCCGCGACAGGAACGACATCACCTCGATCAACACGATCAAGGGCATGATGTAGATCGGGATCCCGCTCGGTATGAACAGCCTGAAGAAGCGCAGGCCGTTTTTGTAGAGGCCGTAGCCGATCACGGTGAAGAACACGAGCAACGCGAGCACGGCCGTGACGGCGATGTGGCTCGTGACCGTGAAGAAGCCCGGGATCATCCCGAACATGTTGAGCACGAGGATGAAGCTGAACAGCGAGAACACGAACGGGAAAAAGCGCATGCCTTCTTCGCCCGCGGACTGCCGGACCATATCGGCGATGAATTCGTAGGCGATCTCGGCGACCGACTGCACGCGGCCGGGCACGAGCGCGCGGCCGGCGGTGGCGAGCACGAGCCCACCCGCGGTGACCGCGACCGCCGCGAGCATGAAGGCCGCCGAATTCGTGAACGCGATCTCGACCCCGCCGATCTCGCCGAGCGTCGCGATGTTTTTGATCTGGAATTGATGGATCGGGTCGGCGGCCATCTGTTTCTGTTCCGTCAATCCGTTCGATTCGCTTCGTGTCTTGTCACTTCGAATCTTGGCCTTGCTTCGCGATCAGTCCCGCCGAACGCATGGCATTCAACGTACCGGCGACGAACCCGAGCATCAGGAACACGATCAGCCCCCACGGTGACCAGCCCGTCAGTCGGTCGAAGAGCCAGCCGAGAAAGCCGCCGACGACGATTCCCGCGATGAATTCGCTCGACAGCCGCAACGCGCGAGCGAGGTTCGCAGGATTTCCCGCCGGACCCGCCGGCGCTTCTTCCTCGCGGTCGCGCGGCTTCGGGGAGAGGGCGCCCAACCGTTCGCCGAGCCGACGCAGCCGCGCGTTCAGCGCGGCCTCTTCAGCATCGCGTGCCCGCCGGCTCCGATCGTCCGGTAGGCGGTCAGCCGCCATCGTGAACCCTTCGCACTACGGAAACGGCCTGCCGCCGGGGCAAGCCGCGCGCGCAAAGTAGAGACGGGGGGTAGGCGAGTCAAGGATCGGCGCGGTTGAGTTCGCAACTAACACACTGAAACGACGAGATAAAGTTGGAGGCAGCCTGTGTCCGAATATCGCGCTGGCCACGTCATCCTGAGGAGCAACCCCGGCCGAGCGAAGCGAGAGCCGGGGGAGCCTCTAAGGGTGACGGCAAGAGCGCTCAGCTCGCTTCGCGGAATTGCTGCGCCGTCTCGAGGCTGACCGAGACAAGCTGCGACACGCCTTGCTCGGCCATCGTCACACCGTAGAGGCGATGCACCCGGCTCATGGTGATGGGGTTGTGCGTCACCACCATGAAGCGCGTGTTCGTAAGGCGCGTCATCTCGTCGAGCAGACCGCAGAACCGCTCCACGTTGTTGTCGTCGAGCGGCGCGTCCACCTCGTCCAGCACGCACACCGGAGCCGGATTGGTCAGGAACACGGCGAAGATGAGCGAGAGCGCGGTCAGCGCCTGTTCGCCGCCCGAGAGCAGTGAGAGCGTCTGCGGTTTCTTGCCCGGCGGCCGCGCGATAATGTCGAGCCCGGCTTCCAGCGGGTCTTCGGAGTTCTCGGAATTGGTGAGGATCAGCTCCGCCGCGCCGCCCGCGAACAGGCCGGTGAACAGCTTCTTGAAATGCCCGTTCACCACCTCGAAAGAGGCGATGAGACGCGCACGCGCCTCGCGGTCGAGATTGGAAATGCCATGGCGCAGCCGCTTGATCGCTTCGATCAGGTCGTCGCGCTCGGTCGCGAGATTATTATGCTGCGTCTCGACCTCCCGCAGTTCCTCTTCAGCGCGCAAATTGACGCCGCCGAGCCGCTCGCGCGTTTCGTTGAGCCGCTCCACTTCCGCTTCGACGGCGGCGACGTCCACCGACTTCGGATCTCGACCGATCACTTCGTTGACGCGAGCGGGATCGGGCGGACCGCCGAGCGCCTCGGTGATTTCGCGCACGAGACCCGTGCGGCGCTCGCGTGCCCCTTCGAGCCGCGCTTCGGCGCGCGCCGATTCCTCACGCGCGCCAGATAGCCCATCCTGCGCCGTGCGTGCGGCGCGTTCCGCATCGGCGAGCGAAGCTTCCGCCTTGGCAAGGTGGTCGCCCGCTTGCTTGCGGAGGTCCTCCGCCTCGGCAATTTTCGACATCAAATCCTGACGCTGCGTTGCGAAGGCCGCGGGCGCCTCCTCGAGGCCGGCGCGCTCCGTGCGCGTCTCGGCGAGCCGCTGTTCGATCGCCTTGAGCCGCGTCGCCGCACCTTCCTCGCGCTCGTGCCAGGCCGCGCGTTCCGCGCTGATCGAGGTGAGCCGGTGTGCACGCGCGGAACGCTCGCGCTCGACGCCTTCCACCTCGGCCTTTGCTGCCGCGAGCGAAGCGCGATCCTGCGCAAGAACCTTGCGCGTTTCTTCCAGCCCGCCTTCGAGCGTCGGCGTTTCCGGCAACGCTCCGCGCGCCGCGTCGGACTCGGTCCGCGCCGCGATCGCTTCGTCGCGCCCGGAAGAGAGTCGAGCGCGCGCTTCGACGAGCGCCGACTGTCGCGTCAGCCGGTCGCCCGCCTTGCGCTCGGCCACCGACAGCGTCTCGCGCGCAGCGTCGAAGGCCGTATGCGCCGTACGGTAATTGCCGCGCGCTTCGGCTTCGGCCGCCTCAGCTGCGTGGAATTCTTCTTCTGCCTTGGTCGCAGCCTCGGCAACCTTGGCGACTTGCGCGCGTGCGGCCTCGATCTCGCGGTCGAGCTCGCCGAGCCGGTTACGCGCGGCAAGCCTGCGGCCCGCCGCGGTCGGCGCTTCGGCGGTGACGGTGAAGCCGTCCCAGCGCCAGAGATCCCCTTCGCGCGAGACGAGCCGCTGGCCCGGACGAAGCTGCGCTGCAAGCCGCTTGGCGTCGGCGCGGGCAACGATACCGATCTGTGCCAGTCGGCGCGCGAGTGCGGCCGGCGCCTTCACGTGCGCGGAAAGCGGCTCCGCGCCGCCGGGGAGCGCGGGATCGCCGGCAACTTCGGCGCCGCCCCAGTGCATGGGCGAGGCCGCATCGGTCGGCGCATCGAGGTCATCGCCGAGTGCCGCGCCGAGCGCGGTCTCAAAGCCTTGATCGACGCTGATCGTGTCGAGCACCGGAGGCCAGAGCTTCTTCTTTTCGACGTCGAGCACCTTGGCGAGCGTGCGCGCCTCGGTTTCGAGCCGGTGCAGTTGCTGCTCGGCCTGGGCGAACGGGCGGCGCGCCACGTCGAGTGCTTGCGCGGCGGCCGAGCGCGCAGCTTCCGCGCGCAATGCACGCGCGTCGGCAGCACCAAGCGCTTCCTGCGCGCGGGCGCTTTCCGCGCTGAGCTGCGCGAGATCGCTGTCCGCCGTATCCTGCAAGTTCTTGGCTTCGCGATCGATTTCCTCGATCTCGCGCTCGAACCGGGCGATACGCTCGGCCGACTCGCCGATCGTACGCTCGATTTGCCCGCGCTGCGCGGATAGGTCGGCGAGCGCCGTCGTCGCTTCTGCGAACGCCTGTTCGCTGCGCGCGAGCGCCGCTTCCGCCACGTCGAGCCGCTCCCGCGCGGCCGCTTCAGTGCTTTCGCTCGCTTGCGTATCGGCGGTGAGCGCCTGCTCTTCCGTCGCGAGGCGCGAAAGCACTTCATGCGCGTCGGCGGCGAGCGCCCGTTCGCGCTCCATGTCCTGTGAAAGCTGGGCGAGCCGCCGCTCTAGTTCCTCGGTGCGCGCCTTGGCGCGCGCTTCCTCGCGCTCGAGATCCGTGCGCGCCGCCGTCAGCCGTTGTAGCGCCGCGGCGCTGGCGGTAGACGCGTCCCGCAGCGGTCCGAGCCGCTCCGACATTTCGCTGCGCGCGCGGCCGGCCTCGCCGTGCGCGCGCGTGCGCTCGGCCACCATGCGCACCGCAAGATCGAGCGCGCGCTCGGCTTCGGCGACCGCGGTTTCCGCCTCGCGCCAGCGAAGTGCCGCGAGCACCGCTTGTTGCTTGCGGATTTCCGCCGACACCGTCTTGTAGCGTGCGGCCTGGCGCGCCTGGCGCTTCAGCCCGTCCATCTGGCTCGCGATCTGGGTGATCACGTCCTCGACGCGCTGGAGATTCTGTTCCGCACCCTTGAGGCGCGTTTCGGCCTCGTGCTTGCGCTGATGCAGGCCGGCGATGCCGGCGGCTTCCTCGAGGATGCGGCGGCGCTGCTCGGGCTTTGCGTTGATGATTTCGCCGATCTGGCCCTGGCGCACGAGCGCCGGCGAGCGCGAGCCAGAGGAGGCGTCGGCGAACAGCAATTGCACGTCGCGCGCGCGCACCTCGCGGCCATTGACGCGATAGGCCGACCCCGCCTCGCGCTCGATCCGGCGCGAGATTTCCAGCATGTCCTCGTTGAGGCCGGCCGGCGCCGTATGATCGGCATTGTCGATCGTCAGCACCACCTCGGCCATGTTGCGCGCGGGCCGGATGTTGGTGCCGGCGAAAATCACCTCGTCCATGTTGGGCGCGCGCATCGCCTTGTGCGAGCTCTCGCCCATGACCCAGCGCAGCGCCTCGACGAGGTTCGATTTGCCGCACCCGTTCGGCCCGACGATGCCGGTCAATCCCGGCTCGATCAGGAACTCGGACGGCTCGACGAAGGATTTGAAACCGATCAGCCGCAGACGGGTGAATTGCATGGACACGCCTTTACGCGCTCACGCGAAGGCGCGCGTGATTCGCTCGAACCCCAAGATGCGTTGCCGGGCGGCGCCTCGCAAGTGCCGGAAGGCAACGCCCGTAGGCCGAAAATCGCCTTGAATGCCAATCGATTATCGGTTCCCGGCACGCGATTCAATGAGCCTGGAGGTCGCAGCGGGACGAGCTCCCGGACTTCCGGCGCCTCATCCGCGTATGGCCACCACGACGCAGCACATTGCCCAGAACAGCGGGAACTCGGCGCCGTTCAATTTCGTCCGCCACGTGCCGTCGATGAACCGATAGAGGCCGTAGGCCGCGACCAGCAGGAATACCGCCGCGAGCAGGGCGGCGTACCGAGTGTAAATGTCGAAGACGAGGCCGATCGTCACCACGGTCTCCGTCACGATGGCCGCGTAGAGCCACGCTTGCGGCGGACGAAATCCCGTCTTCGCGAAGAAGTCGAGCGCGAATTGCCGGCCGGTGAATTTCCCGATCAGGTGCGGAATGAACCAAAGTCCGCATCCGATCCGGAGCACATCGAATGCGTTCAGCGAAGCGAGATTTTGGTAGAGGCTGGACATTTCAAAGTGCAAAGGCCCGATGTGGCGGCCAGAGCACGATCGGACTCCTCCCCGTGACAACGCCTTTGCGGGCGATGCCTGCGTGCAATCAGTTTATCGGTTTGGCGCGCGGCTTCAATGACAGCGCTTGCTCCGAGGCGCGCCACCGCACAAAAAATATGATAACAAGCACTGTCAGGATCGGCACACGGCGGCGCGCATGCACGCGATCCATGCACGCAAGGCGAGTAGACGGCCGCCCAATCTACTTAGGGAGCGAAGCGATCATGTCGGAGAATCTGTATCCGAACGACGGGCAGTATCGTCAGGAAATTCGCGACGGAATGCGCATCGATTGGGACGTTCCGATCCAGATGGAAGACGGCGCGGTCTTGCGATGCGACATTTATCGCCCGATCGAAGCCGGCAAATATCCGGCGATCCTGACGCACGGTCCCTACGCGAAGTGGAAACACTTCGACGACCTGTTCCCGCACGCGTACAGTAAGCTCGTCAGCGAACATCCCGACGTGGCGGTCGGTACCAGCGAAAAATATCAGGTGTGGGAGTGCGTCGATCCGGAGAAATGGGTGCCGGAAGGCTACGCGTGCGTGCGCGTGGATTCGCGGGGCGCGGGACGCTCGCCCGGCATGCTCGACCTGTGGTCGATGCGCGAAACCTCGGACCTCAAGAATTGCATCGAGTGGGCCGGTGGCCAGCATTGGTGCAATGGGAAGATCGGGCTCAGCGGGATTTCCTATTACGCGATGAACCAGTGGCAGGTGGCTTCGCTCGAACCAAAGCATCTGGCCGCGATTTGCATTTGGGAAGGTGCCGCCGACTTCTATCGAGATCAAGTTTATCAGGGCGGCATTCTCTGCAACGGCCTCGCCGATGCGTTGGCGCCGATCCAGATCTATTCAGTCCAGCACGGGAAAGGGACCAAGGGACCGCGCAGCCGCCTCACCGGCGACTGGGTCGCCGGTCCGATCGCCTTGAGCGAAGAAGAATTGGGCGCGAACCGCAGGAACTACGCGGCGGATGTCCGCCGCGCCAAGTTCGCGAATGACGACTATTGGACGCAGCGTCGGCCCGATTGGTCCAAGGTCAAGGTGCCCGTCCTGTCTGCCGGCAATCTGGGCGGCACCAGCCTGCATCTGCGCGGCAACGTGGAGGGCTTCGTCAACGCCGCGTCCAAGGACAAGTGGCTCGATCTGCATGGCTTCGAGCACTGGACCACGTTCTACACCGACTACGGTGTGAACATGCAGAAGAAATTCTTTGGCCATTTCCTCAGGGGAGAAGACACCGGCTGGCTGAACGAACCGAAGATTAGAATTCAAGTCCGCCATCCGGGCGGCCGCTTCGTCGAGCGGCACGAAAAAGAATGGCCGCTCGCGCGCACAAAGTGGACGAAGTACCACCTGCATCCGGACTTCACGATGTCACTGGCGCCGCAGACGAAGGCGGGAAAGACATCGTACAAAGGCTTTAGCGACGGCGTGACGTTTCTGACGCCGCCACTGGAGCCGACGATGGAAATTACCGGGCCGGCCGCGGCCAAGCTCTGGGTTTCTTCGGCCACCGAGGACGCGGACCTGTTTCTTGTCTTCCGCGCATTTTCGCCGGACATGAAGGAAGTGCTGTTCCAGGGATCGAACGATCCGCATACGCCGCTCGGGAACGGGTGGCTGCGCGTTTCGCGCCGCAAGCTCGATCCGAAGCTGTCGTTACCTTATCGGCCGTATCACGCGCACGATGAGTCGCAGCCGATGAAGCCCGGAGAAATCTACGAGGTGGATGTCGAAATCTGGCCGCTCTGCATCACGCTGCCGAAGGGTTATCGGATGGCGCTGACCGTACGCGGCAAGGATTATGAGTATGCCGGCGATCCGGTGCCGTTCCCGCCGTATAAGCCTTGGCAGGGAGTGGCATTGTTCACGCACGACGATCCCGGCGACCGGCCGGCGCACATTTTCAGCGGCGACGTGACCTTGCATGCGGGGCCGGATCGGCAGGCGCACATCCTGCTTCCGGTCATTCCAACGAAGTAGGCGCGCAACGATCGGGATGAATCGGGCGATGCGGCGGCGATAAGGAGCGGTCCGACGAGGTCGGCGACTGCCCTTTCATCTCGCGTCGTCAGCTGGCTTTCAGGAGCGGCTCGAGGATTTTGTCGAGATCGGCCGCCGAAAGCGCGCCCACGTGCTTCTTTCCGTTGATGAAGAAGGTGGGCGTCGACTCCACCTTGAATTCCTGCGCGCCGCGAATGGCCACGTCCTGCACGCCTTCGGCGAGCTTGGTGTCCTTGAGGCAGGTCTCGAAGCTTTCCTGCGTGAAGCCCGCCTGCCGCGCGATGCGCAGGAACCCGTTATAGGGGTCCTTCGCCCAGCTGTTCTGCTGGTCGAAAATCGCCTCGAGCATCGGGAAATATTTGTCGCCCGCGCAGCGCGCCAGCATGAAGCCGGCGATCGCCACCGGCGCCGGCTGCGTCGGGAACTCGCGGAAGATCAGCCGCGCCTTGCCAGTGTCGATATATTTCGACTTCAGCGTCGGGTAGGTCTCGCGGTGGAACGTCGCGCAATGCGGGCAAGTCACCGATGCGTATTCCACGATCGTGACCGGTGCATTCTCCGCGCCCAAAATCTTGTCGCCCATCGGTCCCGGCTTATAGAGCACGTCCGGGCTCACGTCCTGCGCGTGGGCGGTCCCGAGGAACGCGAAGGGGGTCGAGCCCGCAAGCACGAGCGTGCCGAGGCCGGCGACGAAAAGACGACGCGAAAGGATCACGCGAATTCCTCCAAAACCGATGGCCGCACAGGAACGGCGGCGCCAACCTAAAAGCGAGGCCGATTGTGGCAAGTCTGCGGTACCGGCCGCAAGCGGCGCATCACGCCCGCGTGACGCCCGACCGCACCAGCGCGCCGAGCCGGGCGAGCGCGGATTTGAGACCCTTGTCCTCGAAATTGCCAAGGCCGCGCTCGACCTCGGCCATCGTCTCGGCCGCCGGCTCGAGCGGCAGATCGGGTGCCTTGGCCCGACGCGCAACCGGCCCCTGCCGGATCGCGATCCGTCCCACGCAACGCCAGCCGAAATAGCGGTTCACTCGCTCGATCACGACCGGCGTCAGATGCTGCAGCTCGATCGCGTAGGCTCCCTCGACCCGCACCGTGAGCGTGCCGGTGGATAGGGGGTCGTCGCGCCTGGGCCAGACGAGCCGCACCGGCTCCGTGCGGCCAGCAAGCTCAGGACCGACGATGTCTTCCCAATGGACGACGATGTCGACCGCCGCGAACCCCTGCCGCGCGAACGCCGATTGCAGGGCGCTGCTGACAAGGTCGGCGAGCGGCCTGGCTCTGGATCTTGCGGGCTTGTTCACGGGGCGGCGCTCTGTCAATCCGATGCCATGATGCTAGCAGCCCAGGCGCGCGGTGCGAAGCGCCAGGCCGGCCGGAAGCGGGCAACCCCCAGCCCCGATCCGGCTGTGCTCCTCGCCTGGTACGACCGCCACCGCCGCGATCTGCCCTGGCGCGCGCTGCCGGGCGAGACGCCCGATCCGTATCGGGTCTGGCTCTCGGAAATCATGTTGCAGCAGACGCGCGTCGAGACCGTCGCTCGCTACTACGAGCGGTTTCTTTCGCGCTTTCCCACGATCGGCGATCTCGCGACGGCCAAACTTGATCAGGTGCTGAAGCTTTGGGCCGGGCTTGGTTATTATGCGCGCGCCCGCAATCTGCATGCCTGCGCGCGCGAGATCGCCGCACGGCACGGGGGCCGCTTCCCCTCGACCGAGGGAGAGCTCCGCGCGCTCCCCGGCATCGGCGCCTATACCGCGGCGGCGATCGCCGCGATCGCCTTCGGCCGCAAGACGGCACCGGTTGACGGCAATATTGAGCGCGTGGTCGCGCGGCTATTCGCAATTGCGACGCCGCTTCCGGGGGCGAAAGCGGAGCTGCGCCGGCTTGCGGAAAGTCTCGTGCCCGGCGAACGCGCAGGCGATCTCGCCCAGGCCATGATGGATCTCGGCGCGACGATCTGCACGCCGAGGCGCCCCGCCTGCGGACATTGTCCGTGGCTCGATGCTTGCTCGGCTTTTCTCCACGATGACCCGGAGAAATTTCCCCGTCGCGCGCGCAAACGCGAAGGGACGTTGCGCCGCGGCGCGGCCTATGTCGTTTGGCGCGCCGATGGTGCCGTGCTCGTGCGGCCGCGGCCGCGGAAAGGATTGCTGGGCGGCATGATCGAGGTGCCGACCACGGATTGGTCGCCGGATTTCGACCCGGCGTACGCGCGGCGTGGCGCCGCGAAGCTCGTCGCCCTCGGAACCAGGCGCGCCGTCTGGCGCTTGTTGCCCGGCGTTGTGCGCCACGTCTTCACGCATTTCCCGCTTGAGCTTTCGGTGCTCGCGGCGGACGTGCCTGCGCGCACGCGCGCGCCCAAGGGAATGCGCTTCGTGTCCTCCGCCAAGCTCGACGACGAGGCGCTTCCGACGCTCATGCGCAAGGTGATCGCGCATGCGGAACGACGAATTTGAGAGTCCCGCTGCGGCAATCCATCGGTTAAGCTCGCGACAAGAGACTCGAAAAGGGGCAGCCGTGAAGATCGAGCGTCACGAAACCGGGCCGCGCATGAGCCAGGCGGTGGTCCATGGCGACACCGTCTATCTCGCCGGGCAGGTGGCCAAGCAAACGGCCGGCAAGAGCGTCACCGAGCAGACGCGCGAAATCCTGCAGATCATCGACGGGCTGCTCGCCGCCGCAGGCAGCGACAAGAGCAGGCTCCTGCAGGCGCAGATCTATCTCACCGACATCTCGAAGTTCGATGAGATGAACAAGGTCTGGGAAACCTGGGTGAGCCCGGGCAACACGCCTGCGCGCGCCACCATCGAAGCCAAGCTCGCTGCACCTCAATACACGGTCGAGATCATGGTCATTGCCGCCTGCTGATCGCCGCCAACGCACTGAAGAAGGATCAATGTCTCAATACACCCCGATCGTAGCAACCATCACCGCGGGCCTCGTGCTCGCATTCGTGTTTGGCGCGATCGCGAACCGCCTGCGGCTTCCGACCACGGTCGGCTACCTGGTTGCCGGGATCCTCGTCGGACCGTTCACGCCGGGATTTGTCGCCGACCAGTGGATCGCCTCGCAGCTCGCAGAGATCGGCGTGATCCTGCTGATGTTTGGCGTCGGCCTGCATTTTTCGTTCAAGGATATCCTGCTCGTCAGGGCGATCGCGATTCCCGGCGCGCTCTTGCAGATGTCGGCCGCGACGATCCTCGGCATGGCGCTGGCTCTGCTGTTCGGCTGGTCTTTGAGCGCCGGGCTCGTCTATGGGCTCACGCTTTCCGTCGCGAGCACGGTCGTGCTCGTGCGCGCATTACAGGAGCACCGGCTCGTGGAAACCGAGCGCGGCCATATCGCGCTCGGTTGGCTCGTGGTGCAGGACCTCGTGATGGTCCTGGCGTTGGTATTGCTCCCCGCGCTCGCCGACGCCTTGAATCTTAATCCGGGAGCCGGCGCTGAGGCCGCCAGTAGTACGTCCTCCGCGCGCGACGTGATCGCCGCCCTCGGCACCACGATCGCCAAGGTCACGGCGTTTCTGGCCCTGATGCTGGTGATCGGTCGGCGCGTGATCCCATGGATTCTGCATTACGTCGCGCATACCGGCTCGCGCGAGTTGTTCCGGTTGGCGGTGCTGTCGATCGCGCTCGGCGTCGCCTATGGCGCGTCCGAGTGGTTTGGCATCTCCATCGCGCTCGGCGCGTTCTTCGCCGGCATGATCATGCACGAGTCGCCGCTGAGCCAACGCGCGGCGGAGGAATCGCTGCCGTTGCGCGACGCCTTCGCGGTGCTGTTCTTCGTCTCGGTCGGTATGCTGTTCGATCCGAGCATCTTCATCCGCGATCCTTTTGCACTCACCGGAACGCTGTTCATCATCCTCATTTGCAATCCGGGCGCTGCCTTTGTCATCGCGCAGTCCTTCGGGCGATCGAAATTCACCAGCCTTACGCTCGCGGCAAGCCTCGCGCAAATCGGCGAGTTCTCTTTCATCCTTTCGGGTCTCGGCGTCGCCCTCGGCCTTCTGCCGACGGAAGCGCGCGATCTTGTCCTTGCCGGCGCGATCATTTCGATCTTCGCCAATCCGATTTTGTTCGGAGCGCTCGAACGATGGGGCCGCAGATTCGCGCGGGAAGCGCCGTCGGCTGAACCGGCAGCGGCGGCAAATCCGGTCGAGGAACTGCGCCCGACCGCGCTGAAGGATCACGCCGTCATCGTCGGCTACGGCCGCGTCGGCCGCGTGATCGGCGAGGAACTCGAACGGCGCAAGGAGCCGCTTCTGGTGATCGAGGAGCAGCCGAAGATCGCGGCTGAGTTGCGCTCCCGTGGCATCGAGGTGATCACCGAGAACGGTGCGATGTCGCGCGTGCTGGAAGCGAGCAATCTCGACGGTGCACGCTGGCTGTTCGTCGCGATTCCCGATGCGTTCGAGGCCGGTCAGATTGTCAATCAGGCGCGCGAGATAAGCGCGACCCTTCCTATCATCGCGCGCGCCCATTCCGACGCCGAGGTCGATCACCTCACCGCGCACGGCGCGAGCTACACCATCATGGGCGAACGCGAGATCGCACTTGGCATGCTGGAATATGCGTTGGGTCGCGGCGCCATGGAGGCGCGCGGAGGTCCCGCGGCGCCGGCGCGCTGAACGCCGCCGGCACGCTCAAAATTTGCAGTTGATCCCGCCGCGCAGATTATAGACGTCGATGCTGCTGGAAAGCGGCACGTCTGCCCGATGGAAAATCCTGCCCGCGCCCGCGCCGACGTGATCCAGTTGAGATCGGCGCCGAGCGTGCCGCTGACGGCGCCGAATGGCGCGATGGTCCCGGCAAACGGAATATCGGTGCGCGACGAAAGACGCGACCAGTCGCTTTCGAAGCCGAACACGAACCCACCTGCCGGTTGAATCCGCCGCCCAGGCCGAAGCTCGCGCCGTTTGCGGCGAGCCCACTGATCGAAGCCGGTGCCGTGATGCCGACGATGGCGAGATCCGAAGCGTCGAAGTTGGCTTTGCTGCGCACGTAGCCGGCGGTCAGGCCCACATAGAAGCCCTCCCAGCTCGGCACGAATTGCGCGTTTGCCGGCGTCCCGCTAACGCACAGCAGCGCGGCGTAAGTGCCGAGGATCGCTGCCTGCCGTACCATCGGAAATTTACAGGTGCGCCATCTCGGCGCGAATTTGCGCGCGCAGAGAATCGATCGGCCGGCGGCCGCCTGCGTCCTCGACGTGCCAGTAGGTCCAGCCGTTGCAGGCCTCGATGCCCTGCGCGAGCGCGCCGATCCGGTGGATCGAGCCGACGCTCGCGTCCTTGCCGTTCTTGAGCGCGAGCGTGCCGTCGGGGCGCACGAGCGCCTGCACGCGGCCCTTGGCGTCGGTGAGCTGCGCCCCCGCCTTCACGAGGCCGCGCTCGATCAAGATGTTGAACGCAACGCGCGGCGCCTCGCGCGCGGTGATGAACGGCGCGATCGAGGGCGACGGCAGCGGCTCGATCGAGGCGATCCGCGCCTCGGCGCGCGCCGCGTAAGTCGGATCGCGTTCGACTCCGATGTAATGGCGGCCGAGTCGCCGCGCGGCCGCCCCCGTCGTGCCCGTGCCGAAAAAAGGATCGAGCACCACGTCGCCCGGCTTCGACGCGGACAGGATCGCACGCGCAACGAGCGCCTCAGGCTTCTGCGTCGGATGCAGCTTGCGTCCGGAGCCGTCCTTGAGCCGCTCTTCGCCCGTGCAAAGCGGGATCGTCCAGTCGGAGCGCATCTGCACATCTTCGTTGCCCGCCTTCAGCGCCTCGTAGTTAAAGACGTAGCGCGTGTCCTGGTCGCGCGCGGCCCAGATCAGCGTTTCGTGCGCGTTGGTGAAACGCCGGCCGCGGAAGTTCGGCATCGGATTGGTCTTGCGCCACACGACGTCATTGAGAATCCAGAAGCCGAGATCCTGCAGCAGCGAGCCGACGCGGAAGATGTTGTGGTACGAGCCGATGACCCAGAGCGTGGCCGTGGGCTTCATGACCCGGCGGCAGGCCGAGAGCCACGCGCGGGTGAAATCGTCATACGCCGCGAAGCTTGCGAAGCGGTCCCAGTCGTCGTCGACCGCGTCGACCTTGGAATCGTCGGGGCGCTTCAGCTCATTCTGGAGCTGCAGATTGTAGGGAGGGTCGGCGAAGACGAGATCGATCGAATGGGCCGGGAGCTTTTCCAGCGTGGCGACGCAGTCGCCGATAAGGATACGATCGAGCGGCGGCGGAGCCGGCGCGGGGTCCGGGGGTGAACGGGGCGCCCGACGGGGCGCCCCGCTACGCACAACTGCCATGACGCAAAACCGTCTACGCGCTACACAACAGGAACTGACGCGGCGCACCTTGGCCCGCGACGGGTAAAGGCCAAGTAAAGGCTAACCTTAATCAGTCGTTACGAAATTGGGCTGCCGCGCCGCCGAGCGGAACGAGGGTCCGGCGCGGCGACTCGCAATTGTGCGGCGTCGGCGATGACGATGTTGCTAGTCCGGCAACACGATCTGCCCGCGCTCGTCGAACGGGAATTGCGGATTGTGCGCGACTTCCCAGACATGCTCGTCGGGGTCGCTGAAATATCCGATATAGCCGCCCCAAAAGACGCGATGGCCGCGCTTCAGAATCTTCACCCCGGCCTTCTCCGCGGCCACAAGCGTTTCGTCCACGGCCTTTTCACTATTCACGTTGAAGGCGAGCGTGACTCCGCTGAATCCCGCTTTCGCATTCTCAAGTCCGGCATCCTTTTTGAGCGCCTCCCGCCCGTAGAGCGAAAGCACGACTCCGCCCGCATTGAAAAACGCGACTTCCTTGGCGTTCTTCATGTGTTGCTTCAGGCCGAGCGCCGCGTAGAAACGGGCGGCGCGGTCTACGTCCGCGACGCCGAGCGTGACGAGATGCAGCCGGAGAGCAGGCACGGACATTTAAACTCCTTTGAAATGCACAAGCGATCGATTGGTCACTCAACATTTAAGGCCCTGCGCTGGCCGCTCGCCTTTGCGGCTCGCCGGCGCAGATAACGAAGGCGGCCGGGTGGGGGAACTAAATCGCCGCCACCCCACCCGGCTCGCAGCTTCGCGGCTCGCCACCCTCCCTGAAGGGGAGGGAAAAGAATGCATCACGCCGCGAACAGGTCGAGCTGGTTGCCCTTGCGCGCGGGCGGCCGGAAGAGCGCGGTCGTGAGCCGCCGCCGCCGCCGGTTCAGGCCGAGCCTGCGGCAGGCAAGCTCGAAGCGCCGCCCCACCGACCAGGCATACGGGCCGGTGCCGGTCTGCCGCTTGCCGAAGGTCGCGTCGTAATCCTTGCCGCCGTGCAGATCGCGCACGAGCGAGATTACGTGCTTGGATTTGTCCGGGAAATGCTCGCCCAGCCACTCGCGGAAGAGATCCTTGATCTCCAGCGGCAGCCGCAGCATCACGTAGCCCGCCTCCGTCGCGCCGGCGTTCGCCGCGGCGTCAAGGATGCGCTCGATCTCGCTGTCGTTGATCGCCGGGATGATCGGCGCCACCATCACCGCGGTTGGCACGCCGGCGTTGGCGAGCAGGCGGATCGTCTCGAGCCGCTTCGCCGGCGTCGCAGCGCGCGGCTCCATGGCGCGCGCCAGCCGATGGTCGAGCGTCGTGACCGAGAGCGCAACCTTGGCGAGCCCTTTCGCCGCCATCTCGGAAAGGATGTCGAGATCGCGCGTGACGAGAGCGGATTTCGTGACGATCCCGACCGGATGATTGGCGTCGCGCAGCACCTCAAGGATGCGCCGCGTCACGCGCCATTTGCGTTCGATCGGCTGATAGGGATCGGTATTGGTCCCGAGCGCGATCATTTTCGGCTGGTAGCCGGGGGCGGCGAGTTCGCGCGCGAGCAATTCCGGCGCGTCCGGCTTCACGAACAGCTTGGTCTCGAAATCGAGACCGGGCGAAAGTCCCTGGAAGGCGTGGGTCGGCCGCGCATAACAATAGATGCAGCCGTGCTCGCATCCGCGGTAAGGATTGATCGACCGGTCGAAGCCGAGATCGGGGGAATCGTTCCGGGTGATGACTTTGCGCGCGCGCTCTTCCTGCACGAAGGTCTTGAACGGCGGCAGCTCCTCGAGGCTCTGCCAGCCATCGTCGAATACGACACGCGCGTTCGGCTCGAAGCGGCCGCTCGCGTTCGATACGGCGCCGCGTCCGCGCCGGCGCTCCGAGCCGACGCCTGTGTCGAGCATGCCGTCGTTCGCCGCCTCCGCAGCGAAGTCGTTCTGGGTTGGATCGTCCATTCTCTGGTCCACGGCAGCATCCTAGCCCGCCCATTGGAACATAACAAGAACAAACGACTCCATGTCAACAAGCCACAAAATCGAGGGTTCGCACGACAGAACGATTACAATACCTAGTGGGTTCCCATGATCTCGGTCGTTATCCCCACCCTAAATTCGGAACGCGTGCTGGTGCCGACGCTGGCCGCCCTCGTGCCGGGCTCGGCCGAGGGACTGGTACGGGACGTTGTGCTTGCCGATGGCGGCTCGCGCGACGGGACCGCCAAGATCGCCGATGCAGCGGGCTGCGAATTCATTTCCGGGCCTGAAGATGAGGGGATGCGGCTCCAATCAGCCGCAGCCTCGGCGCGCGGCGATTGGCTGCTGTTCCTGCGCGCGGACGGGATCCTCGACGAGGGTTGGGCCCGCGGGGTGGGGGCGTTCATGGCCGCCGCCGGCCGCGCGGGCAGCGCAAACGAACGCGCCGCGACATTTCGCCTGGCGGTCGACGGCTTCGGATTGGCGCCGCGCATATCGGAGGCCGCCGCCGCGTTGCGCTTGGCACTCCTCGGCCGGCCGCGGCCGGATCAAGGATTGCTGATTTCAAGGAATTTCTATCGGTCGCTCGGTGGCCATGCGCCCGGCGCGAATTCTCATGCGCGCCTGCTCGCGCGGATCGGCCGCGACCGCGTCATCGGCCTACGCACGCGGATTACCATCGCACCAGATAGTTGACTCCGTCAAGTAATTAACCGATGCTGCCCGGGATCGGACGGCAACATGGCCGCTTCATCCCGCAGCGAATTCGCGGCACGCATTGACACGGTTCGGCATTTCAACCGCTTCTACACGCGCAAGATCGGCGTGCTCGAGGAGCGGCTGTTGCAGGGCCCGTTCTCGCTCGCCGAGGCGCGTGTGCTTTATGAACTAGCCCATCGAAAGCGGCCAACCGCCACGGACGTCGGGCGTGAGCTCGGTCTCGACGCCGGCTACCTGAGCCGAATCCTCAAGCGCTTCGAGCGCAAGCGGCTGATCAAGCGGACCATCTCCAGGACGGACGCACGCCAATCTCTACTTCAGGTCACTGCGAAGGGTCGCAAGGCACTCGCCCCGCTCGAATTGAAATCGCGCGGGGTCGTGGGCGCAATCTTGAAGCCTTTATCGTCGGCGGATCGGGTCCGGCTGCTCGGCAACATGCGGTCGATCGAGTCGATCCTCGCCGGCGCGCACGCCGAGGAGGGGGCTCTCACGCTCCGCACGCACTGGTACGGCGACATGAGCTGGGTCGTCGCGCGCCAGATCGAAAACTACGCGCAGGAGTACGGCTGGGGCGAACGCTTCGAGACCTTGATGGTCCGCATCGCCGCCGACATCCTCGAGAATTTCGACCCTGCGCGCGAACGCATCTGGATCGCGGAACAGGACGGCGAACGGGTCGGATCGGTTTGCGTTGTGGCGGAGTCGAAATCGGTCGCGCGGCTCCGTCTCCTGCTGGTCGAGCCCGAAGCGCGCGGCTTGGGGCTCGGCCGCAAGCTGGTCGGCGAATGTATCGAATTCGCGCGCGCCGTCGGCTACCGTAAGATGATGCTCTGGACGCAGAGCAACCTGCATTCCGCCCGCCGCATCTATCAGAAGGCCGGCTTCCGTCTCGTCAAACGAAAGAGGCACCGCGATTTCGGTGTCGCGCTGGTTGGCGAAACCTGGGAAATGGATCTGTGACTCAGGCGGTTCGCGATCCCCTGCCGGCTCTCCCGCTTCACGAAATGCGTTCGGTGATCACCCGCGCCCCGCGCTGGAACGTGAGATAATTCCACAGCCAATTGATCGCGACGACGAAGCGGTTCCTGACGCCGATCAGAAAATAAATGTGCGCCACGCCCCAGAACAGCCAGCCGATGAATCCGGTCAGCTGCAACCGGCCGCGTCTCACCACTGCGGACTTGCGACCCACGGTGGCGAGGTCGAGATAGTGCCGATAGGCAAACGGGGCGACAGGTTCCGCGTCGGCGATGCGCGCCGCGATGAGCCGGCCGGCATAGCGGCCCATCTGCTTCGCTGCCGGTGCAATTCCCGGAAGCGGGCGGGCCTTCGGATCTGCGAGCACGGCGGTGTCGCCGATCGCGAAAATTTCCCGATGCCCCGGCACGCTCAGGTCCGGCATCACTTTTATGCGGCCGGCCTGGTCGGTTTCCGCGCCGATCCAGCGTGCCGCCGGTGATGCGGTCACTCCCGCGGCCCAGATGATCGTATCGGCATCGATGCGGCCGTCCTTGAGCGAAACACCGTCCTTGCGGCACTCCGTCACCGTTGCCGACGTGCGCACCTCGACGCCCATGCGCGTGAGCGAGCGCTCCGCGTAACGCGAAAGCCGCTCGGGGAAGGCCGGCAGAATGCGCGGTCCCGCCTCGATGAGCACAATGTGTGCCGTGCGCGGATCGATGCGGCGGAAATCCGATTTCAGCGTGTCTTGCGCCACTTCCGCAATTGCGCCCGCCATTTCCACTCCGGTGGGGCCGCCGCCGACGATCGCGAACGTGAGCAGGCGCCGCCGCTCCACTTCGTCCTCGGTGAGCTCGGCGCGCTCGAACGCGAGCAGAATCCGGCGCCTCACCTCGAGCGCGTCGTCCACGCTCTTCAAGCCGGGAGCGAACGGCGCCCACTCGTCGTGTCCGAAATAGGAGTGCGTGGCCCCGCTCGCGAGCACGAGATAGTCGTACGGAATCTCCAAGGGTCCCGCATGGACGCGGCGCTCGTCGATGTCGATGCCGGTCACGTCGGCCATGATCACGCGCGCGTTCTGCTGCCCACGCAGGATTGAGCGGATCGGCCACGCGATGTCGGGCGCGGCGAGTGCCGCGGTCGCGACCTGGTAGAGCAGTGGCTGAAAGCAGTGATGATTGTGCCGGTCGATGACGGTCACATCGACCGGAGACTTGGCGAGCGCATTGACGGCTTCTAGCCCGCCGAAGCCGGCTCCCACGATGACGACCTGCGGGCGGCGCAAGTCCTTGTTCAACGCAAGTCCTTGTTTAACGGACGCTCCGGCGGGACCGACGCGATCAGATCGAACCGCTCTGCGATGCACCCCAGCCTAGCACGATGGCGAGCACGACGATGAACAACGCGTAGAGCCAGATTGCGGGCCCGAGCCGCGTCATCGGTGCGGATTTCACTTTGCGACTTTCGTTCCTGTGAGCCATTGCGGCTGCTTCGGCCGAAATCGTGTGGCCCGCCGCTTCTTCGTCGGTGCCGAGCGGCGCGGCCGCCGGGTCCGGCCAGGCGACCTTGTCGCCGGTCAGACCGCGGTCGATGCGGTCGCGCAATTGCGACGCGTTTGCCCGGCCCGGTCCGTTGCCGCGGCGGCGTATGCTCTCGTTCGTGGCGGTCATGCCCCGGAAACGTAATGCGCGGGCAAAGGTTCCGCTCAGGCCGGTGGCCGCGCCTTGCCTCGCTTCATGTGCTCGTCGAGCCGCGGCATGATTTCGACGAAATTGCACGGCCGGTAGCGGTAATCGAGCTGGTGCACCAGGATTTCGTCCCAGGCGTCGCGGCATGCGCCGGGTGAGCCCGGCACGCAGAATATGTAGGTGGCATTCGCGACGCCCGCCGTGGCCCGCGTTTGGATTGCCGACGGCCCGATCTTCGGCGCGCTCACGAGCAGGAACATCGCCGAAAAGCCTTCCATGCGCTTCTCGAACAATGGTTCGATCGCCTCCGGCGTCACGTCGCGTCCAGTGAAGCCGGTGCCGCCCGTGGTGATCACAACGTCGATCTTCCTGTCCTTGATCCACTTTTTCACCTGCGCGCGGATTTTCTTCACGTCGTCTTTGACGATCGCGCGCGCGGCGATCTTGTGCCCCGCCTTCTCGATGCGTTCGACGAGCAAGCCGCCGGATTTGTCTTCGGCCAGGTCGCGCGTGTCGGAAACCGTGAGCACCGCGATCGCAAGCGGGACAAAGGGGCGGGCGGGATCGATGCCGAGCATCGCACCCTTATAAATTGCTTCGCCGAGAATTGGGAGCGACTACAGCGCCCCCTCGGCGAACGTATTGCAGCGCTGCATCGAGCCCGACTTCACCCCGTTCATGAACCAGGTCATGCGCTGCTGCGAGCTGCCGTGGGTGAAGCTCTCCGGCACGACGGTGCCCTGCGTCTGCCGCTGCATCCGGTCGTCGCCGATGGCAGCCGCGGCGGCAAGCGCCTTTTCGATGTCGCCCGGCTCCAGCGTCTTGAGTTTGTTGTCGGCATGGTGTGCCCAGACGCCCGCGAAACAATCCGCCTGCAATTCCGTCCGCACCGATAGCGCGTTCGACTGCGCCGGCGACAATGCCTGCCGCTGCTGCTGCACGCGCGGCAGAATACCGAGCAGGTTCTGCACGTGATGGCCGACCTCGTGCGAAATCACGTACGCCGCGGCGAAGTCGCCCGGCGCGCGGAAACGGTCGCGCAGGTCGCGGAAGAAGCTCGTGTCGAGATAAACGCGCTTGTCGAGCGGACAATAGAACGGCCCCATCGCCGACTGCGCGGTTCCGCACGCGGAACGCGTGACGCCGGAGAACAGAACGAGCCTCGGCTCCTCGTAGCGGCGCCCCGCTTCGGAGAACACCTGGCGCCATACGTCCTCGGTCTGGGCGAGCGTCGCGGCGACAAACTTGCCGAGTTCGTCCGAGGGTGCGCCTTGCTTGCCGGACGGCTGCACCGGCCCGCGCTGCTGGATCTGCGGATTGTTCAGCACCTCGTCGATGCCGACCACGATGCGCGGATCGATGCCGAAGAACCACGCGAGCAGGCCGAGGATGATCAGTCCGCCGATTCCGAGTCCGCCGCCGCCGCGGCCCATCGGGATGGGAAATCCCATGCCGCCGCCCGGCCCGCCTTGCCCGCGCCGGTCCTCGACATTGTCGCTGCGGCGATAATCTTCCCACTTCATGGGGCTTCTCCGGCGGCACTATACCACTGCCGCATTTGCAGCACGATTGTGACCGAGCTGTGAGTTAAGCCCCGCCCGAGGATTGCGGCAAGCGCAGCCAGACTGCACCATCGCGACAATCGGGATGGGGGCTGCCCGTGAGTCGCATTCGAAGAAAATCCTCGCGCATGCTCCCGACGTTTCGCCGTGAAAAGAACGCCCATGCCCGCGGCTTCGTTCCCGTCGCGGGCTGCGATGAGGCCGGGCGCGGACCCTGGGCCGGGCCGGTGGTCGCCGCCGCGGTCATTCTCGACCCCGCCTGCGTGCCGAGGGGCCTCGCCGATTCCAAGTTGCTCGATCCCGAGCGCCGCGAAGAATTGTTTCTCGAAATCTGCGCCTGCGCCGAAGTGGCGGTCGCGCTCGCGCCGCCCGCGCGCATCGACCGCGACAATATTCTGCGCGCGAGTCTCTGGGCGCTGGCGCGCGCGGTCTGCGCCTTGCCGCGCACGCCGAAGCTCGTGTTCGTCGACGGCCCGTACCGGCCGCCGCTCGCCGACGCATTCGCGGTGGAGCCGGTGATCGACGGCGACCGCCTGATCGCCTCCGTCGCCGCCGCCTCGGTCGTCGCCAAGGTCACGCGCGATCGGCTGATGAGCCGGCTTGGCATGGCGTTTCCCGGCTATGGCTTCGAGAAGCACAAAGGCTACGGCACTGGCCTTCATGCCGAGGCCCTGCAGCGGCACGGACCGACCCTGCATCACCGCGCGACCTTCGAGCCGGTGATCGCCGCACGCGGAATTGCTATCGTCGAAGAATGATGCGCGCGCCGGCGTTCACGAGCCCGCTCGAGGCCTCGATCTATGTCGAGGGCCTGCGCGCCCGCCCGGCGTTCTTCGTGGCGGCCTTGCTGCTCGCCCACGCCGCGATCTGGACGTTCACGAGCTGGATCGCCAATCCGACGCCTGATCCGCAGCTCGCAATCGGCCTTGCGCTCGGCCGCGAATGGCAGCTCGGCTACGTCGACGCGCCGCCGCTCGCGCCTTGGATTCTCGAAATCGCATACCGGACGGGGGGCCTCGCCGCCGCCTACGCGCTCGGACCGCTCTCGGTGGCGCTCGCCGGATGGCTCGTCTTCGCGTTCGCGCGCCGCATTGCCGGCGACCGTCACGGTGCGCTCGCAGTGTTCCTCATGGTCGGCGTGCATCCGGTGGCGTTCCCGATCGGCGCGTTCGATTCCGATCTCGTGCAGATGCCGCTTGTGGCGCTCGCGGTGCTCGCTTGGTGGCACGCGGTCGCGGAAAAAAGCCGCGTTGCCTGGATCGCGCTTGGGCTGACGCTCGGCGCGCTTGCCTATGTCGGCGCGCAGGGCCTGTTCGTGCTCGCGACGCTCGTGCTGCTCTTGGCCGCGAACCCGGCCGTCCGCTCGCTCGTTCGCACGCAAGAAGGCGCGATCACCGTCGTGCTCGCCCTGTTCATGTTCACGCTGCTGCTGACCCCGCGCCTGATCTGGCTCCAGAACCACGGCTTTGCCGGAGCGGTGCCAAGCGCCGATCTGCGGCTGGACGACCCGTCCTCGGCCGGCGCTGTCGCCATCGCCGTCGCTGTCGCCTTCGGTCACATCGGCCTCGTGCTGCTGATCGTGCTCGCGTCGCGCTTGAAGGCGCCCGACCGCGACATCGCCCCGGTCTTCATGCGGCCGCCGCTCGAGCGTTTGGGCAAGGGGAGTGCGATTGCGCTCGCGCTTCTGCCGCCGCTGTTCGCGCTCGCCACGGCCTACTTCATGGATGCGCGACTTCCCATCTCGGCAGCGACGCCGCTACTGCTCTATTCGGGATTGCTCGCGGTCGTGCTTGGTGCCAACGCCTTGCGCGTGCATCGCCAGCGCACGGTCGCCGTCGCCGGGCTCACGCTTCTGCTCTTGCCGCCGGCGATGGAGCTTGCAACCTCGTTCGCCTCGCCCTGGTTCGGCGACACGGGCCGTGCGACCAACTGGCCCGCCCGCGACGCGAGCAGGTTCGTCACCGACGTCTACCGCACCCGCACGAGCCGGCAGCTCGAATACGTCGTGGGTGATATCACCACCGCGAGCTCGATCGCGCTCCTGAGCCGCGACCGGCCCCACGTCTTCATCGATGCCGATCCGGCCCGCGCGCCCTGGGCCGACCAGGAGAAGATCGAAGCCGCTGGCGCCGTCGTCGTGTGGCGCATCGTGGGCGCCGACGCCGCGCCGCCCGCGGCACTCGCCGCTAATCTGCCGCCGCTCGTCGCCGAAGCGCCGCTCACTTTGCGCTGGGAGCGCCCGGGCCGGCTCGACTTTGTCCGCTTCGGCTGGGCGATCATTCCGCCGAAGCAATCGGCGTCTCAGTGATACCCCTCGCCCTCGCGCAGTTTTCCCCAGAACAGCCAATAGACGAAGACGATGTAGCCGAGAATGATCGGCAGGAGCGCCACGGTGCCGATCAGCATGAAGATCTGGCTCGAAGGCGCGGCCGCAGTCTGCCAGATGTCGAGCGTAGGCGGCACAATATACGGATAGTTCGAGATCACGAGCCCGAGATAGCCGAGCATGAACAGCCCGATCGTGGCGAGGAACGGCGCCAGGTCGCGTCCCTCGTCGAGCCATTTCCATAAGCCGAGCGCGAGCAGCCCGGTGACCACCGGCACCGGCCACAGGAAATAAATATTCGGCGTCGCAAACCAGCGCGCGGCGATGCGCTCGAACTCGAGCGGCGTCCACAGGCTCACGAGGGCCATGGCCGCGAGCACGGCGAGCAGAAGCGTCTTTGCCTGATCGCGCGCGCGCCGTGCCACCGTGCCGTCGGTGCGCAACACGAGCCACGTTGCCCCGAGCAACCCATAGCCGGCGACGACGCCAATGCCGGTCAAGAGCGCGAACGGCGTCGCCCAGTCGAACGGGCCGCCGCCGAACTGCCCGTTGCGCACCATGATCCCCTGGATCAGCCCGCCCAGGATCAATCCTTGAGAAAAGCCCGCGAGGATCGAGCCGCCCGCGAAAGCGAAATTCCAATATTTCTTGGTGGAGCGCGCGATCCAGCGGAATTCAAACGCGACGCCGCGGAAAATCAGCGCGAGCAGCATCAGGATCACCGGCAGGTAGAGTGCCGGCATCACGACGGCGTAGGCCAGCGGAAAGGCGACGAGCAAACCCGCGCCGCCGAGCACGAGCCAGGTCTCGTTGCCGTCCCAGAACGGCGCCACCGAATTCATCATCAGGTCGCGTTCGCGTTCGGTCTTGGCATAGGGAAACAGAATGCCGACGCCGAGATCGAAGCCGTCGAGGATCACGTACATCACGACCGCGGTCGCGATCAGCGCGGCCCAGATCACCGGAAGATACCATTCCATGGTCGATCTCCCTGCCTGCGCTAGCCGAGCACTTTGCGGCCGGCTTCTTCGACGGAAGAAAGCGGACGCCGTGTCGGACGATGCTCGGGCTCCCCCGCCGCCGCCGGCGGCCCGTTCACGATCAGCCGGTTGATGTAATAGATGCCCATCGAGAACACGATCCCGTATACGAGCACGAACAGTGCGAGCGTCGTCGCCACGCTCCCGCCCGGCACCGGCGAGATCGCGTCGGCCGTGCGCATGACGCCGTGCACGATCCACGGCTGCCGCCCGCTCTCGGTGACGGTCCACCCGGCGATCACCGCGACGAAGCCCATCCACCAGGTGTGCGCCATCGGCTTCAGGTACCAGTTCGTCTTGAACAATAGTCGGCGCTGCCACAGCCACGCGCCGACCCATGCCGAAGCGATCATGAAGAAGCCGATCGCGAGCATGATGCGAAATGCGAAGAAAACGATCGGCACGGAAGGACGCTCGCTCGGCGGGACACTCTTGAGCCCGGGAAACAATCCGTTCGGGTCGTGCGTAAGCACGATCGACGAGCCACGCGGGATCGAGATCGCGAAGCGGTTGGCTTCGGCCTTCTCGTCGGGCCAGGCAAAAATATGGAAATCGCCGGGCTTGGTGCCGTCCCAATGCGCTTCCATCGCCGCGATTTTCACCGGCTGATGCTTCAGCGTGTTGAGCCCGTGCAGGTCGCCGATCAGGAGCTGCAGCGGCGCCACGATCGCGGCGAAACCGATCCCCATGCGCAGCATCGTGCGCGCCTCGGGAAGATTCGTACCGGCCACGAGATAACGCGCGCCGACCGCGAGCACCACGAAGCTCGTCGTCAGATACGCCGCCGTCAGCATATGCGCGAAGCGATAGGGGAAGCTTGGATTGAAGACGATGGCGATCCAGTCGAGTGGCTGGGCGACGCTGTTCCGCATCTCGAAGCCTGCGGGCGTGTGCATCCAGCTGTTCGCCGACAGAATCCAGAATGCCGAGATCGCGGTCCCGACCGCCACCGCAATGCACGAGAACACATGCAGCCATGGCGGCACCCGGTTCCAGCCGAACAGCATCACGCCGAGAAACGTAGCCTCGAGGAAAAATGCGGTGAGAACCTCGTAGCCCATGAGCGGGCCGATGATGTTGCCCGCCGCCGCCGAGAAGCGGCTCCAGTTCGTCCCAAACTGATAGGAGAGCACGATCCCGGAAACGACGCCCATGGCGAACGAGACGGCGAAAATCTTGGTCCAGAAGCGTGCGAGCGAGTGGTAATGCTTCGTGCCCGTCCGGATCCACATCACGTCGAGCGTCGCGATATAGGCCGAGAGCCCGATCGTGAAACTCGGGAAGATGATGTGGAACGAGATCGTGAACGCGAATTGAATGCGCGCGAGCAGGACCGGATCGAAATCCATCGGCGGCTCTCCCGGCGGGCGGGTTTCGCGGCGGCAAAAGTATCGACTCGGACAGGGCAGGTCGGCAACCGCCGAATTGATTCAGCCCAAGGCTCGCCCGCCGAGTGTCCGGCGGGCGGGCTCCTGCCGATGGCCGCAGCGACGCCCTCTCGTCGAAAAACTCGTGGCCGGACAATCAGTTCCCGACGTCGTGGGGGTGTCGTTACCATCGCCCCCTGAGGCGCGGCCGCCGTGGACAACCCGAAGAATCGGCAGGTGCGGCAATGCTGCCGCCGCTATGCTCAAGATGCGCTGCGCAGGGAATTTGGCGCGCGAGCGTAGCCGCGGGAGGCACCACTTGTTGTGCGCCCCGACGAATGAGCGCGCGCCGCATTGGGGGACACAATGGCCAAGAAAGCGGGAACAGCCGGATCTTCCGGCCTCACCGACATGCTCGACGAGTACTTCGGCCTTTCGGCCAATCGCACCAACGTGCGTACTGAGGTGATCGCCGGGATCACGACCTTCCTGACGATGGCGTACATCATTTTCGTGAACCCGCAGATTCTTGGCGCCGCGGGCATGGACAAGGGGGCCGTATTCGTTGCGACGTGTCTCGCGGCGGCGCTGTCCACGCTTATCATGGCGTTATACGCGAATTACCCGATCGCGCTCGCGCCTGGCATGGGCCTCAACGCCTTTTTCGCCTTCACGCTGGTGCTGACCTACAAGTACACGTGGCAGCAGGCGCTCGCCGCCGTGTTCTGCTCGGGCATCCTGTTCCTGCTGATCTCGATCTTCAGGATCCGCGAATGGGTGATCAACGCAATCCCGCACAATATGAAGATGGCGGTGTCGGCCGGCATCGGAATGTTTCTGGCGATCATCGGGCTGCAGGGCGCCGGCATCGTCGTCGATCATCCCGCGACCCTCGTCACGCTCGGCAACCTCACGCAGCCTGCGGCGATCCTGGCGCTCTTGGGTTTTGTGCTGATCGCCGCCTTGAACCACCGCCGGATCCTCGGCGGCACGATCATCGGCATTCTGGTGATTGCCGTCATCGGTATCCCGTTCGGTCTTGCGCAGTTCACCGGCGTCCTATCGTTGCCGCCCTCGATCACACCAACTTTCCTGCAACTCGACTTCTCGCGCACGATGGAATTGGCGTTCCTGATCGCCGTGTTCAGCCTTCTGTTCGTCGATCTGTTCGATACGGCGGGCACGCTGATCGGCGTCTCCTATCGCGGCGGGTTACTGGATAAGGAAGGCAGGCTTCCGCGCATGCGACAGGCGTTGATTTCCGACAGCACCGCGACGGTCGTGGGTTCGCTACTCGGCACCTCCAACACCACGAGCTACATCGAAAGCGCCGCCGGCGTGGACGCGGGCGGCCGCACCGGCCTCACCGGCGTCGTGGTCGCGATCCTGTTCCTGCTGGCGCTGTTCTTCTCGCCGCTCGCTGGCATGATCCCGGCCTACGCCACGGCCGCCGCGCTTCTCTATGTCGCGATCATGATGATGCGCGGGCTTGCCGACATCGACTGGAAGGACATGACCGAGTACGCGCCGGCGGTCGTCGCCGCGGTCGCTATGCCGCTCACCTACTCGATCGCCACCGGCATCGGCCTTGGCTTCATCACCTACGCAGTGCTCAAGATCCTCGCCGGCAAGGCGCAGGACGCGAGCCCGGCGGTGATGATCCTGGCCGTCCTGTTCGCGATCTACTTCGCGGTGCACTGAAAAAATTCTCCGTCCCCCGCTTGCGGGGGAGGGTGGCGAGCTAGGCGAGCCTGATGGGGGCCATTGCGACGCACCCCACCCGGCTCGCCGCTTTCGCGGCTCGCCTCCCTCCCCTAAAAGGGGAGGGAGGAGTCAGACATGAATCTCGCCGGCAAGACCGTCCTCATCACCGGCTCCACCGATGGCCTCGGCCGGCTGGTGGCGAAACGAGTTGCCGCCTCGGGCGCGCACCTGCTGATCCACGGGCGCAGCAAGGAGCGCGGCGAAAAATTGCTCGACGAAATCCGCGCGGCGGGGAAGGGCAAGGGCACCTTTTACCAGGCCGACCTCGGCTCGCTCGCCGAGGTGCGCAGGCTCGCCGCGGCAATCCTCAAGGAACACGACCGGATCCATGCGCTCGTGAACAATGCGGGCCTCGGCTCCGGGCCGGACATGAAGACGCGCGCCGTCAGTGCGGACGGGCATGAGTTGCGCTTCGCCGTCAATTATCTCTCGAGCTTCCTGCTGACCCATCTCCTGCTGCCGGCGATCCTGAATGCCGCGCCCTCGCGCATCGTCAACGTCTCCTCGCTCGGCCAGCAGCCGCTCGAGTTCGATGACGTGATGCTCGAGCGCGGCTATGACGGCGCCCGCGCCTACCGCCAAAGCAAGCTCGCCCAAATTCTTTTCACCTTCGAGCTTGCTAGGGAACTCGCCGGCAAGCGTGTGACCGTGAACAGCCTGCATCCGGCGACCTTCATGGACACGAACATGGTGCGTCTGAACGGCGTGAAACCGACCAGCACCGTCGATCAGGGCGCCGACGCCGTGATCAAGCTCGTCGCCTCCGATGCGGTCGAGGGACAGAGCGGGCTCTTTTTCAACGGGCTCGACGAGTCGCGCGCGAACGAACAGGCCTATGATGCGGAGGCGCGCCAGAAACTGAACGAGTTGAGCCGAAGCTTGACCGGCTTGTCCTGACCGCGACAATGACCGCGCTAACCGCGGAGGAATGCGCCATGCCCAAGCTCGCCGGTTTCGGCTCGCTGAAGACGCTTCGCGAAGAGCGCGTCACCGACAAGATCACACGCAAGATCGTCGCCGGCGACAAAGCCATGATCGTCTGGTGGAGCGTGAAGGCCGGCGCCCACGCGAAGGCGCACAATCACCCGCACGAGCAGATCTTCTGGATGCTCGAGGGCAAGATGGAATTCCGCCTCGGCGGCGAGCGCCGCACCTGCGGGCCGGGCGACATCGCGGTGATCCCGGGCGGCGTCGAGCATGAGGCCTGGTTTCACGAGGACACCGAGTTGATCGACGTATTCGGACCTCCACGCGAAGATTTTCTCTCTGGCGGTGTACCGGTATATATGCGTCAAAAGTGAATTCGAAGGCGTTTCCCGAGACTGCTTATTCGAGCAGGCGCGAGTAAGGCGGTGCAAGCGGCGATGATCGCAAGCGTAGGCAATGTGCGCGACATGTATCAGCGCTTGTTCGGCTACCCGATGGCCGGCCGGCATGAGCCATGCGACCTGTGCGGCTCATCGAAAAGCATCGTCGTCGGAAGATACGACCGGCGGCTGCGTCCCCTCAAGAACGTCATGTGTTCTCATTGCGGTCTCATCCGGCAGGACCCGATGCCGACCGACTCGGAACTCGAGTATTTCTATGAGCGTGAATACCGCGTGCAGCAAAAGGGCGCGGCCGAGCCGCATCCGCGCAATGTCGAGCGCAACCTCGAGCGCAGTGCCGCCCGCCTCGAGCACCTGAAGCCGCATGTGCGCCCGGGCGCGAAGATCCTCGACGTCGGAAGCGGTGCGGGAGACTTTGTCCATCTCGCCGCCCGGGCGGGATACGACGTCCGCGGCATCGAGCCGAACCTCGCCTATGCCGAATGGTCGAAAAAGAATTTCGGGATCGACGTCACCGTTGGAACGTGGGAGACGGCGGAGGTCGCACCCGGTTCCTGCGACCTGATCACCTCGCATCATGTTCTGGAGCATCTACGCTCCCCGTTTGCGGTCCTCAGAAAATTTCACCAATGGCTGAAGCCCGATGGTCGACTCTGGCTCGCAGTCCCGAACTTGAAGTGGACTGTCAATTCACCCATCAACCGGTTCCAGCTCTGGCATATGCACGGCTTCACGCCGGAGACGCATCAGATGATGGCATTGAAGGCGGGCTTCGCTCGGATCACCGGATTGCGCGGCCGCTCGACCGAGGCCTTGCTGCAGCGCCTGCCGGCCCCGGCGGAAAATTGGTTCCTGTTTCCTGATCACGCCCGCGAAATGCAGCAGTTTTTCCGCGAGCACACGCTCATACGCTACGTCCTGCGGCCGAAGGCCTATGCGCGCGCCGCACAACTTTTCGCGCGGGCGCTCCGCACGCGATGACGAATGTCGCTCGGCTGCCCTAGCCGGCCAGCGCCTTCTTGAGCGCGAGCATGTCGCGCCAGGCGTGGCGCTTTTCCAGCGGTGACCGCAGCAGATAGGCAGGGTGAAACGTGACGAGCGCGCGGATCGTGCGCGTGCCGGTGTCGTAGTCGAACCAGCGCCCCCGCACGCCGCGGATACCTTCCTTGATCCCGAGCAGCGTCTGCATCGACGGCTTGCCGAGGCAGACTAGGAAGTCCGGGTTCGCGAGCTCGATCTGCTTGCGGATGAACGGCAGGCAGATCGCGGATTCCTGCGGCGTCGGCGTGCGGTTTCCCGGCGGTCGCCAAGGCACGATGTTGGCGATATAGACGGACATCCTGTCGAGTCCGATCGCTCCGAGCATGCGGTCGAGGAGCTTGCCCGAACGGCCGACGAACGGCAGCCCTTCGCGATCCTCTTCCGCGCCCGGCGCCTCGCCCACGAGCATCACGCGCGCCTGCGGATTGCCGTCCGCGAACACGAGGTTCATCGCCGTCGCCTTCAGCGCGCATCCGGCGAAGCGGGCGAGCTGGGCGCGCAACTCTTCGAGCGAAGCCGCGCTTTTCGCCGCTTCACGCGCGGCGGCGACCGCTTCCTCCGCCGCGGGCAGGACGGACGCGGCAACATATCTTCCGTCGGCCCGGCCGGGCGAACTCGCGTTCGCGGGCGAGCGCGAGCCGGAATCGATCGACACAAAGCCGGCCTGTCGCACGCGATCCCGGATCGGCCCTTCGGGCCGTCCGGGATGACGAATTTCCTTCTCCGGTGCTTCTTCGAAGCGGTTGACCGGCTCCTCGCCGAGCGCGACGTCGACGCCCGCCTCCGCGTGGAAGGCGAGGGCGTCGATCGCGGCTTGTCTCGGGTCGGCCATCGTTCCTATCTAGAGGATCGCATGGCCAGGGCAAAGCTCATGCGGCCGCCGGCGGCAGGTTCTCCACTTCGCCACGCGCCGGGTAATTGCGATCGAGCGCGAAATCCACGGCAGCGAGCAATTCGGTGAAGTGCGGCCGCGCAAACGGCATAGTCTGCACGCTCCCGTAATAGAGCGTGTTGTCGGGCCGCACGAGGAACAGACCCGGCTCCGAGAACAGCGGCGGCTCCTCGATGCCGGCCGAGGTCTTGCCGCGGCTGGTGGAAATATAGAGGCCCCAGGAACGCGCCGTCTCGAGCGGCAAGTCGTGGCCGACGCGCATAATCGGCAATTCCCAGTCTCGCTTGGCCTTCTCCGCGCGCTCCTCGTTGTCAGACGAGATCGCGACCACGTTCACGCCGCGCTTTTCGAATTCGTCGATCTTGGGGTCGAGTTCGCCCAAATAGCGCCGGCACACCGGGCAGTGCAGGCCGCGATAGAAAACCACGAGCGAGAAATTCTTTGGGTTTTCGCTGGCGAGGTCGAAACGCCCGCCGCCGATCAGCGGTACCGAAAGCGGCGGCACGGGCTTACGCGGCAGAAGCGGAACGATGTCGTGCATGGGATTGCTCCGGAAATTCGCATGGATGGTGGCCGAACCGGCGGTCAGGAGAAACAGGCCTCCTTTCACTATTCGTTGAAAGGATGCGATTGTTTCCGCTCCGGAAACATGGAAAACGGGGGTGCGGGTTACCTCCGTTTCAGTGCGGAATCCTTGCAATGGCCGACCTTCCCCCGCGCGGGAGCACGGAATTCGACGTGGTCGTGGTGGGCGCGGGGCCGGCGGGCCTCGCCGCCGCGATCCGGCTGAAGCAACTCGACCAGAGCATTTCCGTCGTCGTTGTGGAGAAAGGCTCGGAGGTCGGCGCGCACATTCTTTCCGGCGCCGTGATCGACCCGATCGGCATCGAGCGCCTGCTCACCGAATGGAGCGGCGACGCCGACGCGCCGATCAAGACCAGGGTCACCGAGGACCGCTTCTATTGGCTGTCCGAGCGGAGCGCGCTGCGCTTTCCGAATTTCCTGATGCCGCCGCTCATGTCAAACCACGGTAATTACGTGGTCTCGCTCGCGAACGTCTGCCGCTGGCTTGCCAGGCGCGCCGAAGCGCTCGGCGTGGAAATCTATCCCGGCTTCGCGGCGGTCGAGACGCTGTACGATGCGAACGGGGCCGTTGCCGGCGTCGTCACCGGCGACATGGGCGTGGCGCGCGACGGCACGTCGAAGCCCGGCTTCACCCGCGGCATGGAGCTGCGCGGGAAATACACGTTGTTCGCGGAAGGCGCGCGCGGCTCGCTCACGAAGCAGTTGCTCGCCCGCTTCAAGCTCGAGGCGCGGAGCGAGCCGCAGAAATTCGGCATCGGCCTGAAAGAGCTCTGGAAGGTCGCGCCGGAACAGCACAAGCCCGGCCTCGTGCAGCACACGTTCGGCTGGCCGCTTGATAACCGGACCGGCGGCGGCTCGTTCCTCTATCACTTCGAGGACCAGCAGGTGGCGGTGGGTTTCGTCCTGCACCTCAACTACGAAAATCCCTACATCGCGCCGTTCGAGGAATTCCAGCGCCTCAAGACGCACCCGATGATCCGCCCCACCTTCGAGGGCGGCAAGCGCATTGCTTACGGCGCTCGTGCGCTCAGCGAGGGCGGCTGGCAGTCAGTGCCGAAGCTCGTCTTTCCCGGCGGCGCACTGATCGGCTGCGCCGCGGGGTTCATGAACGTCCCACGCATCAAGGGCAGCCACAACGCGATCGTCTCCGGCATCCTCGCCGCCGAATGTCTCGCGCCGGCTTTGCAGGCCGGCCGCAAGAACGACGAGCTCGCGAACTTCGAGGATGTCTGGCGCGAGTCCGCGATCGGCCGCGATCTTGCGCCGGTGCGGAATGTGAAGCCGCTCTGGTCGCGCTTCGGCACCGTGCTCGGCGTCGGCTTCGGCGGCTTCGACATGTGGACGAACACGCTCTTGCGCTTTTCGCCGTTCGGCACGCTCAGGCACGGCAGGCCGGATTCCGCGACGCTGAAGCCCGCCGCGCAATTCGCACCGATCGACTATCCGAAGCCCGACGGGGTGGTTTCGTTCGACAAGCTCTCCTCGGTGTTTTTGTCGAACACCAACCATGAGGAGGACCAGCCCGTTCATCTCGTCGTGCGCGACATCGCGCTCCAGCAGAAGTCCGAACACGATGTCTATGCCGGCCCGTCCGCGCGCTATTGCCCGGCCGGCGTCTATGAATGGGTGCAAGGCGAGAGCGGCGCGCCGCGCTACGTGATCAACGCGCAGAACTGCGTCCACTGCAAGACCTGTGACATCAAGGACCCGAACCGGAACATCAACTGGATCCCCCCCGAAGGCGGCGGCGGGCCGAATTATCCGAATATGTGACGGCGAGGCGGAGCCTCGCCGTCACGCGATTGCCTACGCGGGGAAACCGGCTCGTGCCATGCAGGCTTTGTAGGCCGAGGTACGGTTTCGGTCGAGCTGGGGATCGGGGTCCGTGCCCGGGAATTCCGCCCGTGCCGTTTGAAGGCACTTGGCTACGGCTGCGTCGCGGCCGCCTAGGGCCGACGCGTCCGTTGCGAGCGCAGCAATTGAAGCCGCTGCCAGCAGGGCGATGAAGAAGTGCTTGGGTTTACCCATGGGTTGTCTCCTGTGAAGAGCAAATAAGATGAACCAAGGGCCATCAGGGTTATACCCGAGGAAACCCCGAACCGGATCAGGGAAATTGCCGATACGCGTCTGGACGCCGGCCGTCGGACGCGAAATCATGCGCTACCGTGCGCGCCGAACGAGGAAGAGAAACCGCATGATCAACGCCAAGCCGCCTTTCAAGGCCGACGTCGTCGGCAGCCTGCTGCGTCCGCAGCCAATCCACGACGCGCGGGCCCGCCACGAGAAAAAGGAAATCTCCGCCGAGGCGCTTTGGGAGAACGAGACGAAGGCGGTCGAAGAGGCGGTGGCGATGCAGAAGGAGGTGGGCTTGCGCGTCTGCACCGACGGCGAGTTTCATCGCCGCCACTGGTTCCTCGATTTTCTCGAGAAGATCGATGGCGTCGAGGTGCACGGCGGCCTGCCGGTCAAGTTTCACAACGAGCAGGGCGAAG
>JBBDYN010000029.1:0-28372 GCA_040901465.1 Xanthobacteraceae bacterium
TTCCGCCGCGAAGAGTATCTGTGGTGGCAGGTTTCCGAACTGACTTACGACAACTTCATGGTTCGCGCGCTGCGTTCGTAACCGGCGCGCGTCGACCGATCGTCGGCCCCGGAGCGCGCGCTCCGGGGCCTTTTTCGTTCCAGCGTTACTTGATTTGCGGCGGCGGGCCGAAATCGGGCGGGGGCAGCGAGTCGGGCAACTGAATGTCGATCTTCACGTCCTTCGGATCGATCCCCGTTCCGACGCCTTTGTAGTGCATAACCATGGACGGAAACGTGATCACCAGCGCGACCATGACCACCTGGATCAGCACGAACGGCACCGCGCCCCAATATATCTGGCCCGTCGTCACCGGTTCCATGCGCAAGCCCGTGACGCGATCGATGTACGGCTCGCGCGGCGCGACCGACCGCAGATAGAACAGCGCAAACCCGAACGGCGGGTGCATGAATGCCGTCTGCATGTTCACGCTGAGAATGATCCCGAACCAGATCAGGTCGATGCCGATCCGCTCCGCGGCCGGCGCGAGCAGCGGCACCACGATGAAGGCGATCTCGAAGAAGTCGAGGAAGAACGCGAGGAAGAACACCATCACGTTGACGAACACGAGGAAGCCGATTTCCCCGCCCGGCAGCGATACCAGCAATTCCTCGACCCAACGGTGGCCGTCGACGCCGTAGAAGGTGAGCGAAAACGTTCGCGCCCCGATCAGGATGAACACGACAAAGGCGGACAACTTCGCGGTCGACTCGGTCGCCTGCTGCACGATGTCGAACGACAGGCGCCGCTTGGCCGCCGCCAGCAGCAACGCGCCGGTCGCGCCCATGGCGCCGCCCTCGGTCGGCGTCGCGACGCCGATGAAAATCGTTCCGAGCACGAGGAAGATGAGCGCGAGCGGCGGGACGAGAACGAACACCGTCTGTTCCGTGATGCGCGAAAGCAGGTTGAGCTTCATCAGCCGATTGATCGACGCGATGGCAAAGGCGACGACGACGCCGATCGACATCATCAGCACGACGAAATCGGCGCCCGCTTTCACCCCGGTCTGCTGCATGACGAAATACGCGACCGCCGCCGAGATGACCGCGACCACGAGCAATGACAGGCGGTGTACCTCGCCGTCGTCGTCGCGCAGCTTCTGCGTGTCCGGCGGCAGGCCCGGCGCCGCGTCCTTAAACAACGTCGCGACGCCGAAGACGTAGCTCGCGTAGAGTCCCGAGAGCACCAGTCCGGGAATGAAGGCGCCGGCGTACATGTCGCCGACCGAGCGCCCCAGTTGGTCCGCCATCACGATCAGCACGAGCGACGGCGGAATGATCTGCGCGAGCGTGCCGGAGGCGGCGATCACGCCGGTCGCGAGCCGCCGGTCGTAGCCGTAGCGCAACATGATCGGCAGCGAGATCAGGCCCATGGCGATCACCGATGCCGCCACGACGCCGGTGGTCGCGGCAAGCAGCGCGCCGACGAAAACGACCGCGTAGGCGAGCCCGCCGCGCACCGAGCCGAACAGTTGCCCAACCGTGTCGAGCAGGTCCTCGGCCATGCCGCTGCGTTCCAGCACGAGCCCCATGAACGTGAAGAACGGGATCGCGAGCAGGATGTCGTTGCTCATCGTGCCGTACAGGCGCTCCGGCAACGCTTGCAGGAAGTCGGGGTGGAACAGCCCGAGCTCGATGCCGATCAGGCCGAAGATCAGGCCGTTGGCGGCGAGCGAGAACACGACCGGATATCCGATCAGCAGGAACACAACGAGCGACGCGAACATGATCGGCGCCATGTTGTGGATGATGAATGCGGTCATGGCTGCCCCGGAAACGCCCGCTACCGTTTTTCCATCGCCTTGATCAGTTCCTGCGCTTCGGCTTCCACGGAGCTTCCGCCTCCGACGTACGGATCGGGAATCTCGCCGCGCATCACGGCGATGCGCTTGATCAGCTCGGAGATGCCCTGAAAGAACAGCAGGACGAACGCGACCGGCACCAGCAGCTTGATCGGCCAGACCCAAAGGCCGCCGGCGTTGGTGGAGACTTCACCCACGCGCCAGGAGGCGAGGAAGAACGGCCAGCCGGTGACGATCATGACCAGCGTGAACGGCAGCAGAAACAACGTGTGCCCGAGAACGTCGATCCAGTTTCGTACGCGCTTTGGGAAGAAATTGTTCACGATGTCGATGCGGATGTGCTCGTTGGCCATCAACGTCCACGACGCGCACAGAAGGAAGACCGCGGAGAATAGGTACCACTGCAACTCGAGCCAGGCGTTCGAGCTCGTATCGAACACTTTTCGGATCGTGGCGTTGGTCGCCGAGACCAGCACGGCGGCCACGACCAGCCACGCGACCCATTTGCCGATCCAATAGTTGACCGCGTCGATGGCGCGGCTGAGCGCAAGCAGCCCGTTCAACCCGATCCTCCCCACCCGCGACGGCGATTTACCGTCGCACGCGCGCCTTCTTGTTCTTGTCTGAGCGCCATTGTCGTTCCGACGGCGCCCCCGGTCACCTTAGCCGAACGGCCAAGCCGATCAAACCCTCGCCGCGGGCTTCACGCGCCGTGCACGTCGGCTGGCGCCGCCTTGCCGGCGGAGAAGCTGGCGATAAAAGCGGCGCTGGTCATGAGCGCCATGATTCCGATCATCGGCCAGGCCGTATCGCCGAGCATGTGCCCGACTGCGTAGGCGGCGATGGCGCCGGCGCCGAGATGGAACGCGCCCGAGAGGCCGGATGCCGCACCCGCAAGGTCCGGACGCACGGAAACCGCATTGGCGGCGGCGCCGGGCAAGCTCATGCCGCTACCGATCCAGCCGGGGATCGTCGCGAGGAACAGGATCGCTGTCTCGCCTGGCCGCAGCGCGTAGCCCGCGGCGAGCAGCGCAATGCCGATGAGCGGAAGCGCCGTGCCGATACGCACCAACCGATTCGATCCGAGCTGCTCGCCGAGGCGGCCCGCGAGAAAATTTCCGAACATGAACGCAATCGAGGCGATCATCCACCACAATCCGAACGTGGCGGGGCTGCTGCCTTGCAGCTCGATCACGACGTAAGGCGTGCCGGCGAGAAACGTGAAGAACGTCGCCGAGGTGAGACCCATGATCAACGAATGAGCGATGAGGGCCCGGCTCGACAACAGCGTGCCATAAGCAGCCATGATCGAAACGCCGCTGTCGATTTCCGGCCTGCGCCGCGTCTCGCTAAGATCCATGACCGCGAAAATGAGCGCGGCCAATCCCACGGCCGCAGTGAACGCGAATATGCTCGTGTAGCCGTAGAACTCGGCAAGCCAGCCGCCGATGAGCGGCGCGAGCATCGGTACGACCACCATCGCCATCGTGACATAGCCGAGCTTGCTCGCTGCGGTGTCGCGTTCGTGCAGATCGCGGAGCACGGCGCGCGCAATCACGAACCCGGCGATGCCGCCGACGGCCTGCACAACGCGCCCGAGCACGAGAGCCGTCACGGAAGTCGCGGCAATGCAGGCCGCAGAGCCCAGGATAAAAATCATGACGCCCGCAAGTGCGACCGGCCGGCGCCCGTAATGATCGGAAATCGGACCGATGACGATCTGCGCAAATGCGGAGGCGACGAGAAACAGCGCGAGCGTGAGCTGCACCGTGCCGTAGTCGGTCGCGAGCGCGCGCGCGAGATCCGGCAGCGCCGGCTGCAGAATATTGAGCGCGAGCGGATTGATCGTCGTGATCGCAACCAGCACGGCCAGCGATGGCGGCTTCGGCGGCATGCGGGGAGCCCGGCAGGAGACCATCTTCTAGTGGGGCGGATCGATCCCCGCAACGGGAACGGCCGTCCGCGCACGTCGCTGCATGGCCTCCCGATGCAGCATATAGAGGCCGGCCGCGACGATGATGCCTATGCCTACGAACGACACCGAGTCGGGAATCTCGCCGAACAGGATGATTCCGAAAATCACGGCGAACACCACGAGCGAGTAGCGGAACGGGCTGACCGCGGAGACGTCGGTGTCGCGGAACGCGATCACCATCAGGATGAAGGCAAAGACGAGAAAGGCGGCCGATGCGACGACGACCAAGAACGGAAAAAGTCCCGGCACTGTCCACGGCTCGGCGAGAGCGCCGGCAATTCCGATCGGCACCGAGGCGAGTGCAGTCGCGAACGTGATGACGGTCGTCGGCACAACGGCGGGGATCTTCCGGGTCAGCAAATCGCGCCCGAGCACGAAGAAGGCGGCCAGGAGCGCCACCAGCGACACCTGGTCGAATTCGGCGGTCGCCGGCTTCATCACGAGCAGCATGCCGGCGAAGCCGGCGATCACTGCCATCCAGCGACGCCAGCCGACTTGTTCGCCGAGCAGCGTCACTCCGATCACGGTCATCAGAAACGGCTGCGCAAGCAGGATTGCAGTGAGATCGGCGATCGGCATTAGCGAAAGCGCGTAGATGATAAGCACCCCGGTGAAGCCTTCGATGCAGGCGCGCAACAGGAGATAGGGATCGGCAATGCGGGGCAGGCGGTTGATCTCGCAGCGTGCCGCGATGATGAGAAATGCGAACAGCAGCGTGAAGAGCCCGCGCATCGCGACGATTTCCGATACCGGAAGATCGATCGCAGCGAGCTTGGTCAAGGCGTCGTTGGCGGAGAAGCACGCGCAGCCGCCGATCATGGCGACAATGCCGCGATAATTCTCCGTATGACTCGCCATTTAACTTCGCCGTTATTTTTTTGAGGAAGCGCTCTGGCGCCACAGCACGATCGCGCCGGCGCCGACGATGATGAGCGTCCCGAGAAGCGACCGGCCGCTCGGGATCTCACCGAAGATGAAAAGTCCGGTGAGGATCGCGACCACCAGATACCAGTAGCGGAACGGTGCGACCACCGAAAGGTCGCTGCCGCGGTAGGCTTCATACGAATAGGTGACGCCGAGATAGAAGAGGCCGGATGCCGCCGCGATCACGAAGAACTCGTGCGCCTCCGGCCAGCGCCAGTCGGTGATCGGCGTGGCCCAGGAGAAGAACAGGGCGAGCACCCCGCCGGCGAGGAGCGAGAACAGCGAAGTCGAGAGCAGCACGATCCGGTTCGAAACCACCACGCCGCCTTGCGCCTTCTTCCCCATGGTGCGCGAGATGACCTCGCGCAGGACCTGACAGGCCGACGCGGCGAGCGGAAGGAGCGCGACGAACTGGAACACGCCGCCGCCCGGATTGACGAACAACCAAGCGCCAGCGAGCGCGATCAGGCTCGCGGCGAGAATCGGCCAGCTGAATTTTTCCCGGAAATGCCCGAAGCCCACGAGCGCCACGAACACCGGCGCCACCATGTAGATTGCCGTGACGTCGGCCTGATGCAAGAAGGCGAGCGCAATGATGAGGAACGGGCCGATCCAGGACTCGGCGAGGCTCCGCAGCATGATGTCCGGGCGCGCGATCGCGCGCAGGCCCTCGATCTCGCCGCGCGCCACGATCACCGCGAACACGATGATCGCCGAAATGATCGCACGCAGCGTCACGATTTCGGACGCGGGCAGCGTCGCCACGACGTACTTATTGCACGCGTCGTTGAGCGCGAGGCACGTGGTTGCGATCAAGAGGCAACGAATGCCGCGGTAGTTCGCGGAGGCGTCTGGCATCGAGGAGAGTCCGTGAGGCGCGGCGGGGAGTGCGACAGACGAACGCCGCCGGGCGGCGGCGGTAAATCTAGTCCAGCTGAGAACGAGGCCACGCGCCCTGCGGAGCCGGCAACTTCAGCCCCCCGTCATGCTCATGTGGCGCGCGAGGGCGGGGCGCTTGGTGCGGCGGTCGATGACGAAATCGTGCCCCTTCGGCTTGCGCGCGATCGCTTCGTCGATCGCGGCCTGCAACAGCGCGTCGGCCTCCGAAGCGCGCAGCGGCGTGCGCAGATCGGCGGCGTCCTCTTGGCCTAGGCACATGAAGAGCGTGCCCGTGCAGGTGACGCGCACGCGGTTGCATCCTTCGCAGAAATTGTGCGTGAGCGGCGTGATGAAGCCGAGCCTTCCGCCCGTCTCCTTCACGTGAACGTAGCGCGCCGGTCCGCCGGTGCGATAATCGATGTCCTCGAGCGTGTAGCGGCTGCCGAGCCGCGCCCGCACGAGCGAGAGCGGCAGATACTGGTCCACGCGTTCGGTGCCGACCTCGCCGAGCGGCATCACTTCGATCAGCGACAAGTCCATCCCGCGGCCGTGCGTCCATTCCATGAGCGAGGGAATCTCGTCCTCGTTTTCGCCCTTGAGCGCGACCGCGTTGATCTTCACGTGCAGGCCCGCGGCCTGCGCCGCGTCGACCCCTTCCAGCACCTTGGCGAGATCGCCCCAGCGCGTGATGGCGTGAAATTTCTGCGGATCGAGCGTATCGAGCGAAATGTTGACGCGCTTCACCCCGCAGTCGGCGAGCTCGCGCGCGAAGCGCGAAAGCTGCGAGCCGTTGGTGGTGAGCGTGAGCTCTTCCAGCGCGCCCGTCGCGAGATGTCGCGACAGCGAGCGGAACAGCACCACGATGTCGCGCCGCACGAGCGGCTCGCCGCCGGTGAGGCGCAGCTTCTTCACCCCGCGCGTCACGAAGGCCGAGCACAGCCGGTCGAGTTCCTCGAGCGTGAGCAGATCCTTCTTCGGCAGGAAGGTCATGTGCTCCGACATGCAATAGAAGCAGCGGAAATCGCAGCGGTCGGTCACCGACACGCGCAGATAGCTGATCGCGCGGCCGAACGGATCGACGAGCGGCCTCGCGTCCTGCATTACGTCGGAAATGTTCACGGCTCCCGCCATCGGACTTCGACTTCCTCCCGCGATTCGCGGCTCTTTTCGCCCGCCTGAACCCATAGTGAAACACTGAAATGGTGCCGTAAAGCGGCCCGCGCAACCTTGCGCCGGGGCCCACGGGCGCTAGGTTCAGCCCATGGCGCAAAGCTCCGAAACCCGCCCCTGGCCGACGGAACTGCGTCTCGGCAAGGATCGCCGCACGCTCGCCGTGTCGTTCGAAGACGGCAGTTCCTTCACGCTGCCCGCGGAATACCTGCGCGTCGAGAGCCCGAGCGCCGAGGTGCAGGGCCACAATCCCGACGAACGCAAGACCGTCCCCGGCAAGCGCGAAGTCGGGATCATGGAGGTCAACCCGGTCGGTAATTACGCGGTGCGGCTCGTGTTCGACGACATGCACTCGACCGGAATCTACTCGTGGGACTACCTGCACCAGCTCGGCCGCGAGCAGGAGACGCGCTGGGCACGCTATGTCGAAGAGTTGGAGTCGAAAAAACTTTCGCGCGATCCGGCGGTGCGGAAATGAATCCCATCGCGAGCATTGTCTTGGACAATTGACCGCCGAAGATGACGATCACTCCGCCCGCCGCAATGCTCAACATCATTCAGTTGATCTATCCGAATGATTGGCTCTCGGATTGGCAGACGCGCGCGCAGTAATTCGTCACTTCAGATGAACGTGCACGGCCGCGCCGACCTTCACGCGCTCGTAGAGATCGATCACGTCGTCATTGGTCATTCTGAAACAGCCGGACGAAACCGCCTGGCCGATCGTCTCCGGCTCGTTCGAGCCGTGAATGCGATAGAGCGTGGAGCCGAGATAGATCGCGCGCGCGCCGAGCGGATTGTCCGGCCCGCCCTTCATGTAGCGAGGCAGGTTGGGCTGGCGCGCCAGCATCTGTTCCGGCGGGACCCAATCCGGCCACTCGCGCTTCTGCGAGACCCTGTGCGCGCCGGACCAGCGGAAGCCATCGCGGCCGACGCCGATACCGTAACGCAGCGCGCGGCTCTCATCGAGCACGTAGTAGAGCCGCCGCTCGGCTGTGTTGATGACGACCGACCCCGGCGTGTACTTGTCGCCGTCGAACGCGACGGTGGTGCGCGGGATCGGGCTGCCGATGATGCCGCTGCGGCCGATCGGACCGATCGAGCGGCCCGTTTCCCGGTCGATCATCTCGTATTGAATGAATTGCGCCCTCGCGGCAGGCGCCGCTGCAAACAGCACGCACGCGCCGATCAGCGCCGGGAAAAAACGATTCAACCGCATTGATATGCCCCTGTTCGCGCCGATTGAGACTCGGCGTCCCGCCCGGTTCGCCCTTCAACGCCACAAATTGCCCCGCGCCGCAACCCGCGATCGGCGTGGAGCAGCACGTTCTCACCGAATTGTGCGCACGGCGCGAGAACAGTTCCAACGCCCGCGAGGCGAGGGCGAGAGTCATATAAATCTTTGCGGGTAATGGTGGGCGCGACAGGGATTGAACCTGTGACCCCTCCCGTGTGAAGGGAGTGCTCTCCCGCTGAGCTACGCGCCCGCCGCCCGGAGCAGGGATGTAAGGAGCGGCGCGCCGGGGTGTCAAGCAAGCCGGCGCTGCAAGCGCCTCAGAACTCGTACGCCATCCGCAGCCCGCCCCAGTGCCTGCCCTGTACTCGGATCGGCGCCGCAAATTCCTTCATCATCATCACGACGCCCCCGCCCATGTGCCGCGGATTGGATTGCACGAGATAGGGCCGCGTATTGCGTGCGGCGCATAGGCCCGCGCGGCTGTCGAAGATCAATCGGTTGCGCGAGTGAGACATATTCCACGCCGGGTCGTCGGCACGCTGCGGATACGAGTACTCGCGGTTATGGACGGGCAGATAGCCGTTGCGGTCCACGACGACGCAGAACGCCATGCGCGAATCCTCGGCGCGGAATCGATCGAGCATTCCGGCGATTTCCTGCTCAAGCAGGTCGAGATAACGCGTACGGTATTGCTGCGGGTTGGTTCCGGGAATCGGTTCGTATTCGTTGTCGAAAAGGACGTCAACGGATATGCGGCCCTCCGCAACGAGTCGCTCGATCCGGGCCGAAACTTCTGACGCCGCCTTCATCGCCCGGTCGATAAACTCGATATTCTCCTGCCGGATTGCTTCGAGCTTTTGTGCGAGGCGCACCCGCGTTGCCGCCTCGATGTCGATGAAATGCAGGTGCAGACCGAGCGTCGAGCGCGCGACGACCCGCGCGGATATCCGCCCAAGGCTCATGATATCGACCATGCAGAGAATTCCGCGCTCGATGCCGGTGTCTTTGTCCGGCGTGACCAACGCGCCGCCAGCGCCGATATCGACGGTGTTGCCGGCGAAGTGTTTGCCCGCGTATTCGATCGTGGCTGCGAGATTGTACGGCAGACGGTCGTGCTGGCGCCGGTCGCCGATCTCGGTCTGGCGCAGAAAAATGGAAAAGCGAGTGCGCAGCTTGTTGACGAGCTTGGTCGTCGATTTGCCCGACTGATCGACTTCCTGAATTTCCTTGGTTGCCTTTTCGGCGGCGTTTTTGATCTCGCGGCCGCCGCTCGCGACTTGCCGCACGAAGCCGGAGGCGGTGGCGGCATTCTTCGAGAGATCGCCCGCGGTCGCGCCTTGCTCTTCGACAGCGGCAGCGATCGCGCCGAACACCGGGCGAATTCCTTCGATCACCGCGCCGATCCGGCCGAGCGCCTCGATCGAGGCTTGCGCGTCGTGTTGAAGCTTCTCGATGCGGCGCACGATTTCGTCGGTCGCCTTCTGGGTTTCGACCGAGAGCGCCTTCACTTCGTTCGCGACCACGGCGAAGCCGCGTCCGGCGTCGCCCGCGCGCGCCGCCTCGATCGTGGCATTGAGTGCAAGTAGATTGGTCTGCTTCGCGATCTTGGAGATCAACCCGACGACGGTGCCGATTTCCTTGGAGGAGCTGCGTAAACTGTCGACGCTGTTGCCTGCATCGGAGGCGGCCTTGGTGGCCTGATCCGTCAGCTTGCCGGCTACTTCCGCCTGCCTCCCGATCTCATGCGACGACTGCGCGAGCTCTTCCGTGGCGGAAGCGAGTTGGCGCACGTCCTCATCGGAAACCGTGACTTGCTGGTCGAGCGTGGCGGCGCGCGCGCGGATCGCCTCGAGCGCTTGCGTCGAGGTCCCGATCCCAATGTGCAGGTTCTCGGTCGCCTTGCCGACGTCGGCGATCAGCTTGGCGAGATCGACTTCGAAGAGATCGAGGGATTCGCGCGCGGTGGCGAGCGCTGCGTTGAGGCGGATGGCGTCGCCCGCGTCCGTTGCAGGCAGCGGCGGCATCAACGCCGGCGCCTCCTCTTCGAGTTCCGGGACCCGGCGTTCGGTCTGGCGGACGAGGCGGGTAAGTAAGGACATAGAGAGGGCGTCCTGGGACCGCCGACGCGAGGCGGCGGGCGCTCAGCTTTCGTTCCGGCGGCTGACCCGCACTCTTGCCGTGAATGGTTAATCGGATGCTAACGGACGTCCGAATGGCGCTTCACGGTCGGGGTTTACCTCCGGCTCGAGCCTCGTCCAGCAGCGCGTTGACCGCTGCGGGGGCTTCGTCGAGGCGATCGATGACCCGGTCGGCGCCGAGTGCGGCGGCTTCTACGTCGCTGTAGCCGTAGGAGACAACGACCACCGGCACCTTGGCCGCCCGCGCGGTGGCGACGTCCGTCATCGAATCTCCGATCATGATCGTCGCCGCGGGATCGCCGCCGGCGCGCGCGACCGCGCGCAGCAAATGTCCGGGATCGGGCTTGCGGACGCCGAACGTGTCCGGGCCGGCCACCACGGAAAAATGCCGAGCCAGTCCAAGCGCCTCGAGGAGTTTCGTGGAATAGCGCTCGAACTTGTTGGTGACGACGATGAGCCGCGCCCGTTGCCTGAGCGCGTCGAGCGTCTCGATCGCGCCGGGGTAGGGCCGCGATCGGTCGGCCAAGTGATCCTCGTAATAGGCGAGGAAATGCGCCTGCATCTTGTCGATGTCTGCGTCGTCGACGCGCATGCCATGAAAGGCGAGACCCCGTTCGATCAGGACCCGCGCTCCACCGCCGAACAGGCCGCGCGCGTCGTCGGCGCTGATCGGCGCGAGCGCCGCCTCGCGCAGCACGAGATTGAGAGCGTCGAGAAGATCGGGTGCGGTATCGACGAGCGTGCCGTCGAGGTCGAAGGCAACAGTGGGGTGAGGCGCCATGGCGTAGATCGCCTACAATTGCCGTGCCGGAAAGTCCACGCCATCCGTCGCTTCTGCCTGCATTGGCGAGGCTGGCTGCGCCGTGCTACCACCCGGCTGCATTTTCCGCTGCCCGCCAGTTGCCGAGATGTTGGCTTTGCAGACCGCCAAGGATGTGGAGCGCCTGAAACGCGAGGCTGCCGCCCGCGCGCTCGAATACGTGCGTCCCGGAATGCGACTCGGCCTCGGCACTGGGTCGACCGCGGCGCATTTCGTCGAGTTGCTTGCGGCGAAGGTGCGGGAGGGCCTCAAGGTGATCGGCGTGCCGACTTCGGAGGCGACGAAGAGTCAGGCTATGCGTCTCGGCGTGCCGCTCGCGACGCTGGACGAGGAGCCGGAGCTCGATCTCACCGTCGACGGCGCCGATGAGATCGACCGCGATCTCGCCTTGATCAAGGGCGGCGGCGGCGCGCTTCTGCGCGAAAAGATCGTGGCGGCCGCATCGCGCGAGATGATCGTGATCGCGGACGAAAGCAAGTTCGTGGAACGCCTCGGGCGTTTTCCGCTGCCGATCGAGGTTGTTGATTTCGGGCTGGCCGCCACCTCGCGCGCGGTCGAGAAGGCGCTCAAGGCGGCCGGCTATTCCGGCCCCCTGCAATTGCGACGCAAACCGGACGGCCATGTTTTCGTCACGGATCAGGAACACTTCATCTTGGATGCCGGGTTGGGGGCGATACCGGATGCGCGCTCGCTCGCGCACCGTCTTGCCGAAGTGCCCGGCGTCGTTGAGCACGGGCTTTTCATCGGGCTTGCTCGTCGGGCGATATTTGCCGGTCCTTCCGGCGTGCGTATCGTCGAGCGGCCCTGACCGATTCACCGCAGGGGAGAACCAGATGTTTCGCTTGACTATTGCCGCCGCCGTGCGCGTGGGCACACTCTTGATGGCGCTTTCTGCTTTTGGCCCGGTGGCCATGGCGCAATCTCCGACGCCGTCTCCGGCCAACGTCCAAATCGCGCGCGATTACGTGATCGCGTCGGGCGCTACGCGCGCTTTCGAGGGCGTGGTCCCATCGATCCTGCAGCAATCGCTCGGCGTCTTCGTGCAGCAGAATCCGGATCTGCAAAAGCAATTAACCGAAGCGATCAAGAGCTTTGCGCCGGAATTCGAGAAGCGCGGCTCCGAAATCGTCGACATCATCGCCCGCGTCTATGCGAGCCGCTTTACCGAGCCCGAACTGAAGGAAATCCTCGCCTTTTACCGTTCGCCGGTGGGCAAGAAATTCGTCGCCCAGCAGCCCAGCGTGCTGGAGGAGAGCTTCGTCAAGACCCAGGAATGGGGCGGCAAGCTCTCTGAGGAAGTCGTGCTCCGTCTGCGCGCTGAGATGAAGAAAAAGGGCCATCCCATCTGATCTCGCTTCGCGCACCTCGGCGATTGAGTTGACGCGCGCCCTTGGCCGTCCGATCCATGCGCTTGCCTGATTGAGTCCCCGGGACCGCATGCCGCAATTCGACGTCGATCTCTTCGTCATTGGCGCCGGTTCCGGGGGCGTGCGCGCGGCGCGCATCGCCGCCGAGCACGGCGCGCGCGTCATGGTCGCCGAGGAATATCGCGTCGGCGGTACCTGCGTGATCCGCGGCTGCGTGCCGAAGAAGCTACTCGTCTACGCGAGCCGCTTCGCCTACGAGTTCGAGGACGCGGCCGCCTTCGGCTGGACCATCAAGGGCGCGAAGTTTGACTGGCCGACGCTGATTGCAAACAAGGACAAGGAAATCGCGCGCCTCGAGGCGGCCTATCGCGCGACGCTCGCACGTAACAAGGTCGAGATCGCGGCTTCGCGCGCCGTGCTCGAGGATGCGCACACAATACGGCTTCTGAAGAACGGCGCGCGCGTGCGCGCCGGGAAGATTCTGGTCGCCGCCGGTGGCCATCCGGTCATGCCGGAAATGTCCGGCGCCGAGCTTGCCATCAGTTCGAACGAGGCATTTTATCTGGAGAAATTTCCGCGCCGGATCCTGATCCAGGGCGCGGGATATGTCGGGCTCGAATTCGCCTGCTTGTTCGCCGGTCTCGGCGCCCAGGTGACTCTCGTTCATCGCGGCGACGAAATCCTGCGCGGCTTCGATGACGACGTGCGCCATCATGTGCGCGTCGAAATGGAGGAACGCGGCATCCGTTTCGTGCTGAAGCACACGGTTGCCGCGATTGAGAAACAGGGGCGGGTCCTTTGCGCCAGGCTCTCCGACGGCGTCACCCACAATGTCGATCAGGTCATGTTCGCGACCGGCCGCCGGGCGAATACGGCGGGCATGGGTCTCGTGGAGGCCGGCGTCGCGCTCGACAGCCGCGGCGCGATCGCCGTCGACGCGGCCTCGTGCTCAAGCGTGCCCTCGATCTACGCGATCGGAGACGTCACCGACCGTTTGCAGCTCACGCCGGTCGCGATCCGCGAGGGTCAGGCATTTGCCGATTCCGCCTTTGGCAACAAGCCGTGGAACGTGGATCACATCAATGTGCCGACCGCCGTGTTCTGCGAGCCGGAGATCGGAGTCGTCGGCTTGAGCGAGGCCGACTCGCGCGCGAGAGGCCGCGAAATCGACATCTACCGCACGAGCTTCCGCCCAATGAAAGCGACGCTGTCGGGCCGCGCCACCTCCGTGCTGATGAAGCTCGTGGTCGACCATGAGACCGACCGCGTGCTCGGCGTACATATCGTGGGGGAGGGCGCGGCAGAAATGATTCAGATGGTCGCGATCGCTGTGAAGATGGGAGCGAAGAAGTCCGATCTCGACGCGACCCTGGCGCTGCACCCGACCTCGGCCGAGGAACTCGTCACGCTGCGCGCGAAGGTTTGACGCTCGCGCAGGCTCGTCGGTCCCGCACGCAAAAGCGGCCCGGCGGCGCTGCATTTTGCGCCCGGCTGCAATGCTGGCTTTTGCTAACTTCTCTCGTGTATAACCCCGCCGCGCCCATACTCCGGGCGTGTGAGGTTGTGATGGCGGAACGTTGGAGTCCGGATTCCTGGCGGTCGAAGCCGATCGTGCAGGTGCCCGAGTATCCGGACAAGAAATCGCTTGGCGACGTCGAGGCGCAGCTTGCGACCTTCCCCCCGCTTGTTTTTGCAGGCGAGGCGCGGGCGCTCAAGCGCTCACTCGCCCGAGCGGCTATCGGCGAAGCGTTCATGTTGCAGGGCGGCGACTGCGCCGAGAGCTTCGCCGAGCACAGTGCCAACAACATCCGCGACTTTTTCCGCGTCTTCTTGCAGATGGCGGTGGTGCTCACCTTCGCCGGGGCCTTGCCGGTGGTGAAGGTCGGCCGCGTCGCCGGCCAGTTCGCGAAGCCCCGTTCCTCGCCGATGGAGAAGCGCGGCGACAGCGAGCTTCCCGCCTATCGCGGCGACATCATCAATGACGCCGCCTTCACGCCGGAGGCGCGCCGGCCCGAACCGCGCCGGATGATGGATGCCTATCGCCAGTCCGCGGCGACGCTGAACCTGCTGCGCGCGTTCGCGACCGGCGGCTACGCGAACCTGTCGAACGCCCATCAATGGATGCTCGGCTTCGTCAAGGAGAGCCCGCAGTCCGCGCGCTACGAGGCGCTCGCGCATCGCATCACCGAGGCGCTCGACTTCATGCGCGCCTGCGGCATCGATCCGGAGTCGCATCCGGAGATGCGCACCACCGACTTCTACACGAGCCACGAGGCGCTCCTGCTCGGCTACGAGCAGGCCATGACGCGTATCGATTCCACGAGTGGCGACTGGTACGACACCTCCGGCCACATGATCTGGATCGGCGATCGCACGCGGCAGCACGATCATGCCCATGTCGAGTTCGCCCGCGGCGTGAAGAACCCGATCGGCATCAAGTGCGGTCCGGCGCTGAAGGCCGAGGGCTTGATGCGGCTCCTCGACATTCTCGATCCCGAGCGCGAGCCGGGGCGCATTACGCTCATCTGCCGCTTTGGCGCGGGCAAGGTCGGCGAGCATCTGCCGGCGCTGATCGACTCGGTGCGCCGCACGGCGCGGCCGGTCTTGTGGGCGTGCGATCCCATGCACGGCAACACCGTGACCGCGAACGGCTACAAGACCCGCCGCTTCGAGCAGATCATCCAGGAAGCGAAGGAGTTCTTCGACGTGCACGCGGCCGAAGGCACGCACGCGGGCGGCATCCACCTCGAGATGACCGGCCAGGCCGTCACCGAGTGCACCGGCGGCGCGCGCGCGATCAGCGAGACCCAGCTCAACGACCGCTATCACACGGTCTGCGATCCGCGCCTCAACGCCGAGCAGGCGATCGAGCTCGCCTTCCTCGTGGCCGATCTCGTGAGGAAGGAAAAGGTCGAGCACGCGCGCCCGCTGTCGGCCGCGGCCGGCCTTTGACAGTTCCGAAGGACGTCGAGCTTAGTCAGAGCGGCTTGATCGCGACCTTACGGAATTTGATCACGCCCGCGCCGTGTTGCAGCGTGATCGGCCCTTCGATGAACAGCCCGTTGTTGAGTTCAGCGGTCTTCTGACCGTTGAGCACGACGGTGATCTGCCTTCCCTTGGCGGTGATCTCGTAGTTGTTCCATTTGCCGCCGGCCTTCGGCATCGGGTTCACCTCGGCGAAATGCACGATCCCGCCAGTACCATAGGTCGGGTCCTTGCGCTGGTCGAAGATGTTGGCCTCGTAGCAGGACCGGTCCGTGATGCTCTTGGAATCCTGGCAACGGAGATAGATGCCGCTGTTGGCGTCGTCGCTCGCCCAGAACTCGACGTGGATCATGAAGTCCTTGTACTTGTTCTTGCTGACGAGGTGAGCGGGGCTCTTGCTCGTCAGCTTGTCGGCGACGACCGCGCCGTCCTCGATCCGCCAGTTGGTCTCGCCGACCTGGTCCCAGTCGCCCATGTTCTTGCCGTCGAGCAGCGTGATCCAGCCCTCGCCGCTCTGAGCGAACGTCGAGGGCGAGAATTGAACGGTGGTGAAGGCGGCAACGAAGAGCCCTATGGCGAATGCTTGTCGCATGATGCTTTCCTCCCTGAACGCAGTTGTGACGTTTCCCCTGACGCAGGCGGTTGACTGGTGCCTGCTTGCGGTTTTATTGACGCTTCACTTCCCGACCGAATTGCGGTGGATGCTAGGGAGTTTCCCCTGTCTCGGAAGCCAACTGCAAATCAAAGAACACCCAGGCGTCCCCGCACATTCCCGGACGCAAGGATTGCTGATGGTTTCGCGGTAACGGCGTTTGGCGCCTGCCGTTGCGGCGGATTCCGCGGGGCGCTAGACCGTGCCCATGAAGGCGCCCGATAAGCTTGCGATTGCCGTCGCCCAACTCAATCCAACGGTCGGCGACATCGCGGGAAACACCGAGAAGGCACGCCGCGCGCGCCGCGAGGCCGCGGGCGCCGATATCGTCGTGTTTCCGGAACTGTACATCTCCGGCTATCCGCCCGAGGACTTGGTGCTGAAGCCGGCGTTTCAGGCCGCGTGCCGGAGCGCGATCGAGACGCTCGCACGCGAAACCGCCGAGGGCGGCCCGGCGCTCCTGATCGGAACGCCCTGGCTCGAAGACGGAAAAGTCTATAACGCCGTGTGTCTCCTGATGGACGGACGCATCGCCGGCGTGCGCTTCAAGGTCGATCTGCCGAACTACGGCGTGTTCGACGAGAAGCGTGTGTTTGCGGTGGGACCGATGCCCGGCCCGATGGACTTCAAGGGCATTCGCATCGGCGTGCCCATTTGCGAGGACATGTGGGCACCCGACGTCACCGAATGTCTCGCCGAAACCGGCGCAGAAATTCTGCTCGTGCCGAACGGCTCTCCCTATCATCACGGCAAGGAAGACATCCGCCTCAGTCTCGCGGTCGCGCGCGTAACCGAGACGGGTCTGCCGCTCGTCTATGTCAACCAGGTCGGCGGCCAGGACGAGCTCGTGTTCGACGGCTCGTCATTCGCGCTGAACGCCGACCGCTCGCTCGCGTTTCATCTCTCGTCGTTTCTCGAAACCGTGCAGGTCACCCACTGGCGCCGCGGGGGCGGCACCTGGCGCTGCGTCGATGGAGCGAAGGTCAATGTGATCGAGGGCGACGAGGCGGATTATGCCGCGTGCGTGCTCGGGCTGCGCGATTACGTGAACAAGAACGGGTTCCCCGGCGTCGTGTTGGGTCTCTCCGGCGGCGTCGACTCCGCGCTCACGGCGGCGATGGCGGTCGATGCGCTCGGCGCCAAGCGCCTGCATTGCCTTATGCTGCCCTACAAATACACGTCGCAGGACTCGCTCGAAGACGCCGAGCAGCTCGCAAAAGCGCTCGGCGTGAAATACGACACGGTGCCGATCGCGCCCGCTGTCGAGGGGCTGGAGAGGAGCCTTGCTGATCTGTTCAAGAGCATGCCGCGCGACACCACGGAAGAGAATCTCCAGGCGCGTGCCCGCGGCGTGATCCTGATGTCGGTTTCCAACAAGTTCGGCTCGATGGTGCTGACGACCGGCAACAAGTCGGAAATGTCGGTCGGCTATGCCACGCTCTACGGCGACATGAACGGCGGATTCAATCCGGTGAAGGATCTCTACAAGACCGAAATCTATCGGCTGAGCCGGCTGCGCAACCGCTGGAAGCCGGAGGGCGCGCTCGGCCCCGACGGCACGGCGATCCCGGAGCGCATCTTCACCAAGGCGCCGACCGCGGAGCTGAAGGAGAACCAGAAGGACCAGGACACGCTGCCGCCCTACGAGATGCTCGATCAGATTCTCGAGCGGCTCGTGGAACGCGAGCAGTCGGTGCACGACATCGCCGCGGCAGGCTTCGATTTGGAGACCGTGAAGCGCGTGGAGAAGATGCTGCACGTTGCCGAGTACAAGCGCCAGCAGGCTGCGCCCGGCGTGAAGGTCACGCTCAGGAATTTCGGCCGCGACCGGCGCTACCCGGTCACCAACCACTTCCGCGATCCCGGCACGAAGCCGGCGGCTCCTGACGCTTCGCTCGTCAATGGCGCGCTGCCAACCCGCAGTGAAGCGGTGGATTTCTAGACGCCGGGTTCACCGCACCTGATAGAACTGTGGCCCGACCGTGCGCACGCGCCGGTCGCCGGGCACGACCGCGGGTGGCGGCTCTTCTTTCGCCACCGGCTCGCTTGCCGGCGGATTGGCGGCGGCCGGTTGGCCCTTGCCCTTTTGCTGCTGGATGGTCGGCCGCGGCTGCGACATCTGCCGCGCGCGCTGCTCGGTGACGATGATGTCGCCTTGCTGCACCGTCTCGTCGCGCGCGACGCCGAGCGCATCGGCCCAACTTTGTCCGGGTGCGCGGCACGAGCACGACGCGTTGAACGATTGCCGGTATTTGAAAGCGTTTGGCAACTGCGTGTAGAGCGTGTTGTTGTTCGAAACCGCCTGCTCGACTTCCTCGCCCGGATTGTGATGCGTGAACAGCATCGTCTCCGCCGCCGGGCAGAGGCGCTTGCAGGTTTGCTCGTCCTCGCCGAAGCGCGCCGGCACCGTTGCGAAACTGATCGGGAAGAAGAAGCCGTCGCAGGTGCGCACGCAGAGCGTCCGGTACGTGGAGCCGCCCGGCAGGTCGAGCGGGCCGGATTCGACCGTACTCTCCTCGCGCATGCCGCTGCCGAACAACGTCTCCAGCAATCCGCGCGGACGCTGCGGTTGCTGCGCCGCCTGTCGGTACTGTGGGCCGCAATTGTTTTGCGCGAGCTGATTGATCAGCTGGCGCCGTTGCAGGTCGCGATTGAGATCGCTGCCGCCGCCGCGCAGGCCGCCGAGTTCGGAAATCATGCGGTCCAGATTGGCGCGCATGCGCGCGACCTGATTGTTGAGCGCGTCGCATTGCGGCGGCCGCTGCGGGCCGAAGATGAAGAAGCTGCCTCCGGTATCGCAACCGAGCCGCCGCCCCTGCACGATGGTCTGGTCGAGCTCGAAGCGCTGGCGGTTGATCGCCTCCTCGTAACGCCGCGACTGTTCGGGATTGGCTCCCGATACATTGTCGAGTTGCGCGAGCGCGCCCTCGAGCCGGAGACACGCGCTGCTGTCGGATGGGCCATAGAGCGGCCGCGGCGACTGCACGCCGGGCGGGGGAGCGCCGCCGGGCACGTTTTGCGGAGGCAAAAGCTGCGCCCACGCGACGCCCAGAAGCGCCACGAGCGTTGCGCTGGCAAGGCCCACAATGCCGGCGAGGCGAGGCGATTTCATCGGCCGATCCGGCTCCGGGTTAAGTCCAAGGGAACGCAGCAAAACGTGTCTGATTTGTGATGTAAAGCCGCGCCCGCCTAGGCCGCGTCCGGTTGCGCTTCCGGGGCTGCGGCGAGGAAGGCCGGATGCTGGCGCGCGCTCGCTTCCACTGCAACCACCCGCGGAAAGTCATTGAGCGGCACCTGGTAGCGGCGGGCATTATAGACCTGCGGAACGATGCAGAGATCGGCGAGCGTGATCGTATCGCCGAAGGCATAGGGCCCGGGTTCGAGCAGCCGGTCGATCGCGGCGAAGCCTTCGTTGATCCAGTAGGCGGTCCATTCTTGCAGCGCCTTCTCGTCTGCACCGAACTTGCCGGTGAGGAGTTGCCGCACGCCGGTATTGTTTAGCGGGTGAATGTCGCAACTGATGATCTGCGCGACGGCACGCACGTGCGCGCGCTCGATCGGATCCTTCGGAAGCAGCGCCGGCTCCGGATGCGTCTCCTCAAGATACTCCAAGATGGCGAGCGACTGGATCAGGATGTTGCCGTCGTCGAGCGCGAGCGCCGGCACGCGCTTCTGCGGATTAACCTTGCGGAACGCTTCGCTCCGGTGCGCGTTCTCGGAAAACTTGATTGAGGCCGTCTCGTAGTTCAGCCCCTTGAGCGCGAGCGCGATGCGCACGCGGTACGACGCAGTTGAGCGGAAAAACGAGTACAACTTCATGCGCGGCCTCCTTTTGGCGCGGCACCCCGGAATCTGTACGGCGCCGCTTCCATGTCCGCCGCGCACGGCGCGCTCTCCGGGCGCCGCGCAGCGGTGGAAGTCGATAGCATCGAAATTGCCGCACACGAAGCTGGCAGAAGCCGGCGCGATGGATTTGGCATTTGCGGCGCTATAGTGCCGGTACCTCGCCTTTGCGCGGAGTTCCGCGCCCACTTCGCAGGAGCGAAATCGCATGCCGCTCGTCGAACCCTTGTCCGAGGACCACAATCCGGACCTCGTTGATCTGATCCAGTTCTTCCGCGGCCCGCTCGGTGTCGTGCCAAACAGTGTACTCACCATGCAGCGGCGCCCGAAAATCGCGCGCGCTTTCACCGAGCTGAACAAGGCCGTGATGGAGAACCTCGGCCGTGTGACCGCCGAGCAGAAGCGTCTGATCGGTTTCGTCGCCTCGCACGCAGCCGGCTGCCGCTATTGCCAGGCGCATACGATCCTTGCGGCCGAACGCTTCCAGTCGACCCCGGAGCGCCTCGCCGCGATCTGGGATTATCGCGCGAGCGCGTACTTCACCGACGCCGAGAAAGCCGCGTTCGAATTCGCGCTCGCCGCGGCCTCGGTCCCGAACGCGGTGACTCCGGAAATCGCGGCAGAGCTGAAGCGTCACTGGACCGACGACGAGATCGTGGAGATCCTCGGGGTCGTTGCCCTGTTCGGCTATCTCAACCGCTGGAACGACTCCATGGCGACGACGCTCGAGGAAATCGGCATCTCGGCCGGCCAGCGCAATCTGGCGGGCAGGGGCTGGATTCGGGGGAAACACACCGAATAGCGCGGCTCCGCACGGCAATCGCCGTCGCCCCGAGATCGGCTTTCCTGTCCGTTGTGGGTTTGCTCCCACGGACCAATTCGCCGCCAGTTGCCTAGAATCATACTTTAGTTCAATCTTCCACTACTACTTTGGGAGGGAACAATGGCAACGGCAAGTGCAGTCGACAAAAGCGTCTCAAGCTACCAGGACGTCGCGCTGCTTGTGGGGCGGATACTCATAGCGGCTCTCTTCCTGATCGTGTTCTACAACTCCGTGAGAAACATTCCGGGTACCGCCGGCTATCTCGGGAGCCTCGGCATGCCGTCGCCCGGCGCGATGGTTTATTTGAAGGTGGCAATCGAATTGATCGGCGGCATCCTCATCCTGATTGGCTGGCAGACCCGCAGCGCAGCGCTCGGGCTTGGCGTATTCGTGGTGGTCGCAACCTTGTTCGCGCATTTGAACTTCGCCGACGGCAACCAGCTCAATCACTTCCTGAAGAACCTGGCCATCCTCGGCGGGCTCTTGGCGGTCTATGTGACTGGTCCGGGCGCTTACTCGGTCGAGGGTAAGAGCTGAGGTTGGTTCGCGGCGGCCGCAGGCGGAATATCGATCCGGTCAGATTCCGCTTCGATTGAGGCTAAGTCTTGGGGCGCGCGCTGCAAGATCGGCGCGCGCCCGCGTGCTTTCGGGTTCCATTTCCAGCGCGCGGCCACGTTGTCGCCGCGATCCGCGTCCACTCGCTGGATCGGCATTCCGCCCGGATATCGGTGTTTTCCGCATGGCCTTGGCCGCCGGTCGCGTAAGGACCTTTGTCGCGCTGCTGCTTCTGGCTGGCGGGATCGCCGGCTGCGCAGGCACGGCCGGCGAGGGCCTCAACGCGGCCGATGTCTCGGCAATCGGGGTCGAGCCGCGGCTGACCGTGTTCACGACGCGGAACACGGTGAAGGGGGCCAAGGCGAGTCCGTGGTTCGGCACCGAACGCGCGCGGCAGCCGGCCATCGCCGAAGTCAGGCTCTCGTCGCCCTACGAGAACCGCGCGTTCTCGCTCGCCTCGGTCGGCCTTGGCGATTGGGACATCAAGTCGGTGCAGCTCCTGCCGAACGGTTTGCAGTGGTCGGAGGAAACCCGTCGCCGCGACGTGCTGATCTACGTCCACGGCTTCAATCAGAGTTTCGAGCAGGCGGTGCTCGACGCCGCGCGCCTTTCCGACAGCACGAAATTCCGCGGCGAGACGATCCTCTTTACCTGGCCGTCGAAGTCGGCGTTGCTCGATTACATCTACGACCGCGACAGCGCCATGTGGTCGCGCGATGCGCTCGAGAACATGCTGATCGAACTGATCCGGCATCCGGCGGTGAACAACATTCACCTCGTCGCGCATTCCATGGGGACGATGCTTTCAGTGGAGGCGTTGCGCCAGCTGCACGCGCGGATGGGCGAGCAGGCGTCGCTCAAGATCGGCGCGGTGGTGCTCGCGGCGCCTGATATTGACATCGACGTGTTTTCATCTTCCGTCAGGCGCATCGGCGCGCTGGCGCAGAGAATCACCGTGTTGACCGCGGCTAACGACCGCGCGCTCGCCGTTCTCCAAAAGCTCGCGGGCGGGGTCGCCCGGGTGGGTACGGCGGAAAAAGCGCAGCTGGAAGCGCTCGGGTTGCGGGTGATCGACGCTTCGCAGTTCGGCGGCAGCGGCATCAACCACGATCTCTTCCTGTCAAATGATCAAGTCCGGCAACAGGTTCGCCGCGCCATTGAAGAAGCCGAGCGATCTGCGGTCGCCATTCGCGCCGGCGAAATGGTGATCCGCTCGCCCTGAGCGGAAACGCCCGGCGGGCGCGCCGAACGTGTCATTTTTGCCACGCGAATTGGAAACCTTGTGGAAATCGGCTACTTTGCCCATGGAATGGGCAGAATGATGAAATTGTGTCGTTGCCGTGAAGGGTCAATTCCGCCGATTTTCCTAGCCGAACACGGGGTTCAACCGCTGCAGGCAATGAGTCGCTCGCGACGGTCTCAAAGCGGAAGCGGCAAACGAAGGGGTTTCTCCATGCGGGGCAAGTCAACGAACGTTGCGATCTTCGGCGCGGCCATCCTCGCGCTGTCATTGGCCGGGCCTGCGCTCGCGGCCGATGCGCCGGTCGCCGTGAAAGCGCCGATCATGAAAGCGGCCGCTCCGCCGCCGTCTCCGATCTATCAGCTTGCCTTCGGCATCAGCGTTTCCAACGACTACAATTTCCGCGGCGTCTCGCAGTCGAACCGCGATTGGTCGTTCGGCGGCTACGCCGAGGGCCGCTACAACAGTCCCTACGGACAATGGTACCTTGGCGTCGCCGGCTGGCGCATCGACTGGCCGGGATTGAGTACTCCGTACGGGTTCACTGATCCTTCCGCAGAAGTCGACTTCTTCGGCGGCTGGCGGCATACATGGCACAAGGCCTCCGTCGATATCGGCTTGATCTATTATTATTACCCGGGTGAAACCTTCAATGGCTTCACCAGCGACAGCGACTTCTGGGAAATCTACTGGAAGGGCGGGTACGCAGTCAGCGACAAGCTCAGTGTCGGCGCGAACCTCTTTTATTCGCCCGACGTTCTGAATTACAGCGAGACGTTCGCGTCCGCCGCCTACGGCGGGTTCTCGGCAAAAGCGAGCGGTATCTACGGCTCGCTGACCGCGGCGTACACGTTTTGGCAGAAGGACGACTGGAAGTCAGTGGTGTCCGGCGAGCTCGGTCACTGGTGGCTCAAGGGGACGGGCTTTACTGCTGGCGGTTACGTCGATCCTGATTACACGTATTGGAACGCGGGCCTCGCGTTCACTTACAAGACGGTTACGCTCGACCTGCGCTATCACGGGACGAGTCAGAGCGTTGCCGAGTGCACCTCGTTCCTGTTGAGCGCCGTCGGTAACCCGTCGAACAAGTGGTGCAACGACGCTTATATCGCGACGCTCAAGTTCGACATGACCTTGCCGAACTGAGCAGGTCCGATCTGGCTTTGAAATAATACGGGCGGCGCTGAGCGCCGCCCGTTTCATTTTCCGGAAGAGAAGAATTCAGCGTGAGCAGGTGATCGCCACGGTCTCCGGGCAGCCGGCGCCCTCGCAGTGCACGACGCGCGTGCCGGCGGCGTTTGCGCCGGTGATCTCGCTCTGATCGACGCGGCCATAATTCACCGCCTGCGCATATTGCCGCGCGCGGCAGAGCGCGGTCGCCGCCGCTTCGCCGCAGCGCTCCCCCGCCGCGAGGCAGCGATCGACGCCGTAGCCGTCCGAGCCGTTGACCACGAAAATCTGCGTCTCCGCCCGCGCTGGAGCGGCAAGCGCGAGCCCGGCGATCACGAGGGCGGCGAAGCCGTAGCTCATGGCAAAGGTCCCCAAGGGCCCAATCCCCGGCACAGGGTGCGCCCACATGGTTGATCGGTCGTTAATGCCGCGAAGGCCGCACCGGATGGTGCGCCCGGTGAATGAATGAGAGCGATTTTCGTTCCCCGGAATCGGAAAGGAAATCACTCTGGCCGTGGCTTTGGTTAGCTTCGGCGCGCCGCTCGGGTCAATTGCAGGGCCTGTGGACGGGCATTTTTGCGTCGGTCTGTTGCACCTCTGCCGCAGCCGGGCGCGCGATCCGGCCTTGACCGATGCCCGCGCGCGCCGCATCTTGCGGCCATGAACATGGCCGCCTGCAATAGTTTCTTCGGCATTTGCCGCGAGATTATCTGCGCCTGACAGGGCGCGGGCAGGGCCGTTCATTTCTCTAAAAGCTCAGAGACGAACGTTCCGGCCCGCGGGGCAGAGGGACGTATGGAGCTCAAGCTCTACAACACGCTTACGCGGAAGAAGGAGCCGTTCCGGCCCCTCGACCCCGCGCGTGTGCGCATGTACGTGTGCGGGCCGACCGTCTACGACTTCGCGCACATCGGCAACGCGCGGCCGGTCATCGTCTTCGACGTGCTCTACCGCCTGCTGCGTCACCTTTATGGCGCGGGCCACGTCAAATATGTCCGCAACATCACCGACGTGGACGACAAGATTAATGCGCGCGCGGCCGAGGAATATCCCGGCCTGTCGCTGAACGAGGCGATCCGCGAGGTTACCCGCAAGACTGAGGCGCAATTCCACGAGGACGCGGCCGCGCTCGGCTGCCTCAAGCCCGACGTCGAGCCGCGCGCGACCGAGCACATCGAGGAAATGAAGGTGCTCATCGAGCGCATGCTGAAGGCCGGCTGCGCCTACGTGGCCGAACATCACGTGCTCTTTCATGTGGCTTCGATGAAGGACTACGGCAAGCTCTCCAATCGCTCGACGGACGAGATGCTCGCCGGCGCCCGCGTCGAGGTCGCACCCTATAAGCGCGACCCCATGGATTTCGTGCTGTGGAAGCCGTCGAAACCGGGCGAGCCCGCCTGGCCGTCACCCGGCGGCATCAGGACACCCGGCCGCCCGGGGTGGCACCTCGAATGCTCGGCCATGAGCTGGAAGCATCTCGGCGAGACCTTCGACATCCACGGCGGCGGCATCGATCTCGTCTTTCCGCACCACGAGAACGAGCTCGCGCAATCCCGCTGCGCTTTTCATTCCGACACAATGGCGCAGGTCTGGATGCACAATGGCTTTCTTCAGGTGGAAGGCGAGAAGATGGCGAAGTCGGCCGGAAACTTCATCACAATCCGCGATCTGCTCAAGGATTGGCCCGGCGAGGCCGTTCGATTTGCGATGCTCCAAACCCAATATAGGCAGCCGTTCAATTGGACGGAGACGGGCGTGCGCGAGGCGAAGCGCACGCTCGATCATTGGTATTCTCTGACCGATGGCATCTCTCCGGGCATGCTATGCGCGGACGCATTGACTGCGCTGACCGATGATCTGAACACGCCGCAAGCGTTTACCGCGATGCACGAATTGCGCGCTAAAGCCGCCAAGGGGTCACAAGGCGCCGCAGCGAGCTTGAAGGCCACCGGCCAAATGCTGGGCCTGCTGCAGCAATCCTCAAATGAGTGGTCCTCGTGGCGTCCTTCATCGATCGTGGTCGACGTATCGCGTGTCGAAGCGTCAATCGCCGCGCGCAACGCAGCCCGCAAAGCCAAAAACTTCAAGGAAGCGGACCGCATTCGTGGCGAGCTCGCTGCAATGGGCGTCGTGCTGAAGGACTCGCCCGAAGGCACGACCTGGGAGGTCGCGCGATGAATCCCAATTTCGTCATTGCCGGCCTTGACCCGGCAATCCATACGACCGTTCGCCAAGCGTTGGACGGCATCATGGATGCCCGGGTCAAGCCCGGGCATGACGGAGTATGTTTGATTGAGTCAGGGTCGAAGGTATCCGCGCGATGATGGCCCGCGCCAATCCCACGTTTGCGCTCCGGCCCTTTGTGCCGGGTGACGTGCCCGTGCTCGCCGACATCTTCAGCGCGAGCATCGAAGGCCTTGCCGGCGAGGACTATTCGCCGTCCCAGGTCGATGCGTGGGCCGCGGCGGCGGAGGACGAGGACGCTTTCGAGCAAAAGCTCGCCAAGCGCCTTACTCTCGTCGCCACCATGGAAGGGGCGCCGGTCGGCTTCGCCGCGCTCGAAGAGCCCGGTCGCGTGGATCTTCTCTACGTGCATCCCGCGGTCGCGGGCCGGGGCGTGGGCACGATGCTGCTGGACGCTCTTGAGAAGCTTGCTACCGCACGCGGAGCCGCCAAGCTCACGGCGGACGTCAGCGACAACGCGCAGGAATTTTTCGCGAAGCACGGCTTCAAGGCGCAGCAGCGCAACAGCGTGCCGCTCGGCGGCGAGTGGTTCTCCAACACGACCATGGCGAAACCGCTCGCCGGAAAGCGAGCCGCGCCATGACGCACGCGAAATCCCTTATGAAGCAATTTCTCAACTCCCTGAATCACCTTGCGCAGGGGCGCGGCGAAGCGTCTGAAATGATTCTCGATTTTTCCTTCCACCTCATGCGCGTCCCCGGACTTGATCCGAGATTGACCCGCGCACCAGAACCGAGCGCCCTGGATTGCCGGGTCCATCCCCGGGTTTAACCCGGGGACGGCAATGAGGGAGTAGAAAGAACGCGGCCATGGCAAAAGAACGCCTCTATCTCTTCGACACCACCTTGCGCGACGGCGCGCAGATGCATGGCGTCGATTTCACGCTCGTGGACAAGCTCAAGGTCACGCGGCTGCTCGACGATCTCGGCGTCGACTACGTGGAGGCGGGCTATCCGGGCGCCAACTCCACCGACACGAGCCTGTTCGCGGAGAAGCGCAACACGAAAGCGAAGTTCACCGCCTTCGGCATGACCAAGCGCCCCGGCCGCTCGGCCTCGAACGACCCCGGCCTCGTCGCGGTGCTGGCGGCGCAAGCCGACGCCATCTGCCTCGTCGCCAAAAGCTCCGCGTTCCAGGTCAAGGTGGCGCTGGAAACCACGCCCGAAGAAAACCTGGCCTCGATCAGGGAATCCGTCGCCGCGGCCAAGGCCACCGGCCGCGAGGCGCTGATCGACTGCGAGCATTTCTTCGACGGCTACAAGGAAGACCCGAAGTTCGCGCTCGCCTGCGCCAAGGCGGCCTATGACGCGGGCGCCCGCTGGGTGGTGCTGTGCGACACCAACGGCGGCACGCTCCCGCACGAAGTCGAGCAGATCGTCGGTGACGTGGTGCGACAGATTCCCGGCGATCACATCGGCATCCACGCACACAACGACACGGAACAGGCCGTGGCCAACTCACTCGCCGCCGTGCGCGCCGGCGCGCGCCAGATCCAGGGTACGTTGAACGGAGTGGGCGAGCGCTGCGGCAACGCCAATCTCTGCTCCATCATTCCGACGCTGCTGCTGAAGCAGGATTTCGCGAGCCGCTTCGACATCAATGTGAAGCCCGAGGCGCTCGCGCACCTCGCGCAGGTCTCGCGCAGCCTCGACGAGATGCTGAACCGCGCGCCCGACCGCCACGCGGCCTATGTGGGCGATGCCGCCTTCACCACGAAAACCGGGATCCACGCCTCGGCGATCATGAAGAATCCGGCGACCTACGAGCACGTGACGCCGGAGGCCGTCGGCAATCGCCGCAAGCTGCTCGTGTCCGATCAGTCCGGCCGCTCCAACGTGCTCGCCGAGCTCGAGCGCATCGGCGTCACGATCGACAGGAACGACCCGCGCGTCGCGCGCCTGCTCGAAGAGGTGAAGGAGCGCGAAGCCAAGGGTTATGCCTACGAGTCCGCCGACGCCTCGTTCGCGCTCCTCGCGCGCCGCGTACTCGGCAAGGTGCCGAAATATTTCGACGTGGAGCAGTTCGATGTCAGCGTCGAGCAGCGCTACAACGCCGTCGGCGACCGCGTCACGGTCGCGATGGCGGTGGTGAAGGTGAAGGTGGGCGGTGAGACCATGATCTCCGCCGCCGAAGGCAATGGCCCGGTGAACGCGCTCGACGTGGCGCTGCGCAAGGACCTCGGCCAGTACCAGCCCTATATCGACGGCCTCAAGCTCACTGACTACCGCGTGCGCATCCTCGACGGCGGCACCGGCGCGGTCACGCGGGTCTTGATCGAGAGCGAGGACGAGAACGGCGACCGCTGGACCACGGTGGGGGTGTCGCCCAACATCATCGATGCGTCGTTTCAGGCGCTCGAGGATTCGATTACCTGGAAGCTTTTCAAGTCCAACGCGCCGGCTTGAGTCGTGCAATCCCTCCCCCTGAAAGGGGGAGGGTGGCGAGCCGCGACGCGGCGAGCCGGGTGGGGGTCACTATGCGGCGCACGACCCCCGGGGGGGGGGGGGGGG
>JBBDYN010000030.1:0-27345 GCA_040901465.1 Xanthobacteraceae bacterium
GTGCCGCCTTCCCACCAGCCCGGATAGTGGTAGATCTTGGCGACCTTGTAGAAGCCGAGCTTCTCGTCGTCGTACGGGCCGACCCACTCGGCGCCGTCGATCGTTCCCTTCTCCAGCGCCTGGTAGATCTCGCCGCCGGCGATCATCTGTGGCACGCAGCCCAATTTCTGAAGCACGCGGCCGGCGAAGCCGCCCATGCGCATCTTCAGTCCCTTCAGATCGTTCGGCGACTTGATCTCGTTGCGGAACCAGCCGCCCATCTGCGCGCCGGTGTTGCCCGCGGGGAACGCGACGATGTTGAACTTCTTGTAGAACTCGTTGGACAGCGTGGCACCATTGCCATGATGCCACCAGGCGTTCATCTGGCGCGCATTCAGCCCGAACGGAACGGCGCAGGTGAGCGCGAACGTCGGATCTTTTCCGTAGTAGTAGTACGACGCGGTCGAGCACATTTCGACGGTGCCGTTCGTCACGGCGTCGCCGGCCTGAAGGCCCGGCACGATCTCGCCCGCGGCGAAGACTTGGATCTGGAACTTGTTGTCGGTCGCCTCAGCCACGGCCTTGGCGAACACTTCGGCGCCGCCGAACAGCGTATCGAGCGACTTCGGGAAGCTCGACGTGATGCGCCATTTGATTTCCGGCGCCGATTGGGCGATCGCCGGCGCGGCGACCGCCGAGGCTGCGAGCCCGGCGCCCGCCGTCTTCAGAAATTCTCTCCGCTTCATGACGTTTCCCCTGCGTAACTGGTTCTTGGCGTTCGGTCGAACCGACAGAAAACAACGCCCAATGGCGACCGTGCCCTGGCCGACGACCGTGCCGAATACTACCCGACAACCCCCGCCAACAAAAGGAGAACCCCGGAGCCGCTAGGCCCCGGGGCTTTCACGTTATCGGCAATCGGGATCAACCGCGCGCGCGGGCGCGGATCATATAGGTGTCGAAGGTGTACTCGGCGACCTGCCACCACAGATACTGGTCGTTCCGGAAGGCGACGAAGTTGTCGTAGATCTTCTTGAAATCGGCATTGGCCTTCGTCGTCTCGTCGTAGACCTCGAGCGACGCCTTGTAGGAGGCGTCCATGACGGGCTGCGTGAACGGCGAGAGCTTGGCGCCGCCGGCGACAAGGCGCTTCAGCGCCGCAGGGTTGCCGGCGTCGTACTTCGCCACCATCCAGGTGTTGGCCACGTAGCAGGCCGACTGAATGATCGACTGGTACGCCTTGGGCAGCTCATTCCACTTGCCGATGTTGATCATGTTGTGGAGCATCGGGCCGCCTTCCCACCAGCCGGGGTAATAGTAGAACGGCGCGACCTTGTGGAAGCCGAGCTTCTCGTCGTCGTAGGGTCCGACCCACTCACAGGCGTCGAGCGTGCCCTTCTCCAGCGCCGGATAGATGTCGCCGCCGGCAAGCTGCTGCGGCACGACGCCGAGCTTCGCCATCGTGCGGCCCGCGAAGCCGCCGATGCGCATCTTCAGGCCCTTGAGGTCGTCGACGCTCTTGATCTCCTTGCGGAACCAGCCACCCATCTGCGCGCCGGTATTGCCGGCCGGATACGCGACGACGTTGAACTTCTTGTAGAAGGCGTTCAGCAGGTCGATGCCGCCGCCGACGTAATTCCAGGCGTCGAGCATGCGCTTGTTCATGCCGAACGGAATGGCGGTGCCGAACGCAAAAGTGGGGTCCTTGCCGAAGTAGTAGTAGGACGCGGTGTTGCACATCTCGACGGTCGCGTTGGAGACCGCGTCGAGCGCCTGGAGGCCGGGCACGATCTCTCCGGCCGCGAACACCTGAATCTGGAATTTATTGTCGGTCGCCTCGGCGACCGCCTTCGCGAACACCTCCGACGTGCCGTAGAGCGTGTCGAGCGACTTCGGGAAGCTCGACGTCAGACGCCATTTGATCTCGGGCATCGACTGGGCGATGGCGGGCTTGGCGACCGCAGTCGCGGCCAGGCCAGCGCCGGCCACCTGCAGGAATTTACGACGCTTCATATTTGATCCTCCCTCGTGGATATACGGAGACCGGCGCGACCGGCCTCGTCTGACCATGGCGTTAGCATGGCGGTGGGCCTTCGTCAGCCGGCCGCTGCCCATAACGGACGAGCTTTTCTCTGGATTTGCAACCGGCTGACGAAAGTTGAAGTGCATGCGGCTTCTGGATGCCGAATTGCCCTATTCCACGTCAATGGGGGCGGCGCTCAGCTTTCGATCACGATCTTCGGCGCGGCGCGGCCGCCTTGCTTCTTGTCGAGGCCGGCGCGCACGCGGGCGGCGATGTCGCGATAGATTTTCGCGTGCGGGCTGTCGGGCTTCGTGGCCACGATCGGCAGGCCCGCGTCCGAGGTCTCGCGGATGTCCATCTCGAGCGGCACCTCGCCGAGGAACGGCACGCCCAGGCGCTCCGCCTCCTTTTTCGCCCCGCCATGGCTGAAGATGTCCGAGCGCTGGCCGCAATGCGGGCAGAGGAAATAGCTCATGTTCTCGACCACACCGAGCACGGGGACGTCGACCTTGCGGAACATGGCAATGCCGCGGCGGGCGTCGATGAGCGCCAAGTCCTGCGGCGTCGAGACGATCACGGCGCCGGCGAGCGGCACCTGCTGGGCGAGCGTGAGCTGCGCGTCGCCGGTGCCGGGTGGCATGTCGACCACGAGAACGTCGAGCTTGCCCCACTCCACCTCGCGCAGCATCTGCGTGATCGCCGACATGACCATGGGCCCGCGCCAGATCATCGGCGTCTCTTCCTCGATCAGGAAGCCGATCGACATCGCCTTCATGCCGTAGCTTTCCATCGGCCGCAGCATGCGGCCGCCGAGCATTTCCGGACGTCCCTTGATCGCGAGCAGCCGCGGCATGGACGGGCCGTAGATGTCGGCGTCGAGCACGCCGACTTTCATTCCAAGGTCGCGCAGGCCGAGCGCGAGATTGACGGCGGTCGTGGATTTGCCGACGCCGCCCTTGCCGGAAGCGACGGCAATCACCGCTTCGATGCCGGGCACGCCGGGCACCGTGCGCGCACCGCCGGCGGCGTGCGGCGCAAGTCGCGGCGGAGCTGCCTGCGTCTGGCCGCCCGCGCGTTCGGCGGTGAGCGCGACCAGCGCCGAGGAAATTCCCGGGATCGCGCGTACAGCGTCTTCGGCGGCTTTGCGTACCGGCTCCCAGGCCTTCACCGCGTTCGCGTCGACGGTGATGGACATGAAGACTTTGCCGTTCGTGACCGCGATGTCGGAAAGCTTGCCCGCGCTGACGAGATCGCCGCCCTGCGGCGTCTGGATCGTCTTCAGCCGTTCGCGCACGTCGGCGGCGGTGACGGTGATGTTCTCACCCATGCCCTATTACCTATAGCGCGTTTTCGCCCCGTCAACCGGCTCGCGGGTCACTTTCCCTCGAAGCGCGGGGGCCGCTTTTCGTGGAAGGCGCGCACGCCCTCGCGGAAATCCGTGGAGCGGCCGGCTTCGCGCTGGGAATCGCGCTCGAGATCGAGCTGCGCCGAAAGGTCGTTGCCCGCGCTCGCATAGAGCGCGCGCTTCATCAGGCGGTAGGCGAGTGTCGGACCCTTGGCGAGTTTTTCCGCGAACTTCGCGACGTCGTCGCGGAAGCTCGCGTCGTCGAACACCTTCCATGCGATGCCGATGCGGTGACATTCGTCGGCGGGGATTTGCTCCGCGGTGAGCGAGATCGCAAGCGCGCGCTTGAGCCCCACGAGCCGCGGCAGGATCCACGTGCCACCCGCATCCGGCACGAGCCCGATGCGCGCGAACGCCTCCTGCAGATAAGCGGAACGCGCGAAGAGAAGAATGTCGCAGGTGAGCGCGAGATTGGCGCCGGCGCCCACCGCGGGTCCGTTGACGGCGGCGATCGTCGGAATGGGAAAGCCGACGAGCCGGCGCACGAGCGGATTATAGTCGCGGTCGAGCGAGGTGCCGACATCGATCGGCTTGTCGTCGGTCATCACGCGCTCAGTCAAATCCTGGCCGGAGCAGAATGCCCGCCCCTCACCCGTGATCACGAGGCAGCGCACGGCTGGGTCGTTCTCCACCGCGTCGAGCGCCGCGCGGATTTCTGCGTGCACCGATGCGTTGAGTGCGTTCAGCCGTTCGGGGCGCGCCAGCGCGAGCGTCGCGACGCCGCCGATCACGGAAAAACGGATCGTCTTGAATTCCATGGCGCGCCTCAGGCCGAGAAGCTCGGCCGCGCCGCGACCTCGGCATGCCAGCGCCGCACGTTCTTCAGTTCTGTAGGCAATTCGATCTTCGGCGCCTTCATGAAATCGACCGTGACGCCGGCGGTGATGTCTGCGACGGTAAAGCGGTCGCCGGCGACATAGGGGCGGCTCCCAAGCTCGCGATCAAGAATACCGAGAAAAGCAAGCGCCTTCGCCTTGTTTGCCTCGCCCCATTCGCCGACCTGCGGCTGTTCGCTCACGGCCATGCCGGGACTTAAGTGACGAAACGCGGAAGATACCGCGCCATAGAAATTCAACTCGGCGCGCCGGTTCCACATCTCGACGAACGCGATCTCGCGCGCATCGCGGCCGAACAGATTGGGCTCAGGGCTCAGCGCATCGAAGTAGCGGCAGATCGCCATGGTCTCCGCGATCGGCGTGCCGTCGTCGAGGATCAACACCGGAACCCGCTGCATCGGGTTGAGCGCGGTGAAGCCGTCGCTCAGCTGCTCGAGATTGGCGAAGTCGATCTGCCGTTTCGGCACTTCGATACCCTTCTCGGCGAGAAAAATCCGTACGCGCCGCGGGCTCGGTGCCCGGCCGCCGTCATAGAGCTCCATGACCATTACCTCCCCCGATCAGTCCAACATGGGCCGTGGGCGGCGGCAAGGTGAAGCGCCGGCACATCCCTCAGGAAACCCGCGCCAAACCTGCGCACAAGATTTCCTTAACCAAGAAATTGAGCCTGCCATTAACCATTCTCTGGCGATCGTCGCCAGAGGCATCAGCAAGCGGTCAGCGCAATGACGGGACACGAAGCCCGAGGCGACGAATATGCGGCGGACGCGGCACGCGCCGCGCACGAGCGGCGCCTGCGCCTCACCCGCAGCGTGCGCGAAGCGCGCGACGTGCTGACATCGACGAGCGGCATCAAGCCCGCGCTCGATCACGAACTCCTGCGCGTTTACGCCGAACACCGCATCGCCGCGTCGCTCGCGCTGTTCCTGCTGATCGCGCTCGTCGGCATTTCGTCGAGTCTCTGGACCGGCGGCTACGCCGCCATGCTCTGGACGCTGCTCGCGCTCACCATTCACGCAATGACCGTGGCCGCGTGCAGGCGCTTCCTCGCGACGCCGCCCAGTCCCGCCATGCAACGGCGTTACCGGACGCTGTTCACGCTATTCGATCTCATGTTCGGCACCTCGTGGGTGCTGAACATCAATGTGCTCGTCGATCTCGGCATGCACGGCGCGGGCGACTTCTCGCTGTTCGCGATGCTGCTCGTCGTCGCGGTCTTCTCAATGCTGGCGGCGAGCGTGCCGAGCGCGGTCTATGCCGCGACGCTCCCGGTCGCAAGCGTGGTGGCCGTGCATTATCTCCTGCGCGGGGCTCCGCAGGATCTCGTGCTCTCGAGCATGACCGTCGGCGCGGAAGTATACTTCATCATGGTGGCGAACCGCCTTTATCTCGCGGCCGTGTCGGCACTCGAAGCGCGGGCGCAGCTCGATACGCTGGTTGGCGAACTTGAACAAGCGAAGGCGAAATCCGACGAGGCCGCGCGCCGCGCCGAGGCCGCCAATCTCGCCAAGTCACGCTTCCTCGCGCAGATGAGCCACGAACTCCGCACGCCGCTCAACGCCGTGCTCGGATTCTCCGAGGTGATGAAAAGTGAAATCCTCGGCCCGCACTCGATTCCGACGTATAAGGAATATGCCGGCGACATCCATACCTCCGGCGAACACCTGCTCAATCTCATCAATGAGGTGCTCGACCTTTCCCGCATCGAAGCGGGACGCTACGAATTGAACGAGGAGCCGGTCAGCCTCGCGCTCGTAGCGGAGGCCTGCCATCATCTCGTCAAGCTGCGCGCCACCAACCGCGACATCACGCTGCACGAATTGTTCGAGCCGGATTTGCCGAAGCTCTGGGCCGACGAGCGCGCGGTGCGGCAGATCTGCCTCAATCTCCTGTCCAACGCGATCAAGTTCACCCCGCAGGGCGGCGAAGTCTGGCTTAAGGCGGGCTGGACCGCCTCGGGCGGCCAATACCTGAGCGTGCGCGACACGGGCGCCGGAATCCCCGAGGAAGAAATCCCGATCGTCCTGTCGCCGTTCGGCCAGGGCAGCAATGCGATCAAGACCGCGGAGCAAGGCGCGGGCCTTGGGCTGCCGATCGTGAAGGGCCTGATCGATCTGCACGGGGGCAGCTTCACCCTGCGCTCCAAGCTGCGCGAGGGTACCGAGGTGATCGTGACCTTCCCGGCGTCGCGGGTGATGGCGGCCCTGCCGCCGGTCGACGACCGCGCGCCGCTGCAGCCGGCACTTGCCCCTGCCCGCGCACGGGCCGATGAAACGGCGTCCGGCCACATGCCGGCAAAATAGCGAAGAGTCGCATGCAGGACACTTTGCGGCCGGTAACGGGCGGCGATAGTTTCCGGTCAGGCCGAATGAGTCGGCCGCAAGCCGCTTCACGCGGACCAGGGGATCCGATCATGCCGCCGCTCGTCTACGATACGGTCGCGTGGCTGCGTTTCTATACGCTCCTGCCAATCCCGCCGCTGCCCGGCGAGACGGACGCGGCGGCCGCCCCCGATCCTGCGCGCACGGCTCCCGCAGTTCCCCTGGCCGGAGCCGTGATCGGATGGATCGGCGGCATGGTGCTGGTGGTCGCCTGGCTCCTCGGCGCGCACCATTTCGTCGCGGCGGCACTCGCGCTCCTGGCGCTCATCGCGGTGACGGACGGTCGTCCCGAACGCGCGCTCGTTGCGGTCGTCGAGAGATCGAGCGGCAGGCAAAACACGGAGGCGGCACATCAAGGCGGGCTCGCGGCGATCGCGGAAAAGCTGCACCCGCATCACAGCCAAGTAGGGTCGCATCCGTCCGCTAGCCTCGGCGCCTACGGCGTGATCGCGATCGTGCTGGCGGCGATCCTGCGCGTCGGTACGATAGACGCTCTCACCGTGCACGCGGCGGTCGCCGCGGGCTTCGTTCTTGTCGGCGCCGGAGCCGTATCGCGGGCGGCCGCGGTTTCGTTCGCGCTCATTCGCCCGGAACCGGGAGCCGCCGACGCGGAGACGCCGGGTATCGATCAGTCCGCGCTGCAATGGCTCGTGGTCTTCGGGCTCGGGTTCGGCATCGTCACGGTGCTGCCGGGCTTCGGGGTCGGCGCGACAATTGCCGGCCTCGCGGCGGCGATCGGCACGGCGGCGCTCGTCACCGCGTTCGTGCCGCGCGCGCCCGGCGAAGGCGGTCGCGCCTTCACCGGCGCCGCCGAGATCACCGCTGAAATCGCTTTCCTTATCGCCGTCGTTGCATTCGCCCGTACTCCATGAAGAAAAAGCAGCCCGTGAACTCGGACCGCCTCCTCTGGATCGTGATCGCCGCCCTCGGCTTCACGGTGATTGCGCTCGCGTTGCGCCACCACGAGGGCACAATCGCCGGACTCGATCTTGAGCAATTCGCGCGCCTCGCCTATCTCCTCGCGGTCCTCGTGCTGATCACCGGATTCGGATATTTTTTCTATCGTAGCCGCGTCGGCGAAATGATCCGCGCCACCTTGTTCTGGGTCATGATCGGGCTCGTGCTCGCGCTTGGCTACAGCTACCGATATGAGCTCGAAGTGGTTTCCGAACGGCTCTTGTCCGAATTGCTCATCAGCCGGCCGGTGACGGTGTCGAGCGGTCCAGGCGCGACCGTGCAGGTCGCGCGCGCGCGCGGCGGCGATTTCACGGTGCAGGTCGAGGTGAACGGGCAACCGGTGACGATGCTCGTCGACACAGGCGCGTCCAGCCTCGTCCTCACGCAGGAAGCGGCGAAGGCCGCGAGCCTGCCGCTCGATCTCTTGAAATACGACGTGCCGATCGAGACCGCGAGCGGCCGCACGCGCGCCGCGGCTGTGGTGGTCGATCAGATCGCGGTCGGCGGAATCGTGGAGCGGCGAGTGCCCGCGCTCGTGTCGGCGCCGGGCGAATTGCGCACGAGTCTTCTCGGCATGAGCTTCCTCAACCGGTTGCGCTCGTTCGAAGTCACAGGCGGCCGGCTGATCATGCGCGCCAAGTAAGCGCTATAGCAGGCTGGTCAAGAAACGCAGCGCGCTGCGGCTGGGACGACATCAAAAAATTCAGGCGAGCAGGCTTGCGGCAAATCGCGCTGCGATCAGCAGCAGGAATAGACCAAAACCTACTTCGAGCTTGCGCTTGGACAGCTTGTGCGCCAGTCGCGCCCCGTAAGGCGCTGCGAGCACGCTCGCGGGCGCCAGCAGCGCGAAGCCGATGATCGAAACAAAACCGAGCGAGAGCGGCGGTAGCAGCGATTGGTGGGGCAGACCTGCGACCATGTAGCCGATGGTAGCCGGGATTGCGATGAAGACGCCGAGTCCGGAGGAAGTCGCGACCGCCATATGGAATGGCCGGCCATAGAGTGTGAGGAAGAGCGTGGAGAACGAGCCGCCAGCAATGCCCACGAGCGTCGACGCGCAGCCGATGAAGACGCCGATCGCGATCATCGCCGCCCTGCCCGGCAGATCGCTCGCAATGCGCCAAGTCTCGCGGCCAAGCAGGAGCTTGGCGGCCATGAACAACACAAATACGACGAAGACGATCTTGAACAGCGCCGCCGGCGCGAAATAAGCGACGGCGCTGCCGACTGCGACGCCTAGCACAGCCGGCACCGCCCAGGTGCGGAGCACGTTGGCGAGCACCGCGCTCGCCGCGCGGTGGGCGTAATAGGCGCGGAGCGTCGTGGGCACGGTGACGGCGAGTGCCGTGCCGATGCTCAATTGCATCCGAACGTCGTCGGGCACTTCCAGGAGCCGGAAGATCTCGTAGAGGACCGGAATGATGACGGTCGAGCCGCCGATGCCGAACAGGCCGGCGAGTAAACCGGAGACAATGCCGGCGATCAGGATGGCGCCGGCGAGGAGCGCGAGCTCGCCGAAGGAAATGCCGAAGAGCATGGAAACTCCGGGCGAAAAATCAAGCCGCCGCCGTTTGCGCCTGTTCGGTGCGGGTGTCCAGCACCAGCGCGAGCGCCTGGCGCAGGACGCCTATGCCGGCGCCCGGCTTGACCGCCTCGGTCGCAAGATGCCGGCGGAATTGGCGCGCGCCCGGCACGCTGCGGAACAGGCCGAGGAGATGACGCGTGATGTCATGCAGGCGCGCGCCCTTTGCCACCTCGCGCTCGATATAGGGGAAGAGCGCCTCGACCGCGGCGCGCGCACTTTCGTGCGACGCCGCCTCGCCGAACAGGCGCGCATCGACGTCGAGCAGGAGCGACGGATGTTCGTACGCGGCGCGGCCGAGCATCACGCCATCCACATGCGCGAGATGCGCCTCCACCTCGTCGAGCGAATGAATGCCGCCATTGATGATGACGGGAATTTTCGCGAGGCGCTCCTTCAAGCGATGCACTCGCGCATGATCGAGCGGCGGCACGTCGCGGTTCTCGCGTGGGGAGAGTCCCTTGAGCCAGGCCTTGCGCGCGTGAACCATCAGTGCGTCGGCACCGGCCGCGACGATCAGGGCCGCGAAGCGATCGAGCGACTCTTCAGTATCCTGCTCGTCGATGCCAAGCCGGCATTTCACGGTGACGGACAGCGCGACCGCGGCCTTCATCGCCGCGACGCTTTCCGCGACGCGCGCGGGCTCCGCCATCAAGCAGGCGCCGAAGCGACCCTCCTGCACACGGTCGGACGGGCAGCCGACATTGAGATTGATTTCGGCATAGCCCATGTCGGCGCCGATCCTGGCCGCGAGCGCAAGCGCACGCGGTTCGGAGCCACCGAGCTGCAGCGCCACCGGCTGCTCGGCCGGATCGAAGCCGAGAAGGCGGGTGCGATCGCCATGGATCACCGCGCCGGTCGTCAGCATCTCGGTATAGAGCCGCGCACGACGCGACAGCAGCCGATGGAAGAACCGGCAGTGGCGGTCGGTCCAGTCCATCATGGGGGCGACGGAGAAGCGCCAATGCGAGGCGTTCCTAGCTTTCGGGTGCGGAATTGTCGCGGTCATGGTCCTTTCCTGCCAGATCGGGCGGTAGGAGGAAATGGCAAACGATATCGTGCATATAGGGACAAACGTTCTGCTTTGAGACGCCCCGGCGCGACGGACAACGCATGCAAGACATCAAGGAGCGCGTAGCGCTCAGCTCGATCGCGGTTTCCGCCGGCATGACGATCGCCAAGGGAATCGTGGGCGTCCTCTCCGGCTCGCTCGCGATTCTGTCCGAGGCCGGGCATTCGCTGATCGACCTCGTTGCCACGATCATCACTTACCTCGCGGTGCGCGCTTCCGGGAGGCCGGCCGACGCAGAACACCATTACGGCCACGGCAAGGTGGAAAGCATCGCCGCACTGGCCGCCACCGCGCTTCTGTTTGTGCTGTCCGCGTTCGTTTTGTGGGAGGCGATCGCACGCCTCTTCGGTGCCCACCCACACGCGGTCGAGGCGACCGCCTGGGCGTTCATCGTGATTGGCGCGTCGATCGTCGTGGATTTTTTCCGGGCGCGGCTGCTCTATCGCGTGGCCGATCAGACTTCGAGCCAGGCGCTGGAAGCCGACGCATTGCACTTCGGCTCGGACATGTGGTCGTCGCTGGCGGTGCTAATCGGGCTCGCCGGAGTCGCGGCGGGATTCCAATGGGCCGACTCCGCGGCGGCGATCGTGGTCGCGGTCTTCATCTGTGTTGCCGGCTGGCGGCTCGGACGGCGTACGATCGAGACGCTCACCGACACCGCGCCCGCGGGCGCTGCGGAACGGATCACAGCGATCGCGCGCAAGGTCAAAGGCGTCGTGAGCATCGACCGAGTGCGCGTGCGGCCCGCCGGCGCCAATCTATTCGTCGAGATTGCGGTCGCCGTGAGCCGCACGCTGCCGCTCGATCGCGTTGCGGCGGTCGAAAAAGAAATCAGCAGGGCGATCCGGGCGGCCATGCCCGAGGCCGAAGTCACCGTCATCGCCGCGCCGCGCGCGCTCGACGACGAATCGGTGATGGAGCGCGTCATGGTGATCGCGCGCAATCGCGCGCTCGCCGTGCATCACGTCACGGTCCAGCACCTCGAAGACAAGCTCGCGGTGAGCCTCGATCTCGAAGTCGACGGCCGGCTTCCGCTCGGCAAGGCGCATGAGATCGCGGACGAACTCGAGCGGGCAATCGCCGAGGAATTTTCCGGCGAGGTCGAAATCGAGACCCACATCGAGCCATTGCAAAGCGACGGCATTTCCGGCCGCGACGCGCCGGCCGCGGTGCGGGCGGAGATAGCGACGGCGATCAAAGAACTTGTGAAGCCCGACGGCCCGATCCGCGACGTGCACGACGTGCGCGTGCGCGAGACCCCGCGCGGGCTCGTGGTCAATTTCCATTGCCGCGCCGACCCCGTACTGCCGGTGGAGGCGGTGCATCAGGCGGTCGATGCCCTGGAGCGCCGCCTGCGCGAGACGCGGCGCGACGTGCAGCGCGTGATCGGACATGCGGAGCCGGCGGGCCTGTCCGAATAAGCGGCGGCCTGCTGGCATGCAACCGGCGCGGGACGCCGGTTTCGCGGACGAGGTTGCGCCGCGACGTGAAACACATGATCGGGCATGCGGAGCCGCTGATCCGGTTCCACCCGTCGCACGTTGAGCCGCGAAGCGGTACGCGCAAAAAAAGACCCCCGAAGGGGCCAGTCGGTCCTGCGACCGACCAAGTCTGCGATGCGATTGACGAGCGATCAGTAAGGGAAGAGCTGGTCCACGACCGGCTCACCCAGGTAGAAGTCGTCGCCGTAAATCGTCCCGGCCTCCGGGATCGATGCCGTCGTGTCCGAGTCCCAGTCGTAGTCGAGGTGGACCCAGTTGGCCGTCGGATCGATCGACGTCTCCTCGCTCGGGATCGCGATCTGAGGCGCGGCGACGGTGTACTCGTAGTAGACGACCGCGGCCTCCTCATTCAGCGCATCCAAGTCGAAGGCGGACGCCTGGAGCGACATGCAGACAAAGACGAGAGCGTACAGAGTTCTCATCGACATTCCCTCCCCTGTTGTCGATGCGGGAACGCTTACGCGGCGCCGATTAAGACGGGTTAATCGGCGGGCGGCGCGGAGGTAAGTTTTGTCGCGCTTGGTTAGAGGTGTGTGAGTGCACTTGGTTACAGGTGCGTTGCACGCCGAGCCGCGAAGCGTTTCGGCGCCGATCGAACGGCGGAGGTTAAGGAACCTGCACCGCCGCGCCGGTCAGCCTTCGCTCCCGCAAATCGGCAAGCGCCTCGTTCGCGCGGTCGACGCCTTGGAACGGCGGCTGCGCGCGCGGCGCGACGTGCAACGGGCGATCGGTCACGCGGAGCCGGCGAGCGCTGCGGAATAATCGCGCGGCCGCCACGGAGTCGCCGTCGATCTCGTCCGCCGGACTCTTTTTGTTCCGACGCGCGTCGGTTTTTCACGTGGAGACTCTGGACAAATCACCGCGACTTCGATTCTTATGAGGGTGATTCGGAGAGATGCGGCACATCCCTCCGGGGAATGTTGGGGACTCTAGAGGAGGCCGGCGATGGGGCATGCCCCCGCTGCCAACGCGACGATTCGCGTGCACGCCCGCGGACTTGCCCGCCTCGTCAGCCGTCCCGCCTATCTGCGCCTGAGCGAAGCCGAGCCGGCGCTACGCCGCGCGGTTCCAATCCTGATCGTCGCGTTTCTCGCCGCGGTCGCGGTCGGCGCGGCGGTACAGATCATCGACCACCGCCGCCAGGCGCTCGCGGACGCCGAGCAGGATCTCGCGCTATTCGCCTTGGCCGCGAGTGAAAATCTGGCGCGGCGCACCGGGGAGGATTCAACCCCGGCGCGCGTTCAGGAAGCGCTCGTCAAGGCGCTGCCGCTGCGGGCAACGCTGCTCGATCGCCGCTTCTACATCAGCGATACGGGCGGCCGGGTGATCGCGGCGGCGCCCCCGACTGCCTTGCCACGGGGCCAGCGGCTGGCCGATCTTCTCGGCACGAGCCACGCGCTCGCAAACCTCGCCGGCAGCGCCGAAGCATTCGAGCTTGCGCTCGCCGACGGCACGCCATCGATCGCAGCGGTGCGCGAGTTGTCCGGCGCGCTCGGGCAGATCGCGGCGTTCCAGCCGAAGGCGAGCGCGCTGCAGCGCTGGCGCGCGGACTCCGCGATCGTGATCACGCTCGTGACGACCACCGGGCTCGTGCTCCTGGTCCTCGGGTTCGCGTTCCACTGGCAGTCGGCGCGGGCGCGCGAGGCCGATGAAATCTATGAATTGCTGCACGAGCGCATGGATACCGCGCTCAACCGCGGGCGCTGCGGGCTGTGGGACTGGGACCTCGCGCGCGGGCGCATCTATTGGTCGGAGTCGATGTTCGAAATCGTCGGCTTCCCGAAGCGCGAGGAGCTTCTCTCGTTCGGCGAGGTGGATGCGCTCGTGCATCCGGAGGACGGCAGCCTCTACGACATCGCGGCGCAGCTCGCCGAAACCGATGACGGCACCATCGACCGCGCCTTCCGCATGCGCCACGCCGGCGGCGAATGGGTTTGGCTCAGGGCGCGCGCCGAGATCGTGCGCCAGGAAGGCGGCGTGCACGTGATCGGCATCGCCGTCGACGTCACCGAGGAAAAGAAATTCGCCGAGCGCACGGCCACCGCCGACGTGCGACTGCGCGACGCAGTCGAGACGATTTCGGAAAGCTTCGTACTCTGGGACGCCGCCGACCGGCTGGTGCTGTGCAATTCGAAATTCCAGCAATTGCACAACTTGCCGGATTCCGCGATCGCGCCCGGCACACCGCATGAGGAGCTGGAAGCCGTCGGCCGCCCGCCGATCATCTTCACCCCGATCAAGTCGGATGAGAAGGCGGAGAAAGGTTCGCGCTCGTTCGAGGCGCAGACCGCCGACGACCGCTGGCTCAAGATCAGCGAGCGACGCACCAAGGACGGCGGCTTTGTTTCGGTCGGCACCGACATCACGCCGCTCAAGCGCCACGAAGAGCGGCTCATGGAAAGCGAGAAGCGGCTGATGGCGACGATCGCCGATCTCCGGCACTCGCAGCAGACGCTGGAGTCGCAGGCGCAGCAGCTTGCCGAACTCGCGCAAAAATACTCCGAGGAGAAAAACCGCGCTGAGGACGCGAACCGCACCAAGTCCGAATTCCTCGCCAACATGAGCCACGAACTGCGCACGCCGCTCAACGCCATCATCGGATTCTCCGAGATCATGGAGTCCGGGATGTTCGGCGAGCTGGGCGCGGAGAAATATCACGAATATTGCCGCGACATCATGGACAGCGGGCGCTATCTTCTGGACGTCATCAACGACATTCTCGATATGTCGAAGATCGAGGCGGGCCGGCTGCGGCTCGACGTCGAGCAGATACACCTCGATTCGATCGTGACCGAGGCGATGCGGGTGATGTCGGTCAAGGCCGACGAAAAGCGGCTGGAAGTTTTTTCGGAAGTTTCGCCGGGGCTCACCATGCGCGGCGACCGGCGTGCGCTCAAGCAGATCCTGCTCAACCTCTTGTCGAACTCGATCAAGTTCACGCAGGAAGGCGGGCGCGTGGTCGTGCGCGCCAGGCCGTCGCGCGGCCATGCGCTGCTCCTGATCGAGGATTCCGGGATCGGCATTTCGCGCTCGGCCTTGCAAAGGCTGGGGCGGCCGTTCGAGCAGGTGGAGTGTCACATCACCAAGTCCCACACCGGCTCCGGCCTTGGTCTCGCAATCGCCAAGTCGCTCGTCGAGCTGCATCGCGGGCAGATGCGCATCCGCTCGATCGAAAATGTCGGGACCACGGTGATCCTACGAATGCCGCTTGCGGGTCCGGTCGCCGCCGCTCGGGATGAGGCGGCTTAGCTCCGTTTGATTTACACCCGTGTGACGCGGCCCGCAGGCCGTGCTAAAATGATGTAATGAACGCAGACCTGAAACAGATGCTCGGGCGCCTGGAAAACTGGCCGGAAGAGGACCAGGAGGAGCTGGCGCAGGTTGCCCTGGAAATCGAGGCGCGCCGTCACGGCGTGTATGAAGCGACGCCTGAGGAATTAAGAGCGATCGACGAGGCGCTCGCGGCGATCGCGCGCGGTGAAGTCGCGACCGGGTCGCAAGTCGAGGCGGTCTTCGCCAAGTACCGTCGCGCATGAACGTCCGCTACTCGGCGCTCGCCCTTGCCGAGCTTGATGAAATCCTGGCGAGTATCGCGGCGGAAAATCCGAGCGCGGCTGCACGCTTCGCGGGACGGGTGCAGCGTGTCGTGCTGCGGATCGGGAGATTTCCCGAAGGCGCACCGAAAATTTCGCAACGTTCCGAGGTGCGAGTCGTGCCGCTCGTGCGCTATCCGTACCTGATCCTCTACACCGTCGTGGCCGACGAAGTGATGATCCTGCGAATTCGGCATGGTGCGCGTCGAAGCCCGTGGGACACCGCGTAAGCGCCTACTCGGCCGCGTCGCCCACGATCTTCTCGAAAATCCGCCGCACCCTGGCCTGCATGTCGATGAGATAGGCTTCCAGGCGCGGAAAATCCGGCAGTTCGCCGGCGCGGGCGAGAAGCGCCAAGAGCCCCGGCCCGGCCTTGGCAGGCTCGAATTTCGCGTTCAGACAAAGCCGCAACACCTGCGTCAGATCGTGATAGAGCGTGAATGCGGCGCGCACGGTTTCGCCATCCTCTTTACCGATCAGATTGAGCGAGCGGGCGGTTTCCAGTACGCGGCCGGTATGGGTATCGAGGATTGCGGGCGTTTCCGCCGCGTGCACGAGCTGCAGGTATTGCGCGATGAATTCGAGATCGACGAGGCCACCCTTGGCGTATTTCAGATCCCAGCGATCGCAGTCGCCCTTCTCCTCGGCGATGGCGCCGCGCATTTCCAGGACATCGCGGGCGACGATGCCGGGATCGCGCTCGGCGCGGAGCACGGCGCGGATTTCCTTCTCGATGTGCGCGCGGAAGGCGGGCGCCGCTGAAACCACGCGCGCGCGCGTGAGCGCCATATGCTCCCAGGTCCAGGCCTCCTCGCGCTGATAGATGCCGAAGCTTTCCAGCGAAGTCGCGACCGGCCCGGCCCGGCCTGACGGACGCAGGCGCAGGTCGACGTCATAAAGCTTGCCGGCGTTGGTGGGCGTCGTCAGCGCGCTGATGAGCCGCTGCGTGAGCCGCGCGTAATATTGCGTGGCGTGGAGCGGACGCGCGCCATCGGATTCCGGGTGACGCTGGTCGTATTCATAGAGCAGCAGCAAATCGAGGTCGGAGCCCGCGGTCATCTCGTTGCCGCCGAGCTTGCCAAGCGCGAGCACCGCCGATTCCGCGCCGTTCGGCCTGCCGTGGGTCGCGGCGAGCCGCTCCTCGACCCAGGGGTGCACGGCGCGGATCAGAATGTCGGCGAGGCGCGCATACAGCTCCCCGGCCCGGTTTGCGGAAATCGTGCCGGAGAGGAGCCGCACACCGATCAGGACCTGCTGCTCGCGGCCGAAGCGGCGCGTGAGATCGAGAAATTCCTCGTCGTTCGCAGCCTGTTTCAGCGCGGCGTCGAGGCGCGCTGTCAGAAACGCCTCGTCGGGCGGCGCGCCGAAAAAAGCCGGATCGAGCAGCCCGTCGAGCACGGACGGCGATTGCGCCACGATCTCGCCCAGGCGTGGTGCGGTGCCGAGGATGGTCGCTAGCAATTGCACGAGATCGGGATGGGTGCGCAGCGCCGCGAGGAGACGCACCGCGCCGGGCAGGGTCGAAAAGAAGCGGTCCGCGGCGATGAGCGCCGCGTCCGCGTTGCCGGTGCGAGCGAGCGCTACGATGAAGGCAGGCAAGATCGCCACGAGATCGGCGCGCGCGGCATCGATGCGCAACGCACGGGGAGCGCCCTTGAGCCAGTCGCGCACGATGGCGCTCGCGGCAAGCGGCTCCCTGAAGCCGATCCGCTTCAGGGTCTCGAGCGTTTCGCGGTCGTCGGCGTCGGGGGTAAATTCGAATTTTCCTTCGATCGCGGCGAGCGGCGGCGCGTCCTCGAACAGGCTCGCGTAATGCCTCTGTACCTTGCGGAGGTGAGCGGTAAGGGCGGCGGCAAATTCGTCGCGGTCCTTGGCACCGAAGAATTTCGCGAAATGGTCAAGAGCCTCTCGGTTGTCTGGCAATGTATGGGTTTGCTCGTCGGCCACCATCTGCAGCCGGTGTTCGACCCTACGCAAGAACAAATAAGCCGCCTTCAGCTCGTCGCACGAGTCCGCGGTGATCCATTTCTCGGCGGCGAGTGCATCGAGACTCGCGAGCGTCTCGCGCCCGCGCAAGTTCGGCGCGCGGCCGCCCGCGATCAGTTGCTGAGTCTGCACGAAGAATTCGATCTCGCGGATGCCGCCGCGGCCGAGCTTCACGTTGTGGCCTTCGACGGCGATGTCCTCGTGGCCGCGATAGGCATGCATCTGCCGCTTCATGTCGTGCACGTCGGCGATCGCGGCGTGGTCGAGATAGCGGCGCCAGACGAAGGGCGAGATTTCCTTGAGGAAGCTTTCGCCCGCCGCGGCGTCGCCCGCGATCACGCGCGCCTTGATCATGGCGGCACGCTCCCAGGTCTGGCCGACGCGCTCGTAGTAGTCGAGCGCGGCATCGGTCGCGACCGCGATCTGCGTGGAGCCCGGATCGGGGCGCAGCCTGAGATCGACGCGGAAGACATAGCCGTCGGCGGTGCGATCCTGCAGGAGCCGCACAAGATCGCGCGTGAGGCGCACGAAGAAGGGAGAAGGATCCAGCCCGCGCTCCAGCGGCGCCGAGCGGTCGTACATAACGATCAGGTCGATGTCGCTCGAATAATTCAGCTCGAAGGCGCCGAGCTTGCCCATGCCGAGCACGAAATAGCCCGAGCCCGAGCCCCGCCGCGCGGGGTCCGCGAGCCGGATTTTTCCCGCAGCATCGGCCTGGCGGAGCAGGTATTCGACGGCGATGTTGATCGCCGTATCGGCGACCGTCGTCAGTGCACGGGTGAATTCGGCGACCGACCAGACGCCGCCGATATCGGCGAGCGCCACCAAGAGCGCTGCTTCGCGCCGCATCTTGCGAAGCGCATGCATCACGATCTCTTCATTCTTCGCCGTGCGCGCGGCTTTCGTCGCTGTCTCGACGATCGAGGCGAGGCTTGCCTCCGGGTCCGTTTCCAGGAGCGCCGCGAGCCCGGCCGGATCGGATTTCGCGATCTCCCAAAGGAACGGCGAGCCGTCAGCGATGCCCTCGACAAGCGCGCGTGCCTTGGATTTTTCCGGAATGAGCGCTTCGAGACGGGCGGCGGTCTTGCGATCAGCTTTCGGCAAGTCGGCGAGCTTCTCGCGCGCGCCCTTGGCGTCGGAAGGACGCGGCGTCTCGCGGACTCGCGCAGCAAGTCCTGAACTTTCGGAAGCAGACGACTCCGCGCTGTTCGGCTGTCGCGCCATGCCTGGCCTCGCCCTTCCCGCCGAAGCCTTTGCTAGCGCGGCTGAGCCGGAAGCGCGAGGGTCACCCGGAGGCCCGTCGCATTGTCGTCGAGTTGCAGCTCCCCGCCATGCAGGTGCGCGACGGCGGCGGCGAGCGAAAGCCCGAGCCCGGCGCCGGGCCGCGAGCGGCTTTCCTCGAGCCGCACGAAGCGCTCCAGCACGCGCGCGCGGTCCTTCTCGGGGATGCCGGGGCCGCGGTCGGAAACGCTCAGCAGTACTCGGCCGCCTTCAGCTCTCGACACGATGCGAATTTCCCCCGCGGCGCCGGACGCCACCGGCTTGCCGTGCTTGATCGCATTGTCCACGAGATTGGCGAGCGCCTGGCCGATCAGCTCGCGATTGCCGTGCATGGGCCGCGGACCTTCGGCCTCGACCACGAGCTTCAGCCCCTTCTCCTCGGCGAGCGGCTCATAAAGCTCGGCCACGCCCCTGGCGACCTCGGCGGCGTCGAAGTCGAGCATGTGCGTGCGCGCTTCGCCCGCCTCGGCGCGGGAAATCATCAGCAGCGCCTCGAAGGTGCGGATGAGCGCATCCGACTCCTCAATCGTCGCTTCGAGCGCCGCGCGATAGTCGGTCTCGCTCTTCGCGCTCCGGAGCGCCTCCTCGGCCTGGTTGCGCAGGCGCGTGAGCGGCGTCTTCAAGTCGTGCGCGATATTGTCGGAAACGTGCTTCACGCCGGTCATCAGGCCTTCGATGCGTTCAAGCATCGCGTTGAGGCTGTCGGCGAGCCGGTCGAATTCGTCGCCCGAGCCCGCGACATGCAGACGCCCGGAAAGATCGCCGGCCATGATGCGCCCGCTGGTGGCGGTCATCGCGTCGATCCGCCTCAGCACACGTCGCGCGATGAAGAGGCCGCCGGCGACGCCCATGACCACGATGAACGCCACCGCCCAGCGCGCGGGTGTGGCGAGAATTTGCCGGAGCCGGTCGCGCTCCTCGAAATCGCGACCGACCAGCAGCCGGAAACCGCCGGGCAGCACCGTAACGCGCACGAGCGCACGGCTATCATGCGAAAGGTCCGGGTCCTCGGCGCGGCGATAGGAGATTTCCGACCAACCGGGACGATCCAGGGTCTGGTTCGGCACTTCGACGTTGCCGACGATCGCGGCGCCGGCGAACGTGGTCACGAGATAGAGGTTCGAGCCCGGCTGTTGCGCCCGCGCCTCCACCACGTCGACGAGCCGGTTGATGCCGCCGGTCGTGAACTGCTCCTGCAGGCTCCGCATCTCGGCATCGACGTTCTCGGTGATCTGCGAGACCACGAGCTGGCTCGTGTGGCGCGCGAGGTAGGCGATCACGCCGACCGCGAAAACAGCAAACACGATCAGATAGACGGCGACGATCTTGAACGCCGTCGTGCGGACAAGCTTACCGAGCGCCGTCACGAATCATGTATCCCGCGCCGCGCACGGTATGGAGCAGCGCGCGATCGAAGCCCTTGTCGATCTTGGCGCGCAGCCGCGACACGTGAACGTCGATCACGTTGGTCTGCGGGTCGAAATGATAGTCCCAGACGTTTTCGAGGAGCATGGTACGGGTCACGACCTGACCCGCGTGACGCATCAGATACTCGAGCAGGCGAAACTCGCGCGGCTGCAGCGGAATTTCCTTGCCGGCGCGCGCGACGCGATGCGACAGCCGGTCGAGCTCGAGATCGCCGACGCGGTAGAGCGTATCGCCGGATTGCGGCGTGGTACGGCGCGAGAGCGCCTCCACACGCGCGAGCAGTTCCGAGAAGGCATATGGCTTGGCGAGGTAGTCGTCGCCGCCGGCGCGCAAGCCGGTCACACGATCGTCGACCTGCCCCAGCGCGGACAGGATCAGGACCGGCGTGGACCTGCCGCGCGTGCGCAACTCGGAAATGACCGAGAGACCGTCACGCTTCGGCAGCATGCGGTCCACGACCAGCACGTCGAATTCGCCGTCGAGCGCAGCCGCCAGCCCCTCCTCGCCATCGCGGGCGAGCTCGGCAACGTGGCCGGCCTCGCGCAACGCCTTGCGCAGGTACTCGGCCGCTTCGCGGTCGTCCTCGATCACGAGCAGGCGCATCTGGGCTCGCTCCGGCCGGATGGGAATCGGCGATGCACTATCGCGCATGTCAGGGCCCTGAACAAAAATCGGGCGGGAGGCTGTTAAACCTCCCGCCCTGGGATACCGGCGACGGCAGGGGGCGACGGGGCCGCCACCAGATCCCTATCGTTTGAGCATGATCTTCTCCGAAAACCGGTCTCCACCCCGGATCAAGTCCGGGGCAGGCTTTTTCGGGATCATGCTCTAGCTCAGCCCTTCGCGACCGGCAGGGTGACGAAACGAGTGTTGTTTTCCCGCTTCACCCGCATCAGCACGACGGACTTGTTCTCCTTGCGCGCGGCGCCGATGGCGTCACGCACCTCATTCGGGTTCGCGACCTTCTTGCCGCCGACCTCGAGAATTACGTCGCCGGACTGCATGCCGCGCTCGGCAGCAGGACCCGACGGGTCGACCTCGGTGACGACGACGCCCTCGTTGCCCGCGCCCGCGACGGAATTTGCCGGAGCGAGGGAAAGGCCGAGCCGCGGCTCAGCGGTGCCGCCGTCCTCCTTCGAGGACGGCTTGGTCGACGCCTGGACCTGATCGGGCAGCTTCGCCAGCATCACGTCGAAGGTCTGCTCCTTGCCTTCACGCGAGACGAGGAGCTTGACCGTGGCGCCGGGCTGCTTCGACGCGACGCGGCGCGACAAATCCCGGGCGTCCTTCAGCGGTTCGCCGTCGACCGCGAGGATCGCGTCGCCGGATTTGATGCCGGCCTTGGCGGCGGGCGTGTCCGCCTGGACTTCGGCGACAAGCGCGCCTTGCGCGTTCTTGAGGCCGAGACCCTCGGCGATTTCCTTGGTGATTGGCTGAATCTGCACACCGACATAGCCGCGGGTGACGGTGCCGGTTTCCTTCAGCTCCTGCACGACGCGCTGGACGCTCGCGGCCGGGATCGCGAAGGCGATACCGACGTTGCCGCCGGACGGCGACACGATCGCGGTGTTCACGCCGATCACTTCGCCGGCGAGGTTGAAGGTCGGGCCACCCGAGTTGCCGCGGTTTACCGCCGCGTCGATCTGGATGTAGTCGTCATAGACGTTCGCGCCGATGTCACGGCCGCGCGCCGAGACGATGCCGGCGGTCACAGTGCCGCCGAGGCCGAACGGATTGCCGACCGCGAGCACCCAGTCGCCGACGCGCACCGGGTTCGCCGCGAACTTGACCCACGGGAAGTCGTTGCGGCCATCGACCTTCAAGAGCGCGACGTCGGTGCGCGGATCGCTGCCCACGACCTTGGCGCTGTAGGTCTTGCCATCATTGGTGACGATCTCGACTTGGCTCGACTTGTCGACCACGTGATTGTTGGTCACGACGAAGCCGTCAGCAGAGGTGAAGAAGCCGGAGCCTTGGCCCTGCGCGCGGCGGCGCGGACCCTGGTTCGGGCCGGGACGCATGTTGGGGATGTCGCGATCGCCGAAGAAGCGCTTGAAGAATTCCTCGACCTGCGGCGGAACGTTGTCGCGGCCGAAGCGCTCGGAATTATCGCGGTTGCTGAAGCTCGATGTCTGCGGGGATTCAAGCTTCACGCGAACGCTGACGACGGCCGGGCTCACGCGCTCGACCACGTCGGCGAACGACATCTGGCTCGCCGAACGCTCGGTGGTGATCTGTGCGAGCGCGGGGCTAAAGGTGTGGGGAAGGATCTGGCCGACGGCAAACCCGGTTACGGCGATGCCAAAAATTCCCGCCAGAAGCAGGGAGCGGCGCCGGCGCAGAATGCCGCCTGCCTTGGGTTGGAAATTCTCCTGATTCATCTCGGTCTCCGCTGTTCCGATTCGATGGCCCTAAGTGCGGGCTCGCGGAGAGATATAGGGAGAGGCGCCTTACGACGCTCTCTCCGGATCATTACAAGTTGGTAAGGTCGCGCCGGCTCACGGTTTCTTGTTCTCGCCGAGCAACGCCTGCAGGCGGCGCGTTTCTTCGGCGGAAAGCGGTGGCGGCGCGGTCTCCCGGCGGCGCGCGAATGCCACGACGACCTTGACCGCAGCGATCAATAGGATCAGGAAGGGCAGTCCCCAAAGGAGTGCGGTGCCGGGCTTGAAGCGCGGCTCGAGCAGGATGAATTCGCCGTAGCGCGCCACGAGAAAATCGCGCACGGCGGCATCGCTGTCGCCGGCCGCAATGCGTTCGCGCACGAGGATGCGCAGATCGCGCGCGAGCGGCGCGTGGGATTCGTCGATCGACTCGTTCTGGCAGACCATGCAGCGCAGCGTTTGTGAAAGCGCGCGAGCGCGCGCCTCGAGCGCGGGGTCCTTCAGCATCTCGTCCGGCTCGACGGCGAAGGCCAACGGCATGAGCGCAAACAGACAAACAAAGGCCAGGACCAGACGCAATTTCATTGTCTCACCTTGGTGGGCCCCTTGATTGAACTATCGCATTATGCGATATTCCATCATGAAGCCGATCACGTTTACTCCGGCTGCCACCCGTCAATGGATGAGACTAACGGTCGCGATCCGCAAGCGCATCAATGATCGGCTGGAAACATTCGCGGAGACGGGTCACGGGGACGTGAAGAAGTTGAAAGGACGATCCGGGGCGCGGCTACGTACCGGCGACTGGCGGGTCATTTTCTACGAGGAAGGCGGCGCGATCGTCGTCGTCGCTGTCGGCCACCGGCGCGAGATTTACGACTGAGAGGACTCAATGAACGTGAAGTTCACGATGACGGCCAAAGGCGAAATGGCGATCTTGCCGCGGGCGGAATACGAGCGGCTGAAGAAACTTGCGCTGGAAGCGGAGGAAGACGCCGGCACGGCTCGCCTTGTAGCGCGCGCGAAGAAAGATGTCGCTCGCGGACAACCGCTGCTGCCGAAGGAGATTGTCGATCGGCTGGCCAATGCAGAGAATCCGATCCGCGTATTGCGCGAGTTCCGGGAGTACAGTCAAGACGAGCTTGTCACCGCAGTCGGCATCACACAGGGTTATCTTTCCGATCTGGAGACAGGCAAGCGCAAAGGTCCGTTGCAATTGCACCAGAAGATCGCGCGTGCCCTCGGCGTGCCGTTGGACTTGCTTGCGCCGATCGCTGTTTCTCTTGCAGAGGCCGACCCGAGGCGAATTGCGAAACGTAAGCAGGCCGTCCGGAAAATGAGACGATAGCGGGGCTTACGGACCTAAGCGTTCGGTTTCACTCCGCCGGTACTGTCGCCGCGCGTTGCGCGCGGCGCGGGGCGCCGATGCGAAGGCGACGGTCAGACAGCGAAAGCACGCCGCCGAGCGCCATCAGCACGGGGCCGAGCCAGATCAGGAGCACGAGCGGCTTCCAGTAGATGCGCGCGGAAACCGCGCCGCCCCCGCTCGGGTCGCCGAGACTGACATAGAGTTGGCCGAGCCCGAAGGTCTTGATCCCGGCCTCGGTGGTGCTCTGGCCGCGCGAAATAAATACGCGATTGGCGGGCGCGACGATCGCGGCGAGCGTGCCGCCGCGACGTACTTCGAAGCGGCCGACGGTATCGTGCCAGTTCGGACCCGGGCGTTCGATGATACCGGTGAAAGCGAGATCGAAGCGCGCAATCGAAACGCTTTCTCCCGGCTTCAGCGCTACGATCCGTTCCTCGCTCCAGCCGCTTTCAGCCACGACGCCGAGGAGGGCGATGCCGATCCCCGCGTGGGCGAACGCGCTGCCGAAGGCGGAACGCGGCAATCCCCGCGCGCGCACGAGCGAATGCGAGAGCGGCGCGCGGAAGAGGGCGATGCGGTCGGCAAGCTCGGTGACGGCGCCGGCGATGGCGAACAACGCCACGAACAATGCGATCCCCGCAAGCAAGGGTCCGCCTTCGCTCAGGTAAAGCGCAATCGCCGCCGCTACAGCCGCGAGTGCCGCGGCAAGGGCGAGCCGCTGCGCCGCCGCATAAGCATCGCCACGTTTCCAGGCGAGCAGCGGTCCGGCCGGCATGACGACGAGCAGCAGCAAGAGCAGCGGGCCCACGGTGCGGTTGAAGAAGGGCGGGCCCACGGAAATCTTCTCGCCGGTGATCGCCTCGAGCGCCAACGGATAGAGCGTGCCGACGAGCACGGTCGCGGCGGCGGCCGTGAGCAGCAGATTGTTCAGGACCAGCGCGCCCTCGCGCGAGACCGGCGCGAAAATTCCGCCGGGCTTGAGCGCGGGCGCGCGCCAGGCGAACAGCGCGAGCGAGCCGCCGATGAAAAACGCGAGGATCGCAAGAATGAAGACGCCGCGCGTGGGATCGGTCGCGAACGCGTGTACCGACGTGAGCACGCCCGAGCGCACGAGAAACGTGCCGAGCAGCGACAGCGAGAAGGCCAGGATCGCGAGCAGCACGGTCCAGACCTTGAGCGCGTCACGCTTTTCCACGACGAGCGCGGAATGCAGGAGTGCCGTGCCCGCGAGCCACGGGAGCACCGAGGCATTCTCCACCGGATCCCAGAACCAGAACCCGCCCCAGCCGAGCTCGTAATAGGCCCAGTAGGAGCCCATGGCGATGCCGAGCGTGAGAAAAATCCAGGCGGCGAGCGTCCAGGGACGAACCCAGCGCGCCCAGGCGGCGTCGATCTTGCCCTCAATGAGGGCGGCGAACGCGAACGCGAACGCGATCGAGAAGCCGACATAGCCGAGATAAAGGAGCGGCGGGTGGATCGCGAGGCCGAGGTCCTGCAAAACCGGGTTGAGGTCGTTGCCCTCGGCGGGCACGGGATGCAGGCGTAGGAAGGGGTTGGACGTCGCAAGGATAAAGAGAAGGAAGGCGGCCGCGATCATGCCCTCGACAGCGAGTACGTTGGCGCGGAGTCGCGCGGGGAGATTTGTGCCGAAGACCGCGACGAGCGCCGAGAACAGCGAGAGCACCAGCACCCAGAGGAGCATGGAGCCCTCGTGGTTTCCCCACACGCCGCTGATCTTGTAGATCAGCGGCTTCGCCGAGTGCGAATTCTCGAACACGTTGATGACGGAAAAGTCCGAGGCGACGTAGAGCGCCATCAGCCCGGCGAAGGCGAAGGCGACGAAAGCGAAGCCCACGAGCGCGACGGGCTCGGCCACGCCCATCAGCGTTGCGTCGTTCTTCGCGGCGCCCCACAGCGGCACCGTCGCCTGCATGAGCGCGAGCGCGAGCGCCAATACCAGTGCGTAATGCGAGAGTTCGGCGATCATTTCCGCGCACCTGTCCGTTTCGCGTTCCCCGGGCGAGCGCGAACGAAGTTAGCGCGAGACCCGGGGTCCAGCGCCACACGTTCGGCGGAATCTGGACCCCGGCTCTCGCTCGCCCGCCAAGACGGGCTCGCTCGGCCGGGGAACGTCAAAACTCGCCTCACTTCTTCTCCCCTTCCTTCCACACGCCCTGTTGCTTCAGCGCGTCGACCACTTCGCGCGGCATGTAGTTCTCATCGTGCTTGGCGAGCACCGTGTCGGCGCGGAACAGGCCGGCGCGCTCGAGCGCGCCGTCGGCGACGACCCCCTGCCCTTCGCGGAACAAATCCGGCAGCACGCCGCGATAGACGACGGCAAGGTTCGCCTTGCCGTCGGTCACCTCGAAGCTTGCATCGAGCCCGTCGCGCTTGAGCGTTCCTTCCTTCACGAGGCCGCCGATGCGGATGCGCGTGCCGGGCATGACGTTCTTGGCGGCGACTTCCGCGGGCGAATGAAAGAAGACGATCGTGTCGCGTAACGCCGAGAGCGCGAGCGCCGCCGCGAGCCCGAGCACGCCGAGCGCGAGGCCGATCAGCACGAGGCGGCGCTGGCGCCGGGTCATCGCTTCCCCTGCCCGGCGTTCGCCGCCTCGACCCGCGCGATGCGCCGCATGGCGGCGATGCGCCATGGATCGCCGAGCGCCGCGCGCGCCTCGATTTCATGCCAGATCGCGACGGCGTCGGCGGCACGGCCGTCCTGCTCGGCGGCCAACCCAAGAAAGAAGAGTGCCTTGGCGTTCGTGGAATCCTGCGTGCGGGCGCGCTCGAAGGCCGCGTGCGCATCGGCGCTGACGATGCCGTCGGCCTGGGCGACGAGCGCCTCGCCGAGATCGGCTTCGCGTGCGGGCGTCGCGCCCAGCAATTGCAGCGCGTTCGCGCGCGCCTGCACCGCGTCGGCAACGCGGCCCATGCCGAGGTAGATCGGCCCGAGCAATTCCCAGCCGCGGCCGTCCTTCGGGTTCTGGGCGAGGTGCGCTTCGATCTGCCGCACCAGGATCGCGGCGTCCATTTGTTCGGGAGATTTTTCCAGGCGCGCCTTGAGCGGCGCGTCGGGCAGCCCGGGCGAGCCGACCGCGCCGTAGATGCCGATCGCGAGCAGCGGCACGCCCACGAGCGCGAGAACCGCGGCGAGCCGGCGGCGGCCGAGGGAGCCCGCCGCGGGCGCCTCACGCTCGGCGGCGTCTCCGGCGGCAATCAGTCGGCGCGAGATTTCGATGCGCGCGGCTTCGGCCTCAGGTGCCGCGAGCAGACCGCGCGCGCGGTCGCGCTCGATCTCGGCCAGCTGGTCGCGATACACGGCAAGATCGGCCTCGCCTGCGGCCACGAACTTCCGCGCACGGCCGAGCGGCCACAGCACGGCGAGCACGGCCGCGCCGGTCATCGACGCGAAAAGCAGCCAGAACAGCATCGTTTCTCCGGCGACAGTCTTATTGCTTCAGCATGGTCCTATCCGAGAACCGGTTCCCACTTCTCGGGACCATGCTCTTTGCTTGAGCATGGTCCTATCCGAGAACCGGTTCCCACTTCTCGGGACCATGCTCTTTGCTT
>JBBDYN010000030.1:27445-28338 GCA_040901465.1 Xanthobacteraceae bacterium
GAGCATGGTCCTATCCGAGAACCGGTTCCCACTTCTCGGGACCATGCTCTAGTCGAGAGCCGACGGTCGGGTAAAGGACGCCGCTTGTCGCCCCCTTGCGGGGCCTGAAAAGCGAAGCGCCCCGCCTCCTTGCGGAGGCGGGGCGCCAATACCTTGTCCGTCGTCAGCCGATCGTCAGCTGATCGGGCTCCACGAGCCATCCGGATTACGGCAAGCGACGCCGCGCGCCACTTCGGGCCGGCCCTGGATATAGATCGTATGGGTGTAGTCGCGGCAGCGCTGAAACTGCCCGCGCGCATGCGGCGGACCGGCGACGATCGTGCCGCGGGCGCCGCGCTGGCCTTCCCAACTCACGGGCGCGCCGGGACCGCCATATTCGAGCGCCTGCAGCTCGGCGGCGTAGGCGCGGCGACGGTCTTCTTCATCGAGCGCATTGCCGATGACGCCGCCGACAAGCCCGCCGAGAATCGCGCCCGCCACGATGCTGCGGCCGCCGCCGCCCGCGAGTGCGCCGATCGCGCCGCCGGCGAGCGCGCCGCCCACGACGCCGGCGCCGGTCTTCTCGCCGGCCGGACCGGCGCAGCCGGCCAGCATGAGTCCAACAAGGCCGCTCGCAACCGTGTTGCGCATATTGATCGCTTGCATGAAATCCCCCGAAGCTGGCGCGGCGTCGTTTGAATTAAAGCACAGGTACACGAACGCCGGAACCCATGGCCGGTTCCAACAGGACCGGCAATTCGGGCGGAATTAGGCTGCGGGCCTCTTGTCCCTCTCCCCGCACGAGCGGGGAGAGGGTGCCGAGCGAACGAAGTGAGCGAGGCGGGTGAGGGGCCGAGGCGCAGCCGGGGGGGGGGGGGGGGGGGGGGGGGGGGGGGGGGGGGGGGGGGGGGGGG
>JBBDYN010000031.1:0-27844 GCA_040901465.1 Xanthobacteraceae bacterium
TGCGACAAGGCCGAACCGAGGGATTGACATCCGGCCTCCCATCACAGAAGCCCGGGGAGGAATCTAGACTGCTGTTCTGGGTCCCCGCTGGAGTTTACCCTCGGGCCGGCCGAAGGCCGGACCCGTGGGCGGGGACGAACGGTGAGCATCGGGCTCAATCCACCCCCGCATCGTCCGCACCGACGAACGCAATCCGCACCATGTTGGTCGCGCCGGGCGTGCCGACGCGAGGGGCTCACCCCCTCGGCATTGCGGCCAGCGAGGCCCGTGTCGAGCGTCACGAGCTCGGCGTTCATCTGGCGTGAAAGCAACAGATAGCTTGCATCATAGGCGCTGAGCGCCAACAGCTCCGACACTTGCACGATTGCGACCGGGTCGACCGGCAGCAATTCGATCGGAATGGATGCAAGCCGCGCAAACCGGGCGCGAAATGGCATCGCACTGCCGCGGATGCGCGCGCAGCTTCTTGAGGCACACGCTGCTCATCTCAAAGGGCAACAGCGCGGGCGCAAAGAGATCGTGATCGCGCACGCGGGCTTCGATCTCTTCCGCCGCGGGCTCCGCAAAGATCACGGCAGCAAGCGCCGAGGCGTCGAGGCGTCGATGACCTTACCGGCCATCGCGATCCTCGCGGATCATCCGCACGGACTCGGATGGCGTCTTGAGCGCAACGCGTTTGAGTTCGGCAACGGCCTCGGCGTGCAACGCAAAGTAGGCGACAGATCCTAACGCGACCGGATTGGCCAGCGCGATTCAAGTCACTCCGCGGCGCTCGCCGGCGGAAGCGCGATGGTCTCGATCTTGGAGAGGTCGAGCTTGCGCGAGGCATGGTCGATGTCGAAGCCGACCACGTCGCCGTTCGCGTCGAGGTCGACCACGAGACCTTCCACGATTTCGCGCGCCTCGGTGCCGGGCGCATTCTTCAGTTCGATGTAGAGACTGTCCGTCTCCGGGTAGTAATGCAGCTTCATCGCCCGTCCTCACGGAAATTGCGGTCGAAGAACGCGTTGTGAATCGTCTCTCCGTCATCCAGCGTAAGCCGTAACCCCCGAGGCAGAATTGCCGTTCCGCGCGCCGCGCGCAACTACTGGATTGCAGCCTGTCGGAACCAAATGGGCCGTAGTCTTGGGTCCCCGCTCTCGCCGCCGCGAAGCCAAAGCTTCGCTTTGGCGGAGCGGGGTGCGCGGGGACGAACGGAGAGCATCGGACTCAATCCACTCCCGCATCCTCCGCTCCGACGAAGGCGATCCGCACCATATTGGTCGCGCCCGGCGTGCCGAGTGGAACGCCCGCGACGATGATCACGCGCTGACCCGGCCGAGCGAAGCCTTCGCGGAAGGCGATGCGGCACGCGCGCGCGACCATGGCGTCGATATCGCTCTCGTCCTCGGTCACGACGCAATGCACGCCCCATACGAGCGCCAGCCTTCGAGCAGTTGAGAGATTGGGCGAAAGCGCGATCGTCGGCGGCACCGGCCGCTCGCGCGCGACGCGCAGGCCCGTGGCGCCGGAGCTCGTGAGGCAGAGGATCGCGGAGAGATCGAGCGTTTCGGCGATCTGGCGCGCGGCCGCTGCGATCGCGTCGGCGCCGGTCGCTTCCGGCGCCTCGCGATGCGCCTCGATGGTCGAACGATAAATCGGATCGCGCTCGACCGCTTCGGCGATGCGGTTCATGGTCTCGACCGCGTCCACCGGATACTTCCCCGCGGCGGATTCGGCGGAGAGCATGACCGCGTCGGCGCCGTCATAGATCGCGGTCGCAACGTCGGAAACTTCGGCTCGCGTCGGAACCGGCGCCGTGATCATGGATTCGAGCATTTGCGTCGCGATCACGACCGGGCGGCCGGCGTGACGCGCGGCGTGGGTGATCTGCTTCTGCAATCCCGGCACGCGCTCGAGCGGCATCTCCACGCCGAGATCGCCGCGCGCGACCATCAACGCGTCGGACTGCTCCAGCAGTTCGGCGAGCCGGTTCACCGCTTGCGGCTTCTCGATCTTGGCGAGCACGGCAGCGCGGCCGCGGGTGAGCTTCTTCGCTTCGGCGACGTCCTCGGGCCGCTGGATGAAAGAGAGGCCAATCCAGTCGATGCCTGTTTCGAGCGCGGCTTCCAGGTCGGAGCGGTCCTTCGGCGTGAGTGCCGCAAGCGCCACGGTCGTGTCGGGCAGGCTCACGCCCTTGCGATCGGAAACGCGGCCGCCGACCACGACCCGCGTGACCGCATGCCGGGCGTCGGCTTCGACCACGACGAGCTGCACCTTCCCGTCGTCGATCAAGAGCCGGTGTCGCGGCTCCAAGGCAGCGAGGATCTCGGGGTGGGGCAGATGCACGCGCCTTGCGTCGCCCGGCTTCTTGTCGGCGTCGAGAATGAAAGTCGCGCCGTCGGCGAGCTCGGCGCCGCCGCCTTTGAACGTGTCGAGCCGGAGCTTCGGGCCCTGCAGGTCGACGAGGATGCCGATCGGACGGCCATGCTTCTGCTCGATCGCGCGAATCGAGTTCACGTAGCGGCGCATGGCGTCGTGCGGCGTGTGGCTCATGTTGATGCGAAAGACGTCGGCGCCGGCGATGAACATGCGCTCGATCACGGCCTGATCGGACGAGGCCGGACCGAGGGTGGCGACGATCTTGGTCCGGCGCTGCCGTCTCATTGCATCCCCGTCTGGCGGCTGCTTCGAATCGCCAATCTAACGCGTCAGGGACGCGCTTGTACAAGCTCGCGATGAAAATCCGATAAACGACGGAAGGGGATCGGCCTAGTGTGATTGGCTCGATCGGAAGCGGTCGCCGTGCGTTCCCACGTTCCCCGGGCGAGCGCGGACGAAGTCCGCGCGAGACCCGGGGTCCAGAGCGAACTGCGCAAGCCGCACTGGACCCCGGCTCTCGCCGCGCGCTTGATTGTACCGCGCTGGCTCCTTCGGCAGCGCGGTGGCGCGCGACTCGGCCGGGGAACGGCCTACAGCGCCGCGTCCGGAACGTGTCTTAATCCAGGTAAGACGATCAGGTTCTAGAGCGGGATGGCTTTTCTTCGAATCGCCGCTCTAGCTTATTGTTTTGCGCGTGATCTTTTCCGAAAACCGGTTCCCACTTTTCGGGATCACGCGCTATCGGCCGCCCATTCCGGACTTGGATTGGTTTTGGTTGAGGCTGGTCTTGGGCGCGGCGGGCGGGACCTGGCTCTGTTCGGTGAGCTGGACCGTCCAATTTTTCTGCTCGCCGGTATCGATCTCGAAGAAGCCCGTCCTGTTGAAGCCGCGCGCGAGGCAGTCCTGCAGGCCGCGGATCGTGAACTCGCGGTCGCGCGTGCACATGTAGGCCTTGCCCGACCATTCGCCGCCCTGGTCGTAATCGATTGCGTAGAGATAATAGAAGCGCGCCACGAGCGGCCCGCGCATCAGGGTCTCGCAGGCGTTCGCCGAGAGATTCCACCAGCCTTCGGTGATCCAGATGTCGCCGTCCTTGTAGCCAACGGCGACGCCGACACGGCCAGGCGTTCCGTTGCAGATGCGGAAGTCGGCCACGGCCGTTGCCGGCGCGGCCAATACCGCGGCGAAGAGCGCGAGCCGCACGAGCGGCCGAACAAACCGGCGCTTACGCATCCTCCCCGCCACCTCGACCCCGCTGCCAAATCGCTTGCGCCCAAATCACTTGACGACATTTCTCCCCGGCACCCGATCAGGTGTCAACGAGCACTGCCCGCACGTCGTTGACGTTGGTGCAGGTGGGGCCGGGGGAGAGGAGGTCGCCGAGCCGTTGGAAGAACCCCGTGGAGTCGTTTTCGGCGAGGAAACGGGCAGGATCGAGGCCGAGCGCCCGGGCGCGGAAAAGCGTGGTTTCGTCGACAAAGGCGCCGGCGGGGTCGTCGGCCTTGCCCGCGCCGCCGTCGGTACCGTCGGTATCGCCGGCCATCGCCGCCACCCCCGGGCGGCCCGCGAGTGCCAGTGCCAGCGCCAGGGCGTATTCCTGGTTGGGCCCGCCGCGGCCGTTGCCCCGCAACGTTACCGTGAGTTCGCCGCCGGACAGGATTGCCGTGTGGCGGCCTTGTTCGGCCAGTTGCAGGGCGCGGCGCGCGTGATCGGCGGCAACGTCGCGCGCTTCGCCCTCGAGATCGGCGCCGAGCAGGATCGGCTCGAGGCCCGCGGTGCGAGCGGCTTCGGCGGCGGCCTTCAATGCGTTCGCCGGGCGGGCGACGATCTGGAATTCCGAATTCTCGAATGCCGCTTCGCCGGGCTTGGGGCTTTCGTTCGCCGGATCTGCGAGCGCCGCCGCGACCGAAGCCGGCGGCGTCACGGCGCGGCGGGCGAGAATTGCGCGGGCGTCGGCGAGAGTGGAGGCATCCGGCACGGTGGGGCCGGAGCCGATCACCGAAGGGTCGTCGCCGGGCACATCGGAGATCGCGAGCGAGACGAGGCGCGCGGGCGCCGCGCGCGCGGCGAGGCGTCCGCCCTTGATGCGGGAGAGATGCTTTCGCACGGTGTTGATCTCGCCGATGCTGGCGCCGGAGGCGAGGAGCGCGCGGGTGAGGGAGCGCTTGTCGTCGAGCGAGATGCTTTTCGCCGGAGCGATCCAGTTCGCGGACGCGCCGCCCGATATCAGCGCGAGCACGAGATCGCTGGCGGTGGCTTCGTCGGCGAGGGCGAGCACGCGCTCGGTCGCTTTGATGCCAGCGGCGTCGGGCACCGGATGACCCGCTTCGATCAATTCGATGATACGCGTGAGGCGCGCGTAGCCGTGACGGGTGACTGCAATCCCGGTGAGCCGCTCGCGCGGGAGCCCTAGATTTCCGAGGTAATGCGCTTCCACAGCCTCAGCCATGCTGCCCGCAGCCTTGCCCGCGGCGAGCACGATCAGCCGTCCGTGCTCGGGCGGCGGCGGGAGCGCCGGCGGCAGGCATGTGGAGGGATGCGCCGCCGCGACGGCGGCGTCGAAGATGCGGCGGAGCAATGCGCGTGTGTCGGCTGATTTCATTGAGCGGCTCCCGCCGGAACGGTTGCTCGCGGGAGTGCGATGAAAATCCCGCCGAAGATGAGCAAGCCGCCAAGCGCCTGAATCAGCGTGAGCTGCTCGCCGAGCACAATCCAGCCAAGGGCGGCGGCGGCGACGGCTTCGAGAAAAATCACAAGCGACGAGAAAGTGGCGGGGAGCGAGCCGAGCGCGATCGCAAGCAGCCCTTGACCGCCTGCCTGGCTCACGAGCGCCAACGCAAGCAAGGCGGTCGCGCCTGCGACGGAGCGCGGCAATATGGGCTGCTCGATCGCAACGGCGGCGACGAGCAGGAGCGCGGCCGTCACGACCATCGAGAGAAACATCAGGCGGCCGGCGCTGTGCAGGGTGCGCGCGTTGCGCACGGCGACGACATAAGCGCCAAAGAAGAACGCGGTGACGACGCCGTAGAAGTCGCCGGAAAGCCGCGCAGGATCAACCTGATAGCTCTGGCCGATGAGCGCGCTGCCGCCGGCGAGGCAGAGCGCGAGCCCGGCGAACACGCGAAATCCGGAGCGCTCGCCGAGAAAGAAATACGCGCCCGCAACGACGAATACGGGCGCCGTCACCGCGAAGAAGGTCGCGTTGGCGACGGTCGTATTGAGGATCGCGAGGTGCCAGAAGAAGAGATCGCCGGCGAAAAAGACGCCGACGATCACGATCGAGCGATCGAAACGGAGCGGCGGCCGTGCAGCCAGCCCGCGCTCCTCGACGTGCATCCACAGCCAGAATGCAGGAAGCGCAAGCGCCGTGCGCCAGAACGCGCTTGCCTGCGGGCCCACGTCGGCCAGGCGCACGAAAATCGGTGATGCGCCCATGGCGGCCGCGCCGGCGACGAGGGCGATTAGGGCCGTGGCGACCGAACGTTCGGACGTGGCGCCGGCGGCGTCGGCGTTCATGGTCTCCCCGCCGTGGGCGCGCGAAATCTGCCGCGGCCACCATTTCTATGGCAGGGCGGGACGACGCCCACAATGCTTGAATACTCGAGGAAGTGGACGATAGGCTCCCGGCGACGACGGCATTTTCGATGAGAAAATCGCGACATCGTGATTGTAGCTGCTCCAGTGGCGCGTAAACTTGGAGCCTATCGCGATGCCGCGCCGCTTATGGGGCCCAGCTTCGCCAAGAGTCGCGCGGGCATGACCCGCAAGCAAGAACCCATTGCCAAGGGGAGAAACGCATGGCGAAGGTCGCGCTTACGATCAACGGCAAGGCGGTCAGCGTAGAGGCCGAACCCGATACGCCGCTGCTTTGGGTGGTGCGGGAGCACCTGAAACTCTCGGGAACGAAGTACGGCTGTGGCGCCGCCCTGTGCGGTGCTTGCACCTTGCACATCGACGGCAAGGCCACGCGGTCTTGCGTCACGCCGGTCAGCTCGGTTGCCGGCAAGAAAGTGACCACGATCGAGGGACTTTCGCTTGACGGCGATCACCCGCTGCAAAAGGCCTGGATCGCGGAACAGGTACCGCAATGCGGTTACTGCCAATCCGGACAAATCATGCAGGCGGCCGAGCTTCTCGCGAACAACAAGAAGCCCACGCGCGAGCAGATAGTCGCACATATGGACGGCAATATCTGCCGTTGCGGCACTTATCCTCGCATCGTGCGCGCGATCGAGCGCGCCAGCCGGGAGGCCTGATCATGAACACGCACATCAAGTATCAAGCTCTCTCCCTGACACGCCGCGATTTCGTGGCGGGAAGCGCGGGCCTAACCTTCGCTTTCGCGTTCAGCGGCTTCATGACGGGGCGTCCCGACGCGGTTGCCGCCGCCACCGACGCCGCCATGAAAACGATCGGCGGATGGGTAACGATCGGGGTGGACGATTCCGTGACGATCGCCGCGCCGATCGCTGAAATGGGGCAGGGCGTGTTGACGTCGCTGCCGATGATCGTCGCGGAGGAGCTCGACGCCGACTGGTCGAAGGTGAAGCCGATCGTGCCGCCGCAGGTCCCGGGCCTCTATGGCAATCCGCAGCTCGGCGGCGCTGTTTATGTGGTGGCGAGCCGGACGATCGACGGTTTCTGGGACAAGGCGCGGATGCACGGGGCACAGGCACGCCGCGTGCTGATGCAGGCCGCCGCCGACAAATGGGGCGTACCGATTGCCCAGCTGAGGACCGAGCCGAATGTGGTTATCGACGTTCCGAGCGGCCGGCGCATGGCCTACGGCGAAATCGCGCAATTCGCGACGGTGCCGGCCGAACTGCCGAAGGTCGATCCCGCTGAGTTCAAGAAGCCGGCCGAGTACCGCATTATCGGCAAGAGCGTTGCGCGGTTCGACATTCCGGACAAGGTCGACGGTGGCGCCAAGTACGGAATCGACGTGCACGTGCCGGGAATGGTCTACGCGACCCTCCTGCGTTCGCCCGTCGAGGGCGGCATGCCGGAGCGCGTCGACGCATCTGCAATGCTGAGAATTCCCGGCGTGACGCAGACGATCAAGCTGAAGGACGCGGTCGCCATCGTGGGCAACAGCGTCGAAGCCGTATTCAAGGGCCGCGAGGCGCTCACGGTGACCTGGAAGGGCGGCGTAACCGTCGGCTACGACAGCGAGAAGGCGCTCGGCGAATATGCGGCCCGCGCCCGCAAGCTGGACGAAAAGGGCTTGTCGTATCGGAGCGCGGGTGAGGCCGACAGCGCGATCGGCAAGGCCGCCAAAGTCATATCGGCCGAGTATCTGACCGACTACGTCCATCACGCCCAGATGGAGCCGGTGAACGCCACGGTCAGCGTGAACGAGGCGGGCGACGCCGCTGAAATCTGGATGGGCACCCAGGGCCAGACCATCGTCGCCGGCGCGGTGGCGGGTTTCCTGAAGACCAAGCCGCAAAACATCAAGGTACATCAGCAATTCCTGGGCGGCGGGTTCGGCCGGCGCGCCTACCCGGATCTAGCCATATACGGCGCCGCCATTTCCAAGGCCGTGAAGAAGCCGGTGAAGCTGATCTGGCCGCGCGAGCAGGACGTCAAGGCCTGCTGGATGCGTCCGCAGACCGCGCATTTCCTACAGGCCGGGCTCGATGACAACGGCAATTTGGTTGCTTGGCGGCATCGTCTCGTCGGCGAGGCGGTCACCGGGTATGCGGCTCCTGCTCGGCTGGAACAGGCGAAAGGGCTCGATCCGCTCACGCTGGAAGGTGCCGAGCATCTCTATGCCGTGGAAAATCTTGCGGTCGATTATCTGCGTGAAATCCGCGGCACGGCGCTCGCCGCCTGGCGGGCGATCGGCTCGGGTCCGAACAAGTTCGCGATCGAGTCGTTCATCGACGAACTCGCGCGCGCCCAGAACATCGACCCGGTCGAGTTCCGCCTGAAGCTGCTTGCTAAGCATCCGCGCGGACAGAAGATCATCGAAACCGTTGCCAAGATGGCGAACTGGGGCTCGAAACCGGCAGAAGGACGGGCGCTCGGGTTCGCTTATGCGGACATCTGGCGCACGCCGGTGGCGGGCGCGGCCGAAATCTCGGTCGACCGGAACACCGGGGTCATCCGCGTGCATCGTTTCTGGAACGCCGTAAATCCGGGGATCGTGGTGAACCCGGACATAGTCGTCCAGCAGAGCGAGAGCAACGTGGTGTGGGGCGTGAGCCAGGCGCTCAAGGAGCGTATCACATTCAAGGACGGCGCGGTCGAGCAGTCGAACTTCCACGACTACGAGGTGCTCCGCATGTCCGAGGTGCCGGAGATCCATACGGAGGTCATCGTCACGAACGACCGTCCGACCGGAATCGGCGAGATCGTGTTGCCGGTGGTGGCACCTGCGGTGGCGAACGCGGTCTATGCGCTCACCGGCAAGCGGCTGCGGCACATGCCTTTCACGCCCGTGCGCGTCAAGGAAGTGTTGTAAGCATAGGGAAACATCGGCAACCCGCCGCGGTCCACGGGCCCCGCGGCGGGTATTTCTTTGGTCTTGCGGCGCCGCGCCGGGGGACTTAAGTGCGAGGCGGAAACGGATACAGGAGCGCGCCGTGCAAATAGACGACCGCACCCGCACCGAACTCGAGGCCGCCGTCTACCGGCGGCTCGTCGAACATCTGCGCAGCCATACCGACGTGCAGAACATCGACCTCATGAATCTCGCCGGCTTCTGCCGCAACTGTCTTTCCAACTGGATGAAGGACGCGGCCGACGCGAAGGGCCTTCCCATGACCAAGGACGAGAGCCGCGAGATCGTCTACGGCATGCCGTATGACGAATGGCGCAGGCGCCACCAGAAAGAGGCGGGCGCCGATCAGAAGTCGGCCTTCGGGAAGGCGCGGCCCGACTCGCACTGAATTTCCTGGACCATGATCCGTCCAATGGGATCGGATCATGGTCTAGCTTTTTGTTTGAGCATGATCTTTTCCAAAAACCGGTTTCCGCTTTTCTGGGTCATGCTGCAATCGCTGAAAGGGGAACGCGATGGCGGCCACCGCCAATTTCGCCAAGGGACAGCTCAAGTCGCTCGTGGAGCGCATCGAGAAACTGGAAGAGGAAAAGAAGGCGCTCGCCGAGGACGTACGCGAAGTCTATGGGGAAGCGAAGGCGGCGGGCTTCGACGTGAAGGCGCTGCGCGCGGTGGTTCGGTTGCGATTGCAGGACAGCGAAGCGCGCAAGGAGCACGAAGCGTTGGTCGATCTTTATCGCGACGCGCTCGGACTCGGCTGAAATAAAAATCCCTCCGCGCGGGAGGGGCCAGAACGTCCGACGATTCGGGTGCTCAGTTCCGTGCGGTGACCCGACCCACCACGATTCCGGCACCGCGATCGAAGGCGAGCGTTTGCAGGGCGACGACCGCCGGACCGGTAAAGCGCGCGGTCGCTGGGGCTTCGTTCGACGTCGATCCGAACTGCACGCGCACGGCGGCGCGGACGGGCTCGACGAGGCCACGCAGGCTGTAGAGGTCCGGTTGATGCAGTTCGGCGTCGAATGCCACGGTCCGCATCCCGAGCAACTTGCTGGATGGATCAGCCGCGTCGGCGCGACCGCGAACTGCGGGCATGTTCTGCGGCGCGCGAACCTGATTGGGCAAATCGCTGATCCGCATGTGGGTCGAGGGAATCGGCCCGAACTGCGGCAGCGTCCGTTCGGGTGCGGCGGCATAGCCGAGTGCACGGGTTTCACGCTGCGGAATCGACGCGGTGATGTCGCCAAGATCACGCGGGCGCGGCGGCGGCAGCGGCGCGAGCGAAGCGGTGACGATCGGTTGTCGTGAGGGCTCGGATGTGGCGGCCGGCGTGGCCGACGCGCTCCGCAACTCGGTCGCGGTCGGAATGCGCGTGCGGTTCGAGCGCGGCGCAGAATCGTCGTCGTCATCGTCGTCGAGCGAAGCGAGGGCGACCGCGCCGGGACGTCCGCCGCGCGATTCGAGTTCGGCCATGGCCAACGCAAAGCCCGGCATCGGCTTGCCGTCGGACGGAATGTGCACGGTCTTGCCGTTGGGGAAGACTTTGGCGAGTTGGTCGCGGGTCATGCGCGGCCAATGGCGCACGCCGCCGGTGTCGACATGGATGAAGGGCGAGCCGGAGCTCGGATAGAATCCGATGCCGCCGCGCTGCAGGCGGAGGCCCATCACGCGCAGATCGGAGAGTTCGATGCCGGGAATGTAGAAGTCGATCGCCTTGCCGACCATGTGCTGGCTGTAGCGCGCCACGCCGCGGCCGCGGGCGCGCAACATCGAATTGGTCTGCGGCGAGCGGAAAGCGGAAATGATGGTGACCGGCCCGGCGGCGTTGACCTCGCGATGGATCTCCCACAGCAGATCGAAGAGATGCGGATCCATGTTGATCGGTTCGTCGCGCCGCCAGTCGCGCAGGAACCAGTTGAGCTGCTTGAGTGCGCCTTCGTCGTAGCGGCCGCGGCGCTTGAACGTCACGGTGAGCGTCTCGTCGGTGTGAATGTGGGCGAAGGAGAGCGTGCGCGTGTCGCCGTTTGCGATCAGGTTCTGCAATGGCGCGGCCGAGAACGCGACGACACACGCAGCCAATCCGGCGGCCGCCAGGGGACGCACCGAGCTAGATCCCCGAAAGATACGCACCAGTCTCGAGATGGGCACGTGCAATCCGTGTCGCGTCTCATGGTTTACGCGCGACCGTTGCCGGCGCGCACGTGGTGAACGCACTCTTGTCGGGCCCGGTTAATGCTGGGTGACCGAACCCCCGCGTCTCTGCGCTAAGGGGCGATCGTGGCGAAACGGTGCCAAGGCGCCACAAGCCCTTGGATAGTTAACCGAATACTGCGCCCGCAAGGGTTTGAAGGGGTCAAATAGCAAAAGGGCCGGCCTTGGCCGGCCCCCGAAATCGGTGCGGTTCCCGCCTCAGCGGAAGATGCGGCGGAAGAAATCCTCGACCGGGTTGCCGCCGTAGCGTCCGCCGTAGCGACCGTCGTAGGCCCCGTAATAGACCCCGTTTGGCATGCGCAACTCTTCGCGGCTGATCGCGACCTTGGGACGCGCGATCGGCACGTCGGCGACGCGACGATCACTGCCCTTCAGGTTCGCGAGCAGGCGAGCGTCGTGTCCGTAGATGTCGTCGCGGACCTGCAGGGTGCCGGAGCTGTCGACGAACGCGGTCTGGTAGGTGATGTGCACCGGCAGCGGCTGCGGGAAATTGATGTTGATCTCGCCCGGGCCGTACATCTGACGGATGCGCTCCTGCGAGTAATTTTCCTTCGGCAACGTGATCGAGAGCAGCACCTCGGCATATTTCACCGGATCCTGCACGCGCATGCAGCCATGGCTGTAGGCGCGCACGTCCTTGGCGAAGAGATTTTTGTCCGGCGTGTCGTGCTGATAGACGAGGAACTTGTTGGGGAAATTGAAGCGCAGACGGCCGAGCGCGTTGCTGTCGCCGGGCGGCTGGTAGATGCGGACGGTGCCGTCGCGGTTCTCCTCGAGCCGCAATCCCATACGCTCGAGCACGGTGGGGTCCTGTTGCAGTGCCGGCAGATATTCGTTGGCGATGATCGACGGGGGCACGTTCCAGGTCGGATTGACCGTGATGAACTTCATCGTGTCGCTGAGGAGCGGCGTCTGCGTCGACTGCTTGCCGACGACGACCCGGGTCTGCCACGCGACCGCGCCATTCTTGACCACCTTCATGGTGAAGTCGGGAATGTTCAGGATCGAATGACTGCGACCCAAGTCGTGCGGCATCCAGCGCCAGCGTTCCATGGTGGCGAGGATCGCGTCGGTCTTGTCGATGCGACGCACGCCGTTGAGCGCGCGGATGGTCGCGGGACCGGCAATGCCGTCGGCATTCAGGTCTCTGGTCTTCTGGAAGTCAGAGACAGCCTCCGCAACGACCTTGTCGTAGCGCCAGTTGTCTTCGTCGGCGATCTTGAGCCGCTTGCGAAGCATCGCGACGCGCGCGTCCTCCATGCCGGGCTTCAGCGTCGGGCCGTCGGGAACGCGCACCATATCCGGTTCGCGCGCATAGCCGCGCACTTCTGCGAGCTTGGCCTTGAGCGCCTTGTAGCCCTCGTGCTGCGGGAGACGCGAGGCGAGGACCGGCGCGACGTCGCTGGTCGCTGCGATCTTGCCGAGCGCCTCGGCGGGATCGGGGATGTCGAGATGGTAAAAGATGTCGCCGCTTACGCGCGAGAAGTGCACGCGGCCGGTATCGGCATGGCGGACGTAATTGAGGACCGAGTTGGTGAAGCGCAAGTCGGCCTCGGCGAGCGACTGCGCGTCGACCGCCGCGAAATTCGGAACCGGATAGTCGGATGGCGCGAGGCCGTCGGCGTCGACTTGGCCAAGATACTTGATCGCGGTCTCGGTCCGCGCGGCCCGCCTGCCGTTCTCGATCCAGAGCGGCGCGAACCCGCGATCGCGGTAGAAGACCTCGACCGCCTGGCGGTCCTCGCGACGACCAAGAAAACGTTCGAGCTTGCCGGCGAGGATCTCGCGCAGCTTCTCGGCGGTGCCGTGATCGGCGACCGCAAGCGAAGCGGCGAGCGGAGCCTTGACGAGATCCTTGCCCGTCAGCTTCTTGATTTCTTCCGGGGTGAGCGCCGGCTGACTCTCCGTGGCAACGCTCGTCGGTGCGGGTGCGGTGTAGTCCGTGGCCGGCGCGGAAGCGGGCGCTGTAGCCGGCGGCGTCGTCGCGGCGGAGTTGGCCGTACCGGTCGCATCCTTGTCAGGCCCGATGTCGCCGATCGTGATCGGCGGGACACCGGCGGGTTCCGGCACCGGAATGAGCGCTTCAACTGACGGCGCCGCAGGCTTGGCGGCGGCGCGATCGTCCGCCGGAATCGGCTGCTTGCGTTCAAAATCGGCGCGGGTCGGCGGCGGAACATTGGCCGGCTCGGGAAGCGGAATACGATCTTCAACGCGGCCGGCTGGCGCCTGCGCGAGTACGATCGGCGCGATCTCGGCGCGCGCAACCGGCTCGCCCGCGGATGCAGCCCGGTTCGCAGGCGCCGGGCCATAGGCGTAGCCGACGAGAATAAGCGCGACGACGCCAACGCCCGCAGCAAATTTCTGCGCCAGACGTCTATCGAGGAAGGTAGGGAAACTTGCCCGCAGTTGCGCCAAAGCGGCAGCAGTACTCAGAAGCCACGACCGAATTCCGTTCATTGTTTTCTCCCGGGCCTCGCGGGCTACACACACGAAAGCAAACGATACCATGGGTTTGTGACAGAGCAGGGGCGAGCGAATCAAGCCAGAATCAGTCACTTTCCCGTGGTTCTGCCGCCGGTGTCACTGCAAGGCAACGTACGCGCCGCCGACTCTTATCGGATAGTCTCGGCCGCTTCTTCTTCCGCGTCGAGGCCCAAATCCTTCAGCTTCCGGTACAGGGTCGAACGCCCGATGCGCAGGCGGCGGGCCACTTCGCTCATCCGGCCCCGGTAGCGGTCAATGGCGAAGCGAATGGTCTCCGCTTCCAGCGCTTCCATGGGCCTAACGTGGCCGTCGGGGCCGATCAGCGGAAGTGCTTCGCCGACGACGCCCGGCATCGCCCCGGGTGCCGTCGCAGGCGATTCGTCCAGGACAATCAGGGACTCGCCCAATAGTTCCGGGGGTCCGGCCGGAAGCGGCGCGGCGGGCACAGCGTAACCCTCGAATCCGGGCACCTGCGAGGCGACCTGTGGAAATTCGGCGACCCCAACTTCATCGGTTTCGGCGAGGACGACGGCGCGAAAGACCGCGTTTTCGAGCTGGCGCACATTGCCCGGCCAGCGATAGGCGGCGAGCAGCCGCATCGCTTCGGCCGAGACGGCACGCACGCGCTTGCCCTCCTCCGCGGCGAAGCGGGCAATGAAGCGGCGCACGAGGTCCGGCACATCTTCCATGCGGTCGCGCAGCGGCGGCACGGTGATCGGGAAAATATGCAGGCGGTAAAAGAGGTCCTCGCGGAACTTGTCGGCGCGCACGAGCTGCAAGAGATCGCTGTTCGTCGCGGAGATGAGGCGGAAGTCCACTCTCACCGGCTTGCGGGCGCCGACCGGATCGATTTCGCCGTCCTGCAAGGCGCGCAGAAGCTTCACCTGGGCGTCGGGCGGAAGCTCGCCGATCTCGTCGAGGAAGAGGGTGCCGCCGGCGGCTTCCACGAATTTGCCGGGCGTGCGTTCGTTCGCGCCGGTGAAAGCCCCCTTCTCGTGGCCGAACAGAATCGACTCGACGAGGTTCGCGGGAATCGCGCCGCAATTGACCGTAACGAACGGCTTCGCGCGGCGGCTGCTGGCGCCGCGGATGGCACGCGCGATCAATTCCTTGCCGACGCCGGACTCGCCCTCCATCAGCACGGGAATGTCGGATGCGGCCGCCTTCTCGGCGAGCTTCAGGGTCTGCCGCATGCGCGCGCTCGCCGACGACAGATCGGTGATCGCGATCGCGCCGGCCGTGGTGCGGTGAATGCGCCGGACTTCCCCGGCGAGCGCGGCCCCTGCCAGCGCGTTGCGGATGGAAACCTGCATGCGCTCGGCACCCACCGGCTTCACTGCGAAATCGACGGCGCCCGCGCGCATCGCGGTGACGACGGTGTCGATCGAGCCTTGAGCCGTCTGCACGATCACCGGCACGTCGACGCCGCGCTCGCGCAGGCGCGCGAGGACGCCGAGCCCGTCGAGCTCGGGCATGACGAGATCGAGGACGATGCAGCCGATGCCGCCGTGGTCGGGAGTGTCGAGAAGCTTGAGGGCCTCTTCGCCGCCTTCGGCGAGCACCGGCTCGTATTCGAAACGCCGGAGCATTGCGTCCAACAACCGCCGCTGGACCGGATCGTCGTCGACGACGAGTACGCGCGTGGACATTACCCCTCCGGAACGCAAACCTGTGCCGTTCCGGGGCACTCTCGCGCAGGCGGATTAACGCATCATAAATAACGGCGGGCGGGTGGCGCCCGTCGCATGCTTACGCGCGCGACGGGGAACTCTTGCCTGCAACCAGCGTCGCTGCGGCCGGCTTGGCGAGCCGGGCGTCGCGCGCGCGCAGGAAGATTTTTGCGATCTCCATCGCGAACAGGAGGCCCGAGGCGACGGCGGTCGCGACCACCCAGTCGGTGAACGTGAGCGCCACGGTATGGAAGGCCGCCTGCAGGAACGGCATGTAGATCACGAGAATATGCGTGCCGAGCGAGAAGGCGATCGCGGCGAGCAGCCACTTGTTCTCGAGGAAGCCTTTGAAGGCGCTGCGTCTGCGCGAGCGGCAATTATAGACGTCGAAGAGCTGGTACATCATCAACGTGGTGAAAGCCATGGTGCGTGCATGCGCCTCGTCGTACGCGTTGGGCGCGGTGCCGGTCGCGAACAATGTGACGAGCCCTCCCGGGTAGTAGGCGTCGAGCACGAAGATCGTGCCGACCATCATCAGCACGCCGACGCATGCAAGGCGGACCCAGTCCTCGGTGAAGAGCACGCCGGAACCGTGGCGGCGCGGCGCACGCTTCATGACGTCGCGATCCTTGGGATCGACGCCGAGCGCGAGGGCCGGGGGCCCGTCGGTGATCAGGTTGATCCAGAGTAGTTGCGCTGCGAGGAGGGGCAGGAACAGTCCGATGTCGGCCGACACGAGACCGAGCGCGCCCGCAAGCATCACGCCCGCGAACATGGTGAGCAATTCGCCGGAATTGGTCGACAGAAGATAAATCAGATACTTTTGGATGTTGTCGTAGACGCCGCGGCCTTCCTCGATGGCTTTGACGATGCTGGCGAAGTTGTCGTCGGTCAGCACCATGTCGGCCGCTTCCTTCGAGACATCGGTGCCGGTGATGCCCATGGCGACGCCGATATTGGCGGTCTTGAGCGCGGGCGCGTCGTTGATGCCATCGCCGGTCATGGCGACGATATGGCCCTTGCGCTGGAGGGCCTCGACGATGCGCAGCTTGTGGTCGGGGTCGACGCGCGCGAACACGCGCACTTGCTCCACGATCGCGTCGAGTTCGGCGTCCTGCATGGTGCGCAGTTCCGAGCCGGTCACCAGACGCGCGCCGGGCTCGAAGATTTCCAGCTCACGGGCGATCGCGCCGGCGGTCGCGGGGTGGTCGCCGGTGATCATCACGGTGCGGATGTGCGCCCGGCGCGCGACGGCAACGGCGACCTTCGCCTCTGCCCGCGGCGGATCGATCATGCCGACCAGTCCGAGCAGCACGAGATCGTCCTCGATGCTTTCCGGCAACTCGATGTCCGCGGCAGGGGCTTTCGGGTCGATGCCGAGGGTCGTCGCCGTCGTAGCGCGCGTCGCGACTGCGAGCGTCCGCAGGGCGTTTCCCGCGAGCATGTCGTTCTGGCGCATGAGTTCGGCGCGGCCTTCATCGCCCAATGGAACAGGTTTCCCCTGTTCCATCGCATAACGGCATTTCGCCAGCAGGATTTCCGGTGCGCCCTTGACAAAAATTCGCAATGCTCCCGCGTTCTCCGGGTCGACGTGAACGGTGGTGTGACGCTTGCGCTCGGACGTGAACGGAATCTCGGCGACACGCCGAAAGCCGGCCAGCGTCGAATCCGAAAGACCGCACTTGCGCGCGACCACGATCAGCGCGCCTTCCGTCGGATCGCCTTGCACTTTCCAGCGGCCGTCGCTCTGGGTGAGCGCCGCATCGTTGACGAGCGCGCAGGCGCGGAGGGCGTTCTCCACGGCGTCGCGAACCGCGGGCGTTTCGGCAAGCGGCTTGCCCTTCACCGTAAACTCGCCATCGGGGATGTAACCGCTGCCCGCGACATCGACGAGCGTGCCTTCGGCGAAAACGGCCCGCACGGTCATTTCATTCCGCGTGAGCGTGCCGGTCTTGTCGGAGCAGATGACGGTCGCGGCGCCGAGCGTTTCGATCGCCGGCAACTTGCGGACGATTGCGTTGGCAGCGGCCATGCGGCGCACGCCGAGGCTCAACCCGACGGTCACGATCGCCGGCAGCGCTTCCGGAATCGCGGCGACCGCGAGCGCAACGGCAAACAGGAACAGGCTCAGAATGACATTGAGCGTGAGCGTCGTCGCGCTGAACACGCCGGCGGCGAAAACGACGGCGCAGATTCCCAGCATGATGACGGTGAGCCGCTTGCCGGTGCGGTCGAGTTCCTGCTGGAGCGGCGTCGGCTCCTTCTCCGCGGCCTCCAGCAGCCCGGCGATGCGGCCGACCTCGGTGTCCATACCGGTCGCGACGATCACGGCGCGGCCGCGGCCGTAGGTAGCGACCGTGCCCGCATAAAGCATGTTGACCCGGTCGCCGACGCCGACGTCGCCGTCGACCGGCCGGGGGTTCTTGGTGACGGGGAGGCTTTCGCCGGTGAGCGGGGCCTCGTCGGTGTGGAGATTGGCATCCTCGATGATGCGCGCGTCGGCGGGAATCTTGTCGCCGGCCTCGACCAGCACGACGTCGCCGGGGACGAGCTCATGCGCGGCTATGCGCTGACGCTCGCCGCCGCGGATTACGGTCGACTCGGGCGCGGCGAGCGCCATCAGCGCACGCACCGAGCGCTCCGCGCGCGCCTCCTGGAAATAGCCGAGGAGCGCGTTCAGCACGACGATGGCGGTGATGACGATCGCTTCGTACGGCAGTGCCGACTCGCGCGGGTCTTGCAGTGTCCACTCGATCACCGAAATCACGATGGCGACGAGCAGGATGATCACCAGGAAATTCTCGAACTGTTCCAGCAGCCGGCGCCACCAGGGCGTCTCAGGCGCGCTCTTCAGCTGGTTCGGTCCGTACTCGGCGAGGCGTTTTTGCGCTTCGGTCGCGCTCAAGCCGCGTTGGGCGTCGGAGCCGAGTGCCGAGACCACGGCCTCGGCGGGCATGCGGTGGGGCGCCATCGCGTTCTGCGTTGCAGGGCCCGGCTTGCGCGAATGGGCGGGAAGCTGCGTGTCAGCCTGTTTCGGATCATTATGCAGGTTCACGATGCGATCTCTCTCTCGCTTGAGATTGCGAATGCGTCCGGGTTGCGCCGCCGGCGCGAGTGCGTTCGCTCAACATGAAAAGCCACGTTCGCTCCGATCGGCCGATCAGTTGTCGCCGGTCGCGACCTGGAGAAACGGAACGACCTGGTCCGGCTCGCTCAGGATCGCGGCGCACATGCCGATGAAGGTGAGGGCGCCCGCGATATCCCAATGGGTCGGGTGACGGCGGTCGCGCGGGCGGCTGCGCCACGCGATGAAAGCGACGATGCAAGCGCTCGCGAGCGCTACGAGCGATACCGTCGGCAGCACGAGCTGCGGCGGAAGCGTCCAGGCGGAAAAGAGCAGCGCACCGGCGAGGATGGCGCCGGAACCGATGAGCACGAGGTTCAAGCCGACGGCGAATCCGTTGCCGGTCGCCTCACCGCGCATTGGATCGGTCAAAGGCATGGCCGGCGTCTCCGCGGCTTTCAGGGTTCTTGCGCAAACCCAAATGTGGTACGCTTATTGTGTCGGCTTTCGTTTATAGACTGCACGTTTAGTACACTTGAAACTCAACGAGGATCAAGGGGGTTCCGCGCATGGGCGCAGCAACGCATTTCGCGCGGGCAACCCCGAACGCGAAGCAGCTCAAAAAGGAAGCCGGGACTTGGCTGAAGGAACTCAGGCAGCGCGCCGGCTTGTCGCAGATCGAACTCGCAGGGCGGCTGGAACTTAAATACTACACGTTCATATCGCAGATAGAGACCGGCTACGGGCGCGTTCCGACCGAGAGCATGGAGGCCTGGGCGAACGCGCTCGGCGTCAAGCCCGCGGAATTCGCGCGCCGGCTCCTCTCGTTCTACGATCCCGATCTCTACAAGCTCCTGTTCGGAGAAAAGCGATGACCGTGATTGCGTTCACGCCGAGGGCTGAATTCGAGGCGAACGACTGGACTGCGGAAGAACGCCACCAACTCGAAGCGCTTTACGCTGCCCGCTTGAAATGCGGCGAGGTGAGCGAATGGGCGGTCGCGACCACCGACGCCGGCGACCCGCAATTCTTCCTGCTCGGACCCGCGCCCGCTTGTGAATGCGTTCTCAGCATTTCCCGTGTCGCCGGGCGCTACGTCATTGAGGACGGAAAGGGCGGCGCGATCAGCGAGGCGTCCGACATCGACGAGGTTTTCGACGTTGCCGCGCGGCTGCGTTTACGTCGCGTTCGAACCGCGCTCGTCGCCCGGCTCGCACTGGCCTGGTGCGCATTCCGGGAGTTCGTCGAGGAAAGGCTGGAGCTGGTCGAAGCCGAGGTCGCGGAGGTCGCCGAGGTTCTGAGCCACGTCGCTCCGCAGCTCGCGGCGTTCGCCTGAGAGAGACGTTGACCGGGGTCGCCGTCCGCCGACGGCGCGTGTTGCTTCGCCGCGAACCTGCTCTATCTTACAAACGAGGTCGGGAATGGTGCGCGTCTTCCGCGTCTGCTGAAAGCGTCTTGGAATGTCGAAGCCCCTGCAATCGAAGCGGGATCCGGCCATAGCGCTCGGCGTGCTGCCGGAATGGAGCCTCGCCGACCTTTACGCCTCGCGCGATGCGCCGGAAGTGGCCGCCGACCTCGCCCGCGGCGAGGCCGAGTGCGTCGCGTTCGAGGAGACCTTTAAGGGCAAGCTCGCGGAGATCGCGGCCGGCCCCGCCGCCGGTGAGTGGCTGCATGCGGCGGTCGTGCGCTTCGAGGCGATCGAGGAGCTGCTCGGCAAGCTCATCTCCTTCGCCGGGCTCCTCTATACCGGCAACACCATGGACCCGAAGCGCGCGAAATTCTACGGCGACGTGCGCGAGCGCGTTACCGGCGCATCAGTGCATCTCCTGTTCTTCACGCTCGAGCTCAACCGCATCGACGACGCGCTAATCGAGAAGGCGCTGAAAGATCGCAAATTCGGCAGATACCGGCCGTGGGTCGAGGACGTGCGGAAAGAGCGGCCGTACCAGCTCGAAGACCGGGTCGAGCAGCTGTTCCACGAAAAGTCGGTGACCGGGGGTGCCGCCTGGAATCGGCTGTTTGACGAGACGATCTCATCGCTACGCTTCAATGTCGATGGCGAGGAGCTCGCGATCGAGCCGACGCTGAATCTCATGCAGAATCCGAAAGAGGAACGGCGCAAGGCCGCTTCGGACGCGCTCGCGAAAGTGTTCAAGGAGAATCTCCGTGCCTTCGCGCTCATCACCAACACGCTAGCCAAGGACAAGGAAATCTCCGACCGCTGGCGCGGCTTCAAGGACATTGCGGAATCGCGCCACCTCGCCAATCGCGTCGAGCCGGCGACGGTCGATGCGCTCGTGTCATCCGTGCGCGAAGCCTATCCGCGGCTTTCGCACCGCTATTACAAGCTGAAGGCGAGGTGGTTCGGCAAGGAGCAGCTGAATCACTGGGACCGCAATGCGCCGCTGCCGAAAGTCGAGCAGCGCACGATCCGCTGGGACGAGGCGCGCGACACAGTGCTCACGGCCTACGGCGCGTTCTCGCCGAGGATGGCGGAGATCGCGCGGCGCTTCTTCGACAAGCGCTGGATCGACGCGCCGGTGCGGCCGGGCAAGTCGCCGGGCGCGTTCTCGCATCCGACGGTGCCGTCGGTGCATCCCTATGTGCTGATGAATTATCAGGGCAAGCCGCGCGACGTGATGACGCTCGCGCACGAGCTCGGCCACGGCGTGCATCAGGTGCTGGCGGCGCCGAACGGTGCGCTGATGGCGCCGACGCCGCTGACGCTCGCCGAGACCGCGAGCGTGTTCGGCGAAATGCTGACCTTTCGGGCGCTGCTCGCGAAGGTGGGCGAGCGCGAGCGCAAGGCGATGCTCGCGCAAAAAGTCGAGGACATGCTGAACACGGTGGTGCGCCAAATCGCGTTCTACTGGTTCGAACGCAAGCTGCACACCGAGCGCCGCAGGGGCGAACTCACGGCCGATCAGATTTGCGAGCTATGGATGAGCGTGCAGGGCGAGAGCCTCGGCCCCGCGATCAAGCTCGGCCCGGGCTACGAGACGTTCTGGGCGTATATTCCCCACTTCGTCCATTCGCCGTTCTACGTCTACGCCTATGCGTTCGGTGATTGTCTCGTGAACTCGCTCTATGCGGTTTACGAGCGCGCAGACGCGGGCTTCGCCGAGCGCTATCTTGCGATGCTCGCTGCGGGCGGCACCAAGCACCATTCCGAATTGCTCGCGCCGTTCGGGCTCGATGCGCGCGACCCGAATTTCTGGCAATCGGGACTCGGGCTGATCGACCGGATGATCACGGAGATCGAGGCGCTGGATGCGCAGGTTTAAATTATTGGTATCAAACGCTTATTTTACGTTGTACGTTTGGTATAACGACGTTATACATAATGTGCAACAAATGAGGTTGGCATGACTGAAAAACCGCGCGCCTTCGACGTTGCGGGCACCGTTGTTCAGATTCGAAAAATCGGTAATTCGATCGGTGTCATTCTTCCCAAGGAATTGCTCGCCCGGCTGAAGCTTAAGGCCGGCGACAAGCTGCACGTGGTCGAACAGACCGAACGCGGCATCAAGCTGAGCCCGTACGATCCAAAGCACGCGAAGGCGATGGAGATCGCGCGACTAGGCTTCCGCAAATACGCCGACACCTTCAAGGCGCTGGCGGAGTGATCGAACTGCAATGGCTCGATCTGCACGTCATCGTTGATGTCCATGCCGAGCAGCTGGCGCTCTTCGGCGGCAGCGACGGCATGCGCGATCAGGGACTGCTCGAATCGGCGCTGGCTCGACCGGTCAACAAGCATGCCTACGGGGAGAACGATCTCGCCGCTCTGGCGGCGGCATACGCGTTCGGGATCGCGCGAAACCACCCGTTCGTGGACGGGAACAAGCGAACGGCCTTCGCATCTATCCTTGTCTTCCTTGGGCTGAACGGAATTGATTTCGATGTGCCGCCGGGCGAAGCGACCGGAATGATGTTTGCGCTGGCATCCGGCGAGATCGGTGAAAACGGCTTTGCCCGTTGGATCGCCGACAGCATCAATAAATCTTAGGGCGGGCTGCCGCCATGGTTTGGCTTTGATCCGCGCGCGACCTATCTGTGGTTAGGGAAGCATGATGAGTGAAGCCGACGATAGAACCGCCGACCGCGAGCGGAACCGCCTGAGTGCGCGCGCGGCGCGCTATGCGCGCGTCGGCACGAACGTAGGCGGCGTTGCCGCGCGCATGTTCGGCGCGCGCTTTCTCGGCATGACGCTCGATCGCGGCGCGAACGCGCTCGCGCTCGCGGCCGCGCTCGGGAATCTCAAGGGCCCGATCATGAAGGCCGCGCAGCTCATCTCGACGATCCCGGACGCGCTGCCGCCGGAATACGCCACCGAGCTTATGAAATTGCAGAGCGAAGCGCCGCCCATGGGCTGGGCGTTCGTGAAGCGGCGCATGGCGGCGGAGCTCGGACCGGAGTGGCAGGAGAAATTCCAATCGTTCGAGCATACGCCTGCCGCGGCAGCGTCACTCGGGCAGGTGCATCGCGCAATCTCGCTCGACGGCAAGCCGCTCGCGGCAAAGCTTCAATATCCGGACATGCAGTCGGCGGTGGAAGCGGATCTCTCGCAGCTTGACGTCGTGCTCGCCATTCACCGGCGCATGGATCCGGCGATCGACACGCGCGAGATCGCGAAGGAGATCGGCGCGCGCATCCGCGAAGAGCTCGACTATCTGCGCGAGGCGAAGCACGTCGCGCTTTATCAAAACATGTTGAATGACGTGCCGGAGGTGCGCGTGCCGAACGTGTGGCCGGAGCTTTCCACCGGCAGGCTGCTCACGCTCGATTGGCTCGAAGGCAAACGGCTGCTCGCGCACAAAGGTGCGCCGCTCGAAGTCCGCAATCGGTTGGCGCAGGCGATGTTCAAGGCGTGGTGGATGCCGTTCAGCCGCTTCGGCGTGATCCACGGTGATCCGCATCTCGGCAATTATACCGCGTTCGAGGAAGACGGCGAGCCGCGCGGGATCAATCTTCTCGACTACGGCTGCATCCGCATTTTCCCGCCGAGTTTCGTCGGCGGCGTCGTTGATCTCTATCGCGGTCTGCGCGACGGCGAAGAGGCGCGCGTCGTGCGTGCCTACGAGATCTGGGGCTTCAAGCGGATCTCACGTGAGCTGATCGACGTGCTGAACATCTGGGCGCGGTTCATCTATGGCCCGCTCATGGACGACCGGGTGCGGACGATCGCCGACGGCGTGAAGCCAGCCGAATACGGCCGGCGCGAAGCCTTCCGGGTGCATGAGGCCCTGCGCGAAAAGGGGCCCGTGACCGTGCCGCGCGAGTTTGTGCTGATGGACCGGGCGGCGATCGGCCTTGGTGGCGTATTCCTGCATCTCGCGACGGAGATCAATTTCCATCGCCTGTTCGAGGAAGCGATCGAGCGTTTCTCGGTAGAGGACGTTGCCAACCGGCAGGCGAGGGCGCTCGCCGCCGCGGGGCTGGACCCGGCGAACTGATTGCGGTCCCGGTCGGCAAATCGCAGGGCGACGCGAAGAGCCGGGACGACCGCTGGCGGAAAATGCCGCGTTGCCGGGCGGGCGCGATTCCGCTAAAGCCTTTTCCAACCTGCCCAGCCAAACGCGACGGGGATAAGTATGGCCGAGCACCGCGAGCCTGAATATTCGACCGCAGCGGGCAACGACTACGCCCAGCACGAGGGGATGTACGATTCCTTCCTCGCGATCACCAAATGGTCGATCATTTGCGTCGTGATCGTGCTCGCGTTCCTCTGGATATTCATCTTCTGAGCCCCCTCGACCACTGCGTCCGCACATAGTTTCGGGCGGCCCGCCGAAACTGGATTGCCGAGCATGTTGATCGCGATCGCGGCCGAGACCGACGCAGGCGAGCCGCGCGTCGCCGCGACGCCGGACACCGCGAAGCGCATGAAGGCGCTCGGCGCCAACGTCGTGGTCGAAGCGGGCGCGGGCGAGCACGCGGGCATTCCCGATTCCGATTTCGCGGCGGCCGGCGCCGAAATCGCGAGCGACGGCGCGAGCGCGCTCAAGGAAGCCGACGTGGTGCTCAAGGTGCGCCGGCCAACGAAAGCCGAGCTCGCGAACTACAAGCCCGGCGTGCTGCTGATCGGCACGCTCGATCCCTATGGCAACGAGGCCGCGCTCGCAGAAGTTGCCGCGGCCAAGGTGGCGGCGTTTTCCATGGAGCTGCTGCCGCGCATCACGCGCGCGCAAGGCATGGACGTGCTCTCGTCGCAGGCAAATCTCGCCGGTTATCGCGCGGTGATCGACGCGGCAGCGGTGTTCGGCCGCGCGATGCCGATGATGATGACGGCGGCGGGCACGGTGCCGGCCGCGAAAGTATTCGTCATGGGTGCGGGTGTTGCGGGTTTGCAGGCGATCGCGACCGCGCGCCGCCTCGGGGCGATCGTGACCGCGACCGACGTGCGTCCCGCCGCGAGGGAACAGGTGGAGTCGCTCGGCGCGAAGTTCATCGCCGTAGAAGACGATGAGTTCAAACAGGCGGAGACCGCGGGCGGCTACGCCAAGGAAATGTCCAAGGAGTATCAGGCGAAGCAGGCGGCGCTCGTCGCCACGCACATCGCCAAGCAGGACATGGTGATCACGACCGCACTCATTCCGGGGCGCGCAGCGCCGAAGCTCATTTCCAAGGCGATGGTGGAGTCGATGAAGCCCGGGTCGGTGCTCGTCGATCTCGCGGTCGAACGCGGCGGCAACGTGGAGCTTGCCAAGCCCGGTGAAGTTGTGGACGTCAAAGGCGTCAAGATCGTCGGCTATCTCAATGTCCCGGGTCGGCTCGCGGCGACGGCCTCGAGCCTCTATGCCAAGAATCTTTTCGCGTTTCTTGAGCTTCTCATCGACAAGGAGAAGAAACTCAACGTGCCGTGGGACGACGAGATCGTGAAGGCGACGCTGCTCACGCGTGATGGCGCGGTGGTGCATCCGAATTTCCAGAAGAAAGCGTGACAGAGATGATTCAATGGCGCGCGGCGATCTCATGCTGTCATTCCGGGGCGCGGGCGAAGCCCGCGAGCCCGGAATCCAGCGGTAGACGCGGCAGGTGCATCTGGATTCCCGGCCCGGCGCAGCGCGCCGTCCCGGAATGAAAAATTAAGGAGCCGGTAATGGGCCACATCGATCCCTTCGTGTTCCAGTTCTCGATCTTCGTGCTGGCGATTTTCGTCGGCTATTACGTGGTCTGGTCGGTGACGCCGGCGCTGCACACGCCGCTGATGTCGGTGACGAATGCAATTTCCTCGGTGATCGTCGTGGGGGCGCTGCTCGCGGTCGGCGTCGAAGCGGCCGGGAACGCGGAGGGCGCCTGGTGGGCGCGGGCGCTCGGGTTCGCCGCGCTCACGATGGCGGCCGTCAACATCTTCGGCGGCTTCCTCGTCACTCAGCGTATGCTCGGCATGTACACGAAGAAGAAAAAGTGATGCCGATGCGGCACCGCGCAGCAACATTTTCTCCCTCATTGCCGGGCTTGACCCGGCAATCCAGGGGGATTTGCGACAAGTGGCGCGGTCGTCTGGATGCGCGGGTCAATCCCCGGATCAAGTCCGGGGACGCGCATGAGGGGAGGTTGGCTGTGTGTGAGGAGCGCAAGCGATGAGCGCCAATATCGTCGCATTGCTCTATCTCGCCTCCGGGGTGCTGTTCATCCTCGCACTGCGCGGGCTGTCGAGCCCAGAGACGTCGCGGCAGGGCAACATCTTCGGCATGACCGGCATGACGATCGCGATCGCCACGACGCTGGCCGCGTCGCCGCCCTCGGTGGTCGGTTGGGCGCTCGTGATCGGCGGGCTTGCGATCGGCGGCGGCATCGGCGCCGTCATCGCGCGACGCATCGCGATGACGCAGATGCCGGAGCTCGTCGCTGCGTTCCATTCGCTGGTCGGCATGGCGGCGGTGCTGGTCGCGGCCGGCGCGCTCTATGCGCCGGAGGCGTTCGGCATCGGCGCGCCCGGCGCGATCAAGGGAGCGACACTCGTCGAAATGTCGCTCGGCACCGCGATCGGCGCGATTACGTTCACGGGCTCGGTGATCGCGTTCCTGAAGCTATCGGGGCGCATAAGCGGCGCGCCAATCCTTTTGCCGGCGCGGCACGTCATCAATATCGCGCTCGCGATTGCCGTGGTCGGTGGCATCGCCTGGTTCGTGCGCAGCGAGAGCCACGCGCTGTTCTGGGCGATCGCACTGCTCGCGTTCCTGTTCGGCGTGCTGATCATCGTGCCGATCGGCGGCGCCGACATGCCGGTCGTGATCTCGATGTTGAACTCCTACTCGGGATGGGCCGCGGCCGGCATCGGCTTCACGCTCGGCAATACGGCGCTCATCATCACCGGCGCGCTCGTGGGCTCCTCGGGTGCGATCCTCTCCTACATCATGTGCAAGGGGATGAACCGGAGCTTTATCTCCGTGATCCTCGGCGGCTTCGGCGGCGAGGTGAGCCACGCGGGCAAGGCCGAGACGCGGCCGATCAAGCAGGGTTCGGCCGAGGACGCGGCCTTCATGATGAAGAACGCGGGCAAGGTGATCGTCGTGCCGGGCTACGGCATGGCGGTGGCGCAAGCGCAGCACGCGCTGCGCGAGATGGCGGACAAGCTCAAGGCCGAGGGCGTCGAGATCAAGTACGCGATCCACCCGGTCGCCGGCCGGATGCCCGGCCACATGAACGTGCTCTTGGCCGAGGCGAACGTGCCCTATGACGAGGTGTTCGAGCTGGAGGACATCAATTCGGAATTCGCGCAGGCCGATGTCGCCTTTGTGATTGGCGCCAACGACGTGACCAATCCGGCGGCGAAGACCGACAAGGCTTCGCCGATCTACGGTATGCCGGTGCTCGACGTGGAGAAGGCGAAGACCGTGCTGTTCGTGAAGCGCGGCATGGGCTCGGGCTATGCCGGAATCGAGAACGAGCTGTTTTTCCGCGACAATACGATGATGCTGTTCTCCGACGCGAAAAAGATGGTCGAGAGCATCGTCAAGGCGCTGTGACCGTCACGGTTTGAGGGCGCGGCGCTGTGACAGTGGCGCACGATCGTGGCGCCTGCTCCACGTCGCTAATGACCCTCGATAAAGATGTAGTTCTGCCAGCTGCGCATGCGCAGCAAGATCTTGCGGATCACCGAAACATGATGCCAGTGATTGGTATAGATCGCGACTTCAGCCGCGGCGCCTAGCGGGATTTGATAGGCGGAAATATCGTCGGCAATATCGATCACCGCCACAGCTCGACCGCCGGGCGTACGCGCACCGAAATCCTGGAGCGTTCCTGTCGCTTGTAGTTGGCCCGCGGCAATCGCGTCCAACACGAGGCGGACCTTGCCCTTGAACACACGGCCCGGCACCGCATCAAAGGAAATCTCGGCCTCATCGCCCATCCTTACACGCTGCAGGGCGTTCTGCTGGAACGCGGCTGCGAGCGCTTGGTCACGGTCGCCGGTATTGACGAAGACCATTACCGGCCGCAGCGGGGCAGGGACCACGTACATCCCCGGCCGCAAGGCAACCTGCGTGACGAACCCGGCAGTCGGCGCCCGAACCACCGTATGATCGAGCTCGTATTGGG
>JBBDYN010000032.1:0-22811 GCA_040901465.1 Xanthobacteraceae bacterium
TTGGCGCGCACGTCGGTGCCGCCCTGCTTCTCGGTCATGCCCATGCCGAGCGTGACCGCCGTCTTCTCCGCCGCCGGACTAAACGAGGCGTCGTAGTCGCGCGCACGGATGCGCGGCAGCCATTCCTTCATGAGCGCGGGTTCCGCGAGCAGCGCCGCGGTCGCCGCGTGCGTCATCACGATCGGGCAGAGGTGCCCCGCCTCGACCTCTCCCGCCATGTGCAGCTTCGCCGCCCGCAGCACGTGCGCGTTTGCGGCGGCAGGAGTGCCGTCCGCGCTCCAGGTCGAGGCGTGCAGGCCCGCCGCCATGCTCGTCTGCATCAGCGCGTGATAGGACGGATGAAACTCGACCACGTCGGCGTGATAACCGCGCGAATCGAAGGTCTTGAGCTTCGGCGGATTTTCGTTGGCGAGCCGCCCGAGCGCCGCCATTTCCACGGAGCCATAGCGCCGGCCGAACGCCGCGAGCCCCTCTTCGTCGCCCTTCGAAGGCTTCCCGAACGCGCGCACGGCGCCCATCAGCGCCGCATCGCCCGTCCAAAGGTTGACGTCGCCGGGCGGCGGAGACTGGTTCAACACCTCGTGCGTCGCGAACGGCTCGGTGGACATGGTTAAGCCCCGAGGAATCGTCCAGGCAAATCTGGAGGAAAAACTAGCATGTGCGGCGACACCGCGCTTGCCGTACCGGCCCGACCCGTCTAAGCAGTCGCTTTCAGGATGAATGCCCGTTCGACTGCCGCCTTCGTGCCGAGCCGCGGACACTTGCTCGGCATCGAAGCGCTTTCAGCCGCCGCTGTTTCCGGCCTCCTCGACCGGTCCGAGCAATTCGCCGAACGCAATCGCCAGCCATGGCTTCCATCCCAGACATCGAAACCGTCGTGGCGAAATACGCACGCTTCAACTAGTCTACGCTTATGAGCCGGCTTCCAAATACGCGTCACGTCATTTCGATCAATGACTTGTCGCTTCGAGATATCGAGGCGATTTTTGATGTGGCGCAGACGTACTTGGACAAATATTCCGACGCGAATATCTCTTATCGGATTGGCCGCGGCACAAACATCGCATCGCGCTTCATCTTGGCCACCCTGTTCTACGAGCCCAGCACGCGAACTCGCCTATCGTTTGAAAGTGCGATGCTTCGCCTGGGCGGCGAGGTGGTCACTAGCGCGGATCCGGCCACAAGCTCCGCCGCCAAAGGCGAGAGTTTGGCTGATTCAGTAAGGGTAATCGCGAACTACGCGGATATCATGGTCATTCGCCATCCAAGAGATGGCGCGGCACGCTTGGCCGCCGAATATTCTCCAATTCCTGTGATCAATGGCGGCGACGGCAGCCACGAGCATCCGACACAGACGCTGTGTGACATTTTCACGCTTCGCAAGAAAAACAAGAGTCTTAAAAATCTTAAGGTCGCGATATCCGGCGACCTGAAGGGAAGCAGAACGATACATTCCTTCGTCTACGCACTGGCGCGCTTCGGCGCAATTATTGATCCAATGCCCGCTGAAGGGATGGAATTGCCTGCGCACGTAGACCGCCGGCTGCGCGAAGAATATGGCAGCAGAATCATTTCAAAGGGCAGCAATGGCGACAAAGAAGGATCAATCGACGCGCTTTACCTGACTTCCAGTGAGCCGCATCAACCATCGCTGTTCGCAAGCCCCGAAGAAGTCGATTACGGACTGATCGTGCAAAAGAAAATTGACGCGGTGTATGTCACGAGATTTCAAAAGGAACGCTGGCCTGAAAAGGAAAAACCCTATCCAAGGATCGACGCGCAATTCTTGAAAGAGCCAAAGTATTCCCATGCGAGCGTGATGCACCCGCTTCCGCGCGTTGGCGAGTTGGATGCGTCGTTGGATACCGACATTCGCGCTGTCTACTTCCAACAAGCAGCCTACGGAGTTCCAATCCGAATGGCATTGATTTCGCTGTTGCTGGGAATCGCCGAACATCGATCCTTGCAACGGTTTGATGGTGGTTTCGAGCACACAGACTCTCTTCTCTACGACCAACATACGTCCATTGGGATTCGTTGCGCGAATAAGAACTGTATTGTCCATGACCCAATGGAAACTCAGTATGTGCGCAATAAGTTCTACCTGATTGGAACCAAGGAGTCGGCCTACCGACTTCGCTGCTTCTATTGCGAAACCGATATCGATAACTTCGTGATCGGAAGCAAGAAGAGCCAGTGGTTCACTGAGGATAAGTCTTTGCTGTTGAAATCCCACAATGAAGGTCTCAAGGATACGATTCTATTTGAAAACGCTGAAGAAGCTTTACGGCACGGCTTTCATTCGCGGCGAAATCAGACGTCGCGGCCGCCGCAACAATCAAAATACAATAACCGGACTTAGGCTCGCGCGGCACTCCGAGTGCCGCTGCTGTTTGACTGTGATGCCACGCTCGACGCAAGCAATTGGCGCCACTCTTAAATCGTGCTGCAACAACGCGTCCTTCGACGAGGCCCGCCTCACCGGCCGCGTCCCGCGCACCGGCGTTGCCGGCCGCGCGGTCTGCGAATACGTTTGACCGATGCTCGACCCGATCGATCTGCTCTGGCTGCTCATCCCGTTCGGCTTCGGCTACATGCTCGGTTCGATTCCGTTCGGGCTGCTCCTTACGCGTCTCGCGGGCCTCGGCGACATCCGCGCGATCGGCTCCGGCAATATCGGCGCGACCAACGTGCTCCGCACCGGCAATAAATGGCTCGCCGCGGCAACGCTCGCGTGCGACCTCCTCAAGGGCACAGTCGCCGTCGTCGTCGCGGACCAACTGATCGGCCGTGAGATCGCGCTGGTCGCGGGCTTTGGCGCGTTCATCGGCCACGTCTTCCCGGTCTGGCTGAAGTTTCGCGGCGGCAAGGGCGTCGCGACCTTCGCCGGAATCCTGCTCGGCCTGCTCTGGCCCGCGGCGTTCGCCTTCGGCCTCATCTGGATGATCGTCGCCGGCCTCGGCCGCTATTCCTCGCTCGCGGCATTGGCCGCGAGCGCGGCCACTCCGTTCCTGCTTCTGTGGTTCGAGCTTCGGCCCGAGGCGGCGCTTTTTGCCGTGCTCACGGTCATTCTCTGGTTCAAGCACCGCGACAACATCCGCCGCATGCTCGCGGGCACCGAGAGCCGCATCGGCTCGGCGGCCGACGCCTAGCGACGGCTCACCCTTCCCGATCGGCCGCTTCGCGCGCCCGCGTCATGTGATCCTGCATGGCGATGCCGATATGCAGCGCCACGAGCGCCAGCATTCCGAATGCAAGATACGCGTGCGTCTCCAGAAGGAAGCTGGCGTAGCCCGCACCCTCCGGCCAGATCGCCGGCAGTTCGAGGCCGAACAGGATACCGCGCGAGCCGAAGTCAGAAATCCCCGACCAACCGAGGAGCGGCATGAGGATCAATGCGGCGTAGAGCATCCAGTGCAGAAACGGCCGCCGGTAGTCTTCGCGGTCGGCGCCCGGGTCCGGCATTATCACCCTGTAGATCAGGCGCAGCAAAACCACCGCGAGCGTCAGCACGCCGGTAGTCTTGTGAATGTTGAACAGCGTGTCGGCGAACGGTCCCTCGCCCAATTGCTTCATCGTGACGCCGGACGCCACCATGAAGAACACGAGCGCCGCCGTCACCCAGTGAAACACCTTCGCGGGCACGCGATAGCTGCGGATCGTGTAGCGCGGCAGCGCGCTGCCGGCCTCATCGCGGACGCGGTCTTCGTCGGCGCCGGCGGCCATGCTCATGCGGCAATCCTTTGCGTCGTTGCGACGAACCGCTCGACCGCTGTCCTGAGGTCGGCGGCCTGTTGACCGAGATCCGACGACACTTTCGTAACCAGCTGCGCCGCCTGCTTCGCATCGCCCACGAGGCCCGCCACGCGCTGGAACGTTTCGGCGAATTTGCGCACGTCCTCGGCAGTATTCGCCGTATTCGAGGTGATCGTCCGCGAATTGGCGTCCTGTTCGCGCATCGAGGTCGCGATTGAAGCGGCGACCGTGTCGACTTCCTCGACCGACTCGACGAGGCGCGCCACCCGCTCGGCGATCCGCACCGACGCTGAAGTGATTCCCTGCAATCCGCCGCGGATGTCTTCGGTCGCGCGCGACGTGCGTGTGGCGAGCTGCTTCACTTCCGCGGCGACGACGGCGAAGCCGCGCCCCATCTCGCCGGCGCGCGCCGCCTCGATCGTCGCATTCAGCGCCAGGAGATTTGTCTGCGCCGCGACTTCATGGATGAGCGCGATCACCTGCTCGATCGTGCGCGCGGCCTCGGTCAACGCCCTGGCATCGTCGCTTGCCGCCTGCACGAGATGTCGCGCTGCCGCCGCGACCTCGGACGTTCGCTCTGCCTCCTCCGCCACGGAGGTCATCGTGCTCGCAATATCGCCGATCGAGCTTGCCACGACGTCCACGTGACCGGAAACACGCCCCGTCGACTCGGCTGACGCGGTTGCGTGCTTTTCCGCGTCGGAAGCGATCGCCACGAGGTTCTCCGAGGCGGACGACATGCGCCCCGCATGCCCCTCCAGCCGCTGCACCACCTCGGCAATGCGATCTTGAAACGCGACGCTCTCGCGCTTGAGCTGGTCCTGTCGCGCGAGGCGTCCCGATAAGACGTCGTGCTCGTCACGTGCCGCCTGCTGTTGTTGCTGCACCATCCCGAAATGACTGCCGAGGGCACGTGCGAGCGCGCCGATTTCGTCGCGCCGAAATGCGTCGGTCGCGAGCAGACGGGACGTCGCGTCGCCCTTGCGCAACACCGAAGCCATGTGGACCATCGGTTTCACGAGCCAGCGGTATTCCAGAATCAGGATCTGCCCGAACACGAAGAGCGCCAGCAGCGCGATCAACATCTTGTTCTTGCGGTCGGTGGCGAGGAGGTTGGCGTGGCGGGCGTACAGCCCTTCGATCGTGCCCGCCAGGGCCAGACCCAAGCTGGCACGCTTGCCGGCGAGCATGTTGACGGCAACCGCGTGCTCGTCCGCTCCGCGAAGCGCATTGCCGAGCTGATCGAGCAGCAGATTTGCGTCGCCGGCGAGCGCCCGCGCATTGTCGTCGCCGATCAGTTCCGCTTCGCGGTTTGTCGACTGCCGGATCAGAATCGCGTCCGCACCCACGGAATTCCCGCCGCGTGCGCGGGGCACAACGAGCCGCGCGAAGGCCGCATCGGCCCCGGCGTGCGCTGCAACCGCCGCCGCGGCGCGTTCGATGTCCCGCGATATCTCGCTGATCCGCCAAGCATGGATGAGTTCCATGCCGGCATAGAGCGCGAACAGGAACCCGAGCATGCCGCCCCATACGGCAAGCCGTTGCGCGACCTGGCCTTCGAAAGCGCGAGGAAACATTGGATATTTCGGTTCTGAGAAGCCCCAATTACCTCCAAGCTAGCTGCGTCATGGTTAACGATTCGTATGTCACGCGCGGCCACCACCTGTGCGACCCTGGATTGCAATACGAACTGCATTCGCGACATGATCTGCGGAATTCCGGGGCTTCGGGGTACGTGGCGGGCGATCACAGGATTGTCGTTCTCACCGACGCGCAGCGGATCGACTGGCTGCGTCTCATCCGTTCCGAGAACGTCGGGCCGCGCACCTTTCGTGCGCTGATCAATGAGCTCGGCGGCGCATCCCGCGCGCTCGGCCGCGTCGTTGAACTCGCCCGCCGCGGCGGCCATGGCAAATTACGCATCCCAAGCAAGGCCGAGGCGGAAGCCGAAATCGCCATGGCGGCGAAAATGGGCGTGCGCTTCGTCGCCATCGGCGAGGCTGACTATCCACCACGCCTGCGAGAGACCGACGATGCGCCGCCTTTGCTCGCCGTGCGCGGGCAGTTCAAGTCCCTGACGCAGCCCGCGGTCGCCCTCGTCGGCTCGCGCAACGCGTCCGCCGCGGGCAGCCGCTTCGCCGCCGTCCTCGCACGCGATCTCGGGCAGGCCGGCTTCGTGATCGTTTCAGGCCTCGCGCGCGGCATCGATGCCGCCGCGCACCGCGCCTCGTTGGAAACCGGCACGGTCGCCGTGTTCGCCGGCGGCCAGGACAAGATCTATCCGGCCGAGCACGCCGAATTGGTCGCCGAGATTGTGCAGACCGGAACCGCGGTTTCGGAAATGCCGTTGGGCTGGGAGCCGCGTGCGCGCGACTTCCCGCGTCGCAACCGCATCATCGCCGGCATGTCGCTCGGCGTGATCGTCGTCGAAGCGGCGGAACGCTCTGGCTCCCTCATCACCGCCCGGCTCGCGCTCGAAGCCGGCCGCGAGGTGTTCGCCGTACCCGGCTCGCCCATGGACCCGCGCGCCGGCGGCACCAACCGGCTGTTGCGGCAAGGTGCGACGCTGGTCACCTCCGCCGCCGACGTGATCGAGGTGCTGACGCCGATCCTCGGCCGGCCGGAGCCGCCTTCGTCCGTGCGGGAGCCGCCGCCGGACGAAACGCAGGCCGAGCCGCCCACGGCCGACGACGCGTTGCGCAAGCGCATCGTCAACCTCCTGAGCCCGACGCCCGTCGCCATCGACGATCTCGTGCGCGCGGCGCAAGCTCCCGCGGGCGCCGTTCAAATCGTGCTCCTGGAACTCGAACTCGCCGGCCGGCTCGATCGTCATGGCGGCGGAATGGTGTCCTTGCTCTAGCGGTCAATCGCGACCTTGAGTTCGCGGCCATCGTCGCCACATACGCTGCATCAAATCGAGCCACTGGTCCGCTTGCGTTCCCTGGACCGGCCCGGGTTCAGTGCGCGCGTCGAATCGAACCCATTGGTTGTGTGGTATAAAAGACACACGCCGCCGCTGTGGCTCGAAAAACCCCGTGGCGAGCGGGTCCGTTGACGGCTGATTTGACTTTAGGCCGTTATTTGGCCTAGTTCGCCGCCCACGCGCGGGTTGGACCCGCGCTTTTTGCCGATTCGGGAGCCCTGCGATCGCGCCGATGAACGTCGTCATTGTCGAGTCGCCGGCCAAGGCGAAAACCATCAACAAATACCTTGGCTCCGACTACGAGGTCCTCGCCTCGTACGGACACGTGCGCGACCTGCCTCCCAAGGACGGTTCGGTCGACCCGAACCGGGACTTCCACATGATCTGGCAGGTGGACCCGAAGGCGCAGAAGCGCCTTTCGGAGATCGCCGAGGCGGTAAAATCCGCCGACAAGCTGATCCTCGCCACCGACCCGGACCGCGAGGGCGAGGCCATTTCCTGGCACGTCCTCGAGATCCTCAAGGAAAAGGGGGCGCTGAAGGGCGGCAAGAAGATCGAGCGCGTGGTCTTCAACGCCATCACCAAGCAGGCCGTGGCCGAGGCCATGAAGAATCCGCGCGAGATCGACGAGGCGCTGGTGGACGCCTACCTCGCCCGCCGCGCCCTCGACTACCTCGTGGGCTTCACCCTCTCGCCAGTCCTGTGGCGCAAGCTGCCCGGTTCCCGCTCCGCCGGCCGCGTGCAGTCCGTGGCGCTGCGCCTCGTCTGCGACCGCGAGCGCGAGATCGAGACCTTCGTTCCCAAGGAATATTGGTCGCTCGCCGCGATCCTCGCGACGCCACGGAACGACACCTTCGAGGCCCGCCTCGTCGGCGCCGACGGGGAGAAGATCACGCGCCTCGACATCGGCTCGGGCCAGCAGGCCGAGGATTTCAAGCGCGCGCTGGAATCCGCCGAGTTCAGGGTCGCCTCGGTCGAGTCGAAGCCGGCCAAACGCAACCCTTATCCGCCCTTCACCACCTCGACCTTGCAGCAGGAGGCCAGCCGCAAGCTCGGCTTCGCCCCGGCCATCACTATGCGCCTTGCCCAGCGCCTCTATGAAGGCGTCGACATCGACGGGGATACGGTCGGCCTCATCACCTATATGCGCACCGACGGCGTCGATCTCGACGAGAGCGCGATCCAGCGCGCGCGCAAGGTGATCGAATCCGATTACGGCAAGGACTTCGTCCCGCCTTCCCCGCGCACCTACAAGACCAAGTCGAAGTCCGCGCAGGAAGCGCACGAAGCGATCCGCCCGACCGAAATGACGCGCCGGCCCAAGGAGGTCGCACGCTTCGTCGATGCCGATCAGGCCAGGCTCTATGAGCTGATCTGGCAGCGCACGATGGCCTGCCAGATGGAATCCGCCGAACTCGAGCGCACCACCGCCGAGATCACCGCAAAAGCCGGCGGCCGCACGCTCGAACTGCGCGCGACCGGCACGGTCATAAAATTCGCGGGCTTCCTCGCGCTCTATCACGAGGACCTGGACGATCCGACCGAGGAAGAGGACGCGAACCGCCTGCCTGAGATCAATCAGGGCGAGACGCTCGCGAAGCGCGAGATCAAGGCCGAGCAGCATTTCACCGAGCCGCCGCCCCGCTTCAGCGAAGCCTCGCTCGTGAAACGCATGGAGGAGCTCGGCATCGGCCGTCCCTCCACGTACGCGTCGACGCTCCAGGTGCTGCGCGACCGTGGCTATGTGCGGCTCGATCGCAAGCGCCTCGTGCCGGAAGACAAGGGCCGCGTCGTGATCGCGTTCCTGGAAGCCTTCTTTGCGCGCTACGTTGAGTACGACTTCACCGCCGGCCTCGAAGAGAAACTCGACGAGATCGCCAACCACGATCTCGACTGGAAGCAGGTGCTGCGTGACTTCTGGAAGGACTTCATCGCCGCCGTCGACGACATCAAGGATTTGCGCATCACACACGTGATCGACGCCCTCGATGAAATCCTCGGTCCGCACATTTTCCCGCCGCGCGAGGACGGCGGCGACCCGCGCCAGTGCCCGCAATGCGGCACTGGCCGCCTCGGCCTCAAGATGGGCCGCTTCGGCGGCTTCGTCGGCTGTTCGAATTATCCCGATTGCCGCTTTACGCGGCCGCTCGTCGCCGACGCAAACGGCGTGAACGGAACGAAAGTGCTCGGCACCGATGCCGAGACCGGCATGGAAGTGACGTTGCGCGGCGGCCGCTTCGGTCCCTACGTCCAGCTCGGCGAAGCCAGGGACGACGAGAAGCCGAAGCGCGCCGGCATCCCGAAGGGCACGGATTTGGCCGACATCGATCTCGCGCGCGCCCTCGCCCTCCTCTCGCTCCCGCGCGAGATCGGCATGCATCCGGAGTCGGGCGAGCCGATCGTCGCCGGCGTCGGCCGCTACGGTTCCTACGTGAAGCACCAGACGAGCTACGCCAATCTCGAAACCGGCGACGAGGTGCTGAACATCGGTCTCAACCGCGCCGTCACGCTGCTCGCGGAGAAGGCCGCCCGCGGACCGCGCGGCCGCCGCGGACCGCCCGCGGGCAAGATCCTCGGCGAGCATCCGGAACTCGGCGGCCCGGTGACGCTGCACGAGGGCCGCTACGGCCCCTACGTCAAGCACGGCAAGGTCAACGCGACGCTCCCCTCGACCTCCGATCCCGGCAACGTCTCGCTCGAAGAGGCCGTCGAGTTGATCAAGGCGCGCGCCGAGAAGGTCGGCATCAAGACCGCGAAGGCGCCGGGGAAGAAGAAAGCCGCGGCGAAGAAAAAGGCCGCACCGGACGAAACGAACGGCGCGCCGCACGACGAAGCCGCGCCGAAGCCGAAGAAGAAGGCCGCCCCGAAGAAGAAGGCGGCGAAAAAGAAATCCAATGGCGCGGCGCACGAGGCGGAAAATGTGCCGCTCGCGAGCGATGGCAGCGAAGAGCCCGAACCTGAGACCGAGTCCGTGCGGGACTGAATTTCGGCGCGGCGACGACACTTATCCCCACCCGCCCGTCCAAGTCCTTGATCCGTCTCGCGCGAAAATAAACTTATCCCCGCCTTCCGGTCCGCTCTTAGAGTCCGCCCGTCTCGATTCAACGAGGGGCGCGACCGGTGCGACCTGTTGTGCGGATCGGGAGTGGCGCCCGCGAACGTGCCTCGCAAGCATGCGCTCGGGAGCCCCGGGGCCCCGCCCGGCGGCAGTCGCTCCTGCCCCGAAATTCCGAAGGAATTTCGGGAAAGCAGGCAGCGCCAAGAGACCGCCCGCGAGGAGCTCGCTGAGACGGAGCCGCAAGGCTCCTGAAAAGCGCGGCCCGGGGTTGAAGACGCCGCGATGGCGCGCCGGAAGGCGCCGCGCACCCGCCGGTGCGCGACAACGACCAAGGTGCGCCCGCCGGCGCGCCATCCCCTCGCACTTGTCCGCGAGGGACACCGCATCAAGCCTCGGGCGCCATCGCGCCGCGGGAACGACTCTTGTCGTCCCCATCACGAACCAAAGTTGACAACGATCAAACAGCCATATCGGCCAAAACATCGTATTATTCCGATCGGAATTCATTGATGCCTAAAAAATCCAAGAAGCCCAGGTCGCAAACACCGCCCTCGCGCGAGCAATTGATCGCGTTCATCTCCGAGCGCGGCGGCGACGTCTCCAAACGCGACATCGTGCGCGCGTTCCGGCTCGACGCCGTCGGCAAGCGCCAGCTGAACGCGCTGCTGCGCGAGATGCGCGAACAGGGCCACGTCGATCGCCGCCGCAAGAAGTTGCACGTGCGCGGGCAATTGCCGCCGGTGGTCGTCGCCGATGTCACTGGCCGCGATGAGGACGGCGAATTGATTGCCACCCCCGCCGAGTGGGACGAGGAAGAGCATGGCGCGCCGCCCAGGATTCGCGTCGAGTTCGGCCGCCAGCCGCAGGCGGGCCCCGCCCCCGGCGTCGGCGACCGCCTGCTGCTGCGCACCGAGAAGAACGAGCCCGGCGATACCGCGAGCCATTCCGGCCGCGTGATCAAACTATTGGAGAAAGCGCGCGCCCAGGCGATCGGCATTTTCCAGGCGATGTCGCAGGGCGGTGGCCGGCTCCAGCCGGTCGACAAAAAGAGTCTCGGCCGCGAAATCGCCATCCCTCCTGGCGCCGAAGGCGGAGCCGAGGACGGCGACCTCGTCGCCGTCGATTTGCTGGCGCAGCGCGCCTACGGCCTGCCGACGGCGCGCGTGCGCGAGCGGCTCGGCTCGGTCAAGAGCGAGCGTGCCGTCAGCATGATCGCCATTCACATGCACGGCATTCCCAACGTCTTCCGCGGCAGGGCAACGGCCGAGGCGGAAGCCGCGCGCCCCGCGGGCATGGAGCGGCGCGAGGACTGGACCTCGCTCCCCCTCGTCACCATCGATCCGCCCGACGCCAAGGACCACGACGACGCGGTCTTTGCCTTGCCCGACACCGACCCCGCCAATCGCGGCGGATTCATCATTACGGTCGCGATTGCCGACGTCGCCCATTACGTGACGCCCGACTCCGCGCTCGATCGCGAGGCGCTCGACCGCGGCAACTCAGTTTATTTTCCCGACCGCGTGGTGCCGATGCTGCCGGAGCGGCTCTCAGGCGATCTTTGCTCGCTCCGACCCGGCGAGCAGCGCGCCGCGATCGCCGTGCGCATGGTGATCGGCGCCGACGGCCGCAAGCGCCGCCACTCCTTCCACCGCGTCATAATGCGCTCGCGCGCGCGCCTGAATTACGCGCAGGCCCAGGACGCGATCGAAGGCCGCACCGACGCACTGACCGCGCCGATCCTCGATTCCATTTTGAAGCCGCTCTATGACGCCTATCGCGCGCTCGCCAACGCACGCGACGCCCGCGAGCCGCTCGCGCTCGACATACCCGAACGGAAGATCGTGCTCGGGGCGCACGGGCTGGTCGAACGCGTTGTCTCGCCCGAGCGCCTCGACGCCCACAGGCTGATTGAGGAGTTCATGATCCTCGCCAACGTCGCGGCGGCTGAAACCTGCGAGCAGCGCCGCATTCAACTTCTCTATCGCGTCCACGACGCGCCGGCGCTGGAGAAGATCGCAGCGCTGCGAGAATTTCTCGCCACGCTTCAGATCAAACTTCCGCAGGCCAACGTACTTCGTCCCGGCGACTTCAACCGCGTCCTGAAGCGCGCCACGGGAACCGATGTCGAGCGTCTTGTGCACGAGGTCGTCTTGCGCAGCCAGGCGCAGGCCGAGTACGCGGCCATCAACTACGGGCACTATGGTCTGCAATTGCGCCGCTACGCGCATTTTACGTCCCCCATTCGCCGCTACGCCGATCTTGTCGTGCACCGCGCGCTGATCCGCGGCCTCGGCCTTGGCAATGACGGCCTTCCGGACATCGCGCCCGAAGCGCTTGCCGAAGTCGGTGCGCGCGTGTCCGCCGCCGAGCGCCGCGCAATGGCCGCCGAGCGCGAGACCGTGGACCGCCTGATCGCGAATTTCCTCGCCGACCGCGTCGGCGCGACCTTCCGCGGACGCCTCTCCGGCGTCACCCGCGCGGGTCTCTTCGTGAAGCTCGACGACACCGGCGCCGACGGATTCATCCCGGCCCGCACGCTTGGCTCGGATTTCTTCCGCTACGAGGAAAACCGCCACGCGCTGGTCGGCGAGCGTACCGGCGAAACGCACCGCCTCGGCGATCGCGTGGAGGTAAAGCTCGTTGAGGCGATTCCGGCCGCCGGCGCGCTCCGGTTCGAATTATTGTCCGAAGGCCGCTATGATCTTCAGCCAGCGAAGGGCCACCGGGCCAAGCGGCCGGAAAAGCGCCCGCACCGGAATAACCGCAGGAAGCAACGCAGCCGATGACTGAATTCGACAACGAAATCGCAAGAAAGGATCTCGCCGATTACTTGTCGCGCGTGGAGCCGCCGATACCGGGGCCGTATCGCCGGCCGCGCGACTCCGCGACTTTGATCCTGCTCGACGGTCCGCCGTCGGCACCGTCGGTACTCCTCGGCAAGCGTAGCGAGCGCCATGCGTTCCTGCCCGGCAAGTTCGTCTTTCCCGGCGGCGCCGTAGATGCCGCCGACGGCCGCATGCCGGCCGCGAGCGCGCTCGATCCCGAGAGCGAGCGTCGGCTGCTCCACCGCCTGCAACGGCCGAGCCGCGCGCGCGCCCGCGCGCTCGCCCTCGCCGCGATCCGCGAGACCTGCGAAGAGACGGGTCTGCTGATCGGCCAGGCCGCCGGCAACGCAATCGCCGCGCCCGCGGCGGCTTGGAGACCATTTGTCGACGCTAAGCTGCAGCCCAATATCGGCGCGCTCACGTTCGTCGCGCGTGCGATCACGCCCCCCGGCCGCCCGCGCCGCTTCGATACCCGCTTCTTCGTCGCCCGTCGCCGCGACATCGCCGCCGAAGTACCGGGCGCGATCGGTCCGGAAGCTGAGTTCGTGGAGCTGCGTTGGTTGAACTTTGAAGAAGCGCGCAAGATCAATCTGCCGAGCATCACCAAGGTCGTGCTGACCGAGATCGAAACGCGGCTGAAAGCCGATTTCTCCCCGCGCCTGCCCGTGCCGTTCTACTATTTTCGCCAAGGCCGAGCGCACCGTGAGGAAATCGAGTGAACGCGCCCGCATTGTAAAAATGCGTTCCCTCGGGCAGCATCGACACTGCCTGCCGGGGTCCCTCCATTTGGGGATGTGTGGATGACCTCTATTCCCACGATCCTGCTTTACGCGCTGGGGCTGTACGTGGCCGTTGGCATCGCCACCGGCCTCGCCTTTGTGCTGTTCGGCGTGACGCGCGCGCTCGAGCATCCGGCGCCGGTTTCCACCGGCGCGCGCATCCTGCTGTTCCCCGCATCCGCCGCGCTCTGGCCGCTCGTGCTCCGCCGCTGGCTCAAGTCTCCCATACATCGATGACCCGCAAGCACCGTCTCGCGCATCGTATGGTCTGGCCAGCGCTCGCCGTGGCCGTGTGCTTCGGCTTCGTCATGGCGCTCGTCTTGCGTGCGCCGCCGCCGGTCGAAACCCCACCCGCCGCGCAGGAGAGCCGGAAATGAGCGTCGGCTTTCAGGCGGTCCAATGGAATCGCACGAAGTATATTTATGATGCGCTCCTGATCGCCGGCGTCGTCACTTACCTTGTCGGCTTCATGTCGATCGCCGCGGCGATGAACCCGCCGAAGAATGCGCCGGAATGGATCGACCTGCGCATCCGCGCGTTCGGCACTTGCGCGTTTCTGATGCTCACGTTCATTCTTTCCATCGGGCCGTTGGCGCGGCTCCATCCGCGCTTCCTTCCACTGCTCTACAATCGCCGGCACTTCGGCGTGCTGTTTTTCCTCGTGGCCTGCGTGCACGCGGCCTCGATGGTGCAATGGTTCGCTGTGCAGGACGCGCTGCCTAGTCTCGCCGAAGAACTCACAAACTGGCCGAACTATTTCAAGTTCATCGGCTTCCCGTTCAAGACGCTCGGAATAGTCGCGCTTTCGATATTCTTCCTGATGGCGGCGACGAGTCACGACTATTGGCTCGGCTTTCTCAAGCCGCCGGTGTGGAAGGCGCTGCACATGCTGATCTACGTGGCCTACGGACTGATCGTGATGCACGTGGCGCTCGGAATCATGCAGCGCGACTACAGCCCGTTCATTCCGTTCCTGCTCGGCGCATCGCTCGCCTGGGTGAGCGCGCTGCACATCGTCGCCGGCCTGCGCGAGCGCAAGGGCGATCGGGCGATCAAGCCCGGGGCCGACGGGTGGCTCACCGCCGGTTCGCCGCAATCCATTCCCGACAAGCGCGCAAAAATCATCGCCGCGCCAGGCGGCGAGCGCATCGCCGTCTACCGTGACGGCAGTCAGGTCGCGGCGCTCTCCAATCTCTGTGCGCACCAGAACGGACCGATCGGCGAAGGCTGCATCATTGACGGCCTCGTGACCTGTCCCTGGCACGGCTATCAGTACAAGCTTGCCGACGGCTGCGCGCCCGCGCCGTTCACCGAGAAGCTCGTCACCTATCGCGTGCGGCTCAGGAACGGCGCGATCGAAGTCGATCCGCGCGCCTTGCCGCCCGGCACGGCCGCCGCGATCACCCTACCCGGCTAGAAACGTGAGGAAGCAACATGGCCCGCGAACCTGAATGGATCGACGTTGGCGCCGCCGACGAACTGAAGAAAACGGAGTTGCAGCCGATCGGCGCGGGCGCCGCACGCATTGCGCTCTCCTTCCGCGACGGCCAGTTCGGCGCGGTGTCGAATGCATGCAACCACGTGGGCGGTCCGCTCGGCGAAGGACGCATCGACGCCAACGGCTACATTCAATGTCCCTGGCATGGATGGAAATTCCATTGCCGCACCGGCCTCGGCGAGCCGGGGTTCGAGGACGACAAGGTCCCGGCCTTTCCGGTCAAGGTCGAGAAAGGGCGCGTGCAAGTCGACGTCGCCAATCCGACCAAGCGCAACAAGAAGCCGCACGCGCCGCACCCGCTCGCGCGCGAGCCCAAACGCGCCCCGGGCCCGCTGCGCCTTGCCGGCATTTCCACGACCAACATGAACAACGATCTTCCGCGCTTCTCGGGCTCGGATCACCTGCTCGGTCACGCACTCGCGGCGGCTCAAAAGCACGGCGCACAAACCAGAATGATCAGACTCAATGATCTGAAGTTCCGTCATTGCGAAGGATATTTCTCCAAGAGTCTCCGCGCTTGCACCTGGCCCTGTTCCATCACCCAGATGGATCCCACCGACCAATTGGATCAGGTTTACGAGGTGCTTGTGCACTGGGCCGACGCCATCATCGTCGCGACGCCGATCCGCTGGGGCACGGCCTCGTCACTCTATTTCAAGATGGTGGAACGGCTGAACTGCGTGCAAGTGGACGTCGCCACGAAGGAAAAACAGATCATCATCAACAAGGTGGCGGGCTTCATCATCGTCGGCGGCCAGGATAACGTTCAGGCTGTCGCCGGCCAGATGCTCGGCTTCTTCGGCGAGCTTGGATTCCTGTTTCCGAAATTTCCCTATATCGCGCACTCGCGCGGCTGGTCACATGAGGACATGGAGAACAACGTGCGCATCGTGCGCGAGTCGAAGGCGCTCGCCCGCGGCGCGGCCGCTCTCGCCGAGCGTTGTCTGGAGATGGCCGGCAAACTCGTCGAGGCCGGTGAAGCGCCGACCATGGCCGAGCGCGGCGGGCTCAAGGGCCGGCCGGTCATGGCCGACATGCTCGATCGCGACTAGGAGGGAATCTCCCGCTTGGCATACGGGAACCAGTCGGGCTTGCGTTCCTGCACGTAGTCGAGATGCACGTGCTTGGGTTCGCGGAAGGCATCGAGCCCTTCCGCGCCGAGTTCGCGTCCGATGCCGCTGTGGCGCATGCCGCCGAACGGCGCCGCGTTGTTGTCGGCCAATGGATCGTTGATCCAGAAACTGCCCGCCTTGATGTTCTCCATCGCTTTCATGGCGAGTTCCAGACTCTTCGTGAAGACCGTGGCCCCGAGCCCGTACTCGGAGTCGTTCGCCTTCTCGATCGCCTCGTTCGCATCCTTGACGTAGAAGATGGAAATGACGGGGCCGAACAGTTCCTCAGTGGTGGCGATGCCGCCATGGCGCACGCCAGCGACCACGGTCGGCTGGAAGAAGTGGCCCTTGAGGCCATTCGGCTGGTAGCGCTTTCCGCCGTGCAGCAGCTTCGCGCCCTCCGAGACGACGGTCGAGACCTGCTTTTCGAGCTTGTCCACGGCGTCGGCGGAAATCAGCGGACCCATGTCCGTCTTCGGGTCCATGGGATTGCCGACGTTCAACGTCTTCACATGCTCGACCACACGCTTCGTGAACTCTTGCGCGAGCGGCTCGACGACATAGATGCGCTTGGACGAGGTGCAGACCTGTCCGGCATTCAACAATCGCGCCCAAACCGCGCCGCGCACCGCCACCTCGAGATCGGCGTCCTCGAACACGAGCAGCGGATCGATTCCGCCGAGCTCGAGATTGATCTTCTTGAGTTGCCCCCCGGCGGCCGAAGCGATTTGCTTGCCGACGGCCGTCGAGCCGGTGAAGGCAATCATGTCCACGTCGGGGTGGTTCAACAGTACTTTACCGGTGTCCCCCGCGCCGGTGACGATGTTGACGACTCCGGGCGGCAGCACATCGTAGCACTCGCCCAGCATCAATCCCGCGAGCGGGTTCTGGTGCGGCGGCTTGCACACCACCGTGTTTCCTGCCGCGATCGCCGGCGCGACCTTCCACGCCATCAGCAGCAGCGGAAAATTAAACGGCGCGATGCACGCCACCACGCCGTACGGCTCCTTGCGGACGAAGTTCACCTGATGATCGCCGCCCGGAGCCACGGTGAGGCCCTGGGCCGAGCGGCCGATCTCCGCGTAGAAGTCGAAGACCTCGGCCACCCATTTCACGCAGTCCATCGACTCGATCAAAGGCTTGCCCGTCTCCCGCGTCATTGTGGTCGCGATCGCCTTCTGCTTTTCGCGAATCCGCCGAGCCACCTCGTGGAGCAGGTCCGCCTTCTCGACGCCCGGCGTTCTCCACCAATTCTTCTGCGCGGCGCGCGCTGCATCGACAGCTGCATTGATGTCGGCTTCGCCGCACGCGGGCACGCTGTCCAATGGCTCGAGCGTGGCCGGGTTGTGGACGTCAATCGCCGAATTTGACTTCGCCTCGACGAACTTGCCGTTGATCAGGATCGGTCGGACCATGTCGGCGCCCCTCTAGCCAATGAGACCGCGTGACATCATCGAGCATTTGATCGGATCACGTGTCAATATAGAGTGCCGCCAATGGCAACATGACGATTTCTTGGGGGCTTCGTGGACTTTCGTGATCGCCATTTCGTAGTGACCGGCGGTACCGGAGCGCTCGGTATCGCGGTGGTCGGTGCCTTGCTGGACGCAGGCGCTTCCTGTCATGTCCCCTGCACGAGGGATTCGAGCGCCCAAGCGTTTCCTCACCGTTCGCATCCGCGGCTGCGGCTTGTCACCACCGGCACGCTTGTCAACGAAGCCGCGGTGGCGCGCTTATTCGACGCGATCCCGAATTTATGGGCTTCGATCCATCTCGCAGGTAGCTTCGCCGCGAGCCCGGTAGTCAAGACTGACAAAGCCGCCCTCATGCAGCAGATCGACGCGAACTTCGTCACCTGCTTCCTGTGCTGCCGCGCGGCGGTGCGGACCATGGGACGCGGCAAGCTAGGTGGCCGCATCGTCAACGTGGCTGCGCGGCCGGCGCTGGAATGGCGCAGCGGCGCCGGCATGGTCGCCTACACGGCGGCCAAGGCCGCCGTCGCCGCGCTGACCATGGCGCTGTCGGAGGAAGTTGCCAAGGACGGCATTTTGGTGAACGCGGTCGCGCCGTCGATCATGGATTCACCGGCGAACCGCAAGGCCATGCCGAAGGCAAATCACGCCGCCTGGCCCAAGGTGGAAGAAGTGGCGCAGTCGATCCTGTTCCTCGCCTCGCCGGAAAACAAAGTCACGCGCGGCTCGGTGACGCCAGTGTACGGACGGACGTAACCACGGTCCCATTGTTCTAGGAGAGCACCATGTGCCGCAACATACGGACGCTGTTCAACTTCGACCCGCCCGCGACCGACGACGAGATCCGCGCGTCCGCAGCGCAGTTCGTTCGCAAGCTGAGCGGATTCGCCAAACCTTCAAAAGCGAACGAGGCGGCGTTCGAGCGCGCGGTCGAGGACGTCTTCGGCGTGGCGCGCCGGCTGATCGATTCATTGGAGACGTCCAGCCTGCCGCGCAATCGCGAAGACGAGGCCATGAAGGCGCGGGCGCGGGCGGCGGAGCGCTTCGGCTAGAAGCGGAAACCGAGGCGGCTCAGTGCCGCGTCAGCCGCTCCGCCAGCGACCTGCCGCTCGGCGCCACGCCCGTCCGCTCCGCCTTCTGATCGATGCTCCAGTAAGCATGCTGAATATAGTTTACGCCGATGTAGCGGAACGGCTCCGGCTCCCAGTTGGGTGACCGGTGATTGACGCAGGGCAGCGTCGTGATCTCCGACTTCGTGCCGGTGATCAGGTCGGCGAGCACGCGGCCCGATAGGTTGGTCGTCGCAACGCCGTTGCCGACATAGCCGCGCGCGCTCGCGACACCCTTCGCCGGGTCGAAGGACATCGTCGACATGAAATCGCGCGGCGCGCCGAGCGGCCCGCCCCAGGCATGCGTGAACCGGACGTCCTTCAGACGCGGAAACCACTTCCGCACATTGTCCTGGAACATTCGGATCGTCGGCTGGTGCCGGTCGTACTCGTCCTCGATCCTTGAGCCGAAATGATACGGCGCCCCACGCCCGCCGAACAGAATGCGGCCGTCGGCGGTCTTCGACATGTACTCGATGGTGAGACGGCACGAGTCGATGCATTCGCGATGCTTCCAGCCGATCTCGGCCCAATCGGCCGCGGAAAGCGGCTCGGTGAGCGTCATCAGCGAATAGACCGGAATCAACGCGCGGCGCAGCTTCGGCAGGCGCGTGAGATACGCTTCGCCACACAGCACGATGGTCTTAGCCCGCAGCTCTCCACGCGTCGTATGCAGCACGGGATTGGACCCGGCCGTGAAGTCGGTGACATCGGTCTGTTCGTAGATTTTCGCGCCTCGCCGCTCGACCGCGCGCGCGAGCCCGCGCACGAGCCGGCCCGGATGGATCGATGCCGCGTCCTTGTAGAAGATCGCGCCGAGCACCTGACTGATCTTCACCCGCGCATCGGTCTGCTTCTTGTCGAGCAGCTCGACGCGGTCGCCAAGTCCGAGGCGTTCGAAATCGGAATAGCTCTGTTGCACGGAAGGCAATTGCTGTGGGCCGCGCGCGACCGACATGCCGCCGCCCTTGGCGAAATGAATGTCAAAGCCCTCGGCCGCCGCGACCCGCGCGACCTCATCAACCGACGCAGCCATGGCCCGATACAGCGCGCGCGCCGAGTCCGCTCCGTAGTGCTCGGCGATCGCGCCGAGGCTCGTCGGAAAATGCGCCGTGCACCAGGAGCCATTGCGTCCCGACGCGCCAAAGCCCGCGATCTCCTTCTCGACGATCGCGATCTTCAATGACGGCTGCAGTTGCAGCAGGTAGTACGCGGTCCAAAGTCCCGAATAGCCGGCGCCGAGAATTGCCACGTCGACGCTCGATGACCCGTCCAATGCCGGCCGCGGCGTCAGATCGTCGCCGCAAGTCTCGAGCCAGTAGCTGTAGGAGGCATAATTCTTCATTGCGCGAGCGCCCGTGACCTGCTGTGACCCAGCGAGAAGGTTGCCTCATTTCTTGACATTCGCGCCCTCGCCGCTAGTTTCCCGCCCGAACCTCACAGGAATTGAACCATGGCCAAGGCCGTCACCCTCAAAGTGAAGCTCGTATCCTCCGCCGACACGGGCTTCTATTACGTGACCAAGAAGAATTCGCGCACCATGACCGAGAAGATGAAGAAGAAGAAATACGATCCGATCGCGCGCAAGCACGTCGAGTTCGTCGAGCACAAGATAAAGTAGACTCGGCCGATCGCCGCAACGAAAGAGGGGCGCCGCGAGGCGCCCTTAGTGTTTCGAAGGGAAGCGTGGAGTTAGGTGGCCGGCGGTGAACGGTTCGAGGAGGCCACTCTATGCCGCTCGCCCGCCGGCCTAACCCCACGGACCCAGGAGATGCGGCGGACCTGAGCATTCCGTAGGGTTTTCGTGAGAGCCGGAGGCCTTGGGCGGATCCGCAGCGTCCGGCCCGGTCGCACGCAAGCTAGCCGAAGGCAGGCCGAAATCAACGAATAAGCCCGCAGCCAGCAGGGAACCTGCCCGTTGCGTGAACTTGTAACCTTACCGTGACCGGTTAATGACGCGGCCTATGCGGCGTCGGCGGCGACGCGGTTTCGCCCGTCGCGCTTGGCTCGGTAGAGCGCCTCGTCGGCGCGCTTGAGCATCTGCGACGCATTGTCCTGCGGGCCCATGCGGGCCGCGATACCCACACTAATCGTGACCTCGATCGACCGCGCCCCTTGCTCGATCGGGAACGGCTCGCCGGCGATTCGGCGCCTGATCCGCTCCGCGACGAGCGTCGCGATTCCGAGGTCGGTGTCAGGCATCACAACGACAAATTCCTCTCCGCCGTACCTGCACGCGAGATCGATTCCGCGAATCGACGCTTTCAACCTGTCGGCGAATTCGCGCAGCACGTCGTCACCGGCGTCGTGGCCGAACGTATCGTTGATCGATTTGAAAAAGTCGATGTCGAGGATCAGGACCGAGAGCGCCTTGCCGCGCGCCGCCGACCGCTCCACGAGCGTGCCCACGTGGCTTTCCATGTAGCGCCGGTTGAACAGGCTCGTGAGCGGATCGGTGACTGCAAGCTCCATCGAATATTGCACGTTGTCGCGCAGCCGCTCCGCATAGCGCTTGCGCCGCACCTGCGTGCGCACGCGCGCGATCAGCTCATTCTTGTCGGCGGCGCGCAACACGTAATCGTTGGCTCCAAGGTCGAGCCCACGGAGCAACCGCGCGTCCTCGCCCGGATCGGTCACGAGCAGGATCGGCAAATGCCGCGTACGCTCCAGCGAGCGCACCTGGCCGACGAGCCGCAGCGCATCGAAGCCCTGCAACTCCAGCGAAAGCATCAGCAGGTCGTACTTGCCCTCAGCAAGACGAAACAGCGCCTCTTGCGGATCCGCTTCGATTTCGATCGTCTGCTGCCGGTCGAGCGCATTTTCGATTCGCTCGACGGAAGCCTTGCGGTCGTCGACCACGAGCACGCGCGCATTAAGGCCCGCGTCGCTCGCCGCGTCGAACGCCTGGTCCGTGACGCCGATCTCCGATGACGTCACCGCGCGCATGCGCAGCTCGTCCGTCACCATCTTCAAGCGCACGAGCGAGCGTACGCGCGCGATCAGAGCGAGATCGTTCACGGGCTTCGTAAGAAAATCGTCGGCTCCCGCCTCCAGCCCGCGCACGCGGTCGGCCGGCTGATCGAGCGCCGTTACCATGACGATCGGAATATAATGAGTGACAGGATTCGCCTTGAGCCGGCGCGCGACTTCGAAGCCGTCCATGCCCGGCATCATCACGTCGAGAAGTACGATGTCGCATTGGCCGCGCTCGCAGAGCTCAAGCGCTTCCGGACCGGTTGACGCCGTCACCACCTCGAAATATTCGGCGTTAAGACGCACCTCCAAGAGCTTGAGGTTCGCGCGCACATCGTCGACCACCAGAACGCGGGCACTCATTGACTCAACTCTCCTTTACGAAGTGGCGCACCGTCTCGAGAAACTTGGACACGGAAATCGGCTTGGACAGATAGGCTTCGCAGCCGCCCTCGCGGATGCGCTCCTCGTCTCCCTTCATCGCGAACGCGGTCACCGCCACGATCGGGATCGACCGCAACTCGTCGTCCTCCTTGATCCACTTGGTGACTTCGAGGCCGGACACCTCCGGCAACTGGATGTCCATGAGGATGAGGTCGGGCCGGTGCTTGCGCGCGAGATCGAGCGCCTCGATCCCGTTGCGGGTTTCGATGGTCGCGTAGCCGTGCGCTTCCAATAGATCGTGGAAGAGCTTCATGTTGAGCTCGTTGTCCTCCACAATCAGGACAGTCTTGGCCATCGACTCCGCCCCGTGATGCACCGGCATGTGGCCCGGCGCCTTTCGCCCCTTGCGTCCTTGCAGCGGCGAGTCGCTTATTGGACCACGATTCGCCAAGTGGCCGCTCGTTAACATCCGCTGCCGGCGCGCGTGCCGCGGCGGATCGCCGCCAAAGCCGCATGCCGACAGGGATTGCTTCTATGGCATTCTTGGAGAATCTACGTCTTATTCCTTACAGAAAGGGTAATGGAACTGAGGACTCGCTCCACCGGCAAAACCACGCCCGCTGACGCTGAAGCCCTTGCTTTGGCGGCACTATCGTTTCTCGCCGCCGATCCGGAGCGGCTGGGAACATTTTTGGCGGAAACCGGGCTCGGCCCCGAGAACGTCAGGGCGGCCGCCGGCACGCCCGGCTTTCTGCCTGCCGTGCTCGACTATCTGATCGGTCACGAGGCGGTTCTCGTGGAATTTGCAACTGAACACGGGCTCGACCCGGCGAAAATCGCGGCCGCCCGCAGTGCGCTGCCCAGCGCCCGGCGCGATGTGTAGCAAGCCCCAATAAACGGAGCGGGCGGCCCGAAGGCCGCC
>JBBDYN010000032.1:22821-126030 GCA_040901465.1 Xanthobacteraceae bacterium
AAGTTGCGGCCGCCCGCAACGCACTGCCGGGCACGCGGCGCGACCGCTAGCAAGCCCAAAAGATGGAACGGGCGGCATCAAGGCCGCCCGCTGCAATTCGATCGATGCGTTTCCACCTATTTGTTCAGCGGGTTCGCCGGGTCCTTCACTTTCTCGACCTTGTCGAACACGACGTTGATCAGTTCGTTGCCCTTCTTTTCGACGCGACGAATGTACATCGTCTGCACCACGTCGCGGGTCTTGGCGTCGATCGTTATCGGTCCGCGCGGGCTCTCCCACGACATCCCCTTGACCGCATCGATCAACGCCTTCCCGTCGGTGTTGCCCTTGGTCTTCTTCAGCGCCTCGTAGATCACGTGCATGCCGTCATAGCCGCCGATCGAGAAGAAGTCCGGGTTGCGCTTGTACTCGGCGCTGTATGCCTTGGTGAATTCCTGGTTTAGCTTCGAGGTGCCGGCGTAGTCGAAGTGCCAGGCGCTGATCATGCCGATCGCCGCGTCGCCCATGCCCTTCAGCGACTCTTCCGCGGTCGTTTCACCTGTGCCGAGGATCTTCACGTTCTTCGGACTGAGTTGGCGCTCAGCCAGGGCCTTCCCGAGTGCCGCGGGCTGCGTGCCACCCGGAATGAAGATCATGATGCATTCCGGATTGAGATCCTTCGCCCGTTGTACGTAAGCGGAGAAATCCGGGTTCGCGACCGCCATGCGTACGGAGCCGACGATCTCGCCGCCCGCCGCCTTGAACGCCTCGCTGAACGACCGTTCGACGTCATGGCCGGGACCGTAGTCCGTCACCATCGTGTAGCACTTCTTGACGCCGCCTTTGGTCGCGGCCCAGGTTCCGAACGGACCCGCCACCTGCGGCAGCGTCATCGACGTGCGCGTCAGCAAGTCGGACTTGGAAATAATGATCGAGGTCGCCGCATTCATGACGACCATGAATTTGTTGGCTTCCTTCGACACGTCGGCGGCCGCCAGTGCGTTCGGCGTCAGCACGAAGCCGGCGAGAATGTCGACCTTGTCGCGCACGACGAGTTCCTGCGCGAGGCGTTTGGCCACGTCCGGCGCGATGCCGCCCGTGTCCTTACGGATGATCTCAATCTTCTTGCCGGCAACCGTATCGCCCTTCTGCTTCACGTACAGCTTGACGCCGCCGTCCATCTGCGTCGCCGTATCGGCGAACTGGCCCGAATAGGGCATGATCAGACCGATCTTGACGGTGCCCTGCGCGTACGCCGACGTGGCGACGAGCAGTGCGGCGGCAATTCCGGCAAGCCGGATCATTGCGGTTTTCATTGGCGTCCTCCCAGATTGGGTTTGTCGACCCGCGCATATGATACTCGCCGCACCATCCCGGGTCCAATGGTCGCGGCGCTATCGAGCGTCGCCGCCAGAGCGTTGGGCCCTCGCCCCAAGTTGAAAAGCGCCGTCTTTAGCGAAAGCCGCCGACATTGCCTCCGCAAAAAGCCCTATCGAAGCTTGCGCTTCGGCCAAACCGAGATTGCCGAAATTCACTTGTAGCGACGCGTGCTCGATCGGCCCGGACAGTTCGAGCCCGCGCCCGATCGCTGCCTTGATCTCATCCGGCGTGCCGATCCATGCGGCGCCGGATTCGACTTGGCTTTCCGGTGTCACGGCCCTCATGCGCGCGACCGTTTTGTCGTAATCGCGATAGTCCTTCGACGCCGGACCCGTCGTCCAATCGCTCACCGCCTCCGCGATCGCGCGCAAATAGGAATCGAACGGAGCGAACGCGATCTCGCGCGCCCGGCGCGCATCCTCATGGCAGAACATGTGGAAGGCCACCATGACCTCCCCGTTGCCTGGATGGCCGGCATCGCGCCACGCTTTGCGGTAGACCTCGAGCAATCCCCTGATCTTCTGCCCGAACGGGATCGCCATCAGCGCGTAGCCATGGCGCCCGGCGAATTCGAATGACTCCTCGGTCTGCACCGCTGCGACATAGAATTTCGGGCGTGGCTTCTGCGTCGGCCGCGGCAGCGACGTCGTGTTCTCGATCGAATGGAATTGGCCGCGATGCGTGACGTTTTCCTGCGTTAGCAGCAACTCGACTTGCTCAAGTCCCTCGCGGAAGCGCGCCTGCGATTCATTCGGTGAAATGCCGAAACGCCGGAATTCATGCGGCAGGAAGGCACGCGCAAAGCCCACGTCGAGCCGGCCACCGGAGATCGCGTCGAGCATGCCGATCTCGCCCGCGAGCTTGAGTGGATGATTGAATACCGGCAGCACCGCGCCGGTGACGAGCCGCATCGTCTTGGTGCGTTGGGACAGTGCGGCAAGAAACAGGATCGGATTGGGACTGATGCCGCCATAGCGCTCGAAATAATGCTCGACCGTGCGCGCGTGCGTGTAGCCGAGGCGCTCCGCCTCCTCCGCCAACGCGAGCGATTCCGCGAAATATACATCCGCCGGCTTTTCGCTGGCCGTGACGACCGGAAAGAACTGCACCCCGAATTGCATGGTTCGAACTTTCTCGCCGCCGCTGGGCGGCCTTGCGGAAGCGTATCGGCAGCTATTGATCTGTCCAACGTTCAATTACAAGATCGATGCGGTGCGAATGCTTGTGTTCGCATACCACCGGGAGCGAATCAGGGAATTGCGATGGACCTGAAGTGGCCTCGCTCGCAGTCGGATCTCGAGCGCATCCAGCGCGAGGGCAAGCGCCGCGCAGTCGAGATCGCGCTCCGGGCGCCATTCTTCAAGGACCGCCTCAAGGGAATCGATCTCGATCGCCTGGACGATCCGGCGGTTTGGCGAAGGATCCCGCTCCTGACCAAGGACGAACTGCGCCAGATTCCGCCGGACCAATACCACGAGCAGTTTTGCGCCTCGCCGCGCAGCGACGTCGTGGAATATTGGCGCTCGGGCGGCGTGACCGGCCGGCCGCTCTTTTACCCGCGTTCGGCCGTGGACATGGACTACAGCATCCTTTGCTTCCGCCGCGCCTTCCAGGTGATCGGCGCGACCAAGGACGACATGGTGCATGTGTCCTTCCCACTCGGCATCCACCCCGTTGCGCATCTCTATGCGCGTGCCGCCGAGGACCTCGGGATCGGCACCATCTGGTGCGGCTCTGGAGGCAACACGCCGTCGCTGATGCAACTGGAATTGATCCGCGACCTGAAGCCGACCATCTGGGCCGGCATGGCGAGCTACGGCATTCACCTCGCCAATCTTGCCGAGACGAACGGATTCGACCTTTCCAAATGCTCTGTCCGCAAGATCATCGTCGCCGCGGAACCGCTCTCCCCCGCCAAGCGCCAGAAGCTCGAGCGCTCCTGGGGCGCCCAAGTCTCGGACGAATTCGGCATGACCGAGGGCGCGCTCGTTTCGGTCCAACCGCTCGATCGCGACGACCTCCTCGTCTGGACCGACATGTTCTATTGCGAAGTCGTCGACGAGAAATCCGGCGAACCGGTGCCCGAGGGAACCGTCGGCTCCCTCGTCGTGACGCCGCTCTTCAACAACAACGTGACGCCGTTCCTGCGCTGGTATTCCGGCGATCTCATCAGCATGAGCGGGCCGATCGGCGGCGATCAGCCATGGTCCATGTTCCCCACCATGCGCCACGCCCGCCGCACCGTCGGCTTCTTCAAGGTGCGCGGCGTCAACATCAATCACAACGAGCTGGAAGACGTGATGTTTTACAACGAGAGCATCACTGACTTTAAGGCCGAGGTCTACAATTCCGAAAAGGGTCTCGACGTCCTTCGCCTGCTGATCGAGCCACGCAAGGGTGTCGATCGCGATGCGCTTCGGCGCGGCATCGGCGAGAGCATCGCGAAGACGTTCGAGGTGAAGCCGGAAGTGACGTTTCTCGAATCCGGAACGCTCGGCAAGGAATTCGAGGCAAGCATCAAGGCCGCCCGCTTCGTCGACAAGAGGGGTTGAGGATGCAGCGCGCGAACCCGAGTCGTGCCGCCGGCCGCGACGAAACGCTTCCCTTCCGCGCCGATCATGTCGGCAGCCTTCTGCGCCCGCAGGAATTGAAGGACGCCGCCCGCGATTTTCACGGCAAGAAGATCGACGAAGAAAAATTTCGCGAGATTCAGGATCGTTGCATCCGTGAAGCCGTGACGATGCAAGAAGACGTTGGCCTGCAATCCATCACCGATGGCGAATTTCGCCGTGGCTCCTGGTTTCTCGGCTTCATCGAGGCGATCGACGGCCTCACCACCGCCCCGTCGCTGTTTGGCTTCTACGACGACGACGGTGGCCACGCGTCCTTTCAGACCGCCTACGTCTCTGGAAAGCTCAAGCGCAGGCGCGGCATCGCGACCGACGAATTCAGGTTCGTTCGTTCGATCACCCAGGCGACGCCGAAGGTGACCATGCCGACGCCAAGCCTCGTCCATTTCTTTCGTGGCAATGAGGCCGTGGATCGCTCGGCCTATCCCGACTTGAACCAGTTCTGGTCGGACTTGATCGCGATCTATCGGAAGGAGCTGAAGGACCTCGCCGCCGTCGGCTGCCGCTACGTGCAGCTCGACGAGGTGCCGTGCGCAATGCTGTGCGATCCCAAGATTCGCGAAGAGGTGCGCAAGCAAGGCGTCGACCCCGAGCGCCTCGTCGACATCTACATCGATGCGATTAATGCGGCCGTCGCCGGCAAGCCGGCGGGAATGACGATCGCCCTTCACCTCTGCCGCGGCAACTACAAGGGCCGCTGGATGGCCGAGGGCGGATACGAGGCCGTCGCCGAGAAGCTCTTCAACAAGGCGGCGGTCGACGCCTTCTTCCTGGAATACGATTCGGCTCGCGCCGGTGGCTTCGAGCCGCTTCGCCTCGTCCCCAATGACAAGCGCGTCGTGCTGGGCCTGATCAGCACCAAGACGCCGGCGCTCGAACCGCTCGACAACCTGAAGCGCCGCGTCGAAGAAGCGAGCCGCTTCCTCTCGCTCGATCGCCTGTGCGTGAGCCCGCAGTGCGGTTTCGCCAGCAGCGTCGGCGGCAATCCGCTCACGATCGACGACGAGCGCAAGAAGTTGCGCCGCGTGGTCGAGCTCGCGGAATCGATTTGGAGCTGAGAGCGCCGTTTAACGCCCGCAGGGCGTCGGCTTCAGGAGCTCGAGCGTCGTCAATTCGCCACGCAACGCGAAACCGCCGTAGTCGAGCTTGAGCGCACGGCTGATGCCGTTCTCGTAGAGATCGAACGCGAGCACATAGGCGGGTGTGCGTTCGCCCGCGCCCTGCTCGAAATAGCTCACCGTGACCGGGTAGCGCTTCATCGACGCGATCTCCGGCTTCCGCGCCGGCTCCTCGAGCGCTTCCCCGCCGCTCACCGCGCTGCCGATGATCGCGAGCGTGTCGTAGACTTTTTTTCCGTCCGGCGCACCGTCAAAAACTTTGGTCTCCAGAATTCGCTCGCCGGCCGCACCCGCCGCGAGCAACTTCAGCAAATGCTCGGTCGGCAGCGCAATCGACCCTTTCAGATCGAACGGATTGAATTTGGGCTTGGTCAGCCGAACGGTGAGGCCGCCGTCCTTCGCGCGCTCCGCGGTCCCATCGACGTCGTCGCGTAGCTCCTGGTTCTGGTAATTCGTCGACTTGAACCGGTAGTTCTTCGCCGCGCCGTCCTCCCATGTGATGCTGCTAAGGTCGCTCGTCGTTTGACGGCCCTCGCCGCTGTCGAGGCGCGTCACCTGGCGCAGCGTAACCGCATAGCCTTGGCAGGAGTTGCCGGTCACCTCGAACGCGATGCGGCCATTGGCCCGGTCGATCTTGGTGCTGCTTTTGGAGGCGTCGAGCGAGAGCTCATAAACTGCCCGGTGCGGCGCGAGCACTGCGCCCTGGGCAGCGGCCTGCCCGGCCGCAGCGACGACGCCGATCATCCCGAGCAGCGGAATCAGGCAACAAGGCCTCGAATCGAACATTCTCATCCCTCGCCGGTTTGCCGCACGATAAGTCCCGATCGCTGCCGGTACAACTCTCGCCACCTTGATGACCCGTATGGCGAGAAAGCGGCTAAGGTCGAGTTGCCCCTGCGCCGCACATCGGCCAAGACTGCTGCCGCAAATAATCGGGAGTATGCAATGGCAGGCAAGATTGAGAAACGCCTCGCGGAACTGGGGATCACGCTGCCGACCCCGCCGGCGCCGGTGGCGAATTACGTTCCGACGGTGCTCTCCGGCTCGCTCCTGTTCTGCTCCGGTCAGGTCTCCGCTGCCCCCGGCGGCAAGGCCATCAAGGGCAAGCTTGGCGCGGAAGTATCGCTCGAGCAGGGCCAGGAAGCCGCGCGCATCTGCGCGATCAATCTCCTTGCCCAGGCCAGGGCCGCGCTCGGCGATCTCGACCGCATCAGGCGCTGCGTCCGCCTCGGCGGCTTCATCAATTCGCCGCCGACTTTCGCGCAATTGGCGGTCGTGATGAACGGCGCGTCCGATCTCTTAGTGCAAGTGCTGGGCGATGCCGGCCGCCACGCCCGCACCACCGTCGGCGTCGCCGAACTGCCGAGCGACGCTTCCGTCGAAGTCGAAGCCTTGTTCGAGGTCGCTTGAACATATGGCCGGCCTCGATTGGCTGATCGAACGCCCGATCGCGCATCGGGGCCTGCACGGCAACGGCATCGTCGAGAACACGCTTGGCGCCGCGGCCGCCGCAGTCGCCGCGAACTACGGGATCGAAGTCGATCTCCAGCTTACCGCTGACAGCGAAGTCGTCGTCTTTCACGACACGGCGCTCGATCGGCTGACCACCGGCAAGGGGCCGCTCGCAGCCCTCCCACTCGCCGAACTGAAGAAGCTCACGTTCCCCGCCGGCCCGGAGCGAATTCCGACCTTGCAGGAGCTGCTCGACACGGTGGCGGGCAGAACGCCGCTCGTGCTCGAATTGAAAAGTGAATGGAACGGAGACCTGCGCCTTGTCGAATGCGTCGCCAAGGTACTGACCGGCTATGCCGGGCCGGTCGCTGCCATGTCCTTTGATCCGGAACTGGTCGTGGCGCTCCAGACTCAAGCGCCGGGCTTGCCGCGCGGCATCGTCGCCGAGCGCTACTACGACGATCCTGAGTGGAAGACGCTCTCGTGGAAGCGAAAATTCACCCTCGGCAATCTCCTGCACTTCAATCGCACCAAGCCGCATTTCGTCGCATACTATGTGCGCGATCTGCCGGCGCTCGCGCCGCTCCTCGCGCGCCACGCGCTCGGTATGAAACTGCTGACCTGGACCGTGCGTTCCGAAGCCGAACGGGCGCGTGCGCGCTGGTGGGCGAACCAGGTGATTTTCGAGGGCTTTCGGCCTTAGTTGGGAGAGCTCGCACTGAACCGATGTCACTCACTGCTGGACGAGAAGGACGCCTCGCACTGTTGGAGTGCGCTACCTTGGTGTCGGGGATAGCGCCGCGACTGCCGGTGCCGGTTCCGGAGGCGTATGTGCAACGTTCAGCACCATCGAAACCCACGTGAAGTAACCGATGATGCCGACCAAATCGATCACGCCACGCTCCCCGAACGCCTCGACCGCCGCACGGTACGTTTCGTCGCACACCCCGCGGTAGAAGGCGAGTTCGCAGGCAAAGTCGTAGACGAGCGCTTCTTCCGTCGACATGCCATCTGGCCGCGCGCCGTCGCGCAGCGCATCGATGGTCGATTGCTGTGTACCGGCCTTCAACGCCAGGGGCACGTGTGTGTGCCACTCGAACTGCTGAGTCCAATGGCGCGCGACCACCAAGGTAGCGAACTCGCTGATGCGGGGCTGCAGCGTACTGTCGAAGCGGAGATACTCGCCGACCTTCTGCAAGCGCGCCATAAGGTCCGGGCTGCGCAGCAGCGGAATGAAGGGGCCCTTCACGCCCTTGCGCGGGCCGGCGATCAGTTCCGCTGCCGCCGCTCTCTGGACGGCATCCATCTGGTCGTCGGGTAATGGCGGCATGCGATCTTTCAGCGGTTTCATTTAGGACTCCTGGTGGCTGAGTTTGTGTTGTTCTGCTGCCCCGTCGTTTCCGAGCCTGGCAGCAGGGCCAGTGCTGCAAAGAACAGCAAGGCAGCGGCAAGCAGGCTGGGTCCGCGAATCGCTTCGGCAGCCGAGTCGGCCGCTGTGACGGTCAGGGGCCCTGCCAGTTGGCCGGTAGCGAAGGCCGCAGTCATTGCGGCCATGAGTCGTGGTGCGGATCGTCCGCCGATGCGCCGCGCCTCCTGCATGCCGGCCATCGTGATCACCATGAAGGTGCCACCCACGCACACCGCCGAGACGATCATGGAAAGAAGGGTCATCTGGACAGCGGGCAGGACCACACCGGCAGCCATGATCATCTGTCCAAGCGCCCACGAGCGACGTGGCGCGAAATTTCCAAGCACTACGGCAGCGACTACCGTCGAGGTCGCCGCGGCAAGGCCGAATACCGGCCAAGTCCAACCGAACACCGTAGGATCGTTGACCAGCGCGCGAGCGGCTGCCGGCAAGAAAGTGGCAGGAATGATGTAGCCGAAGCCGAAAGCGCCATAGCAAGCAATCAGTCGCCAGGCGGTGCGATCGAGACCGCTAGGCGCAGCCGCCCGCAGCGCCGTCGCTGAAGGCGCCGTGTCTGTAATTGAACACGCTACAAACAACGCGACCAGGGAAGCGGCGCCCCCGAGGACCAGCCAGCCGAGCGCCGGCGCAAGGCCCATGGTGCCGATCACAAATACCGCCAAGCCTGCGACCAAGATGCCGGTGCCCACACCGGCAAACACCCACCCCGACCAAGTTGACCGCTGATGCGCAGCGAGCACGGCCAGGGCCCACGCAGAGACCCCCACTAGCACAAACGCACTGGCGACACCGGCGACCAGTCGCAGCCCCAACCAGGCCAGGAAAGAGGAAGTGAACGCCATCGCCAGTGTCGACACAGCCACCGCCACAAGACCGAGCCGGGTTGCATCGGCAGGCCGTGGATTCACCGCGAACGACAGCAGCGCGCCGAGCAGATAGCCGACGTAGTTTGCACTGGCCAGGTAACCGCCCTGCGGAAGCGATACCGAACCGTGGGCCTGCATCAGCGGCAGCATTGGAGTGAACGCGAACCGCCCGATACCCATCGCTGCCGCCAACCCGATCAGTCCGATCAACGCAGCGCGCTGTGCTCCTTCCTTCATGGATGGTCAGTCTAGACAAGCACTATGTTCTTGAATAATGAATAAACGAGAAGTAGTTATTCTTGGATGGAGAATACCTGCAGCGCAGCGGACGGTGCGCGTCAGTCCCAGCGAGAATGAAAGATGGATATATCTGACCTGCTGATTTTCAAAACCGTAGCCGAAGAGGGCGGTATCCTCCGGGCAGCGCGCAAGTTGCACCGCGTGCAATCGAGCGTGACGACCCGAATCAAGCAGCTTGAGACTTCGATCGGCACTCAGCTGTTCTTTCGCGAGCGCCAACGGCTGGTACTGTCCCCGAACGGCGAATCTCTGCTGGTCTATGCCGATAAGCTGCTGCGCCTGATCGAAGAGGCGCGCATTGCCGTCTCAGGGCAGCCGCCTTCCGGAGCGCTTCGCCTCGGTGCCCTGGAAAGCACCAGCGCCAGTCGGCTGCCGGCCGTGCTGGCGCGCTTTCACGGGGCGTTCCCAAACGTCCGGGTGGAGCTGCAAACCGGCACCAACGACGCGCTCACCGCTGCAGTTAAGGACCGTCGGCTCGACGCTGCGTTCGTGGCCGAGGCACCCACCGACAAGGCGCTGGCGTCCTTGCCGCTGTTCCGAGAGAAGCTGGTGATCATTTCGTCGCCTGGTCACCGGCGGGTGAGCGGCCCGCGAGATGTCCGCGACGATTCGATTATCGCCTTCCCGAACGGCTGCGCGTATCGCCGCGTCGTGGAGCGCTGGCTTGGTGGCAAGGGCCTCGCCACGGTACGCATCTTGGAGTTGAGTTCATATCACGCGATCGTTGCCTGTGTCGCCTCGGGAACCGGTGTCGCCGTGTTGCCGGAGTCGGTACTCGAAGTCGTAAGTACCGACGAAGTGGCGTGTCACCCTTTGCCGACGGTGCTTGCGGAGATAGTCACGCCGCTGATCTGGCGAGCCGCGGAGGCATCACCGTCAGTAATCGCTTTGCATGAGTTGCTCAACGTCGAACGCAAGGCGCTCAGGCATGCCCGACCCAGCAGCGGTCGCCTCAAGTCCTAGCTGGATTGGCTCTGCTTTGGATTTGCGCGACCTTATATTTGCAACATATTTGCAACCAGCGGCGCACACACAATATTTAGTTCCCTGATGGCATCCTGATGAGCCGCAAACCTTCCCTGCGCGTACGCATCGAACCTTCGATCCGGTCGATCCCGGCCGAAGTATGGAACGCCTGCGCCTATGCGCACGCGTCGGGCCGGCCCGCAGCGAGGTCGTCAAAGCGATTGGACAACCGTACTGAAGGGCGACAATCGGATTCTGTTTCTGAAACACCTGACTCAAAACGCGAAGTCGCGGATTCAAATTCTGAATCCGATCCAGGCAACCCATTCTTATCACATGCATTTTTGGCTTCGCTGGAGGAATCCGGAGCGGTCGCCGCGCGCACCGGTTGGCAACCGCAACACGTCGTCGTGGAAAACGGCTCCGGTGAAATCCTCGCCGCCATGCCCTGCTACCTGAAAAACCATTCGCAGGGCGAATACGTATTCGACCACGGCTGGGCCGAGGCCTACGAGCGCGCCGGCGGCGATTATTATCCGAAGTTGCAGGTCTCGGTCCCGTTTACGCCGGTCACCGGCCCTCGCCTGCTCGTCCGTCCCGGTCCGCACGCCGACGCCGCTCGCGAGGCACTCGTCGCAGGCGGCATGGAGCTCGCGAAACGCCGCGGCGCATCGTCGCTCCACGTCACCTTCCCAACGAAAATCGAATGTAATTACCTTACTGGCCTTGGCCTGCTCGCGCGCACCGACCGGCAGTTCCACTGGCTGAACAACGGATACTCCTCATTTGACGATTTCCTCGCCGCGCTCTCCTCGCGCAAGCGCAAGGCGATCGCACGCGAGCGCCGCGAGGCGCAAGAAGGCGTCGAAATCGTTCGCCTATCCGGCAGCGATCTGACCGAAGCGGTCTGGGACGCCTTCTTCGACTTTTATATGGACACGGGCTCACGCAAATGGGGGCGGCCCTATCTCAATCGTCCTTTCTTCTCGATCGTGAGCAAGGCGATGGCCGATCGCATTGTCCTGGTCATGGCGCGGCGCGCCGGCCGCTGGATCGCCGGCGCGCTCAATTTTCTCGGCGCGCACACGATTTACGGCCGCTACTGGGGTGCGAAAGAGCACCGACCGTTTCTGCACTTCGAGGTATGCTACTATCAGGCGATCGACTACGCGATTGAACATGACCTCGCCCGCGTCGAAGCCGGCGCGCAGGGACCGCACAAGCTCGCCCGTGGCTACGTGCCGGTCACCACCTATTCGGCGCATTACATCGCCGATCCGAGCTTTCGGCGCGCGATCGCGGACTATCTCGCCCACGAGCGCGCCCATGTCTCGGCCGAAGCGGAGGAGCTTGCGACAATGGTCCCATTCCGCAAAAATGCGGTGCCGTGACCGGAGGACGCCATGGCCGACTACGACCAGAACAATCTCTTTGCGAAGATCCTTCGCGGCGAGTTGCCTTCCTATAAAGTCTACGAGGACGACAAGGCCCTCGCCTTCCTCGACATCATGCCGCGCGCCGCCGGCCACACACTGATTCTGCCGAAGGCCCCCGCGCGCAATATCCTCGACGTCAAACCCGACGATCTCGCCCACGTGATGCAAGTCGCGCAGAAAATTGCGCGCGCGGCGAAGGAAGCCTTCACCGCCGATGGTATCACCGTGCAACAGTTCAATGAGAAGGCAGGCGGACAGGTTGTGTTCCACCTGCACGTGCACGTGATTCCGCGTCATAACGGCGTCTCGTTGAAGCCGCCGGCGAGCGTGCAGGAAAAACCCGAGGTGCTCGGCGAGCATGCTTTCATGCTCAAGGCGGCGCTCGCGAAAGCCTGATCGCCGCCGAAGCACCGCGCTATTGCGCGTACCAGGCCCCGGCGATGATCACGATCTCGCCGAATAGAATCCCGAGAAACACCGAACGCCGCGTAAGCAGATAAACAAGGAATCCGCCCGTCACCGCGCCGATGCGAATCGCGAGCGGCACAGAAACGAGTTCGCCCGGCGGGAGCAGGACCAGCCGCGCGACCACCGCCGCGAGAAGCGCCGTCGCAACGGCACGCACGAGGACGAGAACCTCGCTGTCCTCGTCGATCCCGCGCACGAATACGACCGCCAGCGCACGCCAGATCTCGGTCGGCAAGAAACCGGCGAGGATCACGAGTAGATAGGGCCAGAGCGCGCCGTCGAGACTCATTGGCGCCTCTTCACGAAACGATGCACGACCCAGGCCACGCCGCCGCCGATCAAACCGGTCCACAGGAGATCCAGTCGCCCGCCGATTTCGGCAATGAATGGCGCGAGCACGAGCCCGAGCACAAGCGCGAGCCGGTCGACAAGATCGCGCGCGTTGTTCGATAATTGGATCAGGAATGACAAAGGCGTGAGAAACAGAAGTCCCGCCGCGAGCCAACTCGGCAGCGCGCTCGCGAGCTGGAAGCCGATCAGGGTGGAAACGACCGAAGCCATGATGAGCAGGCTGCCGAGTCCGAGAAAGTACGGGAGCCGCACTTCCCTCGGCAGCTTCGGCAGCCGCCGCATGCCTTCGACCCACGCCGTCACTGCCACGAAATGCGCCGCGAGTAATTGCGCGCCGATCCCGGTGCGCTGCCCACGCACATAGGGAACGAGCGCCGCGGCCATCGGGAACAGCCGCACCGAGGAGAGCCCGACTGCGAGCGCGATCACCGGCGCCGCATTGCCGGCGGCGTAACCGCCGACCAGCAGCACCTGCGCCGGCAGCGCCCATACGAGCACAATCGACAGCAGCGCCGCGCCGAGTGGAAAATCGACGCCGCGGCACAAGCCGCCGAACCCGATCATGGCGGCGAACAAGACAATGCCCTGAACCGAAGTCGCCGCCGCCCGCGCACCGCGCAGAAACCAGCGAGCTACACTTACGGGCGGCGCAGCCGTGGAATCAAGTTCGGGCGGGGTGGAATCGGACACGGCGGGATACTAGCGGAGCGGAACCGCCCGCATCGCAAAGATACGAATATCAGCTCTGCGGAATACGCACAGTCAGGCGCGCACCAACGGCACCTTCGGTACCGGGCTGCCCGGCTTCGGCGAGGACGGCCCCGAGCCGCCGCTTCCGCCGCCCGGCTTCCTCACCTTCGGCTTGCCCATACGCGGTGACACACGCCGCTTCTTTTTCGCCGGCATTTTCTCCGGCCGTGGCGTGATCGGACCCTCGAGATATTCGAAGCCCAGTATCCTCTTGTCGTCTTCGTCGGTGCGCACAATCACGCGCACGTGGCCGCCGGTCCTGAGCTTGCCGAACAAGAGCTCGTCCGAAAGCGGCTTCTTGATATGCTCCTGGATCAGCCGCGCCATCGGCCGCGCGCCCATAGATTCGTCGTAGCCGCCATCCACGAGCCAATCGGCCGCTTCGGGACTTAGCTCGATCGAAACGGCGCGGTCCGCGAGCTGCGCCTCGAGCTGCAGCACGAACTTCTCGACCACCTTCTTGATCACCTCCGGCGTGAGATGCGCGAATGTGATCGTGGCGTCGAGGCGATTGCGGAATTCCGGCGTGAACAGGCGGTTGATCGCCTCCAGGTCGTCCCCTTCCCGCTTCGTCCGCGTGAAGCCGTAAGCGGCCCGCACCATGTCGGCCGCGCCCGCGTTCGTGGTCATGATCAGGATCACGTTGCGGAAGTCGATCTGCTTGCCGTTGTGATCGGTGAGCTTGCCGTGATCCATGACCTGCAGAAGGATATTGAACAGATCAGGATGCGCCTTCTCGATCTCATCGAGCAGCAGCACGCAATGCGGCGTCTGGTCGACGCTGTCGGTGAGCAGTCCGCCCTGATCGAAGCCCACATAACCCGGCGGCGCGCCGATCAGGCGCGAAACCGTGTGGCGCTCCATGTATTCCGACATGTCGAAGCGATGGATCGGCACGCCGAGCGACGCCGCAAGCTGCCGCGCCACTTCGGTCTTGCCGACGCCCGTCGGCCCGGAAAAGAGATAGGCGCCGATCGGCTTTTCCGGCTCGCGCAATCCCGCCCGCGAAAGCTTGATCGCGCCGGCGAGCGCCTCGATCGCCTTGTCCTGGCCGTAAACGACGCGTTTCAGCGTCGCTTCGAGATTGACGAGCACTTCGGCGTCGTCCTTGGAGACCGTCTTCGGCGGCACCCGCGCCATCGTGGCCACCGTGGATTCAATTTCCTTCACGCCGATCGTTTTCTTGCGCTTGCTTTCCGGCACGAGCATTTGCGCAGCGCCGGATTCGTCGATCACGTCGATCGCCTTGTCGGGCAGCTTACGGTCGTGGATATAGCGCACGGAGAGATCGACCGCCGCCTTGATCGCGTCGTTGGTGTAGCGCAGGCGGTGATAGTCCTCGAAATAGGGCTTCAAGCCCTTGAGAATTTCGATCGCGTCGGCCGGCGACGGCTCGTTCACGTCGATCTTCTGGAACCGGCGCACGAGCGCCCGGTCTTTCTCGAAATACTGGCGGTACTCTTTATAGGTGGTCGAGCCGATGCAGCGCAGCGAGCCAGACGCCAGCGCGGGCTTCAACAGGTTCGACGCGTCCATCGCGCCGCCGGACGTGGCACCGGCGCCGATCACCGTGTGAATCTCATCGATGAATACGATCGAGTTTGGATAAGCCTCAAGCTCCTTGATCACCTGCTTGAGACGTTCCTCGAAGTCGCCGCGATAGCGCGTGCCGGCAAGCAGCGTGCCCATGTCGAGCGCGAACACGGTCGAGCTCTTCAAGACGTCCGGCACCTCGCCCATGACGATGCGGCGTGCGAGCCCCTCGGCGATCGCTGTCTTGCCGACGCCGGGGTCGCCTACGAACAGCGGGTTGTTCTTCTGGCGGCGGCACAGCACCTGAATCGTACGCGAGATTTCGTTCTCGCGGCCGATCAGCGGATCGATTTTTCCATCGCGCGCTTTCTTATTTAGATTGACGCAATAGGCCTCGAGCGCGTCGGCTTTCTTTTTGCCGTCCTCGCCGGGCTTCGTGTCGGTATCGTCCTCGACGCCGCGTATCGGCTTCGACTCCGACATCCCGGGGCGCTTGGCAATGCCGTGACTGATGTAATTCACCGCGTCGTAGCGCGTCATGTCCTGCTCTTGCAGGAAATAAGCGGCGTGGCTTTCGCGCTCGGCGAAAATTGCGACGAGGACGTTCGCGCCGGTCACCTCCTCGCGGCCCGACGACTGCACGTGGATGACCGCCCGCTGGATCACGCGTTGGAAGCCCGCGGTAGGCTTCGAATCATCCGTCGCGTCCATCACGAGATTGTCGAGCTCGCCGTCGATGTAATCGACGAGGTTCCGCTTCAGCCGATCGATATCGACATTGCACGCGCGCATCACCGCCGCCGCATCCTGATCGTCGGTGAGCGCAAGCAGCAAATGCTCGAGCGTCGCGTACTCGTGATGACGCTCGTTGGCGAGCGCCAACGCGCGGTGCAGCGACTGCTCCAAGCTACGCGAAAACGTCGGCATCAGTTCCTCGTCCCATGAACGCCAATCATTTCTTCTCCATCACGCATTGTAAAGGATGCTGATGCTTGCGCGCGAAGTCCATGACCTGCGTCACCTTGGTTTCAGCCACCTCGTACGTGAAAACGCCACATTCGCCGACTCCGTTCTGATGCACGTGCAGCATGATTCGAGTCGCATCTTCGCGCGATTTGCTGAAGAACCGCTCAAGCACGTGCACGACGAATTCCATCGGCGTGTAATCGTCGTTTAACAGCAACACCCGGTAGAGGTTCGGCCGCTTCGCGTGCGGCTTGACCCGGGTGATGACGCCGGTGCTCGGTCCATCTTCGTTGCTGCTGCGGCGCACGCGCTCGTCGTCGCCCATCCGGTGAGCGGCAAGACGCGTCAGTATCGCGGTCATAGGCGGAATTTCGGGTTCGGGCCGATTCATGGACTTCAGCAGCGAATTTCGGCTTCGCGGTGACGGTTCTTGGGGGCTGGAGCCCCGCTGTGACGCAGCGAAGCACCCAACCATAGGGTAGCGGGGGCGGTTGGCGCTACCCCGCCCGGCCGGGCCCGATCACCCCAATTTTAGCGGTCTCGCTGGCCTTGGTTAACTACCTAGTTCGATCCGGCCGAAAAGCAAGAAAACCGGTCGATTTCCGCAAGAACCAATCAATGAAGGCTGCGCAATGTGCCCCGTCCGCGAGCGGGAGCCTGCCATGCGTCGTTTTTGGTCCGACTGCGAGGGGAATATTGCCCTCCTCTTCGCGCTCACCATGATCCCCATGTTCGGGGCCGTTGGCGTCGCGCTCGATTACAGCATGGCGAGCGCCTATCGCACCGACATGCAAAAGGCGCTGGATGCAACCGCACTCGCCCTCACCCGGATCATGCCGGCGAACCAGGCGACCTTGGACACGGTCGGCAATCAATACTTCCAGGCCAACTTCGGCAATCACACGCTGACGAACCTGCAACTCACCGTCACGCCGGAAGTCGGCAAACTGAAATTGTCTGCCAAGGGAACCTACCGTGTGCAGATGGCCAATATCGTCGGCGCGAGCACGATCGAACTCGGGACGAATTCAGAGGCCAAGTGGAGCATCGGCAAGGTCGAGATCGCCCTTTCGCTCGACAACACCGGATCGATGCTGTCGAACAACAAGATCGGTGAGCTCAAGGCAGCAACCCACAATTTGCTGGACGTCCTGGAGGCCGCCGCCAAGACGCCCGGCGACGCTAAGGTCGCGATCATCCCGTTCAATACCACGGTGAACGTCGGCACCAGCTACAAGAACGAAGCCTGGCTCCGCTGGGATCTCTTGGATTGCAACGGCGGCCAATCCGGGACCGGCTGCGGCAGTCCTCCGCAAGACTCATGGACGGGATGCGCCACGGATCGCAACAAGGATCCGGGCAGCGTCAACTACAACGTCAAGGACACGGAGCCGGCCGGCGACGAGACGAAATACCCGGGCGTTCAATGCAGCGGCGGATTGGCCTCGATCATGCCGCTCACCTACGACTGGAACGCCCTGCACAACAAGGTCAATTCATTGGCCGCGTCCGGCACCACCAACGTCACGATCGGCCTCGTCTGGGGTTGGCACATGCTGTCGCCATCAGCCGTTTTCACGCAAGGCGTCGCATACAACACGGACAATTTGCAGAAGTACATCATCCTGCTGACCGACGGCGACAATACGCAGGATCGGTGGTCGTCGAGCGAGTGGTCGATCAACAACCGCACGGCCGCAGCCTGCAACAATATTAAGGCCCTGCTGAAGCCGAATGGCGACCCCCAGATCAAGATCTATACGGTCAGGGTCATCGATGGGAACGCCAACCTGTTGCAAAACTGCGCCACCAACTCGAGCATGTATTACGACGTGCAAAACGCAAGCGAACTGTCCAGCGTGTTCAGCTCAATCGGCGCAGAAATCGCCAACCTGCACCTGTCGAAATGAACGCGAACGGCGGCGGGATTCGAGTTCGGTCGAATTTTATCGAATTCGACCAAGGAGCCTTAACGCCTTCAACCGATCCTTACCCCGCGCGCGTCGGATTCGCATAAAGATCGATTCAAAGCAGGAAATAATCAACGAACGAAGCGCAGATTGGCGCGCGACTGGTCCCGGAGAGCTGCCGTGCGGCGTTTTTGGTCCGACCGAAAGGGCAATATCGCGGTTCTGTTCGCCTTCGCCATCGTCCCGATGGTGGGAGCGGTCGGCGCCGCCGTCGACTACAGCATGGCGTCGGCCTACCGCACCGACATGCAGAAGGCGCTCGATGCGACCGCGCTCGCGCTTTCCAGGATTTTGCCGACCGATCAGCAGACGCTGGATACTGTTGGCATGCAGTATTTCTCGGCCAGCATGGGCAGCCATACGCTGACCAACGTGAACCTCGTGATCACGCCCATCGTCGGTCAGGTCACCTTGAGCGTTACCGGCGATTACACGCCGAAGATCGCCAAGTTGTTTGGCGCAACCACGTTCGCGATCGGCACCAATTCGGTGGCGAAATGGGGCATCGGCAAGGTCGAAGTCGCGCTCGCGCTCGACAACACGGGATCCATGAGCGGCACCAAGCTCGCGGAGCTAAAGACTGCGACGCATAATCTACTGAACGTGCTGCAATCGGCAGCCAAGAATCCCGGAGACGCCAAGGTCGCAATCGTTCCGTTCAACACGAGGGTCAATGTCGGCACTGGCTACAAGAACGAAGCCTGGCTTCGCTGGAACCTCCTGGATTGCAATGGCGGCCAAGCCGGTACCGGGTGCGGAGACCCGCCGCAGGATTCCTGGACCGGCTGCGTTACGGATCGCAACAAGGACCCGAGCAGCGTCAACCACAACGTCAAGGATACCGCGCCGACAGACAGCGCCACCCGTTATCCGGGCGTTCAGTGCAACGGCGGCCTCGCCTCGATCATGACGCTCAATTACGACTGGGCGGCCTTGAACGCCAAGGTCGACACCATGGTGGCGGCCGGCAACACCAACGTCACGATCGGCCTCGTCTGGGGTTGGCACATGTTGTCCCCGACGGCCGTGTTCACCGAAGGCGCCGCCTACGACACGGAAAACTTGCAGAAATTCATCATTCTGCTGACCGACGGCGACAATACCCAGGACCGGTGGTCCTCGAACGAATCGACGATCAACTCCCGCACCACCGCAACCTGCAACAACATCAAGGCCCTGCTGAAACCGAACGGCGACCCACAGATCAAGATCTATGCGGTCAGGGTCATCGATGGAAACGCCAACCTGTTGCAGAACTGCGCGACCAATCCGAGCATGTATTACGACGTGCAGAATGCGTCCCAGCTCTCCAGCGTGTTCAGCGCGATCGGAGCGGAAATCGCTAACCTGCACCTTTCGAAATAAGGAAGTTTCCTGGCGGCGCTCGCAGCGCCGCTTAAAAGACAAAGCCCGGCCGTTCGGCCGGGCTTTCTCTTGCGACGGGTCGCGGTGAACGCTTACTGCTTGCCCGTGGTCGCCTTGGCGAACGCGCCTTCGAGCGGCTTGTAGGTTTCCTTGGCGATATCGGTATAGAGCTCGCCGATCTTGGTCGCCTTGGACACGAAACCCTCGTAAGCGGACTTGTAGTATTCGCTCTGCGCTTCGACGGCCTTGTCGAGCGTCTTGGCGCCGAGCAGCTTTTCGAACGCGGCGGTGCCCTCTTGGAACGACTTCTTTTGGAAGTCCGCGACCTCGGTCGCGATCGCCTGCAGACCCTTCGACGCAACGCCGAAGCTCTTCAGCGCCACATCGACATTCTCTTTGCCGATCTTCTGCAACGTGTCGAGATTGTCGAACATCATCATCCCCTTCGCGCCAGCATCAGCCGGCGGTTTGCATGGTTTGGCCTTCACGAGCGGCGTGCCACTGCGTGCCACGCAATTGATCGCTCTTCTGTTAGTTAGTGCACTGCAACATAAAAGTCAAGAAAATTTTGCGTCGCAATATCAATGGGCTGTCGCCCTATCAATGAAGCTACGATCCGGCTCCTGGACGACGCGAAGCTGCCTTCGGTGAGCCACGAGGCCGCCCGGATCGGCCTCCAAGCTTTAAATCGGCGCCGGGAACACTCGCTTTACTCAATTCTAACCCGCCTCCCTCTAGCCTTGCGCGACGTGTCCGCCGGCGCAGGCGGCGAAGCCTCCCTCACGCACCGGCGCGCGGTGGTGAGTGGCGGCGCGAAAAACGGGGATCGCGGCCGCGGCGCGGCTGCGTCGAACACGAGGATTGGGTCTGGGTGATGTTGCGTAGGCGTAGAAGAGCGCCGCCCATGGGGCGGACGGCGTTTACCGTAATCGTTGCGGCGGTCGCGGGCCTCGGCCTCGTGCTCGCAGCGTCCGGCGCTGGCGCGCGCGAGGAAAAAACCGCCTGGTTCTCCGGCTTTTCCTCGATTGTGGTCGACGCCAAGACCGGCGAAGTGATCGACGCGGCCAAGGCCGATGAATTGCGTCATCCCGCCTCGCTCGCCAAGATCATGACGCTCTATCTTTTGTTCGCCGAGCTCGATACCGGCCGCCTCAAGCTCAGCTCCAAAATCAAGATTTCCGCCGAGGCCGCCGCCCAGCCGCCGTCGAAGCTCGGGCTCAAGCCGGGAGAGACGATCAACGTCGAAGATGCGATCAAGGCCCTGGTCACCCGCTCGGCGAACGATATCGCCGTGGCAATCGCCGAGATCATCGCTGGCGATGAGGAATCTTTCGCCAAGCTGATGACGCGTCGGGCGCGCGCGCTCGGCATGATCAAAACCGTATTCAAGAACGCGTCGGGCCTGCCGGATCCCGAACAGGTGACGACCGCGCGCGAATTGGCGCTGCTGTCGCTCGCGCTCCAGGACCGCTTCCCGAAATACTATCCGTACTTCGCCACGCGCGCTTTCACCTGGCGCGGCGTCGCGATCGGCAACCACAACAAGCTGCTCGGTCGCGTCGGCGGTGTCGACGGGATCAAGACCGGTTACACACGCGCCTCTGGTTTCAACCTCGTCACCAGCGTCAATCGCGGCAGCCGTCAAATCGTGGCGGTCGTAATGGGCGGCAGCACCGGCGCCGCCCGTGACGAATTGATGCGCGATCTCATCACCGAGAACATCCGCCACGCCCACGCGGGACCGCGCACCGCGCCGCGCTTCGCGGAATCGCCCGTTCCGTTGCCGCCGCGCAGCCCCGTGGCAAGCCGCCCGGCGCAGCCGGCGCCCGGATCCGCCGAACCCGTGCAGCGCAAGCCCGTCCGCACCGTCGCGGTCGGCAAGGGCGGCGAACTCGTCGCCGAAGGCGACGGCGACAAATCCAACGCCGTGCTTCCGATTTCCACCTTGTCGGCAAACAGCGTGAAGCAGGCGATACGGATCACGCCGACGGCGCTCGCTCCGGACGGCAAGCTAGTGACGTTCGCGCCGCCCCCGCCGCCGCCGTTGGTCGCATCGGCGTCGACGCAATCCTCGCCCGAGATCGAGCGCGCGAAAGTCGTCTCCGCGCTCATGCCGGAGACCTCACCGGCGCCGGCCCCGACGTCGCCCGCAGCGGTGTCGGAGCTCAGCGACAGCATGCCGACCGCCTCTGTCGCCCGCGGCGGCTGGATTATCCAGATCGGCGCCTATGCCAAAGAGGAACAGGCGCGCGACCGCCTCAACGAGGCGCGCTCGATCGCTGCATCGATCCTCGCCAAGGGCAATCCGTACACGGAAAAGAGCAGCAAGGGCCGCAATGACATCTACCGCGCCCGCTTCGCCGGCTTCGACGAAGCGAGCGCCAAACGCGCCTGCGAAACGCTGAAGAAGAACGACTTCTCGTGTTTCGCGGCGAAAAACTGACCGTGAGGCGTCGCCACCCGAAGACAACGCGTGCTTGGAGTTAGGTATGGCGGCGGAGCAGAACTTCCTTGGCCTCGTTGACGCGGGCCGCGAGATACGTCGACCCCCCTTGGTCGGGGTGCAGTTTCTTCATGAGAGTCCGGTGCGCGCGTCGTATCTCGAACGCGCCCGCGCCTGGTTCAAGACCGAGGATTTGCAGCGCCTCTTCCTCGGTCATCGGGCCGCTGCGCGGCGGCTCGCGTCGCCCCGCACCCGCGTCTTCCTCGACGTCTTCTCGCCATCCGGGCTCCCGGCGGTCGAGATAAGCTTCGAGTAGCGCGCGGCTCTCCGCGTCGATTTCGCTCAGCAGCGACAACAGCGCCGCGCGGTCGAGCGCGTCGAGCGGCACGTTCTCGTACTTGCCCGCGAGAATGCGCCCGCGCATCGCGCCGGTGTCGTGATCGAGCTCCATTTCAATGAATTGCGAACGCACGCGGGACACTTGTCCGGGCGTCTTGCGCATGCGCGCACCGAGGCCGGCGGGCGACGGAATCCATTTGAGCAGCGTGGCGCCGACATAGGCGAGCGGCACCGCCGCGTAGAAGCGCCCGGTCACGGTCAGATAGCCAGCCACCAGGAGCGCCGCGATGCCCCCCGACAAGCGCAGCACCCGCGCGAGTTGATGCGGATCGGCGGTTGCATAGAAACGTCCCAGGACAAGCAAAAGGACAAGGGCAGCGAGGCCAAGGATCAGCGTCATATTTTCATTATATCGGAGCGCGGGGAATTCGGCGCAGCGGCGCTTACTTCATCTGGCCGAGAAGCTTCACGGCGCCCCCGCCACCGGCGCGCTTGGAAAGGTCCGCCAGCGCCCGATGTCCGCCCGCCGCGAACGCTGCCGCCGCGCGCAAGAGGTCGCGCAATTGAGCGGATGCGCCCGCATCGAACGGACACCATGCACCTTTGGTCAGGCGGGCGATTTCGCGAAAGGCGCGCTCGGCAATCGGGTCGGATTCCTCTTGAAACATGAATGCCGGCACGCCGAGCAGCGCGAGTTTGCCTGCCTTGGCGCAGAGATCGTCGACCGACTCTTCCATGGCGTCGCCGACGAACACGAAGGCGTCGACCTTTTGCCGCTTCGCTTCCTTACGCACGTGCTCGAGCACGCGACCGATCTGCGTATGGCCGCCGCGGCAATCGATCTTCTCCATGAGGCCGGCGAGCCGCTTCGGGTCGGAAACCCATTTCGAGGCGCGGCATTCCGAGATTCCGCGGTAATAGACGAGCTGCACGTCGAGCCCGCCGATCGCCGCCGTCTCGTGGAACATCTCCGCCTGCAATGCGCACGCGAGATCCCAGGTCGGTTGCCGGCTCATGGTGGCGTCGAGCGCGAAGATGAGGCGTCCACGCTTGCCGTCGGCGCGCGGACCGAGAGAGCGCGCGCGCTGCAGGAACGCGTCAATTTCGCCGCGCTGCGCTGCCGGCTCCGACGATTTCTCGTCGGGCGGCCGCACAGGCGCGCGGGTCTCGTCGCGGTCTCGGCTCATGGAACCATCCTTCGGGCGCTCCGCCCGCCCGTCAGATTGGTCCTTTTAGAGCCGATCGCAAGCCGCGCCCTTCCGGATGCTTACTCCGCGATGACTTCGGCGCCGTCGAGCGGTTGGCCCGAGGCGCGGAACCATTCGGCGCGCGCTTCGGCGCGCCGCCGCCCTTTTTCGTCGATTGGCAGCTTCAGGGAATCGACAAGGTTACGGACTTCCTGCCGTGCGGCGAGATGCGAGAGATTCGCACGCGAGTCGAGCGTGGTTTCGTCGAGCGTATCGAGCACGGTGAGCCCGCGTGGAAATAGCTCGCGATAGATCACGCGTTCGGAGAAGCCCTCGGAGATTCGAAAATTGAGCCGGCGCGACAGATCGATCAGCCCGTCGGCGATATTGCGCCCGTTGCGCGTCTCGAACTGGCCGACGCGATTTCGCATGATGATCCAGTCGGTCTCGCCCTCCTCGACGATGCGCCGCTGGCGCCGCGCCTCGCGCACCACTTCGGCGTAGTGGCTCGTGCCGGTGACCTCGTAACTTTCCGGATCGATGCTCGCGAGGACGTCGAAATCCACGAAACTGTCATTGAGCGGCGTGATCAGTGTGTCCGCCATGGCGTGGGCAAGGCGCATCAAATAACTATCGGTTGCCGGCGTGTCGACGACGACGAAGTCGTGCGTGGATTCGACCCCATTCACGGCGGCGGCGAAGGCAGCGAACTCCGAAGCCTCGTTTTCGTCGACGCTTGGCCCGCTGGCGCGCTCGATCGCGATGTGGTTTGGCAATTCCAGCCGCACGCCGCACTTTTTCGCCCAGCGCCGGCGGTTGGCAACATAGTGGGTAAGGCTCTTTTGTCGGCTGTCCGCGTCGATGGAGGCGACCTTCTGCCCCGCCTGCAGCAAGGCCGCGATCACGTGCATCGCGGTCGTGGTCTTGCCCGAGCCGCCCTTCTCGTTGGCGAGCACGATCACGTGGGCGTCCCGTGCGGCGCGTGGCGCCGCAGGCGCACCATTGAAGACAGATCTGTGATTACGCATCGACCCAGACACCCGACGGGCCGTACACCCCGCATTTCATTCTGGCGACCATTCGCCTTCCGGGTCAAGCCGAGACTTTCGCAAATCCCGTCCTGAGCGAAAGGCGAGAGATTTTATTTCTCCGCTAGAGGCCGGCAGGCCGCTCTTGTAGGGTGCGCGCCGATTTCGTTCCGACCCAGGAGCCGCATTTGAGCCCTCCCCGCGTCGTACGGACGGTTAAGGCGCTCCGCGCAGCACTCGCGCCATGGCGGCGCCGCGGGGAGCGCATCGCGCTCGTGCCGACCATGGGCGCGTTGCACGCCGGACATGTTTCACTGGTACGTCTCGCCCGGCGGCGCGCCGCCCGCGTCGTGGTCTCGGTCTTCGTCAACCCGGCCCAGTTCGCGCCGAACGAAGATTTTGCCCGCTACCCTCGCACCTGGAAGGACGATCTTGCGAAACTGTCGGCGGAAAGGGCCGATCTGGTGTTCGCACCCAGCGTCGGCGAAATCTATCCCGAGGGCTTCGCGACCAACATTGCTCCCGCGGGCCCGGCTCTCGGGCTCGAATCCGAGTTCCGGCCGCATTTCTTCGCAGGCGTTGCCACCGTGGTTGCAAAGCTTCTCATCGTGGCCATGCCCGACTTCTCGCTGTTCGGGGAAAAAGACTACCAGCAGCTTCAGGTGGTGAAGCGGATGGCGGCCGACCTCGACCTGCCGGTGAAGATTCTGGGTTCCCCGACCGTGCGGGAAGCGGATGGCCTAGCCATCTCGTCGCGTAATGCGTACTTATCGCCCACAGAGCGCGCAGCCGCACCCGCGCTCTACCGCGCGCTCAAGGAGGCGGCCGCCGCAATCCGCAAAGGCGCGCCGATCGGCCCCACGCTCGACCGCAGCCGCGGCACGATCAAGGCCGCCGGCTTCAAGCTCGACTATTTGGAGGCGCGCCACGCCGAAACACTCGCACCGGTAACATCAAAGAAGGATGGCCCGATCCGTCTGCTCGTCGCCGCCCGCATTGGCAAGACGCGGCTGATCGATAATCTGGGCGTCTGATCCGGGTTAGCTGGTGACGAGGTATCCGAAGACGAACGCGAGGATCGCGAGCGCGATCCCCACCGTGAGCACGACCCGCATGTGGCCGGACGTCTCGCCTTGCCGCGCCTTGATCGCCGGCAGGGTCACCGGATCCGGCATGTCCGCCACGTTCTCCTGCGGACGCTCGTAGTCTGGGCTCGCCTGTTCTTTTCGCTGCACAAGCATCGATGCCTCCAGGTTTGCGGAACTCCCGGATGACAACGCGCCGCAAGACCGATTGTTTCACGCCCCTCAGAGCAGCCCGAGGTCGCGCAGTTCGCGCCGCATTTCCTCGGGCAGCATCGTGAGTCCGCGCCCGGCGCGGCGGAGATCGGCGGGCGCTTCCTTTGCCGGCAAATAGCGCCATCCCTGGAACGGTCCGCGCGGCCGCGGCATCACCGGCACGACTTTCGGCTCCAGAACGAGCCGGCAACGGCGCACGCCCTCCTTGTCGATGAACTCGCGGATGTCGAGGAGGCGCTGGCGGCAGGAAATCTCGCCCCGGATCACCCAATAGAGCGAACCGCCGTCGAGCAGTTCCTCGCTCCGCGTCGGCACCATGCGGGTGGTGTGTACGTGCTCTAGCGGTTGCTTCTTGCGGCGCTTCTCCGCGAGCCGCTCGTCGATCCATTCCTGCAGGTCGCGGATCGAGTTAGCGCCCACGCAGAGCTTGATGAGATGCAACGCCATGCCTCTTTCTAGACCGTCATCGCGCCGGTTTCACGGGCGAAGTGATCGCATCCACAACGCGTTGCGACGGTTCCCTGCAATGCCTAGGCTCTCGTTGGGCGCCGGGGCATGTGGGGAGGAAGTCATGGCGGTTGCAAAAGTCGTGGAGGTCACCTCGGCCTCCAAGAAGAGTTTTGAGGACGCGATCGAGCAAGGCATCAAGCGCGCATCGAGTTCGCTCAAGAACGTCGAGGGCGCCTGGATTCAAGAGCAGAAGGTCACCGTCAAAAACGGCAAAATCGACGAGTACCGCGTCAACATGAAGGTGACATTCATCCTCAACGGCCGCGACGTCGACTGATCGAACGGCGCTGCTGAAATTCGGGCTATTCCTCACCGTCGGCGGTGATGACGAGAAGCCGCGCGCCCTCGGCGACCTGGCTACCGGCTTCGACCGCGATCTCGGCGACGACACCGTCCGCATTCGCGTTAAGCGCGTGCTCCATTTTCATCGCCTCGATCACGGCGAGCCGCTGACCCTTGTGCACGCGCTCGCCCGCTTTCACCTCGATCGCGAGGACCTTGCCGTGCATGGGCGCGCTCACGACGCCGCTCGCATCGAGATGTTCGAGATCGACCGCGACGGTCCCGCCGAGCTGGATCAGGCTCGTGTTGTCGTCGCGCACGGCGATCAGGCCGCCGGGCACGTCAATGAGTTGCGCCTCGGCCGCCGTCGCTCCTTCCACCGTGACTCCTGACCCATTCGCGCCGAAGCGCACGCGCGCCTTGGCGGGTTCGCCGTCGATCAGCAGCGATACTTGCACCTCGCGGCTTTCCCCGAAATCGAACGCATCGGCGGCGTCCCAGGGCGAGTGCCGCTCGCTCGAATGCCGCTTCGCGCGCTTGATGACGCGCGCCTGTTCGCGCCGCATGAGTTCCTCGACGGCATAGGCTGCCGCCGCGAAATCGGTCGAGCGGGCGACGGCGAGATTCGCGAGTTCGCGTTCAATGTACCCGGTGTCGATCTTGCCTTCGCGCATCGTAGGTGTGGCGACGAGCACGCGGAGAAACGGGAGATTGGTGCGCGGACCCGCAACCGCGGTTCCCTTCAAGGCGAGCGCGAGCCGGTCGAGCGCCACCGCCCGCGTCGGCCCGTGGGCAATGATCTTGCCGAGCATCGGGTCGTAGTAAGGCGTGACTTCGCCCCCCTCCTCTACGCCCGCATCGACACGGACGCCTTCGCCCTGCGGCAGGCGCAGGACATGAATCCGGCCCGTTGACGGCAGGAACCCGCGCGCCGGATCTTCGGCGTAGAGCCTCGCTTCGACCGCATGGCCCGACAACGCAATCTCGTTCTGCGTATGCGGCAGCTTCTCGCCCCCGGCGACACGGAACTGCCATTCCACCAAATCGCACCCGGTGACCATCTCCGTCACCGGATGCTCGACCTGGAGCCGCGTGTTCATCTCGAGGAACCAGAACCCGTCGGGCTTGAGCTCGCCCCCGCCGCTCGCCACGAACTCCACCGTGCCCGCGCCCGAATAGCCGACCGCCCGAGCGGCTTCGACCGCGGCGCGTGTCATTGCCGCTCGCGTGGCCTCGGTGATCCCCGGCGCCGGGGCTTCCTCGATCACCTTCTGATGACGCCGCTGCGCCGAGCAGTCGCGCTCGTAGAGATGCACGACGTTCCCGTGGTTGTCGGCGAAAATCTGCACCTCGATATGGCGCGGACGCTCGATCCATTTCTCGATCAGCACGCGCCCGTCGCCGAACGCGGATTCCGCCTCCCGGCTCGCCGCGGCGAGCGCATCGTCGAACTCGATCACCTTTTCGACGCGGCGCATGCCCTTGCCGCCGCCGCCCGCCGCCGCCTTGATCAGCACCGGATAGCCGATCTCGTATGCCTTCTGGCGCAAAAATTTCGCGTCCTGCTGTGCGCCATGATAGCCGCGCACCACCGGAACTCGCGCCTTGTCCATGAGCGCCTTCGCGGCAGCCTTGTCGCCCATGGCGCGGATCGCAGCGGCTGGCGGACCGACGAATACGATCCCGGCCGCCGAGCATGCTTCAGCAAATTCCGCTCGCTCCGACAAGAATCCGTAGCCGGGGTGGATCGATCCGGCGCGCGTATTCCTCGCCGTTGCAATCAGGCGCTCGATGTCGAGATAGCTCTCCCGCGCGGGTGCGGGCCCGATCAGATGCGCTTCGTCGGCGAGCCGAACGTGCGGCGCGTCGCGGTCCGACTCGGAGAAAACCGCGATGGTTCGCAGCCCGAGCGCGCGCGCAGTGCGGATCACCCGCACGGCGATTTCGCCGCGATTGGCAATCAGGACCGAATCGAACGGGAGATTCGCGGGCCGGCTCATTCCGCGATCCTAGCCGTCGCCCGCGCCGCCGCCAGTGGGACTTAGTTCTGCTGTGGCGCGATTGGTATCGGCGCGCCGGGTTGAGCTTGGCTTGAGGCCGGACCCGAGGCCTGCGCCGCCGTCTCTTCTTCCTGTTCGCGGATGTAATCGCGCGGCACGACGCGCGGCAGGCCAGCGACCGGTTCTGACGAACGCTTGTTCACCGGATCGGCCTTTGCCTTCGCGGCCGGACGCGGCGGCGCATTCTTGGCGGCGGCCGGTTGCGCGCCCTTGACTGCCGCTTCCGGCTGAGGATCCTTCGCAGCGGCCACCGATGGTGGATTTTTCGCAGCCGCAGCCTGCTTCGATTTCTCCGGCGCAGCCTGTTGCGGACGCGCGGTCGGCGTCGGAGTCTCGGACGCGGCGGGCTCGGCCGGCGTCGTCGTCACGGCCGGAGCGGCCTCCTCCGTCCGCGTCGGCGCCGATCCGAAGCCAGCCGAAGTCGGATCTCCGATCGCGACCGCACCGGCCCGTTCGCCGATCGAGACGCCCGATACCGACGGCCGCTCGCCGCCCGGCGGCATCGGCGATTCCCGCGGCTCGGGCTCGCTCGCCACTGCCGACGATGAGCGCCAGGAAGGCGCGTGCTTCGCCATGAACGCCTCGAACCGGCGCACCCGGATATTTTCCTTCACGCGTGCCGGATCGCGCAACAGCCGGTAGCGCTCGCACGTCTCGGCCGTACAACGGTGATCGATCGCGAACACATAGGCGACGAAGCCGTAGGGATCGGCCTCGATCGAATTGCGCAGCGGTTCGATTCGTTCCAGATAGCTCGCGTCGCGCGCATTCGCGAATTGCAGCGCGTCGGATAGATATGCGATCCGCTGCGTCACGATCGCGACCGCCGCGGCAACCCGCTGCGGCTCGGCGAACAGGCTCCGCTCGCACGCCTCCATCATCGCAGGCGCGGGTGAGCCATCGAGGCACGCGAACACGGAACCCGGCTGAACCGCTTGCGACAAAATAGACGCCGCGCGCTCATCCAGCGCGCGCCGCTCCTCAAGCGTGCGCTTGCCTTCCAGATATGTGTAGCCGTAGTAGCCGCCGGCGGCGACGCCCGCGAGGAGCAAGAACGGCACGACGACCGCAAGCAGCCGACCGGCCGACGCCCGCCACAGCCGCGCGCCCAGGAGCACGACGACCGCGATGGCGACGAGTGCCACCGACCACAGCGGATCGACGTTCTGCACCGCTTTCAGCAGCTCTTCCATGGCGTCCATTCTAGACCATCCCCGAATCACGTCGAAGGCCGACGCAGGCCTTACTAGACCGTCACTTGTGTCCCGATTTCGACGACGCGTTCGGTCGGGATGTGAAAATAGGTGCTGGCGTCGTCGGCGGCGCGGGCGAGCTTGATGAACAGCCGGTCCTGCCATTTCGGCATGCCCGATTGCGGCGCCGGCTTGAGCGAGCGCCGCGACAGGAAAAACGACGTCGCCATGATGTCGAACTGCCAGCCGAGCTTTCGCGCGAGCGCCAGCGCCTTCGGCACGTTCGGCGTCTCCATGTAGCCGAACGTCAAGATCACCCGGTAAAAATGTGGCGAGAGGCCCATGATCTGCACGCGATCGTCCTCCGGCACACGCGGCGTGTCGGCGGTGACCACGGTCAGAACGACGTTGTGCTCGTGCAGCACCTTGTTGTGCTTCAGATTGTGCAAGAGTGCAGTGGGCGCGTATTCCGGGTCGCTGGTGAGGAAAACGGCGGTCCCCAGGACGATGTGCGGCGGCTTCCTTTCCAGGCTGCGCACGAGCGGCTCGAACGGAACTTCGATGCGGCGGCTCTTCTGTGCAAGCAGCCGCGTTCCGCGCCGCCACGTCGTCATGATCAGCACGACGACCGCCCCGAACAGGACCGGCAGCCACGCACCTTCGAAAATCTTCAATGTCGTCGCCAACACAAAGGTTGCATCCACGACAATGAACGGGACCATCAGCAATGCCGCCGTCCAAAGTGGCCACTGCCACAACCGCCAGATCACGGTGAAGCCGAGGGTCACGGCCATCAGGTTCGTCGTCGACACCGCGAGCACATACGCCGACGCTAGCGCGCTGGATGAGCGGAACAGCGCGACGAGCAGGAGCACGCCGGTCAGCAGCATCCAGTTCACGCGTGGCATGTAGATTTGCCCGAGCAGCGTTGCCGACGTGTGACGAATCTCCAATCGAGGCAATAACCCGAGTTGCATGGCCTGGCGTGTGATCGAGTAGGCGCCGGTGATGACTGCCTGACTGGCGATCACGGTGGCGGCCGTCGCGAGCCCGACCATTGGGAGCAGCGCCCAGTCGGGAAACAACAGAAAGAACGGATTTTCGAGCGTCGCGGGATTTGCGAGTACCAATGCGCCCTGACCAAAATAGTTGATCAGCAACGCCGGTAATACCAGATAAATCCAAGCGGTCTGGATCGGCTTGCGCCCGAAATGGCCGAGGTCGTTGTAGAGTGCCTCCGAGCCGGTCACAACCAGAAATACCGCACCGAGCGTGATCAATCCGATCATTCCGTTGTCGGCGAGGAACGCGATCCCGTACAAAGGATTGACCGCGAGGAGCACGCTCGGATTGACTGCGATCTGCAAAATGCCGGCAATCGCGATCACGATGAACCAAACTGTAGTGATAGGCCCGAACAGCGCCGAGACCCTGGCCGTTCCGTAGGATTGCACTGAAAACAGTGTAACCAATATGATCACCGCCAGCGGCAGCACGAAGGGCTCGAAAGCTGGCGTCGCGATCTTGAGGCCTTCCACGGCCGACAGAACCGAAAGAGCCGGCGTGATCAACACCGACCCGTAGAACATCGCCGCACCGATAATGCCGAGCGCGAGCACGACCGGGGCGCGACGCCCGAGCGCGCGAAATGCAAGTGCCGTCAGCGAGAGCGTCCCGCCTTCGCCGTTATTGTCAGCCCGAAGCAGAATGGTGATGTACTTGAGTGTGACAACAATAATCAGTGCCCAAAAGATCAGGGACAGGACGCCGAACACGGCCTCCGGCGTGATCGCGCCACCCTCGCCGACCGCGGCAACGACTGCCTCGCGCAACGCATAAAGGGGGCTCGTGCCGATGTCGCCGTAAACAACGCCGACACTGCCGAGAGTGAGTGCCCAGAAGCTGGAATGGGAACGGGTTGTGCCGTTCCCATCTGCCTTGTTCATGAGCGGGAGCCGAAATTGCACTGCGTCAGCGCAGCGGGCGCGGCTGTAGCATGGCCCTCCCGGCGTGTCATTCGGAAATGGGGACAAGCAGGGCGCTACCGCACCTGCAGGATTCTCAATTCAATCAGGCACTTGACCCACGGCCGCGATGCCACGCCGTCCCCCGGCGGCGCGTCGGCAGCATCCCGCTCTTGCCGCAATGCCTCCGCAAGTTTCCAATGACCTTCCCTGCAGGGAGTACGCGCCATGCGGCTGCTCTTCGGCATCATCCTCGGCGCCAGCCTCACGATCGGCGCGGCCTATATCCACGACACGATGTACGCGGCGCCTTCGCCGACGCTCCCCGGCGTCACGCGCACGCTCGTCAATTGGGACGTGGCGAGCGAAGTCGCGGACAAGTTCACCCGGTTCGTCCGCCAGCAATTCGAACGCCTGACCGGCCGGTAAGCGCCGAGCCTTGGACCCCGGCGTGGAACCCGGGCGCGCTTCCCGCGTTATGCCGGTGAACTGCAATCGGCCGCCAATCCGGGGAAACCGCCATGCGCTTCTTTCTGGGAATGATATTCGGTGCCTTGCTCCTGCTTGCCGGCGCCTACATCCACGACAACCACTCATCCGATCCTGCGCAACTGCAGGGCAACATGGTCAATTGGAGCGTCGTGTCGCAGAACTGGCAGTCGGTGAAGACGCGCGTCCAGCGCGAATGGGCGCAGCTTTCCACCACCAAGCTCTGAGCGGCGCGGCGCTAGAATTTCTCGACCCACGGCCTGAGTTCCAGTTCCCACGTCCACGCACTGCGCGGCTGCGCGAGCACGTGCACATAGTTCGACGCGATCGCGTCCGGATCGAGCATGGAGTCCGGCTTGTCCGCCGCCTCCGCGCGGCGCGCGCTCCTGATCCCGCCGTCGATCACGAAATGCGCGACATGGATGCCGGCGGGCGACAATTCGCGCGCCATGGATTGCGCGAGCCCGCGCAGGGCGAACTTGCCCATGGCGAACGGCGCCGACTGCGCATAGCCCTTGATGCTCGCCGACGCGCCGGTGAACAGGATCGCGCCCTTCCCTTTCGGCAGCATGCGCTTCGCTGCTTCCTGCGCGACGAGGAACCCGCCGAACGCAGAGACGGCGATCGACTTTTCCACTTCCGCCGGATCGAGCTCGATGAGCGGCCCGCGTGCACGATAGCTCGCGTTGTAGACCACGACATCCGGCTCGCCGATCTCATTCGTCACCGACGCGAAAAGCTTTGCTACGTCGTCGCGCTTGACCGCGTCACAGGCGAACGCCCTCGCGCCGGTTTCCTTGGCGATCTCCGAAAGGTCGTCGACCGTGCGCGCCGCGAGCGCGACCTTTATGCCGTTCCGCGCGAAGGCCCGCGCCAGCGACGCGCTGAGCCCGGCGCCCGCGCCGACGATCAGCGCGTTGCAATATTTGATGGCTGTCATCGCTGCCTCTGCCTTCCTGTTGAATTTGCCGCGACAATACTTCCGCCGGAGCATAGCGAGGAAGGCCCTCTCGCGCTTCCGGATCGTGCCCAGCGCGGTCCTTTGGCTCCTGGCACGCTGACGGGTAAGCTCCGCCTTCGGTATCGAAGGGGGTTGGAACATGCGCGCCGCATATTACGAAAAGAATGGCACTGCCCGCGATGTGCTGCGCGTGGGCGAAGTGGAAACGCCGAAGCCCGGGCCGGGCGAAGTGCGCGTGAGGCTCCGCACCTCCGGCGTCAATCCGTCCGATGTGAAGAACCGCATGGGCACCACGCGCAAGATCGCCTTTCCGCGCGTGATCCCCCAGAGCGACGGCGCCGGCGAGATCGATGCGGTTGGGGCGGGAGTGCCGACGAGCCGGGTCGGCGAGCGGGTCTGGACCTGGAACGCCCAGTGGAAGCGGCCCTTCGGCACCGCCGCCGAATACGTTGTGCTGCCCGCCGCCCAGGCGGTGACGCTGCCGAACAGCGTAAGCTACGAGGCCGGCGCCTGCCTCGGCATCCCCGCGATGACCGGCTTTCACGCGGTGCGGCTCGCGGGCGCCGGGCCCGATACGACGATCCTCATTTCCGGCGGCGCCGGCGCGGTTTCCCATTACGCGATCCAGTTCGCAAAATCGCGTGGCGCCACCGTGATCGCGACCGTGAGTTCCGACGGCAAGGCCAAGCTCGCGGTCCAGGCGGGCGCCGATTACACGATCGACTACAAGCGTGAGAATGTCGGCGAGCGCGTGATGCAACTCACCGGCAAGCGCGGCGCCGATGCGCTGATCGAGCTCGACCTCACCGCGAACGCAAAACTCATCCCCGCCGCGCTGCAGCCGCACGGCACCGTCGTGATCTACGGCACGTTGCCCGAGGCGACGATCCCGGCCGCCTTCTGTCTCGTGAACTCCATTACGCTGAAATTCTTTCTCGTCTACGAGCTGACCGAGGACGAGCGCGCCGCCGCGGTCGCGGAGATCACGCGCATGCTCGAGGAAAATCGCCTCGTGCACAATATCGCGCAGACGTTTCCGCTCGACGAGATCGCCGCCGCGCACGAGGCCGTGGAGTCCGGGAAGGTTGCGGGCAACGTGGCGGTCACGATTGGCTGATCGCGTCCCGCACCTCACCCCGCCGCGCAATCGCTCGGCGGCGGTTGGCCGGCAAAACGCTCGGCGATCCAGGCGATCGCTGGACCCGCGCCGTGCTTGGCCGAAGCCGTGTGGTCGCCGCCGGCGATGGTGACGTAGTGCACCGGCGTCCCGCGCCCGCACAGGATTCCGACAAATTGCTCGGTAACGCGCGGCCGCACCACCGGGTCGGCGGTTCCCTGCGCGATGAACACCGGCGCGCCGGCCGGCGCCTGCCCCGGCGTGTTCTCGGCCATGAGCTTGCGCCACGGATCGGCCTTGGTCACGTCCACCGCGAGAAATCCCTCGCGCTCGAGCGCCTGCGCCGCGAACGCGAGCTTCGCAATTTCGCTCTGCGAGTCGTTGCAGAATTTCACGACGTGATCGAGCACGAGGCCGACGGTGGGTCTGAGCACGGCGTCGAGCGAAAAGTTGTAGACACGCGACCACGACCAGAGCGCGAACGCGCCGAGCACTTTGCCTACCGGATTGCGGATGTCGGCGCGGAACAGCTCCGGCAGTTCGGTCGCCGGCGCGGCGGCCGCCACGCCCGCGAGCCGCAATTCCGGCGCATAGCCGCGCGCTATCTGGCCGGTGAAGAGCGCGGCGTGGCCGCCCTGCGAATGGCCCCACACCGCGAAACGGTTGCCCGCATCCGCGCCCGGCAGCGCGCGTGCCGCCCGCACGGAGTCGAGCACCGAACGCCCCGCGCTCGGGCCGATGAGATAGGGATGCACGCCCGGTGTGCCGAGGCCCGGGTAGTCGGTCGCGGTCACCACGTAGCCGCGCTTGAGCATGTCCTCGAGACCGTGGATCCAGGTGAGCGATTGCGGAAACAGCGACGGCGCGCAGTGGCGGGTCACGCCGGTGGTGCCGTGCGCCCAGGCCACGACCTCGCGCCCGCCCGCGGGCGCAGGCCCGGCGGGAATGACGACGACGCCGGAGACCGCGATCGGCTCGCCCTTCAATCCGATCGAGCGGTAGAGCACGCGATAGGCGGACGCGCCGTGCGGCGCGCCGGGAAACGGCTCCGCGCGGATGATCGTGCCCGGCCGCCCGCGCAGCTCCGACGGCGCCGGGTCGTAGAACGAATCCGCAAGCGACGGGCTGAAAGCGCATCCGGCGCCTATGACCAGGGAAAAGATCGCGCCCGCGATAATTTTCCAGCGGCGCCCCGGCATTTGCTCACTCCAGTCCAGCGGTGGGAGATGATCGGTTTATTTGCGGCCCAGGGTCGCGAAGTATCGGCGCGAGGTCTTTCCACATTGTTACCCGGTTCAATAGGTCGGTTCGTCGCTTGCTTCGGTGCCGCATGGATGCCCGGGACAAGCCCGGGCATAACAAGTTGTTCCCGCGGCGCACACGCAAGTCGGCTGTTGCCGACTTGCGAATCCAATAATTCCCGATCTCGGGAACACCCGAGATCGGGCGCCCGAGGCTTGCTTTGGTTTCCCTCGCCCGCAAGCGAGGGGGATGGAGCGCCGGTCGGCGCTTCGTTTCTTTCTAAGTCGCGCCCTTGGCGAAGGGCGCGGCGCCTTCCGGCGCTCCACCGCGGCGTCTTAAACCCCAGGCCGCGCTTTTCCAGAGCCCCATCGGGCTCCTTCTCAGCGAGCTCCTCGCAGGCGGTCGTACTGCCGCCGGGCGGAGCCCCGAAGCTCCCGGGCGCATGCTTGCGAGGCACGCGCGCAGGCGCCGCTCCCGATCCGCACATGGTTACGCGTGGCCACGCGCCCCTCTTTGGATCGAGACGGGCACAGTCTAAGGCAGTCGCGGAGCGTGGGGATAAATCTTCACGGGGTTCATATACGTACTTGACCCAAATCCGCGATTGTGCTTGATAGTCTACCTTCGTGGCACCGCCCCAACCAGGCGGGCACACGCAAACCCCACCGCGCGCTTACTGCTGCAAAACCAGCGGCACGGCCAACCGGTGGACAGATCGAAAACCATAACCCCTGCGGCGTTCGCAGGCTTCGATCATGTCCCCCCGTTGCCGATTCGCGTCTGCGCTGGGGGCCACAATCGAAAAACCTGCGACGCCGCACAGCACGAGGATGTTTCATGCTGTGGGTCGAGCCTTACTACCGGATACGGCACGGACGCCTCGAAAGCGTCCGTGGGCACTGGCGGCGTTTAGCGCGCCGCCAGTCAGCGACCGTGGTTGCGTTTCCGCATCCTTCGATCGCGTAAGCTGACAACGTTGTCAGCCTGAACACTGGCGCCGGACGGTTTGCGTTTTCGCTTCTTGCCGCCCGGCGGCTTCTTCTGCTTCGATCGCTGAATGTTGTCGTCGGTCTCGCGCGGATCGGTGCCGACAAATCTGGCCACCGCTTCCGCAAACGGCATGTCGAGATAGAGCCGGCTGCTGTATTTTCGCTTCGCCATACGCGCATCCTAGCACGCGAATCGGGAGGGGCTTCAATGTCCGACGACAGATTTCCTCTTGCCTCACCACAAGCAATGTCGATTGCAAGCGCCACAATCCTCGGCGCGCTACTTGACGAGTTGATCCACCGTCAAGCCATCGCGCGGGCCGACATTGAGCGTGTCCTTGGCACCGCCCGTCGCGACATCGGACGGCACAGCACGCAAGGCGCCTTCGCCGAGGCCCGCGCCTTCATCGCCAGCCTTCAAGGTCGTCTCCCGCCCGACCCCTAGGGAAAATTCAGCGATGGTCTCTACCATCGCCTCGCAGATCGTCTTTGCCATGTGAACCCCTATGCCTTCGCGATCAACGCCGGATACGTGAGCCGCCCGTCCACCCGCGTCAGAAACTCACGCATGCGGCCCACTTCTCCTAACTCGCGGCGATTGTAGCGCCACACCGATTCGTCGACGTAGCGGTGCAAATGCTTCGCGGAAACCCAATGGTGAATCCCATAGACCTGCCGCTTTAGCTGCGACCAGAAGCCCTCAATCGTGTTGATATGAACGTCCGTACCCTTGCGGACGTATTCGTTGTCGGAGTGCTTCACCGAACCGTGCTCGTAACGCCCGCTGAAATACTGGAAGGCGGGCCATTCGTCCGTCATCAAGCGCATGCCGGGTGCGACGTTCTTGCGGATTTCGTCGGTCATCACCGACACGGACTTGATCGGCTTGGCCCGCAACTCGCCTTGGCGCTCAAGCACGCCGAACACTGCGGTTTTCTTTTCCTTGCGACCGCGCCGATGCACCGGCTTGTTCTTGTCCTTCCCGCCGAAGAACGTTTCATCCACTTCGACCGTGCCGCGAAGCTGGCGATTGAACGAGCGGGTGCGCGCCGCGTGGCGTAAGCGGTGCAGCATGAACCACGCCGACTTTTGCGTGATGCCAAGATCACGCGCCAATTGCGTGCTCGCGATCCCCTTCTTGTGCGAGGTGATGACCCAGATCGCCGCCAGCCATTTGCGCAGCGGAATCTTCGAATACTCGAAAATCGTTCCGACGCGGATCGAGAAGCGTTGACGGCAATCGGCGCACTTGAACGTGCGCCGGTCCGTGAACGTGTAGATTTCGTCGTGGCCGCAGTACGGGCAATACTCGCCGTTCGCCCAACGGATTTCCCGGAACCAGTCGATTGCCGCCTGCTCGTCCGGAATTGCGGCGAACAGATCGTACAGACTTCCAAACTCTTTCCGCTTCGCCATCACCCTTGCTCCCGATTGCAGGGCGAATTTAGCACGTCAATGAACTGGGGTCAATAGGTATATAAGTCCCATCTTCACGCGATTGGGCGATTATAACCTTGACAAAGCACGCTGGTCTGATAGGCTGAGGCTCGATAAGGGAGCGACGGCCATGACAAACCTGCTCAAGAACCCGATCTTCAAGGACGAAGCCAAAGCCCGCGCGTGGCTTGAGGCACGGGTCTGGCCGGACGGCCCGATCTGCCCTCACTGCGGCAACAGCGACCCGGAGAAGATCACCAAGCTTGATGGCGAGGCTCACCGCGCTGGCCTCTACCAGTGCAATGAGCCGGAATGCCGCGAGCAATTCACGGTGACGGTCGGGACCGTCTTTGAGCGTTCCAAAATCCCGCTCACGAAATGGCTCGCCGCGCTGTTCCTACTCACCGCTTCCAAGAAGGGCATGAGCACGCACCAAATCCACCGCATGATCGGCGTGAGCTACAAGTCCACTTGGTTCATGACGCACCGCTTGCGTGAGGCGATGCGCGTGGGCGGCATGGGACCGCTTGGCGGCAAGGGCAAGATTGTCGAGGCCGACGAAACATTCTTCGCGGACTCGGAAAAGAAAATCTATGCCGCACGTCGTAAGCACGAAAAGCAAGTACGCCCGACCAAGAACATCGGCCCGCACTACAAGCGCCATATCCTCCCCGCGCCGGATGGAAGCCGGGATCTCGCGGACGCGCAAAAGCCCTCCACCGCCTCCGTCACGGCTGCGGCGATCAATGCCTGCCGCTCCGGCGACTGCATCGCGAGTTCCTCATCTCGGTTGACGATGGATCCGGCTTCCAGCAGCGCCGCCGGCATGCGCGTGCCCATCAGCACGATGAGCTGGTCGAAGCGATAGACGCCAGTCTCCTTGTCCACGAGCGCGCGGCGGCGGTTGCCCATGATCTTATCGGTGTAGTGCGACGTATAGGCGAGCCCGCGCGCTTTCATCTGCCGCCCGAGCAGCCGCGCGAATGCAAGGCTGCGCTGGTACTGGACATTCTCACCGGAGATGAAAATCGAGTGGCCCTTGAAGCGGTCGCTGAAGCGGCCCTCGGCGCCCTCGTACTCCCATGTTTCGATCAGAAGCGTCGGCACCGAGTCGTGATGGATCGAGAGCAAGAGATCGCCGCGCAGCGCGTTTGCCGCGGCGACGCGATCGGGAAGCTCCGCGCGGTTCGGCCCCGTACGGACGAGCAGCACCGTCTTGGTGAAGCCCTTCTCCTTGAGCGCGGCTTCAATTCTTTTCGCGAGCCAGAGATTGAAATCAAACTCCCCCACCCCGCGCGCGCTGATCGCGCCCGGCTGCTGCGCCGTGTGGCCGACGTCGACGACGACGCGGAATGCTGCGCGGGTGCATTTGGCTGCGCCCAACCTTGTCGCGTGCACGCCGGCGACCTCGCCGCGGACGGAGTCCGGCGCAGCCATGAGCGGGGCCAGAACAAGCAAAACGAAACCGCCGCGCCGGAATCCGGTCGACCGCAAGCCGGCCGCCCGGCCGCGCGCATTCATTCGCCGCTCCGCAAGGTCATTGCCGGCGAGTTAGCATGGCGAGCCGGACATGGAAACGGCGCGGCAGTGCCCCGTTCAGCGCCCCGCCCGTGCCTTCAATTGACCTTGCTCAGGATGCCGTCCATCTCCGCCTTGGTGAACACGCGCAGCGTTTCGGTCCGCACGTTGCCGAGCTTGCCTATGTTGAGCGCGAGCGTGACCATGGCCTCGTCGTTCGGCGCCTCGAGGATCGCAACCGAGTCGTAGCGGCCGATCGCCCAGTAGGCGTCCTTGAGCGAGCCACCGACCTTCTTCGCCATGTCACCGATCGCGTCGGCGCGCTTGGTGGTCTCCTTGATGTTGCGAATTCCCTGCTCGGTGAAATGGGTGAGCACGATGTAGGTTGGCATGGGGTCCTCCCTCGCATGCATTTCGCGGCCGGCCTGCCTTGGCCGGAGGGCAATCAGCCGAAATGTGCTGGAGGGCTTGATTGCCCGGTGGAAGCCTGCGCCCGCGCCGTGGCCGAGGCAAGGCGCATGGCGCCGGTGCGGGACCCTCGATGGCGTCTTGTGCTAAGATGATCGGGACGGGCCATTCAGGAGAACGCCGATGACACGCCGGATCGCTAGTTCCGAAATCGGTGCACGGCGCAATTAGTTGCAATATCAATGGAAATTCGCGGTAGGCGCACGATAGGACTTTTCCTATTACATTGGACCCATGCGCCGCGACGACGTCATTGCCCGACTGAAGCAGGCCGAGCCCGCGATCCGCGCGCTCGGGGCGGAGGCGCTGTACCTCTACGGTTCGCATGCTCGCGACGAGGCGCGAGCCGATTCGGATGTCGATCTCTTTATCGACAAGGCTCGTGGCCGCAAGTTCGGCTTCGATGAGTTCATGGGCATCTATCTGAAACTGCGCGAGACGCTCGGAACCGAGATCGATTACTCGACCCGCGATGGCATCGTGGAGTTCTTCCGGCCCGAGATCGAACGCAACGCGATCCGGGTCTTCTGATGGCGGCGACTGCAAATCCGCGCGCCAGGCTTGAACACATTCTGTTTCATATTCAGGGCATCGCCGAAACGATGCGCGGCGTTTCGTTTGACGAGTTCAAGGACGTCTATCATTTAGAGCGCACGGTGGAACGAGCGGCGCAAATCATTTCCGAGGCCGTGCGCGCGCTGCCGCCGGAGTTGCTGAAGCGCCATCCTGAGATCGAATGGAGCAAAATCACTGCGCTCGGCAACGTGCTGCGTCACGAGTATCAGCAAATCGACCCCGAAATCATGTGGGACATCGCGACCGCGAAGCTGCCGGAAATGGAGCCAGTGATCCGGACGATGCTTGCGGAAGTCGGGTGATCCACAAACTTGCTCGCGGCGCGCAAAGACGTGGAGGCCCGGGCCAAGCCCGGGCATGACGGTTCGCAGTTTTCGTAGCCCGCATGGAGCCCTCGGGTCCGGCCTTCGGCCGGCCCAAGGATAAACTCCACGGAATGTGGGGGCGGATTTGATCGACGCATCAATCGCGGATTTCGCTTCGCTTCGTCCGGGCTACGCTCGCTAGCGCCTAAGCTCGCAATTTCCCGGGAGTTGGAGAGCGACGGGTCGCGCGGACAGCAAGACGTGGCGTGCCATTATGGCGGGCGCCCGACCACCTTGCTCATTGCGAAGAAACACCGACGTGACGTCGTACCCGTCGTTGAACGAATGGACGAAGTTGAGAATGCCGCCGGTTGCCACCACGGCGACGTCGACGGCTCCCGCCGTCCCCACCATCTGCGCACGTGACCTGGGTAGGTCGATTGCCGCAAACGTTACGCTCGGCCCGCCGGAGACGATCTTGCGATTCCATTGATTGGAAAACTCGGAGACGACCTGCGCATCGAACTTGCAGATCAACGCTTTTGGCGCTTCTTGCGCGGCCAATGGAGCGATCGCCAGTGTGTAAAGCAACAGAAACATACCAAATAACATCATGAGCTGCCTCACATCCTGAACACCCCGAACCGCGTCCGCGGGATCGGCGCATTGAGCGCGGCGCTCAAAGCGAGCGACAGAACCCGCCGCGTCTCGAGGGCGCGATGATGCCGTCGTCCCGGAGTGCCCGGCGCATCTCATCGTGTCCGCTTTGCTTTCTTTGTCGGTAGAAAGCTGATGTTGAGTCGGGTGCCAGTCGCCTCGGCAAAGCGCCGTAGCGTACGCAGCGACGGGTTGGCGTGCCCGCCTTCGAGACGCGAAACGGTCTGCTGCGCGGTGCGCATGCGATCCGCCACGTCCTCCTGCGACAGCCCGGCATAGCTGCGCGCGTCGATCAGCGCCGCGGCGAGCGTGAATTCATCCTCCAGCGCGTTGTACGCGCGCCGGAACGCCGGTTCCCTGTCCCAACGCCGGAAGCTCTCCGCGACGGGGACGTATTTTCGGTTCATGGAGTCTCCTCGTCGCCTTACTCGTCATTGCCGGGCTTGAGCCGGCAATCCTTACCGCGCTTCTGCTTGCATCAAAGCCGCATGGATGCCTGGGTCAAGCCCGGGCATGACGGAGAGATCTCGTGATCCAGAGACTAGCGCAACAGTTTTTGCAGTTCGGGCAAATCTAGCGGAATCCGCCGTTTGTGGATCATTCGATGGCAATTCGCGCAAACTACCCGGACATCGTCAACTGTCGACGTTCTTAGACCAGTTGGAGACCCAATTGGCACAAGGTGGTGCACCTCGATGAACTCCCGTCCCAACTCACCATAGCGCTCCTCGAAGCTGAAGTTGCATACTTGGCATCTATAGCCGTATCGCTGTTTTGCAGCGGCCACGAGTTGAGGATTTCGACTTGTTAGATTGATTTCGGTTATTTGTCTTTGACCCTCGCTAAATTCCGTTCTGTCGTTTGCTGCACCCGGGTTAGACGGGGACAGCCTGGCCCCTACCTTTATTAGGGCAAATGATTCCAGGAACCGAGCATAATGCGGAGAACGTTCGGGAAAGAACCAATTAGTTTGTCCGATATATCCAGTATCGATCACCGTTGGTTTCATCGGCACTTCCAAATAGCGCTCGGCTTCCGGAATCAAGTGCGCATCTTCTACCTTCGCCTTGCACTGAAATCGCCAATCACCACGCGGCGAGTTTCGTCTAGGAACCTGAGGTTCGCTGTAGACGGTGGCGTTGTCGTACCAACCCACGACACGAAGCCGACGGGTCGCTTTGTCGAGTGCGCACCAGATTACTGATACACCCTCAACTTTGGGTGCGCCGGGCGGAGCGCCAAGCGACCCCAGATTGATCCGCTTTCTATTATTCTCAACGAAGCCATACGCAAATCCATCTTCATCGGCAAAGTTGAGCAACTCATGCGCATTCTTAGTTATTGCCGGATACTTCATGTTTCCGGGAAAGAAAGTTTCCTTCTTCGATCGGTATTCATTTGCCCAAACCAATCGGCAAAGCAGCGTCGACATCGCCCCTACCTCCAAATCACATCCTAAACACCCCGAACCTCGTCCTTGGAATCGGCGCGTTCAGCGCCGCGCTCAAAGCGAGCGATAGAACCCGCCGCGTCTCCGAGGGCGCGATGATGCCGTCGTCCCAGAGCCGCGCCGTGGCGTAATAGGGATTGCCCTCGCGCTCGTATTGCTCGCGGATCGGCTGCCTGAATTCCTCCTCCTCCACCTCCGACCACTTTCCGCCGCCCACCTCGATATTCTCGCGCTTCACGGTCGCGAGCACTGAGGCCGCCTGCTCGCCGCCCATCACCGAGATGCGCGCGTTCGGCCAGGTGAACAGGAAGCGCGGAGAATAGGCGCGGCCGCTCATGCCGTAATTGCCCGCGCCGAAGCTGCCGCCGATGATGAGCGTGAGCTTCGGCACCGCCGCGCACGCCACCGCCGTCACCATCTTGGCGCCGTCCTTGGCGATGCCGCCGGCCTCGTAGTCCTTGCCGACCATGAAGCCCGCGATGTTCTGCAGGAACAGGAGCGGGATGCGGCGCTGGCAGCACAGCTCGATGAAGTGCGCCGCTTTCAGCGCGCTCTCGGAATAGAGGATGCCGTTGCTCGCGACGATGCCGATGGGCATGCCGGAGAGCCGCGCAAAGCCGGTAACGAGCGTGGTGCCGTAGAGCCGCTTGAATTCGTCGAGCTCCGAGCCGTCGACGAGGCGCGCGATGATCTCGCGCACGTCGTATTGCTTCTTCACGTCGGTCGGCACGATGCCGTCGAGCTCGGCCGCGTCGTATTTCGGCTCACGCGGCTCGTCGTATTCGAGGTCCACGCGCTTCGGCCGGTTCAAGTTGGCGACGATGCGGCGCACGATGTCGAGCGCGTGCTGATCGTCCACCGCGTAATGATCGGCGACGCCGGACTTGCGCGCGTGCACGTCCGCGCCGCCGAGCTCCTCCGCGCTCACCACTTCGCCGGTTGCGGCTTTCACGAGCGGCGGCCCGCCGAGGAAGATCGTGCCCTGCCCGCGCACGATGATGGTCTCGTCGCTCATGGCCGGCACGTACGCGCCGCCCGCGGTGCAGGAGCCCATCACGGCGGCGACCTGCGCGATGCCGGCGGCCGAGAGCCGCGCCTGGTTGTAGAAGATGCGGCCGAAATGCTCGCGGTCGGGAAAAACCTCGGTCTGGTGCGGCAGGTTCGCGCCACCGCTATCGACGAGATAGATGCAGGGCAGCCGGTTCTCGCCCGCGATCTCCTGCGCGCGCAGGTGCTTCTTCACCGTCATCGGATAATAGGTGCCGCCCTTGATCGTGCTGTCGTTGCACACGATCACGCACTCGCGGCCCTCGATGCGGCCGATGCCGGTGATCAGCCCCGCGCCGTGGATCGCGTCGTCGTACATGCCGTTCGCGGCGAGCGGCGAGAGCTCGAGGAACGGCGAGCCTGGATCGATCAGCCGCATGACGCGGTCGCGGGGGAGCAGCTTATTGCGGCCGACATGCCGCTCGCGCGCCTTTTCCGGGCCGCCCTGCGCGGCCTCCTCGCGCCGGCGCCGGAGCTCTTGCACGAGCCCGCGCATGGCTTCGGCGTTGCCCTGGAATTCGCGGGATTTGCCGTCGATGGCGGTGCTGAGCGCGACCATGAATCCCCCCAGGGTGCGATCGCTTCCGATGGAAGCATAAATGCTTCCATCGGAAGCGTGAATCGCACCCTGACTATTGAATAGGGTAGGATTCACGAGCGAGGTGGAATCGCAAGGCGATCCCACCTCGCTCGATCCTACCCTAGCGCGAGGGTGCCGTGGCCCTAGATTGAAAGCAACAAGACCCTTCATTTCGTCATCACCGGGCCGCAGCGTCCCGGTGATGACGGCCGGAGACGCTTCAGAGTAAGCTTCTGGCGACGGAGATCGCCAATGACCACCTGCCCCGCCGACTACAAGGACCTGAAGCTCAAGCTCGACAACATCGTGCCCGCGGGCCAGCAGCTCCAGCGCAACATGCTGTTCGACCAGCTGTACGCCTCGCTGCCGCGCGACCCCGAGGCGCGGGTGCAGGTCTATAACGCCGAGATCGTGCCGGGCGGGTTCACGAACTACCACTGCCACAACGGCGCGACCTTCTTCGTCGTGCTGCAGGGCGTGTTCGAGGCGCACTTTCAGGAGGGCGTGCTGATCCGCGCCAAGGCCGGCGACGTCTATTCCGAGCCGATCGGCAAATTCCACCGCGGGCACAATCCGCACCCGGACCTGTCCTTCACCTGTATCGGCGTGCAGCTCACCTCGCCCGACCGCGAGCCGGTCACGAATGTCGAGAAGCCGTGGTAGCGCCGCACACGATGCCAACGTTCCCCGGGCGAGCGCGGACGAAGTCCGCGCGAGACCCGGGCTCCAGTCGACGGCAGCATGGTGGCACGGCAGCCTGGACCCCGGCTCTCGCCGCGCCGTCAAATTTTGTCGCGTTGACTCCTTCAGTAGCGCGGCGGCGCGGCTCGGCCGGGGAACGAGGCTAGGCTCGGACTTCCTGCCGCTGGAACACGATGTATCCTGCGACGAACAGGAGGATCGTCCCGGCGATGAGGCTCACGAGCTGCGGCCAGGCGATGAGCAGGCTCTGTGCGAGCGGCAGCGGCGAGCCCATCAGCGCGCCTTCGAGCTGCTCCACGAACACCGGCCCGAGCGCGCGCGTGGACGGGTTCAACACCGCGCGCAGCACCTCGGCGAACAGCGTCGAGGGCGACAGCCGCGCGAGCCCCTGCTCCCACACGAGCGTGTTGGGATCGCTCTGCCCGATCACCTCATAGAGCGGATGCGGCGGTGAAACCGCGTAGGCGATCGCGGGCGACAGCGCCGGCCACAGCACGGTCAGGAACAGCCAGAGCCCGAGCGTCATGAGCGCCGCGGTCGCGGGCGAGCGGAACACGATCGAGAACAGCATCGCCGCCGCGAGCCAGAGCCCGGCATAGGCGAGCGCCACCACGAGGAAGAAGAGCGAGCGCAGCACTTCCTCCGTGCTCGGCGGCACGCCGAGGAACAACAGCCCAAGCCCGACCACCAAGAGCCACAGCACCACGAGACTGATCCCGAGCGTCACGAGGCCCGCGAGGAATTTCCCCATCAAGAGCGCGTCGCGATAGATCGGCTGCGACAAGACGCGCGAAAGCGTGCGCCGGTTGTGCTCGCCGTTCACCGCGTCGAAGCCGAGCCCGATCGCCATCAGCGGAATCAGGAACGCGAGGATGCCGACGAACGACGGCAGCGGCTGCCGCGCCTCGGTGAAGAGCTTGAGGAACACGAACGGGTCTTCGGAGACGGTGTCGCGCACCTGCTGGATCGTGCCGATGAGCGCGGCGACCGCCGTCAGCACGATCAGCCATTCCAAGACGCGCATGCGCGCGCTCGACAGGTGATCGGCGAGTTCCTTCATCATCACCGCGCCGATGCCGCTGAACGGCGAGCCTTCACGCTGCATGGCGCACCTCGCCCTTGCCGTCCTGCTTCTGGAAGAAGCGGTTGTAGATGGCGTCGAGGCTCGGCTCGTCGACCGCGAGCTGGCGCAGCTTGCCGCCGGCGCCCACGACGACGTTCGCCGCTTCCGGCCGCACGTCGCGGTCCGCGAGCATGCGGAAGCGGTTGATGCCGGTCGCTTCCACCAGCGACACGCCCGGAATCGCCTTGAGCTTTTCGGCCAGCCCCGTGCCTTCGGCTTCCACTTCGACCGCGAACCCGCTGCCGAGCACTTCGCGCGCGAGCTCGGAGACGGTGCCCATGAGCGCGATCTTGCCGTCCTGGAACAGCGCGACGCGATCGCACACTTTCTGCACGCGTTCGAGCAGGTGCGAAGACAGCAGCACGCTCACGTCATGCGCCTTGAGATCGCGGATCATGGCGAGCAATTCCTCGGTCGCCTGCGGATCGAGGCCCGAGGTCGGCTCGTCGAGGATCGCGATCTCGGCCTTCTTCATCAGGATCTCCGCGAGCCCGAGCCGCTGCCGCATGCCGCGCGAGAACGTGCCGACGCGGTTGTGCGCGACATCGGAAAGGCCCACGTGGGCGAGCGCATCCTTGATGCGCGCCGCGCGCTCGGCGCGCTCGATGCGCATGAGCCGCGCCGTGAACGCGAGATTCTCGGTGGCCGTCATGTTGTCGTAGAAGCCGACCGAGTCCGGGAGGTAGCCCACCCGCGCCTTCACCTTGAGCGGCTCGCGCGCCGGATCGAGTCCGAGCACGCGCACCTCGCCGCCCGTGACGTCGGTGAGCCCGAGCATCATCAGGATGGTCGTGGTCTTGCCGGCGCCGTTCGGGCCGAGCAGTCCGAAGATCTCGCCGCGCGCCACGGAGAAGGAAATGCCGTCGACCGCCGTGGCGATGCCGTAACGCTTGGTGAGACCGCGCGCCTCGATGACCGCGTTCATCGACGACCGTACCTGGCGATGGCGCCGACCATGATCAGGAGCGCGATGCCGATGATGCCGGCCCCGGCCATGCCCCAATAGGTCGAGGTCGCGACCGCGATCCGGAAATCGCTCGATGCCGATTCACCGCGCGCGGACGCGCGCAGGCTCGTCATGTAGTCGCCGGCCAGCGCCTTCGCGCTCGGCGTGAGCAGAAGCTGCGCTTCCGCGCGCTGGCCCGGCGCGATCTGCTCGATCTGCTTCGGCTCGAACTCGACCTTCCAGCCGCTCGGCGCGGTGCCGGCAAGCTCGATCGCCTGCGCGGGTGCCGTGCCCTCGTTCGACACGACGATTGGAATCGAAGCCTGATTGCCCGCTTCGGCGCGCGCGCTCACGACGCCGTCGCGGCCGGTGAGCCGCAATTGCGGCTGGCCCACGATCTCCATCACGACCTGCGCGTCGGCGGAAACGCCCTCGGCCGACACGGTGATTGCGACCGGAATCTTGCCCGCACTGATCTGCGAGGGCGGAGTGACGGCGAGCTTCACGTCCTTCGACTGCCCGGCCTCGATCGGCAGCGAGCTCAGTTCTTGGGAGCCGTAGGCTTCGGTGAACTTGGTCGCGAAATTCTGCGGCGCCTTCGCGCCCAAGCTGACCAGCAGATTGCGGCCGCTGTCATTCTTCACGGTCAGCTGATACTCGAAGCTCGAACGCGGCGTGCCGCGCAACGCCGGCAGCTTCGGCTCGAGCGTGAGCTTCGCGGGCAGATCCTTGCCGAGCGAGACCGTGATCGGCAGCGCGATGTTCTGCGATCCGCCGCGCGCGTTCACCGTGAGCGTTTGCGTTCCGCTCGTGGCGCTCGCCGGCACGTCGAGCCGCAACTGCAGCGTCACGTCCTTGCCGGTCGCGGGCATCGCCGCCGCCACCGGCTGGCCGCCGCCGAGAATGGTCGCGGTCCAGCCTTGCGGCACGCCGTCGACCGAGAGCGCGAGGCGCTCCGGCGGCAGCCCGTAATTGTGCAGGCGCAGTGCAACCGTGGAGGTGCCTCCGGCCTGGACCGTGAGCGCCGGATAATCCGTGAGCAGATAGAGCCCCTTGATCGGAGGCGCTTGCTCCTGTTGAGCGACGCTCGCGTCCGTCGCCGCGAGACCGAGGATGATTGCAAGGATAAAGGCGTTGGCCCGCATTGTACGAACTCCGCGTGACATGGCTTGCGTCGGGGTGAATGGGCGCGATTTCTTTGTATGTCGGTCTTTGCTACCCGCGCTTATGAGCGGCAGGAGGGCTCCTGCCAACCCGGGTCTGGGTCAGGCGCGAATATTATTTTCAGATTTTGCCAAATCTGTGCAACAGTGGGCAGATTTCCCACGACATTACAGCACCTTACAAGATCGTAAGGATCCGGCTCCGTCACTCGATTGTGTCTGTGACGCTATGTCCCCACGGCTCGGTCAGTGCCGCTTCGCGCCAGGCGACGAACGCCGGCAGCCGGTGGATCGCGGCAACATAGGCGGCGGACACGGGGTCGACGTCGATTTCGTAGCTCGCAATGCGTGTCGCGACCGGCGCGTACATGCAATCGGCCGCCGAGAACGCGCCGAACAGATAGTCGCCGCCCTTGCCAAAGCGCTCGCGCGCGCCGCGCCAGATTTCGCTGACGCGCGCGATGTCCTTCTGTGTGTCGGGCGACAGCGCGCGCTTTTTCTTGCGCCGCAAATTCATCGGACAATGTCGCCGCAGGGCCGCAAAGCCGCTGTGCATTTCCGTCGCAATTGCGCGCGCGTGCGCCCGCACCGCCGCTTCCCCGGGCCAAAGTGCGTTTGCGGAAAGCGTTCGTTGAGGTGTTCCAGGATGGCGAGCGTCTCCCACACGGTCGCCCCGCCGTCGATCAGAACCGGCACTTTGCCCGCCGGCGAATATTGCAGAATGCGTGACCTGGTATCGGGCTGGTCGAGGGGAATCACCACTTCGTCGAACGGTATCTTGTGATGCGCGAGCGCGAGCCACGGCCGCATCGACCACGATGAATAGTTCTTGCTGCCGATCACGAGCTTGAGCGTCACGGCGTCCTCCCTGAATTGCAGGATCGCTCCGCCGCGGGCGAGAGCGCAAGCGCGGAAAATTGATCGATCTGACCAACAACATTCATCGTCATGGCCGGGCTTGTCCCGGCCATCCACGTCTTCAACTTTGGCGGAACTCTAAGACAAGCGCGGGCATGACGACATTGGACGCATTGATTCCCGCCGCACCAAATGATTGTTTGCAGCCACAAGCATCCGTAGGATAAAAGCGGACATCCAGCGAGGCGCTTCGAGGTAATGATGCCGAAAATTGGTCGGGCGTTTTCGTTGTTGCTCGCTTCTGCCTTGCTTTGCGTTCTCAGCGGTCTTGCCGCGGCGGCCCCGGTCAATCGCGGGGCGATCAACCAGGTCTCGCAGTTGATCCTGAATTCCTTCGAGTACCTGTCGGAGAAGAAGGACACCCGCGCCGCGCGCGCCGAATGCGAAAAGGCGCTCCAGCTGGAGGAGAAATTCGACTCCGATCCGTTCATTTCCGCGACTGTGAACGTGTGCTTCGGCGACGTCGAAGACTACGAGGAGAACAAGGCAGCCGCCTGCCAGCACTACAATGAGGCGCTCAAGGAATTTCACGCGACCCCGGCGAAGCATCCCGCCCAGCGCGTGCTGCGAAATCAGATCAAGGCAGTCGAGGGGAAGATCTTCTATCTCTCGTGCTCGACCGGTTCGGCGGAGAAGAAATAGTGACTGGCCGTTCCGCGGCTTGGGTGAAGCGCTGCAAGCGGTCTCCTGATTACGTACCCGACCGCACCTATTGTTTCCTTGCCAGCCTTTCCATACGTTGAGTTGCCAGCTCCATCGCGAGGCACAAATGCCGGTAATTTGGTGCGGAAATTTTTTGCTGATTGCAGCCCTTATTGCGGCGACCAGCCTTCCCGCTTCGGCGGCACCGCCCAGCGGAAAAAATATCAATGAAGTGACCCAATTGATCTTGAATTCTTACGCAAAGATTTTGTTCAACAAGGATGTAGCGGGTGCCCGCGCCGACTGCGAAAGTGCACAGAAATTATCCCGGCAATTCGATCCTGATCCCTACCTGGCCGGCATCGTCGACATCTGCTTCAGCGACGTCGCCGATTTGCAGAAAAATAAATCGGCGGCATGTGGCCGCCTTGATTCGGCATTGAAAAATTTTGGCGCCACGCCCGCGAGCCATCCTGCGCGAAAAGTGCTCGAAAATCAGATCAAGGGCGCCGAGAGGAGGCGGGCAAAATTGGCTTGTTGAGGAAGCTCCCGGTTGCTCCAAGCTGAAGCAACTGTCCGGTTCACTTCTCGTCTATCTCCACCGCCCCGCCCGCCTTCTTCCAGCCGCTGAACCCCTCGTCGATGTGTGCAACGGGCTTCAGCCCCATGCGCTGCGCCGTCTGCGCCGCGAGCGCCGAGCGCAGGCCGCCGCCGCAGAAGAAAACGAACCGCTTGTCCTCGGCGAAAACCGGCTTGTGATAGGGCGAAGCCGGATCGATCCAGAATTCCAGCATACCGCGCGGCGCATGGAACGCGCCGGGCACGCGTCCGTCGCGCTTCAGTTCGCGGATGTCGCGGATATCGATGAACACCACGTCGGCGCGGCCGTGCAGTTTCTTGGCCTCCTCGACCGTGATCGACTCCACCTCGCGGTTGGCGGCCTCCACGAGTTCGCGGTGTCCGAGGGTGATTTTCTGCGCCATTCTGGTCCGTCGCCTTCGGTCAAGAATTATATTGGTTGTAACGCCTTAGGCCGAAAATGGAAGCTCCGTGGCAACCGCAACATTCTTGACGCGGTGCTGCCCTATTTTCGGCTGGCCGGTTGCTACGATCTCCGTCGGGGTGAGTGCGGTGGAGCCGCGCTAAACGGGGAATGTGAGGTAGCGTAGGAGTTCACGCGTCATGTTCCGCTTGTGGAAGAAGCAGGACAATCAGGACATCCTTGTCGCCCAACCCGTCGACGCCGCCGAGCCCGTCGAAGCGGCAGAACCTATCGACGACGCCGAACCCGTCGATACCATCGAGGTCGAGCCGGCCACCTTCGAAAGCCTCCCCTATATCGACAACGAGACCCTCGAGGAGTTTCTCGCGGATCAGGACAGCGTCGAGCTTTTGCCGGTCGATCCGAGCGAATATCGCCGCGAGCTCCAGCGCTTGATCGTGAGCGCCTTCCTGCACGAAGCCTCGATCCAGGCGAAGCAGGTCGAAGCCGCCTAGGCCCGACGAAAAGCGGGCGGCGCATACGCAGCCGCCCGCGGCAAACTCGACCAACTCGTCGGTTCAATTCATGCCCATGTAGACCGCGAGCACGACGACAATTGCGAGCGCCCCGGCCGTCCACAGGATCGTCGAAAGATTGCTGTCCTTGGTCTCGGTTTGCATGGCGCGTTCCTCCACGATGGGCGCCAGCCGGATCGACCGGCCGAAGCCCGGATCGATCAGCGGGAGCAAAGGCCCGCCTTGAATCAATTATAGGTCCGCCACGCGACTCATACAACTTTCGTATTAAGCCAAAAGTCTAGACAATGATTGCTGAGGCGGGACAAACGCTTAGTCCCATGAGGGCGCCCAGGACGGGCTGATCTGGCGGCCGTCGCGGCTCGCGAGCGCCCGAATCTCCGTCATTTCTGCATCGGTGAGCTCGAAATCGAAAATCTCGAAATTCTCCGTGAGGCGCTCGAGCCGGCTCGTGCGCGGGATCACGATGATGCCCTGCTGCACGAGATAGCGCAGGCTCACTTGCGCGGCGCTTTTGCCGCGCGCACGGCCGATCTTTCCGAGCACCGCGTCGTCCTTGGCCGCACCGCGCGCGATCGGGCTGTAGGCCGTGGCGGAAATTCCCAGGCGCCGGCACGCCGCGATCACCCGGCTCTGGTCGATATAGGGATGCAACTCGATCTGGTTGTTGACGATCGGCTCGGTCGCGAGGCCGACCGCCTCCTCGACGAGCGCCACCGTGAAGTTCGAAACGCCGATGTGGCGCGTGAGGCCCTCGCGCTTCAGCTTGCACAGCGCGCCGATCGTTTCCGCGAGCGGCACCGAGGAATTCGGCCAATGCAGAAGCAACAGGTCGATGTATCGAAGCTTGAGCTTCGCGAGACTCTCGGCGACCGACTGCTCGAATGCGCCCGCGGAAAAATGCGTCCACCAGACTTTGGTCGTGACGAAAACCTGCTCGCGCGCAATCCCGGATGCGCGTACGCCCTCGCCCACCTCGCGCTCGTTGTCGTACGATTGCGCCGTGTCGAAGTGGCGATATCCGAGCCGGATCGCCTGCTCGACGATGCGCGCGCACGTCTTGCCGCGCAGATCCCAGGTGCCGAGCCCGAGGATCGGGATGGTCGCGCCGTTTGCCTGCACCGCCAGCATGACGCCAAGCCTATCAGCTTCGCGCTACTTTTTTGCCGGCGTGGAACGCGGCATAGCGCGCTTTGGTATCGTCGTTGGGAGGATAAAGTCCCGGCAGCTTCGCGCCCCGCATCACTTCGTCGGCGGCCCAGGATTCGAACGCTTCCTGCTCCACCGCCTCCTTCACCACCGCCGCCACCAACGCCTGCGGGACGCACACGGCGCCGTCATTGTCCGCGACGATCACGTCGCCGGGAAATACGGCAACCCCGCCGCAGCCGATCGGCTCCTGCCACCCCACGAACGTGAGCCCCGCGACCGAGGGCGGCGCCGCCACGTCCGCGCACCAGACCGGAAGCTTCGTCGCCTTCACCCCGTCGCCGTCGCGCACCGAGCCGTCAGTGACGAGGCCCGCCACCTTCTTCACCCGCATGCGCGCGCACAGGATGTCGCCGAAGATGCCCGCCTCAGTGACGCCCATGGCGTCGGCCACTGCGATGCAGCCCTCCGGCATTGCCTCGATCGCGCCGCGCGTCGAGCGCGGGCTCGCCCAGGATTCCGGCGTCGCCAGATCCTCGCGCGCCGGCACGAAGCGCAGCGTGAACGCCTCGCCCGCGATACGACCATGGCCCGCCGCGAGCGGCTTCGGACCGCGTATGAAGCTCGTGCGCACGCCCTTCTTCAGGAGCACCGTCGTCAAAGTGGCGGTCGAGATTTGCGCGAGGGAAGCGCGGATTTCCGGCGGGAGGCTCATGGGATACTCGGCAGGAGGGAAATTGTGGCGAATATTCTAGCTGCCCGCGCGGCGGCGAACCAGCGCGCCCTTTGCAGGAGGCATTGCGCCGCTTAGCATCGTCGGCCGTTGCCGGGATCAAGAGACGCGCATGCCGACCGTGAAGGCTGGCCCGTTCGATGTCGACTATGTCGAGGCCGGCTCCGGGCCGGCTGTCCTGCTCGTGCATTCGTCCGCGAGCGGCAACCGGCAATGGCGTCGGCTCACCGATGACCTGAAGGATCGCTATCGCGTCATCGCGCTCAACCTGTTCGGCTATGGGCAGACATCGAAGTGGCCCGAGGATCGGCCGCAGACCCTTGCCGATCAGGCCGCTCTGATCACGGCCGTCGCCGGCCTCGCGCCCGAGCGCGTCGCGCTAGTCGGCCATTCGCTGGGCGGTGCGGTCGCATTCGAAGCCGCGCTGCAACTCGGGCCGCGCCTGCGCACGCTCGTCGTGTTCGAGCCGATCCTCTTTTATCTCCTGCATGATCTCGGAGAGCGCGAAGCCTTTGCCGAAATTAGCGCCATCCGCACCGGCTTCGTCGAACACGGCACGAAAGGCGATTGGAACGCTGTGGGCGAGCTGTTCGTCGACTACTGGTCCGGCAAGGGCGCCTGGGCCGCGACGCCCGAGGACCGCAAGAGCGGAATCATTTCCATGCTCGCGCCTGTCATGCGCGAATGGGAGATGGTCGGAAGCCAGGGCCGCCCGATCGCAGAATGGGGAGCAATCTCCGCGCCCGTGCATATTTTACGCGCCGCCGACACGCGCCGCACCACGGGCACGGTCGCGGCACTCCTTGCCCGCACCCATCCGAATTGGCGGTTGCATGACGTCGCGGCCGGCGGCCACATGGCCCCGATCGCGCGGCCCGATCTGGTCAATCCGCTGATCGCGAGGGTCCTGGACGAGACGCGCTGAACAGGCGCTCGAGCCCGTCGAAGCAGCCGTCCCAGCCTTCCGCGTGTCGGTCGCGGATCGCCGCATCCGGAATGCGCTCGTGCACGACCACCACTTCCGTGTCCGCGCCACGCTGCTCGAACCGCACGACGACGCGCTCCGGCTTCGCGAAGTCCGGCTCGATGTTCCACGTGTAGACGAGCTCGCGCGGCCGCTCGATGCGCTCGAACTCGCCCGCGATCCACACGACGCGGCCGTCGGTGAACTGGTTGCCGATCCGGTAGCGCCCGCCCACGCGCAGGTCGACCTCGGCGCCGATGCAGGAGACGCCCTTCGGCCCGAACCATTTCTGCAGCTCGCCCGCGTCCGTCCAGGCTCGGAAGACCTGATCCGGCGTGGCGGGAATCATGCGGCGCGCGACGAGGCTCAACATTCAGCGCCCCCGCTTCCCCCGCGCGCGGCTCTCACCACGGAAATGCCGTTCGAGCGCGGCGAGCGTCTCGTCCCAGAATTCGCGGTAGTACGCGAGCCACGCGTCGGCGTCGCGCAGGGGCGATGCGTCCAGCGCGCAGCGGTGAACGCGTCCGTCGATCCTGCGCTCGACGAGCCGCGCGGCTTCGAGCACGCGCAGATGCTTCGAGACCGCCGGCAGCGACATGTCGAACGGCCGGGCGAGTTCGCCGATCGCCGCCGGTCCGCGCGCGAGCCGGGCGAGCAACGCACGCCGCGTGCGGTCGGCGAGCGCGTGAAACACGCGGTCGAGCCGCTCGGCCGATAGCCGCGGTGCAGGCGCGCTTGACATCTTTCTCTACCGCGCGATTATTAAACCAATCGGTTTAATAATCAAGGACGAAGGGGAGACGCCAATGCCGTCGATCCATCAGGAAATAACCTTCGACGCGCCGCCGGAGCGCATCTACGAAGCGCTTATGGACTCGAGGCAGCACGCCGAGTTCACCGCCAATGGCGGGGCGGAGATCAGCCGCGACATCGGCGGCCCATTTTTCGCACACGGCGGCCACGTGTCGGGGCGCAACATCGAACTCGTGCCCAACAAGCGCATCGTGCAGGTCTGGCACTTCAGGGATTGGGCGGACGGCGTCTATTCGATCGTGCGCTTCGAGCTCGTGAAGGAAGGCTCGGGCACACGCCTCATCCTCGACCACACCGGCATTCCCGACGGCCACAAGGATCATCTCCAGACTGGCTGGAACGCGCGCTATTGGGAACCGCTGAGGAAATATCTGGGCTGAAGTTTCCACGCAAGCCCGCACTCCAGCGAGTTCTTGGGCTCAGAGAGCCAGCAGCTAACGAATGACCGTGATTTCCACACCGACCGATAACCCTGCCCAGGCCCTGTCGGCGGTGAATGCACGAACATTCTCGCGCGCCGCGAGCGCAAGGCATGCGCGATCGGCAAATGACAGTCCGCGTTGCTTCGTTTGAGTGATCAACCCCGCGGCTGCTTCGGCGAGTGAACGATCGAATGTGATCACCGGCACATCGGCAAGACCGATCAAACGAACGGCGTCGTCGAGCGACAGACTGCGGCTGACGAACTTGGCGATGGCCTCCGAGAAATTCACCGAAGAAATGACGGCGTCAGGCAAATGTTCGGCGATCAACTCGGCGCCCGTCTCGCCATTGACGAATGCGAGCAGGGCGGACGCATCGAGAACGGATCTAGCCATTCTCCTTCTCGCGCTCCACCTCGCGACGCCGATCTTCGAGCAATTCGTCGACGAGGCTGACGCCTTCGGGCACGAACTGGCGCACGATGGAGTTCGCGCGGCGCATGACAGCCTTTGCCGTCAGCAGATGTATCTCGCCGTTCTCGATTCGCGCGAACAGCGTGTCTCGTTCGCCCAGACCCAACGCCTCGCGAAACGCCGCGGGGATGACGATACGGCCATCAGGCCCGAGCTTGAGCTTGGCGCTCAGATCGCCGAGCTCCGCCTGCGGCCGGTCGGAAAATCCTCCGGCGGCGCTCGCCTTCTCCTTGCGAGCCCGATCCTTCTCGAGCACGTTGCGAACGAATTGATATCGGACGCCGAGTTTCCGCGCGATGTCGGCCCGCGACATGCCCGCAGCCGCCAATTCGCGCATCCTCTGCGATTTCGATTTTGCCGCGGTCATCGAAACAATCTCCGCTCGATTGCCGAGGATAAGTCGATCTACATAATAATGTCAAGTATCATATGATACTGTCAAATGATAATAGTTACCCCGTCTTCCCGAAAATCTCGCGCCCGATCAGAAGGCGCCTGATCTCGCTCGTGCCCGCGCCGATCTCGTAGAGCTTGGCGTCGCGCAGGAGCCGCCCGGTCGGAAACTCGTTGATGTAGCCGTTGCCGCCCAGCAATTGGATCGCATCGAGCGCGACCTTGGTCGCTCCTTCCGCCGCGAACAGGATCGCGCCCGCCGCATCCTCGCGCGTGGTCTCGCCGCGGTCGCACGCGCGGGCGACCGAATAGACGTAGGACTTCGCCGCGTTCATCAGCACGTACATGTCCGCGAGCTTGCCCTGCACGAGCTGGAACGAGCCGATCGGCTCGCCGAACTGCTTGCGCTCGTGCACGTAGGGCAGCACCACGTCGAGCGCCGCCTGCATGATGCCGAGCGGCCCGGCCGCGAGCACCACGCGCTCGTAGTCGAGCCCGCTCATCAGGACCTTGACGCCCTCGCCGACCTTGCCGAGCACGTTTTCGGCCGGCACCTCGCAATCCTGGAACACGAGCTCGCACGTGTCGGAGCCGCGCATGCCGAGCTTGTCGAGCTTCTGCGCTGTGGAAAATCCCTTCATGCCCTTCTCGATCAGGAACGCCGTGATCCCGCGCGGGCCCGCCGCCGGATCGGTCTTGGCGTAGACCACGAGCGTCTCCGCCTCCGGCCCGTTCGTGATCCACATTTTCGAACCGTTCAGCACATAGCCGTCGCCCTTCCTCTCGGCGCGCGTCTTCATCGAGACGACGTCGGAGCCCGAGCCGGACTCGGACATGGCGAGCGCGCCCACGTGCTCGCCCGAAACGAGCTTCGGCAGATATTTCCTCTTCTGCGCCTCGCTGCCGTTGCGGCGGATCTGGTTGACGCAGAGGTTCGAGTGCGCGCCGTAGGAGAGCCCGACCGACGCGGAGCCGCGGCTCACCTCTTCCATGGCGACGCAGTGCTCGAGATAGCCGAGGCCCGAGCCGCCGTATTCCTCTTCCACCGTGATGCCGTGCAGGCCGAGCTTGCCCATCTCCGGCCACAGGTCGCGCGGGAACTGGTTGCTGCGGTCGATCTCGTCAGCGCGCGGCGCGATGTGATCGTCGGAGAAGCCGCGCACCGTGTTGCGCAGCATGTCGGCGGTTTCGCCGAGACCGAAATCGAGTCCTGTCCACGCGTTGGTCGCCATGTTTCCCTACCCGCCCGCCGGTTCGTCGCTCTTGCCCTCGAGGCACATCATCGTTGCAAGCATCTGCGCGATCGGCTTCTGCTCGCCTTTGTCCTCTGCGAGCACTTCCGCATCCACCGCCATCAATGTACGCCCCGGCTTCACCACCGTACCGCGCGCGAGGAACCGCGTGCCGGCCGCCGGCGCCATCAGATTGACCTTGAACTCCACGGTCAAGACCGACGCGCCCGGCGGCATCAGCGAGAACGCGGCATAGCCTGCTGCGCTGTCGGCGATCGTGGCCGTGATTCCCGCGTGTAGAAACCCGTGCTGCTGGCAAAGATCGCCCCGATAGGGCAATTCGATCTCGCAATGACCCGGACGCAGCGCGGCGATCTTCGCGCCGATCGTGTCCATCACGGTCTGGCGCGCGAAACTTTCCCGCACCTTCTTGTCCCAATCCGGATCGTGCGGCTTGAAGGCGCTCATGTACGCACCTCCTGCCCGAGTTCGGGGATTCCTTCCGCGCACATCATGGTCGCGAGCATGCGACCGACCGACCGCCACTCCCCGTCCTGTTCCGCCTCGATTTCCGCCTGCACGACGTGCAGCGTGCGGCCCGGACGCAGCACGCGGCCTTTCGCGATCAGCCGATCGCCCTTGGGCGAGGCGAACAGATTGAGCTTGTATTCGATTCCGACCACCGACGTATCCGGCGGCATGAGGGTGAAGGCGGCGTAGCCTCCGGCGTTAGCGGCAATCCCCGTCACCACGCCGCCATGCAAAAAGCCATGCTGCTGGCAGAGATCGGCGCGAAAAGGGAGTTCGATCTCGCACCGGCCGGGCGCGACCGAAGCGAGCCGCGCGCCGATCGTGTCCATGAAGGTCTGGCGCGCGAAGCTCGCGCGCACCTTCGCCTCCCACTCAGGGTCGCGCGGAATGAGTTCCTCGTCCGCCATCGTCCTCTCCGGCCAAACGCGGCCAGAGTAGGTCCGGGCGGGCGAACGTCAATCGAGCGTTGCGATCGAAACCGCTGCGCTCAGCCGGCGGCAACCCGCGATTCGACGCGGCGCGGCTGCACTGGCGCGTCCTGCTTGAGCAGCTCGGTAACGCGTTCGGGCTCGACCGGCGGCGAGAACAGGTAGCCCTGCACCTGATGGCAGCCGACCGCGCGTACGAACCGATGCTGTTCGCCGGTTTCCACCCCTTCGGCGGTCACCGCGAGTCCGAGCGCGCGGCCGAGCCGCGTCACGCACTCCACGATCGCAGCGGCGTCCTCGGTGATGCCGAGATTCTGCACGAAGGATTTGTCGATCTTGAGCTTGTCCACGGGGAAGCGGCGCAGGTAACCGAGCGAGCTGTAGCCGGTGCCGAAATCGTCGAGCGCGATGCGCACGCCGAGGCGACGCAATTCCGACAGCTCGCCGAGCACTTCGCTGGTCGCGCCGAGCAGCATGCCTTCCGTAATCTCGATCTCGAGGCGGCGCGGATCGAAGCCGGTCTCCACGAGCACGCGGGTAAGCCGCTCGGCCACGTTGCCTTGCCGGAAGTTCGACGGCGACAGATTCACCGCGAGCGAAAGCCCCGGCCACTGCGCGGCATGTTCGCAGGCGCGACGCAACACCCATTCGTCGATGCCGACCACGAGCCCGGTGTGCTCGGCGATCGGGATGAACTCTGACGGCGGCACCACACCCCGCTCCGGATGATTCCAGCGCACCAGCGCCTCGACGCCGACGATGCGCTCGCCGTCCGCGGCGTAGAGCGGCTGGAACTTGAGCGCCAGCTCCTCGCTCGCGAGCGCGCGCGACAAGTCGCGTTCGATCGCGCTGCGCTTGTGCAGGATCTCTTCATAGCCGATATCGAACATGCGATAGCCGCCGCGGTTTTCCGCCTTGGCGCGATAGAGCGCGATATCTGCGCGGCGCAGGAGCTGCTCGGCTTCGTAGCCATCCTCTGGAGCCACGGCGACACCGAGCGTCGCGCCGACGCTCAGGAATTGTCCGCTGGCAACCACCGGGGCGCGCATGCATTCGGAGACCCGGCGGCAGATCGCGGTGACTTCCTCGTTGCTTTGTCCGACCGGAATGAGGAGCGCAAATTCATCGCCGCCGAAGCGCACCGCCATGCCGCCTTCGGCGGCGAACGTAGTCAGCCGCTCGCCGATCGCGAACAGCACCTCGTCGCCGGTGGGATGGCCAAGCGTGTCATTGATATCCTTGAAATCGTCGAGATCGATCAGCACGAGCGCGAGCCGGTGTTCGGCGTTCGTATCGATGAGCCGTTCGGTGAGCGTATCGAGCAATTGGACGCGATTGGGAAGACCGGTGAGCCGGTCGTGATAGGCAAGCTCCGTCGCGCGACGCTCGCTTTGATTGAGCCGCTCGGTGGTGCGGCGGACGTAGAGTAGCACGACCATCGTGATGACGCCGAGCAGCGCGACGACGCCGAACAGCGCCGGCAGCAGCTGGATCAACATTGTCGCGCCGGGCGCCTTCGGCTCCCAGACAAGCCACGCCTTGCTCTCGTCCGGCGTGAGCGGGATCTCCACCGCCACCCGCCCTCCCTCGATCATGCCGGCAGACAGCATGCCCTCGCTGACGGAGACCCGATCGGCGGCGATTTCGCGCGCGAGCTGCGCGAGTAGCTCCCGTTCGAGAAACGCAACTGTGACGGCAACGGCCGGGTTGCTTTCGCCTGCGGGCGATCGGCTGCCGGTCGGGACGATGGTCGCGACGCCGACCAACGCCACACGGTCCTCGACACGCCGAAACCCGATTTCGAACTTGGGCCGCGACGGCGACTCGCCGATGTTGCCGCGCCCGAGGTTGGCCTCGAGGTCGGCCGCGTACGCACGACGCACGCTCTCGACCATGGGGTCGATCTTCGCACGCACCCGGCGATACAGATCGGCGCCGTGCATCAAGCCGTCGGCGGAGGCATAGACCGGCGTTCCGTCCGCCCCGAGCACGAAGGAGCGATCATGGCCCCGGTCGAAGTGGAGCCGCAGACCAAATTGCTGATGAAGCCAGCTGCGATCGAACCTTCCTTCGGCGACGTCGACCGACTCGTCCCAGCGGGTGAAGGACGCAAGTTCGACTTTCATCTTGAGGTGGAGGTCGCCGAGCTGCCTGCGTGCGAGGTCGAGCTCGCGCACGGCGCTCTCTTGATCGACGCGCTTCGCGACCAGGACCGAGAAGCCCAAAAGCGCGATGACGGCCGCTGCTACCAGCATGCCGACCACCGCGATCATCCGATCGCCGAGCCGATGGCGCCTCACGAGGCTCCGCATGGTTTCCCGCCCTTTGGGTGCAAGACCATAGATTCAACCGATTAATCCGCTCTCAGTTCGCTCTGTGGAATGCTGGGCAGAGTGAACGCCGCGTGAATCCGGGCGAAGCAATTTTACCGAGCGGCGCCCAAATTGGCGGCTGCTCGGTAGCGCTCTACCGGGCACGCATTCGGTCGAGTAGCGATTGGTCAACCCTATTGAGCAAATCAGCCGCGCGCTTGTGGGCGCCGGCCCTCGACGTGCGCCGGCTCACAACAGGCCGAATGCGACCGTGGCGAGAGCAAGAAACGTGAAGAACCCGAACACGTCGGTAATCGTCAACACGAACACTCCCGAGGCGATCGCCGGATCGATTTTGAGCTGCCTGACGAGAAGCGGAACGAGAATGCCCACGGTCGTGCCGAAAATCACCGAAAGGACCATGGCGGCGCCGAGCGCAATCCCAAGCCGCAGGCTCCCGAACGCGAAGCCCGCGGCCGCCCCGGAGAGTGCCGCAAGCGCTATGCCGTTGACGACACCGACCATCACCTCGCGCAGGACCACGCGCATCATGTTGGAGCGGTTCAGCTCCTGGGTCGCGAGCGCGCGTACCGCCACGGCCAGCGCCTGCGTGCCCGCGTTGCCGCCGAGCGCCGCATTGACCGGCATCAGGATCGCGACCGCCACCACTTCCTGGATGGTCGCCTGGAACAGCGCGATCACGCCGGCAGCGAGGAACGCCGTGACGAGGTTGAGCACGAGCCACGGCAGCCGCAGCTTTGCTGTGTCGAGGACCGTGTCCGACAAATCCTCGGCGCGGCGCACGCCGGAAAGCGCGCGCAAATCCTCTTCCGCCTCTTCCTCGATCACGTCGAGCACGTCGTCCGCGGTCAGCACGCCGACGAGTCGCCCGTCTTCGTCCACGACCGGCGCCGAGACTAGATCGTAACGCTCGAACTGGCGCGCGGCGCTCTCCTGGTCGTCGTTGGCCCGCACCACCTGGTGATCCTCGACCAGAATGTCGGCGACCTGCACCGGCCGCATCGAGCGCAACAGCCGATCGAGCCGCACCGCGCCCACGAGCCGCCGGTCCGGGTCCGTCACGTAAAGCTCGTAGAAGGAATCCGGCAGGTCGCGGTTCTCGCGCAGGTAGTCGATCACGTCGCCGACCTTCCAGTCGGGCGGCACGGCGATGAACTCGGTCTGCATGCGCCGCCCGGCGCTGTCTTCCGGATAGCGCAGGCTGCGCTCGAGCGCCGTGCGCTCTGTCGCCGGCAACTGGTCGAGAATTTCGGCCTGGTTTTCTTCCGTCAGATTCTTGAGCAGATAGACAGCGTTGTCGGAGTCGAGTTCGCGCACGCCCTCGGCCACGGTCTCGGCCGACAGATCGCCGAGGATTTCCTCACGCACCGAGTCGTCGACTTCGGTGAGCGCCGTGAAGTCGAAATCCTTGCCGAGCAGCGCGACAAGGCGCGGCCGCTCGGCCGGATCAAGCGCCGCGATCAGGTCGCCGAGATCGGCCTCGTGCAGCTTGCCGGTGAGCATGCGCAGCCGCTCGTCGTCGCCCGCGCCGAGCGCCGCGACAATGGCGGCCACGAAGCGCGGCGCCACGGCGCCGTCGGCGGTGCGGAATCGCGGCCGGCGCGGCTTCGGCGTGACAACTTCAGCGCTCAGTTCGTTCGTAGCGTTGGCCATTTGCGCCCGTTGATCGAAAGGGGGTTTGGTTCTAGGCAGATGGCAGACCGAACGCAATCGAGCTTCGGCGCCTTACGGCAGGATCAGACCCATGCGCCACGTGTTCGCCGCGGCTTTTTCCCGCCGCGCTCGGCCGCATCGGGACCATGCAATATCGGGAGACGGTGAAGCTCGAGCCGAAGGAAGTGGTGCTCACCTTCGACGACGGCCCGATGCCGCCAATGACCAACAAGGTGCTGGACATCCTGCGCGCCGAATGCGTGCAGTCGACCTTCTTCTTGATCGGCCGCAACGCCCACGCCTTCCCCGCCCTGGTGCGGACGATCGCGCGCGACGGCCACACGGTCGCCGGTCACACGCAGAACCATCCCCCGCAAGCGATGGGCCCCGCGACCGTCCTGATCCCGCCGAAGCTCCTGAATGAGCTGAAGGCGCGCGGCTACCGGATCGCGCATCTCGTTGCGGCGCCGGGTTCCGCGCCGCCGATCGCCGCGCCGCTCGTGGCCGGGAAGCCGGCGCCCGCCCCGCCCCACAAACCCGCTACCTACAAGAAGAAGCACATGATGGTCGCCGCGCTGGAACTGGCGCCGACCGAATTCAAGTTCGTGAGCCGCTGGCGCAAGTATTGGGAGACTCAGCGAAACGCGCCGGTGGCGCGGCAAACTCCATGAACGATCGCGGCGGCTCACGCGGCCGCCGGTCTCGCCTGTTCCGATTGGAATGGTGCGGTCGAGAGGACTCGAACCTCCAAGGGTTGCCCCGCTAGCACCTCAAGCTAGTGTGTCTACCAATTCCACCACGACCGCTGAAAGCAAGCGCGGGCATCCGTCGCCCACGCGCGCGCCGCATGTAACAAATCAATGCCCTGTTCTCAAGGGCTGCTCAGCGAAGCGTGGCGGGGCGGGGCAGCAGGCGACTGATCGACACCGCGATCCGGCCGGCGTTGACGGTGACCTTGCCCTTCGCCACCGGCATGTTGTTGGCGAGGATCGTGACCTCGTCGTCTTCGGTGGCGTCGAGTTCGATGATGGCGCCGCGGCCCATGCGCAGCAGCTGGTGCACCGCGACCGCGGTCGACCCCAGGACCACGGAAATATCGCAATCGACGTCGTCGATGGTCGCCAAGGTCTCCCCTCCCGGCTGCCAAAATGCCTGGGCAGAACAGCACATAGATGGTTAGCGAATGATTAACGGCCCTACCGCTCCCGCCGGTGCGCGGTGCCGCCGTCGATCGTGAGCACCGTACCGCTGATATAGGAGGCACGGTCGGACGCGAGGAACGCAACCGCATCGGCAACTTCGCGCGGCTCCGCGGCGCGTTGCTGCGGCAGCTCCTTCATGTATTCCCGCCAACGCGACTTGTCGCCGAATTGCCGTTCGGCGCGCGTCTCCAGTAGCGTGCGCATGCGGTCGGTCGCGACCATGCCGGGATTGATGCCGACCACGCGCACGCCGCTGTCGAAGCTGTCCGCGCCGAGCGCGCGGCTGAACGCCATGAGCGCCGCGTTGCCGGCCGAGCCGGCGATGTAGTTGGCGCTCAGCAGCTCGCCGCCGAGGCCGATGATGTTGATGATCACGCCGCCGCGGCCGCGCGCCTGCATCGCGGGATAGACGGCGCGCGCGAGGTTGACATAGCCGAACACCTTGAGATCCCATGCCTGCCGCCAGCGCGGCTCTTCGATCGCAAGCAGATCGCCGCCTGGGATCGCGCCCGCGTTGTTGACGAGAATGTCGAGATCGCCGGCCGCTGCGGCGAGCGCGCGGCAATTGTCGCCGTCGCTGAGATCGGCGGGATGCACATTGACGTTCACGTTCCAGCGCGCGCCGATCGCCTCGCGCACGGTCTCGAGGTCGGCCTTGGTGCGCGCCGCGAGATGCAGATGGCAGCCTTCCGCGGCAAGACCTTCGGCGATGGCGCGGCCGATTCCCTTCGATGCGCCCGTGATCAGCGCGGTGCGCCCGGCCAGACCCAGCTCCATTCTATTCTCCCCCGTGACGCAATGGCTTTACTCGATCGCGGCCCGGCGCGCGAGCGTCGCGCCGTGGTATAGACGACCCATGTCGAACGCCCGCACGCTCGCCGAGCCCCTGCCCGCGCCCGCGGGCCTCGCACCGGTGGAATGGCGCACGGGCGCGAGCCTTGTTCCCTACTTCGAGGCGCTCGCCGAGATGGACGCGCGCGTTGCCGCGATCATCGCGGGCGAGGCGCGCGAATTGGTTTGGCTGCTCGAGCATCCACCGCTGTTCACGAGCGGCACCGGTACGCGCGCCGAAGATCTCGCCGGGACCGGGCGTTTTCCTCTGTTCGAAACCGGCCGCGGCGGCCGCCTCACTTATCATGGTCCGGGCCAGCGCGTGGCCTACGCGATGCTCGATCTGCGCCGGCGCGGCCCCGATCTGCGCCGCTACGTGGCCGGCCTCGAGGAATGGATCATCCGCACGCTCGCGGAGTTCGGCGTGACCGGCGAGCGGCGCGACGATCGCGTCGGCGTCTGGGTGCGGCGCCCCGACAAGGGCGAAGGCCGCGAGGACAAGATCGCCGCCATCGGCGTGCGCGTGAAGAAATGGGTCACGCTGCACGGCATTTCGCTCAACGTCGCGCCGGATCTCTCGCACTACGCGGGCATTCTCGCTTGCGGCGTTTCCGAGCCGCGCTTTGGCGTCACCAGTCTCGCCGATCTCGGCTTGAAGGCGTCGATGGGCGAAGTCGACGCGGCGCTGCGCACGAGCTTCGAGCGCGTGTTCGGAAAGGTCGGAGCCTGACGCCGCTGCGCGCAGCCGCGACCTATTCCGTCCGCAGCACCGAAAAGTCCTCACCCGGCAGGAGCTTTTCCAGCGCGGTCTGCTCTTCCTCCCGCACGTCGACAAAATCGACGCGCGCGGCGGGCGGGCCGCGCCGGCAGGCATCGATCACGGCTTCGACGGCTGCTGCCGGCCCGGCGATGGTCGCTTCGACCGCGCCGTCCCGCCGGTTCCGCACCCACCCACGCAGGCTGCGCCGCGTGGCCTCGTACTCCACGAACGCGCGGAATCCGATGCCCTGCACACGACCTGTGATCAACAAGCGGACAGCGCGGTCCTGTGTGCTCATGGCGCACTCATCATCTCGCGTTCCAGCGCCCGCGCATAGTCATCCGGAAAGTTCCAGTGGCGCGCCGCCGCAAGGACGAACTCGCAGTATTTCGCGCTCGGCCGCGCCGGCCGCGCGTCGTTCGCGACATAGACGAGTGCGCGCAGAAGCTTGTCTCCGACATGCACCGGCAGCGTCGCATGCTGATAGAGCCCGCCGCCGATCTGCTCATAGGCGTCGAGCGCGACGCGGTCGCGCGCCGTGATGCGCCACAGGACGCCGTGCACCGCGGCACCACGCTTGGGCGCGATCGAACCATAGCCGCCATGCGCGATGAAGAAGCGGTGATTGTCGAGCCGCGCCGGGCCGAGCGCCTCCGCTTGCGGGCACAGCTGCGCCATGTGCGCGCGGTCCATGTTGGAGCCATAGGCGAAATAGTGGCGCATGGGTGATCTCCAATCCCTCCCCTTCAGGGGAGGGAAGATTACTCAAACTCCAAGATCGCCGCGTCCACGGCAACGCTGTCCCCCGGCTTCACCCGGATCGCCTTCACCTTGCCGTCGCGCTCGGCGCGCAGCACGTTTTCCATCTTCATCGCCTCGACGACCGCAAGCGTATCGCCGGTCTTGACCTCCTGCCCCGCAGAGACGGTGACCGAAAGCACGAGCCCGGGCATCGGACTGCGCACGATTTTTCCCGCGCCGGCGGCCGGGCGCGCCGGCATGAGCCGCGCTAGCGCCGCCTCCCGCCCGGTATAGACGTAAGCCTTCTCCCGCGCACCGCGGAAGCTGAGCAAAAATCCATTCGGCAGCGCGCGCACGTGCACGGCGATCTCCGTGCCGTCCACGAGCCCTTGCCATACCGGATCGCCCGGCTTCCAGAGCGATTGCAAGACCATCGTGCGGCGCTTCGCGTCGACGGACTTGTCGAAGCGCACGGCGATCGCTTCTTCCTGCCGCATCACTTCGAGACGCACCTCGGCCGCGCCGACCCGTACCATGCGGTTCTTCTCGCGCGTCACCGGCCGGCCGGTGAGCTGTCCGGAAATGCGCCGTTTGCGCTCGCCGTATGTGTGATCGAGCGCGCTCGCGACCGCGGCAAGCACGAGCAGCATCTCGCCCTCCGGTTTGATTCCGCGGAAGCCATCGGGAAATTCCTCCGCGATAAAGCCGGTCGAGAGCTTCCCCACGCGGAAGCGGGCGCTCTGCATCACCGCAGCAAGAAACGGCATGTTGTGCTCGACACCCTCGATCGCGAACCCATCGAGCGCGTCCGCCATGGCAATGATCGCGCTCGCCCGATCCGGCGCGTGCGTCACGAGCTTCGCGATCATCGGGTCGTAGTGCAGCGAAATCTCGCCGCCTTCTTCGACGCCCGTGTCGACGCGTACGGTGACGTCGCCCCGCGCGCCTTCCTTCGGCGGCCGATAGCGCACGAGCCGGCCGATCGACGGCAAAAATCCGCGATAGGGATCCTCCGCATAGATGCGGCTCTCCATAGCCCACCCCTTCGGGCGCACGTCCGCTTGTTTGAATGTGAGTTTTTCGCCGGCCGCCGCCCGGATCATTTGTTCCACGAGATCGATGTCGCAGACGAGTTCGGTTACCGGGTGCTCGACCTGCAGCCGCGTGTTCATCTCGAGGAAAAAGAAGCTCTTGTCCTGTCCGGCCACGAACTCCACCGTGCCCGCGGAATCATAATTGACGGCTTTCGCCAGCGCGACCGCCTGCGCGCCCATGGCCGCGCGCGACTTCTCGTCCAAGAGCGGCGACGGCGATTCCTCGATCACCTTCTGATTGCGCCGCTGGATCGAGCATTCGCGCTCGTTCAGGTGGATCACGTTGCCATGCTTGTCGCCAAGCACCTGGATTTCAATATGGCGCGGGTTCTCAATGAATTTCTCGACGAACACCCGCTCGTCGCCGAACGACGACTTCGCCTCCGACCGCGCGCGCGCAAATCCTTCCGCGACCTCGGCCGCGCGCGTGGCGATGCGCATGCCCTTGCCGCCGCCGCCGGCCGAGGCCTTGATCATCACCGGATAGCCGATCTCGTCCGCGATCTTCACCGCATGCTTCTCGTCCTCGATCACGCCGAGAAAGCCGGGCACGCTCGAGACCCTGGCTGCAGCAGCGAACTTCTTCGACTCGATCTTGTCGCCCATGACCTCGATCGCGTGCGCGTTCGGGCCGATGAAAACGATCCCGGTCTGCTCCAGCGCCCGCGCGAATTCCGCGCGTTCGGAGAGAAACCCGTAGCCCGGATGCACGGCCTCCGCGCCGGTCTGCTTGCAGGCCGCGACGATCCTTTCGATCGACAGATACGACTGCGCCGCCGGCGCAGGCCCGATCGCCACCGCCTCGTCCGCTGCCCGGACGTGCTGCGCGTTCGCGTCGGCCTCCGAATAGACCGCGACCGTCGCGATCCCCATGCGCCGCGCGGTCTTGATCACGCGGCAGGCGATCTCGCCGCGATTGGCGATCAGAATTTTTCGAAACATGCCCCGGCTCGGATGACGCGGTAGCGGATTTGCGGGTCCGCGTTCCGGAAAGTCAATTGCCGTGCCAGACCGACAGGAACAGCGCAATCGCCGCGCCCGCCAACATCGGAATTCCAAGGCCTGCTGCTAGCCGCAGCGCGAATGCACGCCCGCCCAGGGCGAAGCCTGATCCGAGCTTGAAGGCGGTGTTGGAAACGACCGCGAGCAGCACGCCGAGCGCCGCGAGTGCGGGCTCAAGCGCGCCGCGGCCGAGCTCGGCCATGGAATAGGTAATCGAATCCGTATCGGCGAGACCGCCGACCAACGCCGCGAGCAGCGCGCCGGCCGAGCCGAAATACTCCGTCGCCGCACCGGTTATGAATTTCACGGCCGCGAGCATGGCCGCGAGCGCAAGCGTCTCGCGCAACGAAAATGGATTACGCAGCTTGAGCGCGGACTTCGACCTGGCCTGAAGGTCGCCTTTTGCCAGCAGGAAGGTCATGCCGAACGCCGCAAGCGCTCCGAGCAAGAGAGGTCCCATTGTATAGATTGCGACCGCCGCATTGAGTACGGCCACGATCGCAAGCGTGCGCAGGAGCGCGACGCCCGTCGCGAGCGTCGAACTCGCGGCAAGCAAATTCACTTCCGCCTCTCCCTTGGCCGCGCGCCGCGCCGCGGTCACGTTGACGGCGGTCGAGGACACGAGGCCGCCCGCCGCCGCGGCGAGCAGGAGTCCCTGCCCCGCGCCGAACCGCTTCACGGCGGCGTAGCCGACGAATGACACGGCCGCGAGCACCACGGCGAGCAGCCAGACCTGGCGGAAATTGATTCCCCCGAACGGTCCGTAGCTCTCGTCCGGAATGATCGGCAACGCGAGAAACGTCATCGCCGCGAGCACGATCGCCGCCCGCAGTTCGCGCCAAGTGATGCGCTGAAGCCAGTGGTGCAGCGCCTCGCGCACGGCGAGCACGACCACCACAGCCACGCCGCCGGCGGCCGCCAGAATCATGTCGCCGATCAGCGCATAGGCGCCGAGCGCGAACGTGGCCATGGCGGCGACCACGGTTGTGGCGCCGAAGGTCTTGTCGTGCTGAAGCTCGCGCAGCCGGAACGTGGCGAATATCGCGCTGAAGGCAAGCAACCCGGCGCTCAAGATGATCGCGGCCGCGACCGGATCCGCGAGCGCCTTGGCGATCGCGCCGAACACCCCGCCGAGTATGCCCGTGAGCGTGAACGTGCGGATGCCGGCCGTGCGCATGCCCGCGCCCGCCTTGCGTTCGCGCCAGCCACGCTCGACGCCGACCAGGAGGCCGATTCCCCCGGCGACCGCGAGACGTTGCAGGAGTTCGATTTCCACGGTGGCTCCCGGTGTACCGCTACTTTCTTACCGGCACCGGGCGGCCGGCGAAAGTGCCCCCCGCTAGCGGACGAGCACTCTCACCCGGACGTTGGTGCAGCCCGCCTTGCCGTCGTCGGTGCCGCACAGGGTGAAAGTGAAACGGTCGCGTCCCTTGAAGCCGGGATTGGAACGATAATAGGCCGTCGCGTTTCCCTGCGCACGCACGCCGCCATAGCGCGGCCGTGCGGTGACTTCATTACTCGCGATCTCAAAGATTTCGTCGTCCGCGAAACGGACGCGGCAATCTTTACCGGTAAGCACGATCATCTCAACGTCGGTATCGGTCGCGAACGGGAGCGGCTGCCGATAGACCTCACAGGTCGCAGCAGCGGCCGCGCGCGGCGCGATCAACGCGAGCACCGTCGCTGCGATGAAGATGAGGGGCGCCCGCATGGAGTCTGCGCTCACGCCGCCCGATCGAGGAACCGGCGCAGCGTTGGATCGATATCGCCCGGCTCGCCCGAGAACAGGCGCAGCAGCGAATACTCCGCGGCGGTCGGCCGCCCGTCTCGCATAATGCGGCTCGCGAGCCAGGCCGTCTGATCCGCATCGAGCCGCGCATCGGCCGGCAAACGCTCGGCAATCGTCGCACCCGGCGCCAGCATGTCGCGGCGCGGCGCCACTTTGACGCTCAGCGCCGACATCAGATGATTGGCGATCGCCTTGAAAAACAGATCGTCGAACGCGGGATCGCTGGCGCCGCCCGCCACCGCGTCGTGCAGATCGAACAGAGCCTCGGCCTCGGCGCGGCTCACCGCGTGCCCGGCGTCGCCGCCCGCCGCCACCAGAATGCGCGCGAGCAAGGCCACGTCCTCGCCATCGATCATCCGGCTGTAATGCGCGCGTTTGCCGATCGCGGGCCCCTCGCCGGCGATCACGGCCACACGCAATTGGTCGATCGCATAGGCCGCGAGCACCGGCGGTGTTTCCGGCGCGATCTCGATCAGACGCAGGACCGCGGCGAAGCCGCCCACGGTCGCGATGCGCCGGCCGTGCGCAAGCGCGCCGACGAGCCATTCAGCCTTGCCCTTGTCGACAAACCCTGCCGGCTCTTGCCGCTGCAGTACATGATCGGCGACGGTGGCCGCAAAAAAATCACGCCAGCCGGGCGTCGCGCTGGCGAGCGAGTGATCGAACGCGATCAATTCCTCGGCTTCGTCGCGTGTGCCGATTCCGTCCGCATATACCTCGCGTAGGAGCGCGATCACGTCCGCGGCGTTGATGTTCCTGCCCTGCACGAAGGCCAAGGCGAATGACTGCGACTTGGAGGCGCCCATGTCCGCCCGATCCCCTTTTTCCCGGGGACGAGCGTGCGGCGTCTATGGTTACCAACTTGCTAATGGCGGCCCCGCACCGCGCGCAATGCCCGCACCTTGCGGTTTTCCGGCAACACCCCTACCTGCGATTAGGAAAAAATAATCGGGGTGACGGGAATTTTTCATGTCCAAAAGCGCCGGCATTCACCACATCACCGCCATTGCCGGAGAGCCGAAGCGGCACGTGGCATTTTATCGGGACGCATTGGGACTTCGTCTGGTGAAGCGCACCGTCAATTTCGACGATCCCACCACTTGGCACCTCTATTACGGCGACGAGCTCGGCGCGCCCGGAACGGCGCTGACCTTCTTCGTCTGGGAGCAGCTCGCGCCCGGCCGTCACGGCTCCGGCGAAGCCCAGGAGATCGGCTTTAAGATCCCCGAAACCGCTTTAGATTTCTGGCGCAAGCGACTCAGCCAGAAGGGAATTGCGCCAAGGACGCGCCGACACGCTTTGGCGAGAAGGTGATTTCCTTCTCCGATCCCGACGGCCAGAAGCTCGAGCTTGTCGCCACCAAGGAAGCAGGCAAGATTCCCGGCTGGTCCAACGGCGACGTGCCCGCCGATCACGCAATCCGCGGCTTCCACGGCGTCACGCTGGAAGTCCCGAACCCGGCATCCACCGGCCGCGTGCTCGGCGAGGTTTTCGGTTTCGAGCCCGCCGGCAACGATGGCAATCGCCACCGTTTCGTCTCCAAGGGCGCGCCGATCGGCACTGTCGTCGATCTCCGCGTGACGCCGGGTGCGGCGCGCGCGAGCCAAGGCGTGGGCACCGTGCATCACGTCGCCTTTCGCGCTTCCGGCGACGAGCAGGAAATGGAAATGCGCAAGCGCGCGCTTGCGCTCGGCCTGCACGCGACCGACCAGGTTCCCCGCCACTATTTCCGCTCGGTCTATTTTCGCGAGCCGAACGGGATCCTGTTCGAGATTGCCACCGACGATCCGGGATTCACCGTGGACGAGCCGAAGGAGACGCTCGGTGAACACGTGAAGTTGCCGCCCTGGTACGAACAGCAGCGCAGCCAGATCGAGGCGACCTTGCCGGCGCTCGAATAGGGGCCCGATACCGCCTATCTCTCTCTTTTTTCGGCGTCCGAGCCGGTCGCGCGCGATCGGTCGATTGAGCGCGAACCGACTAAGACTCCGCTAACCACCCGCTGCCCTTTGCACTTCGAAGTAGCCGATATCGCGGTACCGTTAACCGCACATGGCGTTATCCGGCGCACAACTGCACTCGAAGCGCCGCCGTTCTGTGCGGCGGCCAATGGGGCTCCGGCCAACGTCCATGAGCGCAGTTCTCGGGTCCAAAAGTCCGCATGCGCTCGACGGGATCAAGCGTGAACTGGATGAGATCGCGCTCGCGCCCGCCGTCCGCGAGCGAGTTCGTGACCACTACGAGGATCTCACGAAATTGGCCGCGACCCTGCACAAGCTCGGCATCGCGGAACAGGAAATCGACCGCCACGTATTGGAGATTTTCGGTCAGTACCGCGTCGCCTTGCTGCGCAATATCGAACGCATGACCTCGGTCTGATTGCGTGCGCTAGGCAGGAGGCCAGAGTCGATGATCAAATGTAACCCCGGCGGCGAAAGCGCGCGAATCCAAGCTCTCTACAAGTACGACGTACTGGACTCCGCGCAGGAGGAGGCGTTCGACCGCATCACGCGTCTCGCCAAGACCGTCCTTCAAATGCCGATCGCAATGGTCTCGCTCGTCGACAAGGACCGCATCTGGTTCAAGTCGAGGCAGAATGTCCCCGTGCCGGAGTCGCCTCGCGACGGTTCGTTTTGCACACATACCATCCAGCACACCGAACCATTCATCGTCACCGACGCCAGCGCTGATCCTCTCTTCGCCGACAATCCGGTGGTGAGCGGAGAACCGGGCATCCGTTTCTATATCGGCGTGCCATTGCGCACGCGCGAAGGTCACAATCTCGGCTCGCTCTGCACGCTGGACACCAAGGTGCGGACGCTGACGCCGGAACAAATCGATCTGCTCAAGGATCTGGCCCGACTCGTCGTAGACGAACTCGAACTCCGACTGGTCGCCGCGACCGACAGTCTCACCGGCGCGATGAGCCGGCGGCATTTCCTTGAGGAAGCCAATCGCGATTTCGCGAGCGCGCAGCGTCACCGGCGGCCGCTCAGCTGCATCCTGATCGACATGGACCGGTTCAAGTCGATCAACGACTCCTACGGTCACGGCACCGGCGATCTCGTGCTCCAGCATCTCGTCTCGTTGTGCAAGGCAACGTTGCGCGCATCGGACTATGTGGGCCGGCCTGGCGGCGAAGAATTCATGATCATGCTGCCGGAGACGCCGGTCAACGACGCATTCGACGTGGCCGAGCGCCTCCGAAATGCACTGGCCGCGTCAGTCATCCGCGTGCCGGCGGGCAACATCAATGCGACCGCGAGCCTCGGCGTCGCGGGCCTGACCGAGGATCACGGCAGCGTCGACAGACTGTTTAAGGACGTCGATACGGCGATGTACGCCGCGAAATTGTATGGTCGAAATCGCACCGTGATCTATGACTCGAAGCTCGGCGACCCGGTATCGAACCGGGATCCTCTTCGTCTGAGCGCGTAGACCAATCTGCCTTAGCACGGCCTGATTTCAGAGGGCGTCGTCCCGGCGCAAGATTTTGCATGACCAACGAATATTAAGTCGAGGTCTGGAACTTTTTATGAAAAGGCCTAGAGTGCTCGACAAAGGATTGCCCGCGCTGCGGGCTCAGCACTTAGGGAGATGGCAATGGCGCTCCAGATCGGCGAAACCGCCCCGGATTTCGAGGCGCAGACCACCGAAGGCAAGATCAAATTTCACGATTGGATCGGCGACAAATGGGCCGTGCTGTTTTCGCACCCCAAGGACTTCACGCCGGTCTGCACCACCGAGCTCGGCTACATGGCCCGCATCAAGCCCGAGTTCGACAAGCGCAACGTCAAGGTCATCGGCCTGTCCGTCGACCCGGTCGACAACCATTCGCGTTGGGCGAACGACATCAAGGAGACGCAAGGGCACGCGCCGAACTATCCGATGATCGGCGACCCCGATCTGAAGATTTCCAAGGCGTACGGAATGTTGCCCGCCAGCGCCGGCAATACTTCCGAGGGACGCACCGCGGCCGACAACCAGACCGTCCGCAACGTCTTCGTCATCGGCCCCGACAAGAAGATCAAGCTCGTGCTGGTCTATCCGATGACCACCGGCCGCAACTTCGATGAGGTGCTGCGCGTGATCGACAGCCTCCAGCTCACCGCGAAGCACAAGGTCGCGACGCCCGTGAACTGGAAGCACGGCGACGACGTGATCATCGCCGGCTCCGTGTCCGACGACGACGCGAAGAAGACCTATCCGCAGGGCTGGAAATCGCCCAAGCCCTATATCCGCATCGTGCCGCAACCGCGCTGATTTCCGATTGCACGCGACTGACTCGGGCGTCACCCCCGTCCCCGGGTTAAACCCGGGGATCCCCCGGGGGTCCATCTTCACCAGCACGAGACGCTCGCAAGCAGATGGCATGCCGGGTCATCCTCGGGTCAAGCCCGAGGACAGGCGCCCGGCAATGACAATGTGTTGATGGCTACGTCGGGACACGACCTCGGCTTCGTCCACCGCTTCGTCCCCGCGGAGGACCCGAACCGCACACCGCTCTTGCTCCTGCACGGGACGGGCGCGGACGAGAACGACCTTGTTCCGCTCGGCGCGCAGCTTTCGCCCGGCGCCGCCCTCCTCTCTCCGCGCGGCAAGGTGAGCGAGCACGGCATGCCGCGCTTCTTCCGCCGCGTGGCCGAGGGCGTGTTTGACGTCGAAGACCTAAGGGCGCGCACCGACGAGCTTGCCGATTTCGTCGCCAAGGCGCGCGGGGCGTACGAGCTGGCAAAGCCGATTGCCGTCGGCTTCTCAAACGGCGCCAACATTGCCTGGTCGCTCCTCCTCGATCATCCGGAAGCGCTTGCCGGCGCGATGCTGATGCGCGCGATGCTGCCCTTCGATCCGGCGAATATTGCGAAGCTCGATGGCAAGCCGGTCCTGATGCTCTCCGGCGCGGTCGATCCCATCGTCACGGCCGCGCAGCGCGACAAACTTGCAAAACTGCTCAGGAACGCAGGCGCCGATCTGCAATACGAAGTGCTGCCCGCGGGTCACAATCTCACCCAGCCGGACCTCGCGCTCGCCGCCGACTGGCTCGCAAAGCGCTGACGCTCTATCCCACAAGCTTTGCGGCAAGCGCGCCGACCGAATACGCAACCGCACTCGCGATCGTGCCCAGGCCGAGCATCTCGACCCCGGCAATGAACCAGGACCGCGGGTGATCTATGGGATGGCGAGTCAAGGTGATCTGCCGCCGATGCTGGGTCGGGTTCATCCGTGCACGGCGACCCCTTTGATCGCCACCGTATTGGTTGCCGTGCTGGTTTCGCTGCTGGCGATCAGTCTGCCGATCGAGAAGCTGGCCGAGTGGACGTCGGTGGCGACGCTCGTCGTATTCGCGCTGGTGAATCTGGCGCTGATCCGCTTGCAGCGGAGCGCCGCGCCGGCCCACGGCTTCGCCGCCCCGCGCTGGGTGCCGTATCTCGGTCTTGCCGCTTGCCTGTTGTTACTGGCGACCGCGCTGCTGTGAACGGATTGGCCCTCGCCTCCTTGGCGCCGCCAAGCTATGAGCGTTGCGCGATAGCTACGGAGGAAGCGCCAAAATGGAAGTTCGCGCGGCGGTCGCATTCGCGGCGGGCAAGCCGCTGGAAGTTACGACCGTGAAGCTCGACGGCCCCGAGGCCGGCGAGGTCATGGTCGAGATCAAGGCCACGGGCATCTGCCACACCGACGAATTCACGCTCTCCGGCGCCGACCCCGAGGGACTCTTCCCCGCGATCCTCGGCCACGAGGGCGCGGGCATCGTCGTCGAGACCGGACCCGGCGTGACTTCGCTCAAGAAGGGCGACCACGTGATCCCGCTTTACACGCCCGAATGCCGCCAGTGCCCTTCCTGCCTCTCGCGCAAAACGAACCTCTGCACCGCGATCCGCGCGACGCAAGGCGCCGGCGTCATGCCCGACGGCACCTCGCGCTTCTCCCTCGATGGCAAGAAGCTGCACCATTACATGGGCACGTCAACCTTCGCGAATTTCACGGTGCTGCCGGAGATCGCCGTCGCCAAAGTGCGCGAGGACGCGCCCTTCGACAAGATTTGCTACATCGGCTGCGGCGTCACCACCGGCATTGGCGCGGTGCTCAATACCGCGAAAGTGCAGCCCGGCGCCAAGGCGATCGTGTTCGGCCTCGGCGGCATCGGCTTCAACGTCATCCAGGGCCTGCGCCTCGCGAGCGCCGACATGATCATCGGCGTCGACTTGAATCCCGACAGGAAGAAATGGGGCGAACGCTTTGGAATGACTCACTTCGTCAATCCGAAGGAAGTGGGCGGCGATCTTGTTCCCTATTTGGTCAATCTCACGAAGACGCCGCAGGACCAGATCGGCGGCGCGGATTACACGTTCGACTGCACCGGCAACGTGGACGTCATGCGCGCGGCGCTTGAATCCTGCCATCGCGGCTGGGGCGAGAGCATCATCATCGGCGTGGCGCCCGCGGGCGCGGAAATACGCACCCGCCCCTTCCAGCTCGTCACCGGCCGCGTGTGGAAGGGCACCGCTTTCGGCGGTGCCAGAGGCCGCACCGACGTGCCGAAGATCGTCGACTGGTACATGGACAAGAAGATCGAGATCGACCCGATGATCACCCACGCGATGCCGCTCCAAGACATCAACAAGGCATTCGATCTGATGCACGCGGGCCAGTCGATCCGCAGCGTCGTGCTTTTCTAGGTTCTTCAGGACCCTCCATGAGCGAACATCCGCAGCCACCCTTTGCCGACTTCATCGGCATGAAGATCACTCATCTGACGCCGGAAGGCGCCAACGGCGAACTCGTGGCAACCGAAGAGAACTCCAATCGCTTCGGCGCACTACACGGCGGTGCGATCATGACGCTCGCCGACACGCTCGGCGGTATGTCCACGCTGATCGGCCTTCCCAAAGGCTCGACCACCACCACGATCGAGAGCAAGACCAATTTTCTCGCGGCGATCCCTGTCGGCAATACCGCGCGCGGCGAGTGCACCGCCCTGCACCGCGGCCGCACCACGATGGTGTGGCAGACCAAGATCACCCGCGATGACGGCAGGCTCGCGGCCGTGGTGACGCAGACGCAGCTCGTGATTCCGCCGAAGAGCTAGCTTTATCGAATGCTATCAGTGAGCGAGCCGTAAGGCCGACACTTGCACGAATGTCCGCCGATTTAGATCGGCTAAATCTGGTTGGCGCGAATTTCGTCCGTGAATACATACATGCGGTCGCGAATATTGCTTGTTTGACTTGTCATTTCCGCCGCCGCCCGCATCAGTCCCTCCGCCGCCACGGCGGTCTTGTTGGCGATTTGCTCGATCTCGCCGATCGCACCGGTGACAAGCCCGACGCCACCCGCAGCCTGATTTACGTTGCCCGCGATGCTCCGCGCGGCCACGACCTGCTCCTCGACCGCCCCGGCAATGCGCGCGGAAAACTGGTTGAGCTCGCGTATCGTCTTCACGATGGCCTGAATTGCGTTGACCGATCGTGCGGTCGCGCCTTGCATCGCCGCGATCCGGGACGCGATTGTCTGCGTGGCAATCGCCGTTTGGGTGGCCAGCGCCTTGACCTCCTGTGCGACGACCGCAAAACCGCGACCGGCCTCACCCGCCCGCGCCGCCTCGATCGTGGCATTGAGCGCCAGTAGATTCGTCTGCGCGGCAATGGCGCTGATCAGGCCGGTCACGTTTTCGATTTCGGAAGCAACCGCCGCCATTTCGTCGATCGTCGAGTTGGTGGTTTCCGCCTCGTCCACTGCACTCGCCGCGAGCCGAGAGGATGCCGCGGCATTGGCGCCTACCTCCGCGATCGATCGTGCCAGCGCAACCCCCGCCTCGGCCGCCGAGTTCACCTTCCCCGCAGTATCCCCGGAGGCGGCAGCCGCGGTCAGCGACTGCGTATTGGTCTGCGCGGCGGCGGCGCCGAGCACGTCGGCGTTCGTCCGCAACGTATTGGCTGCGGTGTGCAATGCTTCTGTCGATTCCGACATCTCGCGCTTGAAGCGATCGAGCAAGCCGCTCACCTGCTCCGCACGCTTCGAAGTCTGACTGAGATCCTTTTCCCGGCCTTCACCGACACGCTCCAATTGCGCCGCCGATGCGATTGCCTGCCGCCGCGCGTCCTCTGCCTCGGCGAATGCTCGCCGAATTGTATAGCCGATTCCAATCAGCATGATTGTCTCAACAGTGACGATAATCGCATGCACGGCAACTCGAAAAAAATTGCTGCCGCCCGGATAGACCGCCGCCGGAAGAAACGAGTCGAGGCTCAAGTGATGCAGGCTGATAAGCGCCGCCGCGAGCACAAGCACGCGCCATTCGCAGAAGCCGGAAAGCATGGCGAGAACCGCAAAGTAGTAAAAATGCATCTCGACCTGCCACGGATGGCCGCTGAAGATATAGACGAGGATCGAGGTCTGACCGACCAGCGAAACGGCCAACGCAAAAGCAACCGTCGTGATCGGGCGCCGCATCCACAAGAGTGCGGCCGGCAAGAGGGCAAGTGCAACCGCCGTCAGCGTGTTTCCGACGACGTCCCGATCGAGCAGCCACGCGACCACAGCAAGAATGGGAAGATGCACGAAGCCCAGGGCAGTCAATGCGCCGGCAACCGTGCGCTGGAACGTCTCGAGGCTCGTCATTGCAGTTGTCCGAGTATGGAACTGCCCAGGCACGCGGCCAGTGCCTTCGGGTCGGCCACCATCAACGCACCATTCTCGCGAACGCGCGACGCATAGTCTGGCGTCTCAGGGATGACCACGGCGATAAATGAATAGCCGCCGAAGCGGACGAACCGCGCGCCCGCTCCGACCGATCGCACGAACACCTCGCGTTCGCTTGTCCATGGCGAAAATATCACCGCGATCCCGGACTCCGGATCACGCGGTGCAAGCGCTGCGTACGCCGTGACGAGGAAGCTGCCGAGCGCGACGCATGAAATCAGCGCCACGTCGGCGAGGCGTCGCGTGATTTTGCGGGATTGCTTCACGGGGGACCGGATTCGATCGACGGGGCAAGCCCTACACGCTTACCGGCCGAACGTTAACGAACAATTTGTCCAACGGCGCACAACCACTGATTCGATCGACGGTCACTCGAAGGCTTACAGTTGCAAATCGGACGATCGCCAATCACGAGCGCCAATGCGCGTTCCGGTGCACAATAGACACGCCGACGGCGCGAAGACCCGTGCCGGCCACGACGGCCAAATGCTGATCGACGCCCACCTATCGAGCGTCTACACATCGCCTCGCGCAATATCGCTTTACATCGAAACCCCGCTCCGCGACGGCCCGCCCCACCCGCACAGGAAATCAATCGTGATCGACCTTTACACCTGGAACACCCCGAATGGCCGCAAGGTTTCGATCGCCCTTGAAGAGTTCGGCCTGCCCTATAATTCCCATCCCGTGAACATCAATGCGGAAGATCAGTTCACACCGGAATTCCTCAAGATCAGTCCGAACAACAAGATTCCGGCGATCATCGACCGCGACAACGGAATGTCGCTGATGGAGTCGGGCGCGATCCTGCTCTATCTCGCCGAAAAGACCGGCAAGCTCATGCCGAAGGAGCTCGAGGCGCGCTACCGCGTGGTCGAATGGCTGATGTGGCAAATGGGCGGCGTCGGTCCGATCCTCGGCCAAGTCCACCACTTCGTGAAATACAATAAGGGCAAGGCGCCCTATGCCGAGACGCGCTTCCTGGAAGAGGCGCACCGCATCTACGACGTGCTCGACAAGCGCCTCGCCGGCCGCGAGTTCGTCGCCGACACCTACTCAGTCGCCGACATCGCGATCTGGCCGTGGATCTCTCGCTACGAGTGGCAGACCATCGATCTCAATCAATATCCGAACGTGCGGCGCTGGTACGTGGCGCTCGCCAAGCGCCCCGCCTTCCAGCGCGGCTATCACGTGCCGAACAAGGTCAACGAAATTCCGATGCCCGCCTAATGCTTCATCAAGAGATCGACGAGCGCGCGCGTGAGTTCGCCGAATGGGTCGCGGTGCATAGAGCGGGCGCGCCAGGCAATGAAGCCATCGGGACGCACCAGCGCAGCACCTGACGGATAGAGCCCGTACGCTTCGCAGAAGCGGCGTTCGGGATCGAGCACATATTGACTGCCGACGCAAAACGCGTCGAGCCGAAGCGCGTGGAACTGGGCCGCCGCATCTCGCGCGGCATCGCACCAGCCGCCTCCCTCGGGTCCGGTTAGCAGCACGAACGAGCGGCCGAACAGGTCGATAGTCGAGAGCCGCTCCCCGCGCCGTTCGAGCCACACGTGCGGCGCACGCGAGCCCGGCCTGCCGAACGTCTCACGCGGGTCCTGATGCACCTGATCAACGCCGTTCTCAGCGATGACGGCAGGTGAATGATAGAGATAGCCGAGCTCGATATTGAAATCGTGCGCGGGCGGCTGATAGTCGTTCGCCCCGAGATAGGGCGCGGTGCGCGTCACATAGCGGGTGTAGGCCTGCTCCACCGTGAACTTGCCGACCGGCCGCCGCTCCGGTTCGTAAGTCGCCAGGAGCCGCGACCCTGCACCGCCGTTCAGCACCATCGCGAGCTTCCAGGCGAGATTGTGCGCGTCATGGATGCCCGTATTGCCGCCGAACCCGCCGTTCGGCGGCATCAGGTGCGCGGCATCGCCGGCGAGGAAGATGCGGCCCTCCTGAAAATTGTGCGCCACGTCCGAGGTCGCGCGCCACCGCGCAACGCCGTCGATCTTCACCGCCAGGTCCGGCACACCCGCGCCGGCGCGGACGAATTCGATGAGCCGCTCCTCGCTGACGTCCGCCGCCGCGTTCGCCGCCGATTTCGGATCGGCCTTCGGGTCGCCGACCGTGTTCACGACAAGGAACCCCGACTGGCATTCCTTGTCCATTCGGAAAAACCCGCCGATCGTCGGGTTATTGATATAGATGACGCTCAAGGGCTTGCCGCCCAGCTGCGGAGAAAGGTCGGCGTGGAAATAGATCGTGATGCTGTTGGAAAAGACGCCGCGCCCTTCGAACGCGATTCCGAGCAGCTCGCGAATTTTGCTGTGCGCGCCGTCCGCGGCAATCAAATATTCGCCGCGGAACTTGTGCTCACTGCCATTCTCCATGTCCTTAGCCGTCAGCGTGACGCCGCTTGCGCCCTGCTCTACGGCCACGACTTCCATCCCCTCCAGCACCTGCGCGCCGGCCTCCCTTGCGCGCTTCCGGAGGATCGGCTCGAGCCCCGGCTGACTGACGAACAATCGCCGGCACGGGCTGAGTGCGTCGACACCCTCGTTCAGGCTTGGAATGATATCGGCGAGCTTCTTGCCCGCGAGCGTATCCATGATGACGAGTGCGCCCTCGGGCATGAACTCTTTTTCCGACTGGGCACGCACCTCCGCTTCGATCCCCGCCGAACGGAACATCTCAAGCGTACGCATATGGAAGAAGGCAGCGCGCGGGAGCGGCGAGCCGCCCTTCAGCCGCTCAAGCGCAAGCGACGGTATGCCGTTCTGCGCGAGAAACATCGCCGCCGACAGGCCGACCAACCCTCCACCGGCGATCAGAACCGGCGCTTCGTTGCCGTCGCTCCGCAGGCTATGCTCAGCACTCATGAACGCGCTCCCTTGGTCCCTTGAAACTTCTTTTGCAGCGAGCTTAGTCGATGCGGCCGGCCGGCGAAAATATTGCGTCGTTTATCCTTATGCTGGCGGCCTGGACGCACCGACGTAACACCAAGCCGATGTAATAAAACGACAATCCGGCCTTGTACCGCAGTCGGAAACACGGAAACCTGCATGCGCAGGATCGGCTTGCGCGGCACAAGAGGCATTCATGAAGCTCGCAAGTTTTCGCCATCACGGCCGCGACCGGCTCGGCTTCGCGGCCGGCGACGGTCTTGTCGAGATCGAAGTGGTCGCGCGCGCGATGCGCAAGGCCGCCATTCCCCTTCACGACATGATCGCGCTGATCGAATCCGGCGAAGGCGGCCTGCGCTACCTGCGCGACGCGCATGCATTCGTGGCGAAGAATCCGAAATTGGTTTCGCTCATCGATTTTTCCGAAGTCGAGTGGCATCCGCCGGTGCGGCGGCCCTCGAAAATCCTCGGCATCGCGCTCAATAATTCCGCGAGCGACGCCCGCAAGATCAGCGCGCCGCAGCATCCGCTCTTTTTCATGAAGCCCGCCTCGTCCCTCGTGGGCCACGGCGGTGAAATCGTCGTGCACGACTATTACGGCAGCGTGCATCCGGAGCCCGAGCTTGCCGTCGTCATCGGCAAGCATTGCCGCGACGTGAAGGCCGAGGACGCCTACGACGTCGTCTATGGCTACTCGATCTTCAACGACATGACGGGCAGCGCCATGCGCGCGGAAGACCGCGTGCACTATTACGCGCTCTATCCGAGGAAGGACGACCCCACCAAGGTCGAGCAGGTGGAGCAGCATCTCTCCTATGCCGCGCGCTACAAGGGCGCCGACACATTCGCTCCCATGGGACCGTGGCTGGCGACCAAGGATGAGGTGACCGACCCGCACGCGCTCGAAGTGCGCTGCTGGCACAAGGACGAGCTGATCGCCGAGGACAGCACCGCCTATTACAAATACACGGTGCCGAAGGCGATCGAGTTCATCACGCGCTTTCATTCCCTGTGGCCGGGAGACGTGATTGCGATGGGCACGGCGTTCCGGCCCGGCGGCGCGCGCAGGAGCCTGCACACTGCCGATGTCACGAAGTACGGGGGGCCGGTGAAGGTCGAGATCACCGGGCTCGGCACGCTCGTCAATCCCGTGCGCCGGGTCGGCGCATGAAGCAACTCGTCGCGGATTTGTGGAACGGGCGGCTGCCGCTCGCGCGCGCGTTCTGGGAGTATGCGATCGTCTATGGCTCGCTCGCCAATCTCGTTGCGACGCTTTTCGCGCTCGCCGCCTTCGCCAAGGACTTGCCCGCGGCGCTCGGCCTTTTCCTTTTTTTTCTGCCCGCGCCCTACAATCTATTGATGGTCGTCTCGGTCTGGAAAAGTGCGGCGCGCTATCAGGGACCTGTCATGTGGCCAGCGCTCGCGCGCGTGCTGATCGTCGTTTGGGCAGCGGTCTGCTCGCTCGCATAAATGTCGCGCTTTCGCCGCAAATCCGCCGCCGGAACCGATTGTCCGCCTCCGCCGTTATGGGTCACACGTACTAGGAGGCGAATATGAGCGATTATCGTGATCCGCGTGACCCGATCCGCCGGGATCCGCTCTACGACGGATTGAATGATCCGGCGCTCAATCAAATGCGTGCGCAGGCCGTGGGCCCGGGCATGGCGCTCGCATGGTTCCTCGGCCTCGTGCTGTTCATCGGCGTTTTGATCTTCGCGTTCGGCGGTTCCGACAATCCGCGCGTCGCGGGGACTGAGACCGGCCAGCCCGCGCCCGCCGGCGAAACCCGCATCGGGCCGGAGCCTACGCCCGCGCCGTCGACGACGCCGCCGGCCAATACCCCGGCCACTCCCGCCCCGCCCGCGAAAAGCCCGCCGGCGCAGTAACGCAATAACCGAGTATCGAGAGCCCCGGCCCTGCGGCCGGGGCTTTCGTTTGCGCGTGCCCTATTCGGTCCATTGCAGGGCCACGAAAATGTCCCGCGGCGCTGGTCCTCTCCCGGCCGGCGGGGCCCCACAGTTTTGCGTACGCGCCCGACGGGGTTCTAACGGGCGACGGGAGGGGAAATGCGTACTGCCGCGCGCCTGATTTCCGTTTTTTTGCTTCCGCTGATCGCCGCTTCGCCGGTTGCCGCCGCCCCGCGCGCGGACGCGCCGGCCTCCGCCGAGGCGGTCCTCGGCTGGATCAACCAGTACCGGCTGAAGCCGGAGCCGCACCGCGTGCCCGAGGCAATGCGGGCGGCCGGCAAGCTCGGCGCGTTCAAGGACCCGGAACAGGCCGGCGTCTATATCGGCTTTCTCGCCGGCGTGCTGAACGCCAATCCCGCGCACGCGGAAAGCACCATCGCGAAAATCCTGCCGCTCCCACCCGACCAGCAATGGGTCGTGGTGCGCGCCATCGCTTATTCCGGCCTGAAAAACTGGAAGGGACTCCTCCACGCGTTCAAGATGCACATGCCCGGCCGCACGCCGATGATCGACAAATACCTCGCCGGCAAGCTGCCGACGCTCGAGCAGATCGAATACGTGAGGAACGAGCCCTCCGCGCTCGCGCGCCTGTTCCGGAAAACCGAGGAGCCGAAGGAGGCGCGGCTCGAGCCGACGCCCGACCTGATCGACACGCTCTGGGGATTCTACTTCGCGACCGGCGCCTATGGCCCGGTCGGGCGCATCGTCGCCATGCTGCCCTGGTCCGAAGAGCCCGATGACGTGGAGCGGCTCACCCTCGGCGGCATGGCGAAATACACGCTCGCGAGCAACTCCGCGCGCGACCATGAGCTCCTGAAAATGCTGAGATGGACCGCGAAAAACCAGGAGAAGAAGACGGCGAAGATCGTGGCCGAGATCGTCGACGCGGCCGAGACCATGCAGACCGCAAAGATCCGCAAGGAGGCGCTCGCCGCGATCGAGGAGCTGAAGCGCAAGGGGCCTGGCTCGCGCCGCAAGATCGCGGGCTGGGGCCAGATCGGTCAAGGCGCGTTGGCGCTCGGCTGCATCGGCGCCGCAGTCGCCGGCGCCGTCGCAATCGGCCTGCCCTGCGTGATCGGCGGCGCGGTTTCCTCGGCCGCGCTCAATTGGGCGACCCAGGAGTGAATGGAACCCGCGATCACAAAACGGTCGCGAACGTTCCCTACCTTATCTCATGCGGGAGCAAGCATGAGGAGTTGACCATGCCGGTTAAGCCGATTCCCGAGGGCTATCACACCGTCACCCCCTATCTCATGGTGCGCGACGCTAACGCGACCATCGAATTTCTGAAGAAGGCATTCGGCGCGGAACAACCGCATCCGCCGATGAAGAACCCCCAAGGCAAGATCATGCACGCCGAGATCAAGATCGGCGACTCGCGCGTGATGCTCGGTGAGGGCAACGAGCAATGGCCCGCGTCGCCGAGCGCGCTCTATCTGTACGTTCCGGACGCTGACGCCGTCTACAAGCGCGCGTTGGCGGCCGGCGCGATGTCGACCGTCGAGCCCATGGACCAGTTCTACGGCGACCGTGCCGGCTGCGTGAAAGACCAGAGCGGCAATATGTGGTGGATCGCGACCCACAAGGAAGATGTGTCGCGCGCTGAACTCACCAAGCGCGGCGAGGAATATTTCCGGAAGCAGAAGGAAAAAGCTGCGTGAGTGCCCGCGATTCCGGTCGAGCCGCGCAATGCGCGGCTCCCCGGGATTTCTCTTGCTAAACCACGACCTTTGATTTGGCTGCCCGCAACTTCGCGGCAGGCCTGTACACTTCCTTGCGGCCGGCGCAACAATCTTCCGTGAGAAACTGGATCAGCCCGCGCAGTGCCGCGTAATCGGCACTGTAAATGATCGAACGCGCCTCCCGCCGCGCATCGACGAGCCCGGCCCGCTCCAGCTCCTTAAGATGGAACGATAAATTGGAGGGCGAGACGCCAACCTCGTCGGCGATTGCGCCGGCCGCAAAGCCTGCTGGCCCCGCGCGGACTAGCAGACGCAGGATCGCGAGCCGCGTGTCCTGCGCGAGCGCGGCGAAGGACCGGAGGGCTTGACTCTCTTTCATATTTCAATATTCTTTGAATAGTTGAATTATTGAAACGAGGATAGCTCTGATGCTCGCCCCTGCCAAGTCCCCCGGCCTCCCGGCGGCCCATGCCACTTCGCTCGCCGGGACCGCCCTCAGTCTCCAAGCGCTACGCGTTGCGCTCGCGCCACATGCCGGCAAGCCTCTCGTCTTCGAATACGACGGCCGCACGGTGCAGTCGGGATACCACATGACCGAGGTAAAATCCGGTTGGTTTGCATCCCTCGACTGCGGGGCCAATCCGGAAAACTGGCGCGAAACCATCATCCAGCTTTGGGACGTACCGGAGGCCGATCGCGCGCACATGCCGGTCGCGACATTTCTCGCTATCATCGGCAAAGTAACGAGCGAGCTCGATTTCGATCCCGACGCGCGTCTCACCTTCGAGGTGAGCGACGGTGTGTCTGCGATGCAACTCTTCAGCGCGGTTTCAGTCGAAGAAGCAGACAGTGCCGTGCGCGTTTCACTCGGCAACTTGCCATCGAGCTGCAAGCCGCGCGACCGCTGGCTCAAGAACGAGGATTCACCCAAGGCGAGCCGCTGCTGCTCATAGCCGCCAGCAGCCTCGTTGTGACAAGGTGGGGCCTGAAACGAGGGCCCCATGTTCCCGATCCCCAAGACCGTGTTTCTCACGAGCGGCATCGGCGTGCACCGGCACCAGCTCACGTCGTTCGAGTTTGCGCTCCGCGCCGCCGACATCGAGCAGCAGAATCTCGTCTCGGTGTCGTCGATCCTGCCGCCGCGCTGCAAGCTCGTGCGCCGCAAGGCCGGCGTCGCGACGCTCCGGCCCGGCGAGATCACCTTCTGCGTGATGGCGCGCGCCGAGACGAACGAGCCCGGCCGCCGCATCAGCGCGAGCATCGGCCTCGCGCGCCCCGCCGATCCGACTATGTACGGCTATATTTCCGAGCACCACGGCTTCGGCATGACCAGGAAGCAGAGCGGCGAATATGCCGAGGACCTTGCCGCGACCATGCTCGCGTCCACGCTCGGGATTGCCTTCGACCCGGACGACGCCTGGAACGAGCGCAGGCAAGTCTATGAAACGAGCAAGCTGATCATCGGCAGTTCGTCGATGACGGCGGCGGCGCCAGGCGACGAGCGCGGCCGCTGGACCTGCGCGATTGCGGTGGCGGTATTTCGCTTCTAGGTCGCGACGCAACCATCGCCTAGACCCAGCCGCCCTTCGCCATCATCGCCGCGAACAGCAGGATGAACACGATCCCCGCGAGCTCCCAATGGATGATCTTGCGGATGGTGACGAGCTTTCGCGCGCTCACGGCCGGCACCTGCCCCGCCTTCACGGACTTGCGCCACCGGAGAAACTCGACGGTCGGCACGATCGACACGAGCGCGATGACGATGAACAGCCCGAGCTTGCCGAGAAAGGCGTGGCTTGAGAAATAATACGCCGCACCCTTCTCGAAAAAGAACACGCGCAGGAGCCCCGCCACGAGGAGGGTGCCCGCCGACGCGCCGAGCACGCTGTCGACGATCACGAGCCGTCGCGCGGTGGCGAGGGTCAGCTCCTGCCGGATCAGCACGAACTCGACCGCAAGCGCGGCGACGAGCGTGAACGCCGCGAGGTGATGCAGGAAGGCGAAAAGCGTGGTCATCTAGCATGCTCCGATATTCGACCGGCGCAATTTAGCACCTTCAAACGGCGCTTCGCACCCCGCCAGAATCAGTTCGCCGCGTAAAGGAGCTCGTCGCCGCCCATGAGCGGAGCCGGCAGCGGGCCCCACGCGGGCAGCGGCGCCGAAATCCACGGCGCATGGTCCTCGGCGTAAACCGGGATCTTCCAATACTTGTTCCTGAGAATATCGAGGACCTCGGCGACCGTGCGCGGCTTCTTGTCCTCGAAGAAGATCGTCCGGTTGGCGCGCGCCGCGCGCGCGAAATGCTTGTTCGCCTTCGCGTCCGGCTCCTCGGCGGCGAGACGGATGAGCTCCGCCGCGCCCGCGGCTCCCATCACGTGCGCGACGTAGAGCTCGCCCGGGTCGGGCTCGCGGCCGAGCGCCTTCGCGAGGAATTCCGCGTTGCGACGCGTGAACATGCCGGCGAACAGCGCCGAAAGCTCCGGCTCGTAGCGAAGCCGCAGGATCTCCGCGCGCGCGTCCGCGTCGGCGACCTCATAGCCGCCCTCGCCCGCCGCGATCGCGCCCGTGACGTCCTCGAGGCCGAACTCGCCGCCGATCTCCTGCATCATGTGAAACCAGGTCTGCTCCACGAACTGGTAGAGGCCCACGGCGCTCGAGGTCTTCACCTCGCGGGCGGGATCGAAGCTCGATTCCAGCGCCGCGGTGCGCAGGAGATAGTCGAAGTCCACCCGCGTCAGCATGCTCGCCGCCTCGATGATGGCGAGGATTTCCGGCGGCGCCTTGTATAGCGACGCGTTGCGCCGCCGCGCCTCCGGCGCCGCTTCCAGCGCGCAGTCGGCCTCGCGGCACGGGCCGCACGAGCGCGCAGCAAGGAGCGCCGCCTCGCGCGCGGGCGAAGACTGCGCAGCAAAATCCCCGCCGGCCCGCGCACGGGCCGCGGCTTCTCCGTGCGTCATGCACAAGAGCGTGAGGCCGAAAAGGCCGAGAGCAATCGTCCGCACCCGTTCCCCCAATTTCGGGGGAGCTTGCGGGGCACGCCGCTAAAGCAGGTGTAGCGGCGGCGCGCCGATTTCCGGTAGCGTTCACGGACGGCGAACAATTTTGGTTGCGCGCCTCAAACGATTTATCGTTAGCGAATGGCTTCCGCCGCGGCGCCGCCCGCGCGCACCGACCGGATGGCTAAGAACACTTCCCATTCGCGCCTGCGCGGCAACGGATTGTTTACCGTGCGGGAAAAGCGGCAAGACGCCCGCGGCGAGCAGGCAGCCCGGCAATTCGGCGCTGCGAATGGAACCGCATCTCGCGCTCCCGCATGATGACCGCGAGCCCTGCCATATGCGGCGTTGCGACAGCACGTCTCCGCGCTCCTCCTCCTCGGGATGAGGCCCAAGCGCCCTGCACCCGCACGGCCAGCGTGCTAACAGGACGGATAGCGCAGTGGGGAACGATTGCATGAAGACCTATCGCATCGCCGCGATTCCCGGAGACGGCATCGGCACCGAGGTGATCGCCGCGGGGATCGAGGCGCTGGAGGCGTGCGCGCAGCGCGACGGATTCCGCCTCGCGTTCGACCGCTTCGACTGGGGCTCGGATTACTACCGGCGCCACGGCCGCATGATGCCGGACGACGGGCTCGAAAAAATCCGCCGCCACGATGCGATCCTGTTCGGCGCCGTGGGCGCGCCCGGCGTGCCCGACCATGTGACACTCTGGGGCCTGCGGCTCGCGATCTGCCAGCCGTTTGACCAGTACGCCAACGTGCGGCCGACCCGCATCCTCCCCGGCATCGTGAGCCCGCTCCGCAACGTTTCCGGCCCCGAGCTCGACTGGGTAATCGTGCGCGAGAATTCGGAAGGCGAATATGCCGGCGTCGGCGGCCGCGTGCATCGCGGCCTGCCCGAGGAAGTGGCGACCGACGTTGCGATATTCACGCGCGCCGGAGTGCTGCGCATCATGCGCTTTGCCTTCGCGCTCGCGCGCTCGCGGCCGCGCAAGCTCCTGACCGTCGTGACGAAGTCGAACGCCCAGCGCCACGCCATGGTCATGTGGGACGAGATCGCGGCCGATGTAGCGGCGGAATTTCCCGACGTGCGATGGGACAAGATGCTGGTCGACGCCATGACCATGCGCATGACGCTGCGGCCCGAGACGCTCGACACGATCGTCGCCACCAACCTGCACGCCGACATTCTCTCGGATCTTGCCGCGGCACTCGCCGGCTCGCTCGGAATTGCGCCGACCGCGAACCTCAATCCCGAGTGCAAGTTTCCCTCCATGTTCGAGCCGATCCACGGCTCGGCCTTCGACATCGCGGGCAAGGGCATCGCCAATCCGATCGGCACCTTCTGGTCGGCGAGCATGATGCTGGAGCATCTCGGCGAGCCGGACACGGCCGCGCGGCTCATGCGCGCGATCGAGCGCGCGACCGCGGACAAAGCGCTGCATACGCCCGACCTCGGCGGCCGCGCCGCGACGCGCGACGTGACGCGGGCCGTGTGCGAGGCGCTGGCAGGAGACAATCGCTAGCCAGCCGTGCCCGAACCCCAACGCAAACCTCAATGAAATCAATAAATCGCAAGGAAATTCAGAGGCTTGGCTGTCCAACCCCGCATCTTACCCTTTCTTATACTTTAGTATAATATACGTGCACGCGGACTCGGAATCGCCGGGGACCGGCCCAAGGCCAATGGAGACCGCGCCGTGCAGCCATTCTGCCGCGTCGCGTTTTTGGATACCGCGTGGCGAGCGACATTGAGCGCCATCGCCGCCATGGGGCTGATGTACTTCTTCCGTGCCGACCCGCCCGTCGCGCTCCTGATCGGCGCCCATGTGGCGATCGTCTTTGCCGTCACCATGATCGTGTACGCGCTCCTGCTCACCGACGACCGTATCGAATTCTCCGATCCCTGGCTCGAGCTCGAGCCGGGCGAGCGCCCGACGGGAACCGCAGCGCGCCACCCGGTCCGCGTCTACTTTGCCGGGCTGATGCTCCGCTTCGCCCAGGGCGCCGCGGCCATTGGCGCAGCACTCGCGGGGATTGCCTTGTTGTTAAGGGCGTGAGCGGGCGGGCAGGCCACGATACTGCTCGAATGCGGCACAAGCCTTGGGCATCTCGTTCACTTTGCCGCGAAGATTTGCCATGGCACGCCCGCCGGAATTCGCGACGGCGAATTCCGGCGAAGCGCGGACGGTTGTTCAGGACGCGACCCACCGAAATCCCCGTCGCAGAATTAAACGCGCGGCGCGCCGTTCGGTTGCCTCGCGGGAACATGCGTCACGACGGCGCGGAATTCAGGCACGAAGGCTGCGCCGAGCCTGTGATCGGGCCGCGCTTCGCGCGGACCCCTCAGCAATCACTGTATCAAGCGCGGCGGATCGCCTAGATTTGCCCGCCGCCGGGGCGCACGATGCTTGGTCTCGCAAATCACACGACATGGACCGCGATCGCCGTCGTGGCACTCCTCACCGGCCTCGCTCCCGCGCAAGCCGAACCAGTCCGCATCGTCGCCTTCGGCACAAGTGCCACCTATGGCCGCTATCTGCCGCGCGGCCAGGACTATCCCGCCAAGCTCGAGGCCGCGCTGCGCGCCAAGGGCCACGACGTGCGCGTCACGAATGCCGGCAAGAACGGCGACTTCGCCGTCGACGCGCTCGGTCGCGTGGACGCCGCAGCCCCGCGCGGCACGCAGCTGGTGATCATGGAGTTCGGCGTGAACGAGGTGAAGCTGAAGCAGCAGGACCCTGCGAGCATCCGCGCGCAGGTGGGCGCGCTCGTGGACCGCGTGCGCGCGCGCGGCGCCGAGGTGCTGCTTGCCGACTACATGCAGCTCGATCTCGCGAGCGTGGCGCGCGCGCGCGGCGCACAGCCGTTCAAGTGGGCGGACCCGCGCCTGCGCGACGCGAAATACCAGATACCCAACGACCCGCTGCACCACCTGAACGGCGCCGGCTACGACATCCTCGTGCAGAACATGCTGCCCGCGGTGGAGGCGGCCATCGGCCGGCTGAAGCGGTGACCCGTCATCATCGGGCCGCCGCGCCACCCTCTCCCGTCATCACCGGGCCGCGCCGGGACGGCGCGAGCGTAATTATTTAACTGACATCCGCCCTGTCACTTCAAAGCCGACCCGTCAGAAGCAGTACGATGAGAATGATCACGACGATACCGATGACACCGATACCGCCGTGTCCATAGCCGTAGCCGTAGCCGCCGAAGCGGCCACTGAAGCCACCGAGCAAGAAGATGATGAGGATGATGACGAGTATGAGTCCAAGCGACATGACGTGTCTCCCGTTGCAGCGCCTGACCGAACATTGATCCTTTTCGCACTCTGACTGTGAAGTCCTTGATCCGCATTTTCCCGATGACGCACGATCGAGGGCGCCATTAGGGAATTGCAGAATTATTTCTTCTCGATGGAAATACCGCTTTTACCGATGTTGATCTCGATGCCAGTGGTCTTCTGCCGTTCCTGCTGGAGCTGATAGCCGAAGACCGCAGCGGCGACGGCGAGCGCACCGATGACGAGGTAGAGGACGTTGCGATTCATCGTCGGGGAGTACTTTTTTTCCCCGTGATGCCGGATCTTGCTTCGCGACCGGATCGATCATCGAACTCGATCGGCCGCTTCGGACGGCCATTCAACCAGATACGCACTGCCGGAAAAGACCCCGGCCAGCGTTATCCAGCCGGGATCCTGGACCGGACGTCCGGGGCAATGGGGGACATTGAAGACGCCCGGGGGTGCAGATTTGACGGGGTCGCGCGTGGCGTCAGAGCAAAATTGAACACTTTCCCTGGACAAGCTGCGTGATGACTCAATGCGGCTGCTCCTTCCCGCCGCACAAAGAGTGAGAGAATCGACCGGGTCCAGCCTTGAAAACGACGTGGTTCGCGGCCATATGAACAAGAATATGCTGCAAGTGAGAGGCGCCGGGGACGGAAATTCCGTCCGCCACTGAGGATTATTTCGCCATTTCCTCAGCCGCTCATCGCCATCTCTCGCGATTGCTGCCCTAGCGCCCTATTTCACGTCCGGCCGACGCGCGGTCGGAACTGATCGTTCGGAGACGTAGTTGTTGCACTACGTCCAATAAACGTTGTCTCGCTCGAAGATAAGGCAGGGGTCATGGCGGTCGAACATGCGCGCACGCATGCCTTACCGAAGCCTTGGGGTGCTGCCGATCTGCGTCCCTGGAGCAACGCACGCCACGACGGCGATCCGATCGGCGAAATCTGGTACGAGCGGCCCGCTGGAGCGGCGGTAGATTCTTCGCTCTTGCTCAAGTTGCTGTTCACGAGCCAGCCGCTTTCCATCCAGGTTCATCCGGACGATGCATTTGCGCTTTCGACGGGCCTGGCAAGGGGAAAATCCGAAGCCTGGTACGTCCTTAGTGCAGCTCCCGAAGCCAAGATCGCCCTCGGCCTGAAACAGCGTATCACTCCACAACAATTGCGCGAGGCGGTCGACGACGGCTCGATCGCCGATCTTGTCGCTTGGCGCGCCGTCTCGCCGGGCGACGTTATCTCCGTCCCCGCCGGAACGATACACGCGATTGGCGCGGGGCTCGTCATTGCGGAAATCCAGCAGCGCAGCGACGCGACGTTTCGTTTGTTCGACCACGGCCGCCGGCGTGAACTTCATATCGAAAGCGCAGTGGCGGTCGCGAACCCTGGACCCGCCGATTTCCCGGCACAGCCGAACCGGCTCACCGGAGAACGGACTATTCTCGTCTCCAGTCCGCATTTCGTGTTCGAAAAGTTCGATCTGCCGCCAGACTCCGCCTGGCGCCTGGAAGCGGAACAAGAGACCTGGCTTCTCGTTGTTAACGGTAGTGCCCGCGCCGGGTCGTTCGACGTTGTCACAGGCGACACCGTTTTCGTGCAGTCGGACCGCGTCGACATCCACGCCGGCGCCGACGGCATGGCGGGCCTCGTGGCGTACACGGGCGTCGGTCAGGCTCCACGCCTGTTGCGGCGCCTCAAACAGCCAGGCGCGATCGATGCAGAACGGCCGCGGAAGATTCGAGCAGCGACGGCCGCAACAAACCGACGTCCGGAAACAACGAAATGAGAGCACTTCAGCGCGTGGCCTTTATCGGCAATCATCTTCCGCGCCGCTGCGGAATCGCCACCTTTACCCATGATCTGCATCGTGCGGTCGCGACCTCTCGCCAGGATATCGAGACGTGCGTCATCGCCATGACGAACCCCGGTTGCACCTATGACTATCCGCCGGCAGTGCGCTTTCAGATTCGCGAAGAGATGATGGACGATTATGCTCAGGCCGCCGAACTTTTGAACGAAGCAAATTTCGACGTCGTCTCCCTGCAACACGAATATGGAATTTTCGGTGGCGAGGCCGGCGGCGATATCGTTGATCTCCTGACGCGCCTCAATATGCCGGTCGTGACGACGCTTCACACGGTGCTGGCCGAGCCGACGCCGGCCCAGCGCGACGTAATGCGTACGATCATCGATGCTTCAGCGAAAGTCGTCGTCATGGCGGAAAAAGGCAGGGAGCTGCTGCAATCCGTTCACGACGTGCCGGTTCGCAAGATTGAAGTTATCCCGCACGGAATCGCCGATTTTCCCTTTCTCGAAACGCATCAGGCAAAAGCCAAACTCGGATTCGTCGGAAAAACCGTCATCCTGACGTTCGGTCTCCTTTCGCCGAGCAAGGGCATTGAAAACGTGATCAATGCCATGCCGGCGATCATCAGGTCGTGCCCGACCGCGGTGTACGTGGTTCTGGGAGCGACCCACCCGAACCTCTTGCGACGTCAGGGTGAGGCCTATCGCGACAGCTTGACGTCGCGCGTGCGCGAGCTGGGGATCGACGACCATGTGGTCTTCTTCGACCAGTTCGTCGATCAGGCGACGCTGCTCGACTTCATTTCAATGTGCGACGTCTACGTGACGCCCTATCTCAATGAAGCGCAGATGACGTCGGGCACGCTCGCCTGCAGCTTCGGATTGGGCAAGGCGGTTGTTTCGACACCTTACTGGCACGCGAGGGAACTGCTGGCCGACGGGCGCGGCATTCTCGTTCCTTTCGGGGATGCCAAGGCCGTCAGCACCGAGATCACCGGCCTGCTGACAAACGACGTCCGCCGTCACGCCATGCGCAAGCGCGCGTACGCGGCGAGCCGGTCGATGACTTGGGTGCAGACAGCCAAGCGCTATCTTATGGTCTTCGAGGCCGCACGCGAAAGTATCGGAACTGAAATTTTGCTTCCGATCGATGCGATCGTCTCCGGGAGCAAGGGACACATCATCCCGGAGATGCGGCTCGGGCATTTTCTCTCGCTCTGCGACAGTACGGGCATGCTCCAACACGCGGTCCATTCGGTGCCCGATCGCTCGCATGGCTACTGTGTCGACGATAACGCGCGCGCGCTCCTGCTTTCCTGCGCGCTTGCAAGCTCAGGCGAAGCACGATTGCCGGAGACAATGACGACGCGCTTTGCGGCGTTCATCCAGCACGCATGGAACCCCGACACCCGCCGATTTCGAAACTTCATGAGCTACGACCGGCGATGGTCGGAAGATCAGGGATCGGAAGACAGTCATGGCAGGACGCTTTGGGCATTGGCCGAATGCGCCCGCGAGGATCCTGATCCGTCGCGCCGCAGATGGGCGGCGGCGCTCTTCAAGACCGCGCTTCCCGCGGTCGAGGAATTCACCTCTCCACGGGCCTGGGCGTTCTCGCTCCTGGGGCTGGACGCTTATTGCACGCTGGTCGGGGGAGACCTGTTGGCCAACCGCCTGCGCAGACTATTGGCCGACAGGTTGATGTCCCTGTTTGCTGAGACGGAAACCGAGGATTGGGTCTGGTTCGAAGATCTGCTCGCATACGACAATGCTCGCCTTCCCCAGGCACTGATCCAGACGGGCCTGACGACCCAGACGCGGCCCTATGTCGAGGTCGGCCTGCGGTCGCTTCGTTGGCTCATGGAGCTGCAGACCGCGTCCTCGGGATGTTTCCGACCGGTCGGGACCAAGAGCTTTGGCAGCGTCCATCAGAAACCCGAAGCGTTCGATCAGCAGCCAGTCGAGGCGTCGGCAACGATTGCTGCTTGCCTTGCTGCGTGGCGCGCGGAGGACCGCGCGGAATGGCCGGCAGGGGCAATGCGCGCGTTCGGTTGGTTCCTCGGCGAAAACGACCTGCATACGACACTGATCGATCCCGATACCGGCCGCTGTTCGGACGGACTCCATCCGGATCGGGCCAATGAGAACAAGGGTGCCGAATCAGTGCTATCTTATCTCCTCGGTCTTACGGAAATACGACGGTTCAAGCGTACCGCTGCGACCGGCCGAATGGCACCTCCGTCCAAATCAGTGCCGAGCACCGTTCGCACGCTTGCATCTTGAACGACCCTGGGGAGCTTCTTTGTCGCCATCCCGATTCATGAACCGGCAGATCCTATATCTGCGCCCGGACCCCGCCAGAGTCGTCGTCAGACCCTTCAAACCGGCGACCGAACCCCGAGACCTCAATCCGACCGACAAGATCCGAGCCAACCATATCGTCAACCGGGTTCTTCGGCTCGATTCCGACGCTGCCGTGCAACAACTGACCGACGTGCTGGAAAATTTCGAAGGTCGTCACAGAAATCTGCTCGAAATTTTCGGAACGCGCGCTGCGGAAATGGAAGAAGCGTTGGAGCCGCATGCCGCATTAAATCTAACGCAACGCCGCCTGATCGGCGCTTATTTCCTGCACGAGTACTCGTTCGAGGCGTCGGCCTTGTTCAATCCGAGCATCGTCCGGCACCCCGACCAGTCCGGCTTGCCCGAGACCAGCTGTCGATTCATCCTGAGCCTTCGCGCCGTCGGCGAGGGGCACATTTCATCGCTGACGTTCCGGTCCGGCATCATCGACGCGGACGGCAGCGTGACCATCGATCCGACCGCGCGGCTCGCGTCGGTCCCGAAAGTCAGAACCCGGACGTCCGGGCCCAATGGCGAACATGTCGAAGTGATCTTTCGGCCGGACGAAGAATTGAGCGAACGGGTCATCTTTCCGATCACGGACTCCCAATCGAACGGAATCGAAGACGCCCGCTTCGTTGAATTCACCGACGCCGGGAAAAAAACATTCTACGCCACGTATACCGCCTTTAGTGGCAGGGCGATCCGCTCCGAATTGCTCGAGACCGCCGATTTTCAATCCTTCCGGATGTCCCCCCTCGCCGGAACGGCCGCGCGCAACAAGGGCATGGCTCTGTTCCCGCGGAAAATCGACGGCCGCTATGCAATGATCGGCCGGCAGGACAACGAGAACCTCTATTTGATCTATTCCGACGACCTTTACACGTGGGACGGCGGTCATTCCTTTCTTCAGCCCGAGTACCCCTGGGAGTTCGTGCAGATCGGCAATTGCGGCTCACCCATCGAACTGGACGACTGCTGGCTGCTGCTGACGCACGGAGTTGGTCCGGTCAGGAAATATTCGATCGGGGCGGTTCTCCTGGACAAGAAGGATCCCTCGAAGGTTCTCGCGCGCTCGCGCGAGCCGCTGGTTCGTCCCGAGGCCACCGAGCGCGAAGGTTACGTGCCCAACGTCGTCTATACCTGCGGCGCAATGCGCCACGGCGACCAGATCATCCTGCCCTATGCGGTATCCGACACCTTCTCCAATTTCGCCACGATAAAGATTGCGGCGCTGATGCGGGCCGTTTCGAGCTGATGGCTGCTTGGCGCCAGGGACAGCATACCGATGCAGGCGCTCTTCATTGGACAAACCTATATTGACGTCACGTTTCTGACCGACCGGATGCCGACGGGCGACGAGAAGCATGTGGCGTCGGCCTACGCCGTCTCGTTCGGCGGCAACGCGGTCACCGCCGCCTTCTGCTGTGCGAAGCTCGGAATCCGGCCGGACTTGCTCGCGACCGTCGCCGATGACTGGCTCGGCCGCATGTTCCTGGACATGGCTGCGAGGTACGGGATCGCGATCCACGCGAGGAAGGTCAGTACGTCGTCGTTGTCGTTCATCATGCCGAATGATGGAAAGCGGGCGATCGTTCGTTGTCGTGACGACGACTATCTTCAACCCTTCCCTGTTCTTCAGCTCGCGGGCTGCCGCGCGCTGCACGTCGACGGACACCAGCCGGATGCCGCGCTTCATTACGCCAGGCTGTGCCGCCAGGCGGGAATCCTCACCTCCCTCGACGGTGGCGGACTGCGATCGAATACCCACGAACTTCTCGGCTTCATCGACGTGGCGATCGTGGCCGAGCGCCTGTGCCAGCAGATGGGGCATGAACCGGAAGCGATGCTCGATTATCTCAAGAGCCGGGGCTGCCGGATTGGCGGGGTGACGCTCGGCGAGCGCGGCCTGGTCTGGTACGACGACACGGGCGCCGTTCGCACGCTTCCTGCGCTTGCCGTCCCGCCGGATCGAGTTCTCGATACCAGTGGAGCGGGAGACGTCTTCCACGGCGCCTATATTTATTCCCACCTCACCGATCCGGCGAAGAGCTGGCAGGAGCATTTCCGCTTCGCGCAAGCGGCATCCGCCCATAAGATCCAGCATCTCGGCAACGAGGCGGGCTTGCCGACGCTTGCCGAAATCGCGGCGGCCAAGCGCGAGTTCGCAGCGCCGTCCTGATCGCGCCGCAACGCCCGTCATCACCGGGCCGCTTGCCGCGCTGGCAAGCGCGCAGCGCGAGCGGCCAGCGCGGCGACCAAACAACTCGCTCGCGTCATCACCGGGCCGCAGCGCCGCCGGGAAGAACATCAGGAGCGCGCTGATAGATTAAAGGTATAGGTCCATTTCGCCGCTTGTGGCAGCATTCATCGTGTGTGACCGTCGGTTCGCTACGAACAGCGGATGCATGACATGTCATCAGATGAAGAGATCGGCCGCCAAATTCTTGATATTTTCATGAAACACAAAATTTTCCCGAGCGGCGTACTTCGACGCAATCATTTCATCGATGTGAGAGACGGCGATTTCCAACGCGGGATGAACAAGGCAGTCCAGAATAGTTGGATCAAGATCAATTCGCGCGACCGCTATACGTATGAACTCACCGAAGCGGGTCTTGCCGCCGGGTCGAACGCCGGGTTTTCTCCGAAGTCTTCCATCTGACCCTGCCCGCCCTTCCTCTCGTCATCGCCGGGCCGTCGCGCCCCGGCGCGTAAGCGCCGGACTTGGCGCGGCGCGACAGCGAGCCGGTTGGACCCGGCTCGCAAATTGAAAAATGGCCGAAGTCGGCAACAGCCGACTTCGGCTGTGATCCACGTCTTCCTTCTACGGGCGCAAAGACGTGGATGCCCGGGACAAGCCCGGGTTTAACCCGGGGACGGGCATGACGAATTACGGGACGGCGAGAACAAAAAACAGAAGGCCGCCCTTTCGGGCGGCCTCCCTTATCGCGGAACTCCAATTTTCTCTCGCCCGTCATCACCCGGCCGCGCCGCCCCACTCTCTCCCGTCATTCCGGGACGCCGCGAAGCGGCGGGCCCGGAACCCATTGGCCGCGCGAGGAATGCCGAGATGACGATGGATTCCGGGCTCGCGCCTACGGCGCGCCCCGGAATGACGAATAAAAAACGGAACGCCGCCGTTTCCGGCGGCAGTGCTGCTCATGCGCGAACCTCACCGCTGCCCGACCGACCCTGACGCCACGTCGTCGAACGCCGCCGCCAGCTCCCGCGCGCCGTCCGCCCGCGCGGCGCGATCCGCTCTCGCTTCGATCGACGCGATGAGCGCCGCGACCGTGCCCGTGCGCCGCGCGATCGGGTTTCGCTCGTAGCCCTCCTGCTGGAAAAAATTCGCCGTGGGAACGCGCCGGCGCAGGTCCGCCGGCATCAGCACCATGTCGATGCCGTTGCCGTCGCCGGTGAAATTCATCAGTTCGAGCTCGGCGGCGGAGAGCGTTGATCCGTATCCCTTGGCGCGCGCGAACAGCACGGAATTGACGAGCTTCCGGGTTTGCAGCCACGGGCCGATGTCGAGATCGAGCACCGCCGCATGGATGCCGAGGCCGCCGGGCGTGGTCTTGGCGAGCTTGTCGTGCTCGCTCCATTGATTCGGCACCGTGCGGCTGAAGGCGACCATGCGCCGGAGCGCCGCGATCTTCTCGTGCAGCGCGGCTTTCGGCGCGCCCGCGATCGCTTCCGCCTTGCGCGCGAGCAACTCCACGAGCCGGTCCCCGTGTTCGGCGAGCAGCCCGACGCTGTTGGTGCTGAGCAGCTGGTTGTAGCCGAGCGCGGGCGAGATCGCGCGCGTGCCCGAGCCGGTGAGGCCCGCCTGCGTGTCGTAGGAGCCGTTGCCGCCGGTCTCGAAGATATAGACGCCGACCGCCTGCTCCCTGGTGAGGCCGGCGTCCAGCGCCGCCCTCGCGTAGGCGCGCTTGAACGCGAGTTCGTTTTCCGGCCGGCGCGGCACGAAGCCGAATTGCTCGGCCGCTGCCTTGAGGAAATCGGCGACGACAGGGATCTCCGGCCTGCGCGGCTCGGGCGGCACGCCGGGAACGGGAGGCCGCGGCGGCCCGGAATAGACCGGCGGCTGCTCCAGCACGTAGTCCGCGAGCAGGATCGGCTCGTTGTCGCGGCGCTTGGCGTTCCGGATGCGCCGCTTCTCGGCGACCGAGCGCCAATAGGCGGCCGATTCTTCTTCGAAAGCGCGGCGCGCAACGAGATATCGCTCCGCTGCCGCGCGATCGCCGGCCGATGCTCCCGCGCGCGGCTCGCCTTGCGACAAGCAAGGCGCGGCCGCGAGCAACAGCCCCGCGGCGAGCAGGCAGGCGAGCAAACGGCGCTGAAAACGGAACCGCGCGATTCCTTTCTCCGCCATGACGCGGGCTTGCCACAGGCAGCGCTGCGTCAGCAAGCGACCTGCGACGCGCCCCGCAAGCCCAAAAAAACTTGAACAAACACGGTCCTGCCATGTTCGGAACCGCGCGTTGCGCGGCACCTGATCTGGGCTAGGCTGAGCCGCGCAAATCGAAATTCGGTCTCAGGCACCCTTCATGACTGATCCGGCCGCACACAGCCATGACGAGCCGTTCTGGCGCGACGTGCTCTCGGGCCGCCTCCGCAGCAAGCTCTGGGTACGGCGGCTGCTCCGGTTGATCTCGCCGGACGCGGGCCACCGCTGCCACCTCTGTTACGCGCCGTTCGACGGGCTCGCCGCGCCCGCGATGCGGATGATCGGCCGCGGCCCGTGGCGGCGCAATCCCCGCTACTGCGACGAGTGCGAGCGCGTGTTTGCCGAGCACCGCGGCGGCGCCGAGGTCGAGCTCGCCGTGCTCTATGCCGACGTGCGCGGCTCGACGCAGATGGCGGCGCGGATGCAGCCGACCGAATTCGCCGGCCTCATGCAGCGCTTCTTCATCGCGGCGACCAAGGTCCTGACCGCGCATGGCGCCGTGATCGACAAGATGGTGGGCGACGAGGTGATCGGCATCTTCATGGCCGGCATGGTTGGACCGAGCTATCGGCGGGACGCGGTGCGCGCCGGCCGCGACCTGCTGCACGCCACCGGCCACGCGGACGCGGCCGGCCCCTGGCTGCCGATCGGCGTCGGCGTCCATTCCGGGATCGCGTTCGTCGGCTCGATCGGCGCCGAGGGCGGCACCAGCTATGAGTTCGCGGCGCTGGGCGAGACCATGAACACCGGCGCGCGCCTCGTCGCCGCCGCCGGCGCGGGCGAGCTGGTGATCAGCGAGGCGGTCTGGCCGGACGTGGCCGGCGAGGTCGACGCCCAGCCGCGCCCGCTTACGCTCAAGGGCATCGACGGCCCGGTGACCGCGCATGTGGCGCGCGTCGGAAGTGCGCCGGCGGCTTGACCGACCGCTCCCGTCATTCCCGGGCGCGCGCCGAGCACCGCGAGGCGTGCGAGCCCGGAATCCATTGGCCGTCCCGTCCTTCACTTTCCGTCGTCACCGGGCCGCCTCCGCGCTGGCGAGCGAAGCGAGCGGCCAGCGCGGCAACCAATAGGTCCCCCGGCGCGTAAGCGCCGGCCTTGGCGCGGCGAGCCACGCGAGCCGATTTGGCGGCGCGAGACAGCGAGTCGGTTGGACCCGACTCGCAAACTGAATATGGCAGAAGTCGGCAACAGCCGACTTCTGCTGTGATCCACGCCTTCGACTTACCGTCTAAAGGCGTGGATGCCATCCGAACTCGGCTGTTGCCGAGTTCGGACGAGTTAAAATTGGCGAGCCGGGTCCAACATGACGACTGAGGCCGAAAAACAGCGGGCCGTTCCGGCGGCCCTCGTCCCGCGATCTTGTCAACGCGTCAGCGCTTTGGGCGCGGCAAGCCCCATTGCTCGTACGGGATGCTCGGCATGAATGAGCCCAGCGACCGGCCGTTGCCGTTCAGGTCGCGCAGCATGTCGACGTAGGACTCCGGATACAGGAGGTGCGTCGGCGGCGTCTTCAGCCGCATGAACTCGGCCACCTCGCCGAGGAAGCCGTTGCAGTTCTTCGTTGGCGCATGCCACTCCTTCGACGTCGCCTGCAGGCGCCGGATGTAACCGGCGACCCGCGCATACTCCGCCTCGCCGAGCACGACGCAGTAGCGCGCGGTCAGATATTGCTCGTCGAGATCGCCGTCGCTTGCGCCCGTGTCGGCCGGCACCGGCACCACGTGGCCCTGGAGATAGACCGCCGGATCGTCGCCGCGCGGATGCAGGCCGGCGACTTCGAACTTGCCGAACTTGCCGGATGCGCCGAGTCGCCCGTGGAACAGAAAGCTGTGGCCGTAGCTCGCCGCGGTGCGCGCGCGGAATTCGACGAAGTACGGTTTGCCGGCCGCCGGCTTGCACGCCGCCGCGGTGACCGGCTCCCTGATCGCGGCCTTGGCACCGACGCTCTGCGCTTGCGCCGGCGCGAGCGCGGCGACAATTGCTGCGCCGGCCGCGAGCGCGTGCAGGAAACGGGATCGCGCGCCGCCCGCCATGGAAGGCCTCCTGCTAACGCGTGACAACGACCGGGGTGCCGAAGAACACGCGCCCGAAAAGATCGTCGATGTCTTCATTATACATGCGGAAGCAGCCGTAGGACACGAAGCCGCCGACCGAGCCGGGCTTGTTGGTGCCGTGGATCGCGTATTGTCCACCGCCGCTCAAGATCAGCGCGGCGACGCCCATGGGGTTTTCCGGCGTGCCGCCCTTGATGACATTCGGCAGATGCGGATTGTCGCGCTTCACTTCGGCCGGCGGCGACCAGTCGGGATTGCGGCGCATGCCGATGATGTACTCCGAGCCGGTCCAGCTCTTGCCGCCTCTGCCGACCCCCACCGGATAGCGATACGCCTTCCCGTCCGGCAGCACGTAGTAGAGACGCCGCTCGTTCGTCTTCACGACGATGCTGCCGGGAAAATATCCGGCGAACTTGACCGTCGCGCGCGCGGCGTCGGCCGGCGGCGAGTGGAGCGCGGCAAGGACGAGCGCGCCCGCCGATAGCGCGAAGCAACGGAGAGTACGCATACCGTTGGCCGGCCGAGGCCGGCCCCTGCGCGACGTGCGCGTCAGTATTTGGTGACGACGGGCGCCTTGCCGATCGGCGCCTTGCCGAAATGCATGCAGCCGCCGGCGAGAAGCGCGATCGAGGCGACGACGGCTAAGGTAATGATCTTCATCGGTTCGTCCCCTAATCGTAAGAGGTAGCCGATTACACGCCACGCGGGCGCCTGCCTCTAGTGCAGGAAAGCCACAGTGCAAAACTATTTGCGCCTGGTTCCGCGACAACTTATTGCCGTACTCGCCGTGATTGGCGGTTAGCCGCATGAAATCCTGCTCTGAGACAATGGGCGTGCGTACGAAGGCTCGCGCCATGCGCCGCCGCGTCTCGTGCGGCTCGATCACCGCGCCCGATTGCCCGCCAGCATCCCCGCGACGCTCAAGTCTTCGTCGAGGTCGGGCCAGTGGATGCCCAAGGGCATGATCTCGTAATGCTCGCGCGCCGCCGCCGAAGCATTCTTCAGGCGCGGGTACCAGTCGAGCGGCGTTGAAATCTTCCGGCCGTCTGCGAGCGTGACAACCAGCTCCGCCGCCGTGAAGGAAACCGCCTTCACCCGCAGATCACCCACGTCAATCTCCAAAGTGCTCATTCCACGCCTTCATCAGGGCTGCGCGGTTATCCCGCAAGGTTTTCAAGATACTCGTAATCTCGTGCGCCGGAAAGCCGGCGTTCACCGCCATCGAAAGGTCGTGCAGCCACACTTTCACCTCGCGGTCGCCGGCCTGCACATGCACGTGCGCGGGCTCTTGGCCGTCGTTGGAATAGAAGAAGGCGCGATACGGCCCCCAGCGCAATACGGTCGGCAATTAACCCCACCCGGGGGC
>JBBDYN010000033.1:0-24719 GCA_040901465.1 Xanthobacteraceae bacterium
CGGGGTCGTATCCACGCCCGCGGCAAGGGTGAAGTACTCGCCGCTGATCTTGCCGAGTCCAGTCGCATCGCCGAAATCCGTTTGCTGGCGGATAACGGCACCTGGGATGCTCATCTTGATATCCACCTGTTGCCTTGCAACTCGCATGTTCCCTTCTCCTTTGTCTCCTTCCCGCATCAAGTGCCCGAACGATCTGGACCCCTTGGTTCTCGATGCGCGCAAGCCTGCATTTCGAGACCATCGCCGTTCCGAACCGGGGCGCCATCCAAGCACTAGACCGATTGGTCTAGTGGGACGGTACGCCCATGGCTGGCGCTGTCAAGTACGCAGGCGCCAGGCGGCGACGGCGAGATCGTGGCGTCCGGCACGCGTCCGATTTCGGGCCCGCCCTAAATCGGCTCCTCTAGTTCGCAAGTCGGCTAGGGCCAACTTGCGTGGGACCGGATGTCCGCGGCGTTCCGCGCCGCCCTTCGCGGGGCGGAATCGGGAGTTGGAATAGCTCGGGCGCAAATGCGCCGCGAGAATAACTCGTCATGCCCGGCACACGGGTCCGGCCTTTGGCCGGCCCGAGTGTAAACCTTGTGCCGGGCATCCACGCCTTAGGACCGTGCAGCGTCTTAAGACGTGGATGGCACCCGAAGTCGGCTGTTGCCGACTTCGGGCAACGTCGATTTGCAAGCCGGGTCCAACCGGCTTGCTGACAAGCCCGGCCATGACGAACGGGTTGCTGATTGAATCGTGAAGCGGTGAGCGGGGCGCCTATTTCGGCGGCGGCGTCTTCTTGACGGCGCTTACGCCCGGCGGCGTGCGCTACGCGTGCCGGCCCAATGCTCAGTCGTCGTCGCCGAACTGCCAGCGGCGTTCGCGGCGTTCGCGCCAGTACCGTTCCGGTGCGGGAGCGTAACGCTCGACGCGCGTGGACCCGCCAATGTTGCGGCCGCGGTTGCCGCTGGTCTCGACCGACCAATCGTGCGTGTGGACGCAGGACGTTCTGCCATTGCTGGAATTGCAGGACGTGTTCGAGCTCGTATTCGACGACGTGTTGCCGGCGAGTTGCGCCGGCGCGGGCGCCCGGTCGGCGGAGCGATCGCCGAGCCGCATGGCTTGACCCGGCGCGGACGCCGCGAGCAGGAATGCGATCGTCGCAAGGAAAAGCGCCTGCATGGTGTCCTCGAAGCTGGTGGCGTCGCCTCCCAACGGGAAACGCCCTGCCCGGGCAAAGCGTTCCACATCGGATTGCCGTGAGTGCCACCTGTTGCGCGCCGCCGGTTCCGCCTCTCCTCGCTTGCCGCATTCTCCCCGCAATCCTGAACCGCGGATGAAGATGCAACCCATGTGAGGTTCACCTACATGAAAAAAAGATAATGCAAAAAGTCAGATCCAATTCCGCGCGCGATCGTTGGACATGAGGGGACCGTCACGATCGCTCACGCGACGTGACGCGGCATGCGAACCAAGGAGACTGCGAACCAGAGGAGACTGCTATGAAGAAGACTCTGTTCGGGCTCACCGCGGCGCTCGCGCTCGGCATGGCGGCCAGCGCGCCGGGCACCGCCGCCGCGACCTACGTGTACGGGAGCTACGGCTACGGCAGCCCCGCGTACAACGTTCACTACGATCGCGGCCACCACTACGGATACTGGAAGAAGCGCCACAAGCCCTACGGATTCAGCGTCAGGGTGAAGCGCCACCCGTATCACTACAGCTACTATCCGTACCATCGCGGCCCCTACGCCTATTACGGTTTGTTACCGGCGGCCGACGAAAGACGCGGCCCGGCTCCGCCTTGCTGCGGAGCCGGGCTCGCGTCCTGGCTCGGACTAATTCATCTTTCCATGAGAATTTTTCCTCGCCCTCCGCGCCGGTCGTCGATTGCCTGCATTCCGCCCGGGCCGCGGACGGCTACTTCGGCGGCGGCGTCTTCTTGACGGCACTGACGCCGGGCGGATCGGGCTGCGGCCCGCCCAGGAAGGGCCCGAGCAGAGTCTTTTTCAGACCGGGTGGATCGGGCTGCGGCCCGCCCATCTGCGGACCTGGTGCCGCTTTCATGTAGGGGCCGCCCTTTACCTCGGCGCTGGCCGGCGCAATCGCCCAGGCCGCAAACACCAGGCTCGACAGAAGCAGAATTCGCAACGGAAGCATGACGACCTCCTTGCTCTTCTTCGGGGATTCTAACGCTCTTTTCCGGCCTATGGAAAGCAGGCGACGGATGGCCCCAGCACCGTCGTGCTCACTGCTCCGCCCTGCTCCACGGCGCTACCCGCCGTTCGACCCATTTCAGCGAGCCCGTCAGCACGACTCCCAGGAGCATCAACACGATCACCGGCACAAAGGTCTTGTCGGTCTCAAAGACATTGGCGTAGCGCGTAATCATGAAGCCGAGACCGGAGATGGTGGTGTAGAACTCCGCAATCACCATGCCGACCAGCCCGCGGCCGATCGCGAGCCGGACGCCCGCCGCGATATACGGGACGGCGAACGGCAGCAACACATCCTTCCACATCTGCCTTTCCGACGAGCGGAACGAGCGCGCGACCTCGATCAGATTCTTGTCGCATTCGCGAACGCCCTGATAGGTGTTGATCAGGATCGGGAATACCGCGAACAGGAACACGACGATGATCTTGGCCTGCATGTAGATGCCGAACCACAACACCAGCAGCGGAACCAGCGCGACGATCGGCGTCGCATAGAGCGCGTTGACCGGCAGCTCGAGCGCCCAGTCGACCGGCTTCAGACGCGCCATCAGGACCGCGAGCGGAATGCCGACCACGATCGCGGCGAACAGCCCGTAGAACAAAATCTGCAAACTCTCGGCGGCGTAGTAAGGCAGCTCGCCGCTGACGGTGAGTTCGTAGAATGCCACTGCGATCTTCGAGGGATAGGAAAACAGGATCGGATTGACCAACGGACCAAACACTTCCCAAACCACCAGGATCAGTGCGAGGAACCCGTAGCGGAAGATCTCTCGCTGCTGCCAGATCGACGCGCGCGCGGCGGCGGCGGCCGGACGCTCGGCAACGCCGGCGGCGTGAGCCTCATTGGCCATGGTCATGCTGATCGCTCCCGCTGGTATTTCGCTGCGGCTCGGATCAGACCGGCGCGGCGCGCCGGTCCGATCCCGCCATCAGCGCCATGCCCCGATCACTCTTCCGACGGGCAAAGTGGACCTTTGTATTCGCCGAGCTCCTTGATCGACTCGCTCGCGAAGGAAAGATCGACCAGGTCTTCATACTTCGGCGCCTCGCCTTTCGGGATGTTGCCGACGCGCTCCATCAACGCAGCGGTGCCGTTCACCCGCTTGGCGCTGAGGCCGTGGTTGGCGTCCCAGATGCACTTCTGCACCATGAAGTCGAGCGACTTCTCGGCGACGTCCTGCGGCAGCTTGGTGTACTTGACGATGATCGGCAGCACCTTGGCCCGGTCGGTATAGATCAGCCGGGTCGCTTCGATGTGAGCCTTGACCAACGCCTTGACCGCGGCGGGGTTCTCCTTGATCAGCTTCTCGGTCACGACAAGCGCGTTGTACAAATTCTCCGGCTGGATCTCCCACATGCGGGCGATCGCGTGCAGGCCCGGGACTTTCTGCTGCGCGATGATCTCCTGCTCGACGTGCAGCATCGCAGTGTCGATCTGGCCGGTCACGAGCGCCGGCACGTCTTCGGTGGCGATGCTGACGAAGCTGACCTCCTTGGGATCGATCTTGGCCGCGCGCAGCACGCCGCGCGCCAGCGTGTCGGCGAAACCGCCCGGCTCCTGGATGCCGATCCGCTTGCCCTTGAGGTCGGCCATCGTCTTTACATTCTGGTTGACGACCATCGACGCTTCGAGCTTCGGCATATTGGCCACGACCATCTTGGTCGCGGAGCCCTTGGCGCGGGCGACGGACGCGAATGGCCCCGGCGCGGAAGCGACATCGGCGCTGCCGGCAACCACCGCGCGGAATGTGAAGACGCCGCCCGCCAGCTCGATGACCTTGACCTCCAGCCCGTACTTCTTGAACAGGCCGAGATCGTTGGCGATGTGCATCGGCATGTGCACGATGTTCGGCGGCGTGGTCGGCATCGCGACCGTGAGCTTGTGTTGCGCGTTCGCAAGGCTCGGCGCCATGAGCAGCGCGGCGCCGAACGCGACGGACGTTACGCGAGGATTAAACATTCCCTTGTCCTCCCTGTTTCCGATCCCTGCCGCATCGAATTGATTGTTATTGGTTCGCATGGCTTTGACCGGAATCCCCGGGAAGCCCAAACTGAAGTAAATGGTAGGCGTTTTCCGGAGCGGTTGAAACCCCGAATCCGCAAACTGCCCGCCTCCGTTCGCACACTCGCCGGCAAGAATTACGCGCTCCTCAAGGAAAATCCGCGGCATCCCTCGCTGCAATTGAAGCAGATCGGCCGCTTCTGTCGGTGCGCGTCGGCCTGCGCCATCGCGCGCTTGCGGTCGAAGGCGACGAAGGTCTGCTTTGGTTTTGGATCGGCTCCCACGCGGACTATGACAAGCTGATTGGATAGTCGCTGCCGCCGCCAACGGAGCTCCCTGCAGTTATCCCCTTCACGCGCTTTTTGCCCATTGAATTCCCAGTAGAAAAATAAATTACTCCCCACGCTCCGAACCACCCTTACTATTCGCCCCGTCTCGATCCAAAGAGGGGCGCGTGGCCACGCGTAACCATGTGCGGATCGGGAGCGGTGGCCGGTGTGACGCGAACGCACGCGTTATGTCGGCGGCCCAAGCCGTGACGGTCCGACGCGCCGACCGCGCGTCACGTGTGGCGCAAGCCACCCGGGCCGCTTCCTGGCGGCTCGCGATCCCGGCGCTGCCATGCGCCGGCCGCGAAGCCGAGGCGGTCCGGCCAGCGGTGGATAGAAAATGGCGCTCCGAGAAAGAGCGCTTGGTACGTCCACCGGGGTTGGCACGGAGCAAGCCTAGAAACACCGCGCGCGGGACGCCGGGAAAACTCCGGCACCTGCGGTGACTACCTCTCGTGTGCTTTCACTTTCGCACACGAGGCCGTGGGGACCGGAAGTCCCCGGCGTTCCGCGCCGCCCTCATTGGGGCGATCGAGCGGGAAACGGACGATGCCTCGGGCGCCCGATCTCGGGTGTTCCCGAGATCGGGAACTATTGGATTCGCAAGTCGGCAACAGCCGACTTGCGCATGCGCCGCGGGAACGATGGAGGCTGTGCGAAAATTGAAACGTCATTCCGGGGCGCGACCCCGGATTCAATCCGGGGGAGCGAGCCCGGAATCCAGATTGCAGAGCCGTGGTCATGGATTCCGGGCTCGCCCGCCGTCGCGCCTTTTTGTTGGCCGCGCTGGCTCCTTCGGCAGTGCGGCGGCGCTCCTGCGTGCGCCCCGGAATGACAATCGAATCCGGCGTATAGTGCGCCGGCCGCGGCGAGCGGTGAACCGACAGCGATCGAAAGGAACCGACCCATGGGCGACCCTGTCCTCAATCTCTTGATCATTCTCGCGATCGGAATCATCGCCGGCATCATCTTCGACCGGGTCGCCGGACCGGGCTGGTTCGCGCGCCAGTTCACCGGCCCGCGCGGCTACGTCACGAGCGCGCTCGTGGGCATCGCCGGCGCCTTTATCGGCTTCCATGTCGCGGTGCTGGCGGGGTTCGGGGCCGGGCTCGGCAGCCTGATCGGCGCGGTGCTCGGCGCGGCAGTCGTGCTGTTCGCGTGGCGCGGGATGCGCTAGCGCCGCGTTTGCATGGCCGCGGCCGCGCCCTATAAACCAGCCAACGAACCGGCATCCAAGCGAAAGGGAACCCCATGCACGCAGCAACCGCCCGCCCCACTCTGATCGAGGCCTTGTGGCCGGCGCAGGACGCCCGCGCGCAGTTGACGGGCACGATCCTGCGCGGCGCGATCCTCGCGGTCGTCGGCAGCATGCTGCTCACGCTCTCGGCCAAGGTGAACGTGCCGTTCTACCCGGTGCCGATGAGCATGCAGACTTTCGCGGTGCTGGTGATCGGCGCGGCCTATGGCTGGCGGCTCGGCACGGCGACCATGCTGCTCTATCTGGCCGAGGGCGCGGCGGGCCTGCCGGTGTTCGCGGGCACGCCGGAAAAAGGCATCGGCCTCGCCTACATGCTGGGCCCGACCGGCGGCTATCTCGTCGGCTTCGTCGCCGGCGCCGCGGTCACGGGCTGGCTCTGCGAGCGCGGCTGGGACCGCTCGTGGGCGCTCTTGCTCGCCGCAATGGCGATCGGCCACGTGTTGATCTTCGTGTTCGGCGTGGCCTGGCTCGCGAACCTGATCGGCTTGGAAAAAGCCTGGGCCGCGGGCGTCGTGCCGTTCTATCTCGCGACGGTGCTGAAGACGTTGCTCGCCGCCGCCGTGATCAAGGGCGGCTGGTCCATTGCGTCAGCGCGCACCTAATTCGTCGTCCCGGGCGCAGCGCAGCGCCACAAACGCGGTTACGCGCGTCTTCGCCGCGCTATGGCGGTGCGTGGCAGACCCGGGACCGTTCGCAACAAATTGAGAACGGTCCCGGCTCTCCGCCGAACTAAGTCCGGCGTCGGCCGGGACGACGATCGATTGCATCTCCGCTCGCCGTGCTTACGTAATGGACGGCGATAAACCGGTGTGCGGAGCGGACGTGTCCGAAGTCATCGACAACCACGAAAGGCATCGGTTCGAGCTCGCGACCGGCGCCGGCACGGCCTACTCCAACTATCGCCTCTCCGGCAGCGTGCTCACCGTCCTGCATACCGAAGTGCCGCCTGCCCTCGCCGGCCAGGGCATCGGCGCGAAGCTCGCGCGCGGCGTGCTCGCGGCGGCGCGGGCGCGCGGCCTCAAGGTCGTGGCCAAGTGCCCGTTCGTCGCCGCCTACATGGCTCGCCACCACGAATACGACGATCTCGTGGCGTAGCAGCGCGGCCGCCGCTCAGTGCTTCAGGAGATCAGCCGGCACCTTGCCGCCGTTCGCCGCGAGCTTCTGCATCACCTGCTTGTGCAACCAGATGTTCATCTTCGCGGAGTCGTTGGTGTCGCCGGTGTAGTTCAGATCCTTGGCGAGCTGCTTGCGCGCGGTCTGGCTGCTGTCGAGCTTGAGCAGCTTCATCAGATCGACGATCGAGCGGCGCCAGTCGAGCTTCTCCTTGTTCTCGGAGGCGAGCTTGGTGAGGATCGCCTCGACGTCCACCTGCGGCATGCCGCCCGGGGCGGTACCGGGCGCCGAACCCGGAGCCGTGGCGGACGCCTCGGCCTTGCCGAAAATCGCATCGATGATGTTGCTGAGTATACTCATGGGTGCCGCTCCCTGGCTTGGCGCGACGGGTTGTGCGCTTTGGCCCAATTCGGCGAGCGGAATAAGGCGGAATTGCATCGGCCCGCCATGCGCGGCGGGCGGGCGCCGGCCCGCGTCAATGCAACTTCGCCACACACATCGCCCGGCTCAACCGCCGATCTTGCGGATCACGGCCATGGCCGTGTCGTGCAGCATCTTCGAGATGTTGCTCATCATCTGCAGCGTCTGCTGCTGTTTTTGCAGGATGTTCTGCAAATCCACATTGGCGAGTTGCGCGTCGTCGCCGGCCGTTTGCAGCTGCTGTTCGAGCGCGCGAACCGGCGCGCCCGCCTGCGCCTTCGGCTGCGCAGCCGAGACGGACGCTTTGTGCACGGCAATCGCGCCGGGAGCGACGCGGGCGATGCTCGTCGCGGGCGCTACGGCCGCGTTGGCGCGATCGATTTCGCCGCGCAGCTTCGATTTCATGTCGTTGAAGCGCTTCACCTTCTCCGCATAGAAGCGAAGGTCTTCCGTCTGCTGCAAATAGCTTTCGCGCAGCACCCATTGCACGAGCGCGTTGACGTCGCCGCCCGACGGCCGCGCGGCGGCGATGAACTCCCGCCACGTTCGCGCAGCGTCCGGCGACGACGGATTTTTCGCGAGCTCCCGGCCGATCGCGGCGAGCGTCTGACTTTGAGCTGCCGAGAGTTTCGGGCGCAGCGCGGCGGATTCGGCGAGCGCCGTCTTCGATGCCTGGTCGAGCTGCGTTTGCATTTGCGTCGCGCGCGCGAGCGTGTCCTGCGTGGCCGCCGCCACCGAGCCGCTCGTGCGCAGTTGCTGCACGCGGGTCCAGTTGCCGGGCCGGTCTTGGGCGGACGCCGCCGCGGAAAACACGAGCAGGGCGAGCGAGGCGAGAATTGCGAGTCTCGGCGGGATGCCACGGATCATGGCCGCATCCTCCGGCGGGTCGGAATGGCCGCCCACCTTACGAATGACCGTGCCAGGATATCACGGTTCCCAGCCCGGTCAGACAATCTCAAAGACATTATAGATCGGCCCGCTCGGCAGGCGGTGGCCGATGGCGACCGCGATGACTCGATTGAGCCAATCGTATTTCTCGGAGGCGGTCTCGAACCACGGCGTCACGCGAAAATAATACTCGTTGGGGTTCACGCTCTCACCCTTGGCGAGGCGGTCGATCACCGCTTTCGGTCCGTGCCGCACGCCGCGATAGCGCATGGCAATCAGCGCGCCGTCGTCGGTCTCCATCACCAGCCGCACGTTGATGCTGATCGCGCCGTCGGCGCGCAGCGACTGCCAGTCGCTGCCGCCGGTGCGAAACTTGCCGCGCAGGCGCTCGCCTGCGAACGTGCCGCCGGTGATCTCGCCGATGCGCCGGTCGTAGCCCGGCGTCATGCCGATGATGCTCGGCGGCGCCACGTCGATCTGAAAGGCGAACAAGGGACGCCAGCGCAGCTCCTTCATTTCAGGCGGCAGCATCGCGGAAAGGGTCGCGGTATTCATGGTGTTCCTCCCTGCTTGCGCGGAGTGGAACACGCCGCGACAAGGCGGACAACGACCCCGATTTGGCGGGCGAGTGGCGCCCTGACCCGGCGCGGCCTATGCTCGCCGGCCGTCTCACCAATCGTTATCCGGTGTCGCGTGACCGAGTCTCCCGTCAGCCTCGAAGACCTGCTCGACCGCACCGCGAAGGGCGATCGGAAGGCCTTTGCGGCGCTCTATACGGCGGCGTCCGCGAAACTTTGCGGCGTGATTTTGCGTATCGTCAAAGACCGGGCCGTGACCGACGACGTCCTGCAGGAGGCCTTTGTCCGGATCTGGCAGCGTGCGAACCAGTATGACTCCGGCATCGCCCGCGCCATCACCTGGATGGCTTCGGTCGCCCGCAACGCGGCGATCGACGAAATCCGCCGGCGCAAGCCCGCGACCGCGAACGTGGAGATCGAGGAGGTGGCCGACCTTTTTGCCTATGACCCGGCGACGGCAACGGATGAGTTGCGCGCGCTCGCGGAATGCCTCGGCCGGCTCGAGCCGAAGCACCGCGAATGCGTGTTGCTCGCCTATCACGAGGGCTATTCGCGCGAGGAATTGAGCGAGCGGTTCGACAGCCCGGTGGGCACGATCAAGGTCTGGCTGCACCGGGCGACTGCGGCATTGCGTAACTGTCTGGAGCAACTGTGACCCGGGACGAGGCAGAACGGCAGGCCGCCGAATACGTGCTCGGCACGCTCAGCCAGGCTGAACGGGCCGAGGTCGAGCGCGCGCGCGTCACGGACGCGCAGCTCGGCAGGGCCGTGCGCGATTGGGAACGGCGGCTCGCGCCTTTGACCGAGACGACGCCCGAGGCCGCGCCCTCGCCCGGCACCTGGCGCAAGATCGAGGCGCGCATCGATGCGGGCGGCGAGCGCGCGGACGCTGCGGATTCGAACGTGATCCAACTCCGGCGCAAGGTCGCGCTATGGCGCGGACTCACGGCCGCGGCGACCGCGCTCGCGGCCGCGATCGCGGCGATCGCCTATCTTGGGCCGCTGTCGGCGCCGCCCGCGGGCGAGCGCTATGTCGCCGTCGCATCCAGCGACAAGGGTGGTGCCGCGCTCCTCGTCACCATCGACACGGGGGCGCGCACGGTCGAGGTGTTTCCGGTTTCGCTGGAGGCGCCGGCCGGCCGCAGCCTGCAGCTTTGGTACGCGCTCGGAAAGGAGAAGCCGAGGTCGCTCGGCCTGATCCAAGCGGGCGCGCCGGTCACGAGTCTGGACCTCAGGAATTTGCTGGTGCACGCGGACGGACACGTCGCGGTGAGCCTGGAGCCGCCTGGCGGCTCGCCCACCGGCGCGCCAACCGGACCCGTGCTCTATGTCGGCAATCTGGTGCCGGGCCCGTCCCGTTAGCGGGGCGATTCGTCAAAACATCCTGTCGTCGTTTTCGCAGGCGCCTTGACAATCTGCATAGCCGTCCCAAGCTAAAAGTGTCGTCTCCCTACGGGAACGGCTGGCGATACTTCGCCCGGGAGGTCTGCATGATACCACCGGACCAGGAGGCCGCGATAATCGCCGCGGCACGCGTTCGGGCCAAAGCGTAGCGGCACCACACGAACGGCGCGTCGAGAGCGGCCTATAGGGCCGCATCAGTTAGGCATGGCCCGCCTTGGCCCCTCTCGGCGTAGCTCTTCGTTGGGCGGCCCCGCGCATTCGGTCGCAGCTTTGCGCTGAATCAAATCGTTTCCGGAACATCGCATCTAGGGTTCGTGCGCGCGCGGACAATTGGTTTGCGCGGGGCAGTCCGAGGAGCAGTGGCGTGAGCTTCGTCTCCAAGCACCCGAACATCTCCACACTGCTGATTGCGATCGCGCTCGCGGCGGCGACCGCGGCGCTGGTGGTGACACTGACGCCGCCAAGCTTCTAGACGGGATTGGTGAGCGGCTAGGCCGCGAGACCGGGATCGCCAAGGGCCGCAAGCTCACCTCCTACAAGTCGATCAAGACCGACGTGATCAACGCCGGAGCAAAATGGGAGGATAGGGAGGCCGTGACCGATCAGGGCGTCGTGACCTGGCGGCATCCGGGCGACCTCGAGGCGTTCTTCGCCGAGGTCATGGAGGAGATCGCCGAAAGCAGGCATGCCCAGCGGAGCGCGGCCTAGCTAGGACCGCCCGCCCGCGCAGGCGGCCATCAGCCTTGACGCTGCCCGCGTTGGGCGGGACAACCCGCCCATGAAATCGCGGATTCACGTGATCGGCGGAGGACTTGCTGGGTCCGAAGCCGCCTGGCAATTGGCCGCGCGCGGCGTGCCGGTGATCCTGCACGAAATGCGCCCGGTGCGGGCAACGGCCGCCCATCGCACGGAGCGGCTGGCGGAGCTTGTCTGCTCCAACAGTTTCCGCGCCGACGACAGCGAGACGAACGCGGTTGGGCTGCTGCATTACGAGATGCGGCGGCTCGGTTCGCTCATCATGCGCGCGGCCGACGCCCATCAGGTGCCGGCGGGCGGCGCGCTTGCCGTCGACCGCGAAGGCTTCGCCGCGGCGGTGACAGCGGCGCTCGAACAGAACCCGTTGATCGAGATCCGGCGCGAGGAGATCGCGATAACTCCCGCCGAATGGGGCAGCGTGATCATCGCGACCGGACCCCTCACCTCGCCCGACCTCGCCGAGCATATCCGCGCGCGCACCGGCGCGGACGCGCTCGCATTCTTCGACGCGATCGCGCCAATCGTACATCGCGACACGATCGATATGTCGGTCGTCTGGTTCCAGTCGCGCTACGATAAGTCAGGGCCCGGCGGCTCGGGCGCCGACTACATCAATTGCCCGCTCGACAAGACGCAATACGAAGCGTTCGTCGACGCGTTGCTCGCCGCCGAAAAGACCGAGTTCCACGAATGGGAGAAGACGCCCTATTTCGACGGCTGCCTGCCGATCGAGGTCATGGCCGAGCGCGGGCGCGAGACGTTGCGCTTCGGGCCGATGAAGCCCGTGGGCCTTTCCAATCCGCACGAACCCGGCGACAAGCCCTACGCAGTGGTGCAGCTCCGTCAGGACAACAAGCTCGGCACGTTGTTCAACATGGTCGGCTTCCAAACGAAGTTGCGCCACGGCGAGCAGGCGCGCGTGTTCCGGACGATCCCCGGGCTCGAGCGCGTCGAGTTCGCGCGACTCGGCGGGCTGCATCGCAACACCTATATCGACTCGCCGAGGCTGCTCGACGCGACATTGCGCCTGAAGGCGGAGCCACGGCTGCGCTTCGCAGGCCAAATAACCGGCTGCGAGGGTTACGTAGAGAGCGCGGGTATCGGTCTGCTCGCCGGACGCTTTGCCGCCGCCGAGCACCACGGCGAAGCAATCACGTCGCCGCCGGGGACGACCGCACTCGGGGCACTGCTCGGCCACATCACCGGCGGGCATTTGTCAGCCGAAGGCGAAGGGCCGCGCTCCTATCAGCCGATGAACGTCAATTTCGGACTGTTTCCTTCGATACCCGAGACTTTCCGTGGTCGCGACAAGGGCCGCGACAAGAAGCGCGCATTCACCACGCGCGCAAAGGCCGATCTTGAAGCGTGGCTCGGCGGCGAAACGACCTCGGATGCCGCTGCATGAAGCCGCCCTCGCACCTCGCCGCCGATCTCTCCCACTGGCGTCCGGTGGCGGTGCTGAAATCCGACCATTTCAGCACGGTCGAGCGGGGATTCTGGCGCGAGAACGGTCGCGAGGTGGAAGCTGTGCTGCGCCGTTTCGATGACGTGCCGTGGTGGATGCGACCGGTCGCCTATCATTTCGGCCGACGCGAGGCGAACGCGCTCGCCCGGCTCGGCGGCATAGCCGGACCGCGGCTGCTCGCGCAGGGCGACGGATTTCTCGTCCGCTCCTGGATCGACGGGCTGCCGATGCATCTCGCGCGGCCTGAAGGCGATGCAGGCTATTTCCGGATGGCCAAGCGCATGCTGTTCGCCATGCATCGGGCTGGTGTCGTGCACAACGATCTCGCCAAGGAGCAAAACTGGCTGCGCGATAGCCGCGGGCGCCCGCAGCTCACGGACTTCCAGCTTGCGCACACCTCGGATCGGCGCGGCCGCCTGTTCCGCCTAGCGGCACACGAGGACTTGCGGCATCTGCTGAAGCACAAGCGAAAATATGTCCCGAACGCGTTGACGGCGCAGGAACGGCGCGTGCTGGCGACCAAGAGCCTGCCGGCACGCGTATGGATGGCGACGGGAAAACAGCTTTACATCTTCGTGACGCGGCGGCTCCTCGGCTACATGGACCGCGAGGGCAGCGGCGCGGATGCGACCCGCGACGGACCACGGATCACTGCGAGGCTTGCCGTACTGTCCGGTGTCACCGGTGCCGCGGTCGTGGCCTATCCGACACCCCGCGGGGCGCGCCTCTATGCCTTTGTCGAGACGGCGGCGCCGCTTTCGGAGACGGATATTCGCGCGCACTTGGCGTCAGCGCGGGACCCGCTGCCCGACCCGAACCTCATCCAGATCTCCCGACAATTGCCGCGCAGCGCCGAGGGCGACCTGCGCGAGGACGTGCTGCGACTGGTGGCCCAGAACCAAGTCGATCTAATTGCAGGATTGTCACTCAAGGGTCCCGCGCGCAGGGCTGCCGCCGAACTCGTCGCCGGCCGCCTCAACCGCACCGACCGGCGGCTGCGCAAAGCCTGACCGTCACAGTCCGCGTTTCGCCGCCCGCCACAGCGCCCATTGCCGCCGCCATTGCGGCACCTCCACGGGCGTCTTGAACGGGTCGTAATCCGACCGCGCCATGCGCGATAGATAGAGCGGCACCAGCGCGGCGGGCAGGAACGCAGGCGCTGCCTCGGGCGGAACGCTTTTCAAGTGCGCGCGTGCGACGTCGAGATGCTGTCGCGCGAGGGCGCGCATCTCGGCAAGCGCCGCGAGCAGGCCGGCCGTGGCGTTGCCTGAGATTGCGTTGTCGCGCGTGACTCCATGTCGGGTCAGGAGATCGAGCGGCACATAGAGCTGGCCGCGGGACGCATGCAGCGCGAAGGCACGGAGCAGGCCGGTGAAGGCGTAGGCGCGGCCAGCATGGGTCGCGGCGTTCACCACGCCGCTGCGCCGGCCGGCAAGCACGGAAGCCGCGAGCCGGATCAGCTCACCGGAAGTCGCGTCCACATAGGCTTCAAGCACGGCAAGCGTGGGCATGGGATCGTCGTACAGATCGAAACTGCGCCCGTCGACAAGCTCCGAAAGCAAGTGTCGCGCGAGCGAGCGGCGTTCGACGGTGTCCAGCAACGCCGCGGCGACCGGATTGGCCGCGGCCTTGCTTCCCGGCGTGCCTTCAACGGCCTCGCGCCACCATTGCATGCGCACTTCGCCGGCGAGCGGCTCGCGCGCACGCTCCCGCACCGACGCGACCTCGGCGTTGAACGCGTAGAGCGCAAAAATGTGCGGACGAACGGCGGCCGGCACAAACAAGGCCGCGAGGTAGCGATCCTTGTCCGTATCCCGCACCAGCGCCTCGCAGTATGCGTAGGCTTCGTTCATGGACGGAATGTAGCGCGGATTGCTCAGTCCACGGCGAGCAGCGCCGCGGCGATGCGCCGGCCCTCGGAAAGCAACACATTATAAGTGCTGGCGGCCGCCGCGGTGGGCGACACATCGAAACGCAGCCCGAGTTCGCGCAGGCGCCAGTGCACGGACTCCGGCAACAGATAAGGATCGCGGCCGGTCCCGATCAGCAAGAGGTCGAGGTCGCCGCGCTCGGCGAAAATCCGCGCCAAGCTCGATTCATCGATCTCGGCGACGGCGTGCGGCGGCCAGGCCCAAATTCCGCTCGGCAATGCCAGGATCGAGCCCCGGTGCGACATGCCGGCGAAACGAAAGCCGCCGCCGCCGTATCCCTCGATCGCCGCGCGACCCGGAAAATGCGGCTCGCGCTGCGGCCCGTTCACCGGGCCGTGGCCTCAGACTTGGCCTCGACCTTGGCCGGCGTGCTGGAGCCCGCGACGATCTGCGTGCGTACGCCGAGATAGATCAAGATCGGCGACGCGATGAAAGTGGTGGAATAAATGCCGACGATCACGCCGAACAGCATCGCCTGCGTGAAGCTCTGCAGCACTTCTCCGCCAAAAAACGTGAGCCCAAGCAATGCGAGAAAGGTCGTCGCGCCGGTGATGACGGTGCGCGGCAAGGTCGTATTGATGGCAAGATCGAGCAGTTCGTTGATGCTCATCTTTTTGTAGCGCCGCAACAACTCGCGAATGCGGTCGAAGACAACGACCGTATCGTTCAGCGAATAGCCGGCGATGGTCAGGATCACCGCAACGGAAGACAGATCGAAGTCGACCTGGGTGAAAGCGTAAAAGCCGATGATCAAGGTCAGGTCGTGCATGGTCGCGACCATCGCCCCCACCGCGAACTCCCATTCGAACCGGAACCAGAGATAGAGCCATATACAGAAAAGCGAGAGCGAGACGCCGACGATGCCCAATTGCAGCAGTTCGCTGGAGACGGTCGGACCTACGATCTCCACGCGGCGATATTCATAGGCATTGCCGAGCGTAGCCTTCACCTTCTCCACGACGACGAGCTGGGCTGCGTCGCCTCCGGGCTGCTGCTCGAAGCGGATCAGGATGTCATTCGGGCCGCCGAATTCCTGCAATTGCACGTCGCCAAGACCGAGCGCGCCCAGCGACTCGCGCAGCTTGATGACATCAGCCGGCCCACTCTTCGCCTGCACCTCGATCAGCGTTCCGCCGCGGAAATCGATGCCGACGTTTAGTCCGACCGAAAAGAACAGGATTACGGAGAACAACGACAGGATGGCGGAAACAGGAAAGAACACGCGCCGCCAGCGCATGAACGGGTAGCTGGTGTTGTCGGGGACGAGGCGTAGCAGGAACAAGGGCGTACCTATCCGGACTGATCAAATGGGAATAGCGGACGGACGCGTCCAGCGCACCCAGGTCGCGATCATCAGCCGCGTGAGTGTGTAGGCGGTGAACATCGTCGTCACGATGCCGATCGAAAGCGTCAGCGCGAACCCGCGCACCGGCCCGGTGCCGATGTAGAACAGGATCAGGCCTGCGATCAGCGAGGTGACGTTGGCATCGACAATCGTGCGCAGCGCTTCCTTGAAGCCGGAGTCCACGGCCGTGATCGCCGACCTGCCGTTGCGGAATTCCTCGCGTATTCGCTCGAAGATCACGACATTGCTGTCGACTGCCATGCCAACGGTGAGCACGATGCCGGCGATGCCGGGGAGCGTCAGCGTCGCCTGCAGCAGCGAAAGTATGCCGAAAATCATGCCGACGTTGACGAAGACGGCGATGTTCGCAATCAGCCCGAACAGACCGTAGGTCGCGAACATGAAGACGACCACCAACGCCGAACCAACATAGGCAGCGGTCTTGCCGGATTCGATCGAGTCCCGGCCCAGGCCGGGTCCGACGGTGCGCTCCTCGACGATGGTGAGCGGCGCCGGCAAGGCGCCCGCGCGCAATAGAATAGAGAGGTCGTTCGCCTGCTGCACGGTGAAACTGCCGCTGATCTGGCCACTCCCGCCGAGAATCGGCTCGCGAATTACCGGCGCGGAGATCACCTCATTGTCGAGGACGATGGCGAACGGCCGACCTACGTTCTGCTGGGTGATCTGGGCGAAGCGGCGGGCGCCGTTGGTATTGAACCGGAAGGTGACAATCGGCTCATTCGTGCGCTGATCGAATCCAGGCTGCGCGTCCACCAAGTCCTCGCCGGAGACCAATACCCGGCGCTCGATCAGGTAGGGAATCGGCGGCCGGTCGCTCGACATGAGAATTTCGGATTCGGGCGGCGGGCGCGTCTCGATCGCCTGCTGGGGCGACATCGACATGTCGACGAGGCGGAACGTAAGTTGCGCGGTCTTGCCGAGCAGTTCCTTGAGCCGGCCGGGGTCCTGAAGACCCGGCACCTGCACGAGAATGCGGTTTGCGCCCTGACGCTGGATCAGCGGCTCCACGGTGCCAATTTCGTCGACGCGCCGGCGCACGATCTCAATCGATTGGGTAACGGCTTGGCGGATGCGATCGTTCAACCCGGATTCCGTCACCGTCAACCGGATCACGTTGTCTCCCGCCTCGGATACCTCGACATCGCGTGCGCCGGTCGGACCGAAGACGCCGCTGATCGGCGCCGACAGCGCGCGCAATTTGGTAAGCGCATCCGCAACGTCCTTCGCTTCGCGGATGCGCACCTGAGCGGTGAGAACCTGAGAGGTCAGGCCGGTGTAGCCGATGCGGGCGTCGCGCAGGACACGGCGCACGTCATCGCGGAGCGTGACCAGCCGTTCCACCTCGATCGCCTTGGCATCGACCTCGAGCAAAAGATGCGATCCGCCCTGCAAGTCGAGGCCGAGCGTCATCGTCCGCTGCAAGAACGACGGTAGCGACTGCCGCACGTCGGGCGGCAACATGCCCGGGATCAACATCGCGCAAAAGAAGAACGAGACGAGCAGCGTCGCCACGGTTTGCCAGCGGGTGAAAAACAGCATCGTTCACGTCCCCATCGGCGCGACGGACAGGCGCGCGCGAATCGACCGGCCCCAATGCCCTGCCGGATCGTGCCTCATTCGTCCTTGATCGGCTCGCCTTTGGCGCGGACCTCGGAGACCATCTGCCGCATCTGCCGAACGCGCACTCCGTCTGCAAGCTGCAATTCGACTTCGCTGTCGTCCACGACCTTGGTGATCTTGCCGACGAGGCCCCCGGAGGTGACGACGGTGTCGCCGCGGCGCAGCGCGCTCACCATTTCCCGATGCTGCTTCACCCGCTGCTGCTGGGGCCGCAAAATCAGGAAGTACATGATGACGAAAATCAGCAAAAACGGCGCCAGCGAGATCAACATGTCGCTGCCGCCGCCGGCCTGCGCGTATGCGGGAGTTATAAACATCCGATCGCCATCCCCTGTTCGTCGGTCGGTCGCGCGAATTGTCCGAAAGCGGGCGGACTATAACGGCGGAGGGTCGGATTGCAAACAAGGGAGGGCAACGGACGGTCGCGGCAAATATTCGCAGACTTTTGATATCGCAGACGAATTTCGATCCGTGACGGAAGCGAGCCGCGCCGTCCGGCACGGCTCGCAAGGCCCGTTCACTTCAACTGATCGGCGACCTTGGCGATGCCGGCATTGGCGCAAGCCTCGTCGCGTTCGGCCGCGGGTGCACCGGATACGCCGATGCCGCCGATCAGCTCGTTGCCGGCCCGGATCGGAACGCCGCCGCCCAAGGAGATCACGTCGGCGACCTCACGCAGCCCGGCCAGGGCTGGGGCCTCGGTCCATTTCACAAACTCGATGGTGGTGCGGTTGAACATCCGCGCGGTCAGCGCCTTGCGGCGCGCGATTTCGATCGTGTGCCCGCCGGGGCCGTCGTTGCGCAGGAACGCCTTGAGATGCCCGCCGCGGTCCACCACGGCCACCGCCACGCGGAAGCCGTCCTTCTGGCACTGCTCAACGGCCGTTTCGGCGATGATCTTGGCCAGCGCCATCGAAAGATTTTTTTCCGTCAAGGGGCTTTGCGCGCTGGCGGGCGACGCCACGATCAGCGCGGCGGCGGCGATCATGAAACTCTTGAACATGCGTGTATCCTCCCTGGTGCCGTTGATCCGGCCAAAATACGATAGCGCATTCCCGATCCCCGATGCGGCAGGATTTTTCCAGGCCCGTGGGCTCGCGGCCTGCGGCTTGCCCAATCGGCGGCGGCCCGCTATGCCGCCGCGAGGAATCGAGCCATGAACAGGCCCTCCCCCGCCGACACCGTCCTGGCGCTGCTCGCGCAGGCGCTGGAGCGCGTTTCCGGCGCGCTGGAACGCATGGCGCCGCCTATCGGCGCGGTTCCCGATTTCAGCGCCGCCGACGCGTTCGTATGGCACGCGGCGCAAAGGCGGCTCGAGCCCGTGAAGCGCGTCAACCGCGTGGACATGGGATTGCTCAAGGGCATCGATCGGATGCGCGACACGCTCGTCGAAAACACCGAGCGCTTCGCGCGCGGCCTGCCCGCCAACAATGCGCTGCTCTGGGGCGCGCGCGGCATGGGCAAGTCGTCGCTGGTGAAGGCGGTTCATGCACAGGTGAATGCGGCGAGCAAACCCAAGGGCGGACTGAAGCTCGTCGAGATCCATCGCGAGGACATCGAGTCGCTGCCGGCGCTGATGGCGCTTCTGGGCGACGCGCCGCATCGCTTCATCGTGTTCTGCGACGATCTTTCATTCGAACACGAGGATACGTCCTACAAGTCGCTCAAGGCCGTGCTCGAAGGCGGGATCGAGGGCCGCCCCGATAACGTCATCCTGTACGCGACTTCCAACCGGCGGCACCTCATGGCGCGCGAGATGATGGAGAATGAGCGCGCGACCGCGATCAATCCGGGCGAGGCGATGGAGGAAAAAGTTTCGCTCTCGGACCGCTTCGGGCTGTGGCTCGGGTTTCACCGCTGCAGCCAGGACGAATATCTTGCCATGGTCGAGGGCTATGTGGCTCACTACAAGCTGCCGATCGAGGCCGAGGCACTGCGCCGCGAAGCGCTGGAATGGGCCACGACACGCGGCGCGCGTTCGGGGCGCGTGGCGTGGCAATTCGTGCAGGATCTCGCGGGGCGGCTCGGGGCGCGGCTCAAGGACCAGGGTGCGGCATGAACGGATTTCGTCCGATCTTGTTCGTTCTCGTAGCCGCCGCGCTCGGCGCGTGCACCACGGTCACCCGCAACGAGATCGAGGGCAACAATACCGGCGGCGTGATTCCGGGACCGATGATCAAGGGCGGCAATGTCGCGAGCCTCGCCGGCGCGCATTGCGCAAAGTACGGCACGAACGCCCGGATTACGTTCGAGGCGACGCAGACCGGCGGCGACGTCGTGTTCGTATGCGAAGCGCCGGCTCTGTCCGCGCCCTCGACCGGCAAACAAGCGCCCGCGAAGCAGCAGCCACCCGGCGGCACCAAGCAAGCGCCGCGCGCGGGCTGAGCATCAAATTAGCGAACGGCTTTGCGCCACGCGGTTCGTGAGCCGCCTTTCAGCGGCTCACAAACGCGCAGCATCGGCACTGGAGGTCGGGGGCGCCGATCGAAGCTCTTTACGGTTTGCGCGTGATCCTGTCCGAAAACCGGTTCCCACTTTTCGGGATCACGCGCTAGAGGTCCGCGAGATATTGCGTCGGGTCAACAGGCGTCGAGCCCTTGCGGATTTCAAAATGCACCTGCGGTGAGGCAACGCCGCCGGTCGAGCCGGCGCGTGCGACGGTCTGGCCGCGGCGCACGTTGTCGCCGCGCTTCACCATTAATTGGCTGTTGTGCGCATAGGCAGTCATCCAGCCGTCGGAATGGCGCAAGAGCACGAGATTGCCGTACCCCTTGAGCTCGTTGCCGGCATAGGCGACCACGCCGTTCTCGGCGGCCTTCACTTCGGTTCCCTCGGGCACCGCGAGATTGATGCCGTCGTTTTGCTGTCCATTGGCCTTGGCGCCGTAACCGGAAATGACGCGGCCACGCACGGGCCAGCGGAATTGCGGCGAGCCACCGAGCGAGCGAGTTTCCTCGGGCTCTTCCACCGGCGTTACCGCCGCGGCCTTTTCCGTCTGCGGTGCGGCGGCCGTCGTTGCCGGCGCAGGCGCCTCGGCGCGATGGCTCGGCGGCGGCGAAAAGGGACCGCCGCGCGCGGCCGAACTCGCGGAAGCGCCGGGAATGGTCAGGCGCTGGCCGACGCGAAGCGACGATTTATCGCCAATGCCGTTCGCTTGCGCGATCACGGCGTGGCTCATACCGTAGCGGCGCCCGAGTGAATAGAGCGTGTCGCCGGAATTGACCACGTGCACCTGGCTGCCGCGCGCAGGCATCGCGGCCGGCGGCGTGTAGGTCGATGTCTGACGCGGCGGGTTCGGCTGAATGGCGGCGACGCCGCCAGCCGGAGCCTGATAGCTCGGGATCACGAGGCGCGTGCCCGGCGGGATGCGCGACGCATCAGCGAAATTGTTGGCGCGGAGAATGGCCCAAGTGGGCACGCCATAGCGGCGCGCGATGATGTCGACGTTCTCGCCCTGCTGCAGCGTGACGGCGGTGCCGCCATCCCAACGCCACCCGGCTTCGCCGCGCGGCGCGGACGAGCCGGTCACCGGCGGGTCGTGCGCGATTTGCTGCGGCGGCGAATAAGCGGGCGCCGGCGCGGCCGGCACCGAGCGCGGAGGATTGGAGGCGTAGCTCGGCGGCGGATTGTAGCCCGGCTGCGGCGGCGGGCCGGCAAGCGGCTGCGTCTCGATCGTTCCCGAAGTGGACGGGACCGAACTCGTGACGTCGCTCGGCGAGCGCGAGCCGAATGGATTGCTGAATGGATCGTCGGCGTAGCGGCTCGAGTCCTGGCTGCAGCCGGAAGCGGCCACGCCGGCGAGCCCCACGGCGAGCGCAAGGGTATATGGCCGCGAACGAAGGAAATCTGAACGCATCGCTACTCACTCGGACGCAGAACTGAACCGGCGGAGTAGACGACGGACGGGTAAACGCGAGATTAATGAAATGCAGGTTGGGAGCGAATTTTCCTTTGCCGTCCGCGCTTTGTTCCATCCGATCCCGGCGTCGCCGCGCACGCTGATCCTTCCCCTTTAGGGGAGGGTCGGCGAGGTGAGCGAAGCGAACCGAGCCGGGGTGGGGTGCAGCCGCGCGTCTCTTCCCCACCCGGCCGCTCGCTTCGCTCGCGTCCACCCTCCCCTAAAGGAGAGGGATTGTTCACAGCGCCGCGGCCTTGCCCGGCACGAGGGGAACGAAGCGCACGGACATCAGTTCCGTCCGCTCCAACCCCTGCCCCGCCGGCTTCTTGCGGAGCCTCAGGAGCGACTGCACGCCGCCGGACCGGCCGACCGGCACGACCATGATCCCGCCGTCCACGAGCTGCTCGACGAGGGCTTGCGGCACCTCCGGGGCGGCCGCGGTGACGATGATGCGGTCGAAGGGCGCGTGTGCCGGCGCGCCCAGCGCCCCATCGCCGACGATGACAGTCACATTGCCGAGGTCGAGGCTTTGCAGTCGGCGCTTGGCCATCTCGGCGAGCGTCCGGTAGCGCTCCACAGTGACGACCTGGCCGGCGAGATGCGCGAGCACCGCGGCCTGGTAGCCGGAACCGGTACCGATCTCGAGTACTTTGTGGCTCGGCTCGATCTTGAGCGCCTCGGTCATCGCCGCCACCACGTAGGGCTGGCTGATGGTCTGGCCGCATTCGATCGGGAGCGCGGAATCGGCGTAAGCGTGATCGGCCTGTTCCGGCTCGACGAACAGCTCGCGCGGCACGAGTTCCAGCGCGCGCAGCACGCGGATGTCATGGATGCCGCGCCGCCGCATGGTGAGCAGAAACTCCATGCGTTGTTCGGCATAGGGGTCGTGACTTGCGTTGCGGCCGTCCCTGGTCATTTCAGTCGGTGAGCGGGCTGGCGTCGAACAGCGCGCCGAGGCGCGTGAGAAACGGTTCGTCGGTCATGTCGAGGCGAAGCGGCGTCACGGCGATGCGGCGGTTTTCGATCGCCCAGAGGTCGCTGCCGTTCGCGGGCGTACGCTTCTGGCGGTTGAAGGCAAGCCAATAATAGGCATTGCCGCGGCCATCCTTGCGTTCGTCGATGTGCATGAGCCCGGGATCGCGGCGGCCCTGCACGGTGACGCCGATACCGGTGACTTCGGCGGGCCGGCAATCGGGAAAATTGACGTTCACGAGCACGCCGGGCGGCATGCCCTCCTTGAGCAGCCGGCGGATGAGACTAGGCGCGTGCGCCTCCGCGGTCTCGTAGTTCGGGCGATCGCGCGTGTTGGGCCCGAACACCTGCGAGAGCGCGATCGAGGCAATGCCGAGGATCGTGCCCTCCATCGCGCCCGCGACCGTGCCGGAATAGGTGACGTCTTCCGCGAGGTTCTGCCCGCGATTGACGCCGGCGAGAACGAGATCGGGGCGCTTCTCCTTCATCACGTGGCGCACGGCCATGATCACGCAGTCGGTGGGCGTGCCTTTGACGGCGAAACGGCGCTCGTCGATCGCGCGCATGCGAAGCGGATCGTTGAGCGAGAGCGAATGGGCGACGCCGGACTGGTCGAATTCCGGCGCCACCACCCAGACATCCTCGGACAGCGCCTGGGCGATGCGGACGCAGGATTCGAGGCCGGGCGAATTGATGCCGTCATCGTTGGTGACGAGGATGCGCAATTCATCAGCTCCCAAGCGTCATGGCCGGGCTTGTCCCGGCCATCCACGTCTTGAGCATGCGCCAATTCTCAAGACGTGGATGCCCGGCACAAGGCCGGGCATGACGAATATATCAGGCGATGCGCCGATCATGCCGCCTTCTCGATCTTCTTCAGCCCGCCCATGTAGGGCTGCAACGCGTCGGGCACGGCGATCGCGCCATTCTCGTCCTGATAGTTTTCCATGACCGCGATCAGCGCGCGGCCGACGGCGACGCCGGAGCCGTTCAGCGTGTGCACGGGGCCGGCGACCTTGCCGTCCTTGCGACGGAAGCGGGCCTCCATGCGGCGCGCCTGGAACTCGCCGCAGTTGGAGCACGAGGAAATTTCGCGATAGGCGCCCTGCCCCGGCAGCCAGACTTCGATGTCATAGGTCTTCTGCGCGGCGAAGCCCATGTCGCCGGTGCAGAGCGTGACCACGCGGTAGTGCAGGCCGAGGCGCTTCAGCACTTCCTCGGCGCAGGACAGCATGCGCTCGTGCTCGTCCTTCGATTGGTCGGGTGTCGTGATGGAAACAAGCTCGACCTTGGTGAACTGATGCTGGCGCAACATCCCGCGCGTGTCTTTTCCCGCGGCGCCCGCCTCCGCGCGGAAACACGGCGTGCAGGCGGTATAGCGCAGCGGCAATTCTTCTTCGCCGACGATCGACTCGCGTACGAGATTGGTGAGCGGGACTTCAGCGGTGGGGATAAGCCATAATTTCAATTGATCGCGGCGCTCATCGTCAAACTTTCTCTTCAAATCAGGCAAACGTTCATTGAATACCTCGACCAGCCGATTCCGAATTTCCCCCATAGACGCAGCAGCATCCATCGCCGCGAGTACGCGCATCGCCGGCTCACGCAGCCCCTCCTCTGTGAATCTATCGTAGTCTTCCCTCCATTTCGGATTGCTTCTCGTTGTTGCAAATTGGTCGTCTGCAAATTTTGGTAGTTGCGCCGTACCGTACATCACCTCATCGCGCACCAAGAGCGGCGGCGCGACTTCGGTGTAACCGAACTCGCTCGTATGCACGTCGAGGAAGAATTGCGAAATGGCGCGCTCCATGCGCGCGAGCGCGCCCTTGAGCACGACGAAGCGCGAGCCGGAAAGCTTCGCGGCCGCCTCGAAGTCCATGAATCCGAGTGCCTCGCCCAATTCGAAATGCTGCTTGGCGGATTTCAGCGTCGGCTTCTTGCCGTGGGCGTGGCGCTCCTTGTTTGCCGTCGCGTCCTTGCCGTCGGGCACGTCAGGCGCAGGCAGGTTGGGAATCTGCGCCAGCGTGTCGTTCAGCTCTTTCTCGAACGCCGCCTGCTCCGCCTCGAGCTTGGGCATGTCCTCCTTGGCCGTGGCGACCTCGGCCATGAGCGCGCTCGCGCGCTTTTCCTCCTTTGCCTTCTTCGCCTCGCCGATTTCCTTGGAGGCCGCGTTGCGGCGCTCCTGCAAAGCCTGCAGCTTCGCGATCACCGCGCGGCGCTTCTCGTCGAGTTCGATGATCTTCTTCGACTCGGGCGGCAGCCCGCGGCGCGCGAGGCCGCGATCGAACTCCTCGGCATGTTCCCGCACCCATTTCGGATCGAACATGGAATCGCGCCTTAAGTCATTGTGACGGCAGCATAACGCGGATTGTGCGTGGGCCGAAAGCCGCCCCGGGGTTAGCCAGCGAACGAAGTCTTATACCAGCGGCGTCGAATTTCGACTCGTCATGCCCGCGCTTGTCGGCAAGCCGGTTGGACCCGGCTTGCAAATCTAAGTGGGCCGAACTCGGCAACAGCCGAG
>JBBDYN010000034.1:0-23350 GCA_040901465.1 Xanthobacteraceae bacterium
CCGACACCTACATCGAGAAGGATTCCTCGATCAACGAGCAGATCGATCGCATGCGGCATTCGGCGACGCGCGCGCTGCTGGAGCGCGATGACGTGATCATCGTGGCTTCGGTCTCGTGCATCTACGGCATCGGCTCGGTGGAAACCTATGCCGGAATGTCCTTCGCCCTGCAGAAGGGCCAGCGCATTTCGCAACGCGCGCTGATCGCGGATTTTGTCGCACTCCAGTACAAGCGCACCGACATGGACTTCGAGCGCGGCACCTTCCGCGTGCGCGGCGACGTGATCGATCTGTTCCCGGCGCACTACGAGGACCGCGCCTGGCGCATTCAGTTGTTTGGCGACGAGATCGAAAGCATTCAGGAATTCGACCCGCTCACCGGCGAGAAATCCGCCGACCTCGAGTTCGTCAAGGTTTACGCCAATTCGCACTACGTGACGCCCAAGCCCACGCTCTATCAGGCGATCAACGGCATCAAGGCCGAGCTGAAGAGCCGCGTCGAGCAATTGACGCGCGCGAACCGCCTGCTCGAGGCGCAGCGCCTCGAGCAGCGCACCGTGTTCGATCTGGAAATGCTCGCCGCCACCGGCTCCTGCGCCGGCATCGAGAATTATTCGCGCTACCTCACCGGCCGCAACGCCGGCGAGCCGCCGCCGACGCTGTTCGAGTATCTGCCCGACAACGCGCTCGTGTTCGTGGACGAGAGCCACGTCACCGTCCCGCAACTCGGCGGCATGTATCGCGGCGACTTTCGCCGCAAAGCGACGCTTGCCGAATATGGCTTCCGCCTGCCGTCCTGCCTCGACAACCGCCCGCTCCGCTTCGAGGAATGGGACCTGATGCGGCCTCAGACGGTCGCCGTGTCCGCGACGCCGAGCCCGTGGGAGCTCGGCCAGACCCAGGGCGTGTTCGCCGAGCAGGTGATCCGCCCCACCGGCCTCGTCGATCCGCCGGTGACCGTGCGCCCCGCGCGCACGCAGGTGGACGACCTTCTCGGCGAAGTGCGCCAGACCGCCGCCGCCGGCTATCGCAGCCTCGTCACCGTGCTCACGAAGCGCATGGCCGAGGACCTCACCGAATACCTGCACGAGCAGGGCATTCGCGTGCGCTACATGCACAGCGACATCGACACGATCGAGCGGATCGAGATCATCCGCGACCTGCGCCTCGGCGCCTTCGACGTGCTGGTGGGAATCAACCTGCTGCGCGAGGGCCTCGACATTCCAGAGTGCGCGCTCGTGGCGATCCTCGACGCCGACAAGGAAGGGTTCCTGCGCAGCGAGACCTCGCTGATTCAGACCATCGGCCGCGCCGCCCGCAACGTGGACGGCCGCGTGATCCTCTATGCCGACCAGATCACCGGCTCCATGCAGCGCGCCATCGCCGAGACCGACCGCCGCCGCCAGAAGCAGAGCGAATGGAACGCGGCGAACGGCATCACGCCGGAGAGCGTGAAGCACGCCATCTCCGACATCATCAATTCCGTCTACGAACGCGACCGCGTCACCGTCGACACCGGCTTCGAGGACGCCATCGCCATCGGCCACAATTTCGAGGCGGTGATTTCCGATCTCGAGGAGCGCATGAAGGAAGCCGCCGGCAATCTCGAATTCGAGGAGGCCGCGCGCCTGCGCGACGAGATCAAGCGCCTGCGCGGCATCGAGATGGCGGTGCTCGACGATCCGACCGCAAAGTCTCCCTCCCCTTTAGGGGAGGGTGGTCGCGCGGAGCGCGACCGGGTGGGGTCTACGCGCGCGCCCTCTTCGCACGGCGGCAAGCCCGGCACGCGCACGATCAAGAGCAAGAGCCGATAAAGGCCGCGCCGGCAAAGCCCTGCGCGTGCGCCGCGCGGCCGAGCGAAGCGAGGGGCCAGCGCGGCACAATGAAACGCGCGCAGGCGAGCACCCAGCGCGGCGACATAAAACGGCGCCGCCTCACCACCAGCCGGCAGGAACGTTGAACCGCGATCCCACGCGCGCGGGCGCGAACGGCCAAGGATAAGTCGGCGGAGTCTCCGGAGCGAATGCACGCGCCGCCGTCTGCGGCGGCGACGGATCGGCATAGGGGCGCGCCGGCGACGGCAGGATTCCGAGCGGGCGGCCGGCAGCGCCGGTTCGCCTGGAGGCACGGCCGCGCTCGACTCGCGCAGGACGTTCAGCGCGCCGGCTCGCGGCTCGAACCGATGATGTCGGGCGCTCCGACGGCCCCGCGTAGGGTCGTTGCATCGCCGGCCGCGGCGCCGGCTCCGGCACGGTTTCCGCGCGCCATGCGGGCTCTACCGCAATCGCCTCCGCCTCACCCACCGGCTGCTCCATCAACGGCGCCGGCACCGCCGGCTGCGCCTGAAGCGGCATCGGATATTCCGGTTGCGGGCTGAGGCTATCCGTTGCCGTGGTCGGCGCTTGTAGTGTCGGACGCTGTTCGAGCGGCTGCGGCCGCAGCATCTCGCTCGTGAACGCAGTGCCGGAAGTCGGCTCGGGACTCGTTTGCGCCGCCGCTGCCGTGCTTGCGGCCACTACGATCGCGAGCAGACCGTTTCGGCAAAGCATATTGTCCCCTGGGCGGGTACGACGGCTCGAAGCATCAACGCGGCAGGCCCGGCCCCCGTTCCGGGACGACGAATGCTTTTCGCGCATAATCGGTAAGTCGTGCCCGAACACAATTGCGGCGCAATTCGTTCACTGAAATCTGCCGCCGCGATAGTGTCCTCCCTTCCATCCTCCTGTTCGCCCGCGTAATGGATTCGCACCGCCGCACGGCGTCCGTGCCGTCCGTCGCGCAAGGGGCCCTCCGAATGCATCGACCGGCAATCGATTCGCTGCGTGTGATCTTGATCCTCGCGGCGGCGGCCTTGGTCGCTGCCTGCGTCAACAACCGCGACGTCACCGGCTCGGTGACCGAGCGCGCCGCGTTCGCCGCGCGCATCCAACAGCCGGTCTCCTATCGCGAGTTGAACCCACCGCCTTCGCCGGTCGAAATCCGCGCCCAATGCTGGATGCGCTACGAGCGCGACGTGGCCGACCTCGATACCAAGACGACACTCGTGCAAAAATGCGTCTCCGATCGGACTGGCGCCGCCGCGCAATAACGCTGCACGCTCCGCGCCCGCCAAGTGCCGCGACCGCAACGCGCGCGCGGCCGCGTTGCACGCTCGTCTAGCCGTGACGTCCGGTGCAGGCGGCGAGCGTGGTGGCAAGCGTCACGAGCGATACGAACAAAATGAACAATTGGGCCTGCCGTTGTTGCGAAATCATCCCCCACTCCCTTTTTTTGCTGGCGTAACAGGCGCGCAGATCGCCCGCTGCATCCTTGAAGCGCGTCACGGCTGCGCGTGATAGCTGATGCCGGCGCGGATCACATAGTTGTGCGAGCCGCCGCCCGTCACGAACCCGCCGTTGTTGTACGCGCGTCGCGGCACATCCACGAACAGCGCCTCGAGACGCCCGCTCCAGTTGGGCGAGAATTTGCTCTCGATCCCGACGCCCGCAGTGAGCCCAGCGCGCGTCGCCGCGTCGGCACCCGAGCCCACGACCGCGGTCTCCACGCGGGTAAAGCCGACGCCGCCAGTCACGTACAGCAGGTACGGCTCGATCAGGTAGCCGAGCCGCAGCCGCAACGTCCCCATCCAGTCCTCTTCGAAGCTCGCACCCGGACTCGTTGCTGCGATGTCGATCCAGGAAAGATCCGCTTCGGCGCCGAATACGGTGCGGCCCGACTGCCAGTTGTAACCGGCGTGTCCTCCGAACGTGACATTGCCGCCCACGTCGCTCGGACCGGGCAAAATCCCCTGCGGCCGGAAATAGCCCCATGCGCCGCCGAGATGCGCGCCGACATAGGGGCCTGACCAGTTCGGCACGGGCGGCGCGCCGTAGACGGCCTTGACCGGCATATCGGCAGCAACGGCCACCCCCGCGCCGCATGCAGCGAACAGCACCGCCAGGAACAGTTTACGCATGGAAAGCCCCCTCGAGATTTCTTCCCGCCGGCCCCAAGCGTAGCAGGCCGGCCAGCCGGCGCAATACGCCGCTGGCTGCCGGGGCTGCCCAGAATCGCCTCGATTTTCCCCGGAATTCGCCGCCAAGCGGCCAAATCCCCATGCCGCTATCGGTCGCCAGCGACGCACCGATTCGTTTCAAAGGAGACGACATGATGAGCGCCGAACGAGCCGAGAATCTCGCCGAAGCCACCCAGGTCGCCGCGGAATTCGAAGGGGAAATCCGGGACATCATTCGCAGCCGCGACGTGACGTTCCTGCGCACGCCCGCGGCCAAGCCGGGCGGCGACGCGAACAACCTGAATTCGCTGATCCAGCGCGTCGCCGGCAGCTCCACCGTCGAGATCGACAATCTCATCGATCAGCTGCAAGACATGCGCGAATTCCTCCAGATTGAAGGCGAGCGCATCTCGCGCGAGATCGCCGGGTATGCCCAGGCGAGCCAGAACGCCCGCTCGCAGATGGAGATGATCGCCGAGCAAATCGTCCAGTTGCGCTCCGGGTTGCAGAGCGTCCGCGCCGGAAGCAACTGAGTCGTTTCACGATAGCGCGCCTGATCCTGACGGATGAGGCGCTTTGCTATTGGCGCTCGCGCAAATCGGCTAGGATAAATTCGCCAAGTCGATACGCCGGGGGCGTCCTTGCCGCTTTACATTCAGGCCCTGCTCTGGGGGCTCTTGTCCGGCTCCGCGCTGGTGATCGGCGCGACGCTCGCGTTCGTGCCGCATATTTCCGCGCGCATGCTCGCCGCCGTCACCGCCTTCGGCGCAGGCGTGCTGATTTCCGCGCTTTCGTTCGAATTGATCGACGAGGCGCATGAGCGCGGCGGCCTATGGGTCACTGCGCTCGGCTTTCTCGCCGGCGCCGGCATATTCACGGCGGCGAATCTCTGGATCAACCGCGCCGGCGGCCACGGCCGTTCGCGTTCCGGCCATCACCAGATGCACGCGCACGAAGGCGGCGGGCTCGCGATCGCGGTCGGCGCGCTGATCGACGGCATCCCGGAATCGATCGCGATCGGAGTGAGCCTGCTCGCCGGCAAGGGAACGACGCTCGTGGCCGTGGCCGCGATCTTCCTCGCTAACCTGCCCGAGGGACTGGCGAGCGCCACCGGCATGCGCAAGGCCGGCCGCACCAACTCCTATATCTTCGGCGTCTGGGGCGGCATTGCGCTGGCCTGCGGCCTCGCCGCCATGCTCGGCAATCTCACGCTCGCGCAATCCGACCCCATGATCATCGCGATCGTGCTCGCCGTCGCCGCCGGTGCGATTCTCGCGCTGATCGTGGACACCATGATCCCCGAGGCGTTCGAGGTGACGCACGAGTATGCGGGGCTGATTACGGTGCTCGGCTTCCTCACCGCTTTCGCGCTGAGCAAGGGGATGGGATAGCGAAATGCAAACTCGCCGCCCCCGCTGGACGAGGGCGACGAGCGGGCTTGAGCGTTTCCTTATTTCTCGATCACCGCCGCCACGGTCCCGTTCACCGAATCGACGAGCACGACCTTGTTCTGGTCGACTACGTACTTGTATTCGTCGATCGACGGGATCTGCGCGGCAAGCTCGCGCGGCATGTCGTAGAGCTTGGCGTCGTAGGGCACGACCGCGCTCGGCTCCACGAAAATCTGCATGCCCGCGCCGGCTTGCGCGCCGTTGCGCGCGAGCTGCGCATAGATCGCCTGCTTCTGCTCGGCGGTCAGGTCCTGCCCACGGTCGAGCCACCAGTGAGCGTCCTTGGCCGCGTTCTCCGGCGAGTGTTTCGCGGGAGCCGTCTGCGCCGACGCGCCCGGAATATCCAGGCCGTCGCCCTTGGCCGGCACCGGGCCAGCATTGGGCGGGCCGATCACCTGATGCTGCGGCGGGGAGTCGGGCGCGCCCTGCGCCGGGACCGTCTCGGGTCCGCTGCCCTTTTTCAGCGCCTCGGTGGACGGCTGCTTTTGCTCGGTCTGCGCTTTCTCCAGCTGCTGCGTCTGCGCCGCCACACTTCCGGCGACCAGCGCCGCCGCGAGCGCCAGCGCACTGATACGAACCATTTCGCGCATGAATTCCTCCTCTTTGCGTGTCTGGGGTCAACGCGCGGGCGCGCGGGTGTGTTCCTTCGACAATGCGTACAGCCGCCACCGCCGCATTCCTGCCCGATTCCAGCGTTGCCCTTGGCGCAAGCGAACCGGGGTGGCGGCCTCTCAGCGGAAATTTTTTCGGGATGCCGTCGCTTTGTCACCAAGCGAGGCGCTACTCACTCGAGCACGGGGAGGTACGACCATGAGGAATACACTGATCGCTCTTGCCGCAGCGGTGGCGTTGTTTGCCGGCACGATTGCAGCTCCGCAACAGGCCAAGGCGGACATCTCCGCATTCTGGTTGCTGCCCGCATTCGTCGTCGGCACCTGGGTCGGGGCGGCACACCCGCATCCGTTTCCATTCTGGGGTCCGCACTGCTGGTACGAGAAGCGGAAGGTCCACGGCAAACATCGCACCGTCCGCGTCTGCTCCTGAACGGAAATTCGGCCGCTCCGGCCGCGTGCCGCCGCCACGAGGCGGCGGCTTTCGTTTGCGGACGGCCGCTTCTCCTCAGGTAAGTCCCGGAGTACGCCGCTCCCATTCGAATCGAAGTCGATCGGTGAATTTAATCGCCGCGAAACGCGCGCGCGCTCTCATGTGCGTCCGAAGGCTGCGGCTGCGCAGCCGATCAAACGGTAATTCATTCACGGACCAGAGGTGCATCATGAGAAAAGGATTTATCGCGCTGGCGGCCGCGGCCGCGCTCGCTGTAGGCACGCTCGCTTCGCCGCAACCGGCCAAGGCCGATCCGATTTCGGCTTGGTGGTTGCTGCCTGCCGTGTTCGGCGGGATGTGGCTCGGCGGCGCGGTCGTCGCCGGTCCCGCCTATGCGGGGCCCTACGGCTACTACGGGCGGCCGGTCGGACTCAGCAATTGCTGGACCGAGCCGCGCCGCATCAATGGCCGCACGCGCACGGTGCAGGTCTGCTACTGACCCGGACGGACGCACGCGAAAATGATTTACGAGCCGCCGCCGCGAGGCGGCGGTCTTCGTTTGCCAAGCCGTGCGCCGCAAGGCCCGCGCCACGGGGCCGAACGAGCGCTGCCCGGGGAGGAATCCCCAATCCGGCCGATCCCATTCGAATCGAAGTCGATTTCGCCCCTTAACCGGGCTGCAACGCTGTTCGGCTTTGATGTCGCCGCCCGGTGGGCTGCCGTACGCAGCCGGTCGAGGCGTGAACATCGACCGGAGGAAAACGATGCGGAAGAGTTTCATTGCACTGGCATCCGTCGCCGCGCTCGCTGTGGCGACGCTCGCTGCGCCGCAGCCGGCCAAGGCCGATATCGCGAGCTGGTGGCTCGTGCCCGCCGTGCTCGGCGGCATGTGGGTGGGCGGACAGATTCTCGCGACGCCGTCCTATGGCCGCCCCTACGGCTATTATCAGCAACAGTATTATCAGGCGGCGCCGCAAGGCGCGCCGCGCAACTGCTGGACGGAGCAGCGCAACATCGATGGCCAGCCGCGCACCGTGCAGGTCTGCTACTGATCCAGGCAAAGCGTACGAAAACGATACGCAACCCGCCGCCGCAAGGCGGCGGTTTTCGTTTGCGCGCCGCGTTTGCGCCGCAGGAATACCCGAGTTCCCGCCGGAACGATCTGCTTTCCTGCGGATTGCCGTCTCGTACCGCGAGAAAGAAGGAGATACGTAATGAAGAGAACTCTCATCGCGATGATGGCGGCGGCCGCATTGGCCGCGAGCACGTTCGTGCCGGTTCCGGCCAAGGCCGACCCGATTTCCGCCTTGTGGCTGATACCGGCGGTCCTCGGTGGCTTGGCGATCGGCGGCGCCGTCACCCACTCGCCAACCTATGCGGCCCCGCGCGGCGCCGTCTACGTGAACCCGACCAACTGCCGGATCGTGCGCGAGCGCATATCGGCCAATCGCTACCGCGAAGTGGAAGTCTGCCGCTAATCCGGCACGCGAAGCCTCCGGCGAGAAACCCCGGGCGATCCTTCGCCCGGGGTCTTTCGCTGCCGCAGGTTCCGTCAATGGAACTCCGCCAGGTGACTGCCGGCAACGGGACGCGAAATATTGCCGCGCCGCCGCATCGGTGGTTGTCGCCACCCCGCACTCGTCGTTACCATGCGACTTCGAATCGGGGGGTTCGGGGTCGGATGTTTGCTCAGGCTTTGGCGGGCATGTCCTTGCTCGTCGCCGTGTCGATCAATCCCGGCGTGATCGCGCCGGACGGCAGCGGCATGTCCGCGCAGATGACCGCTCAGGAAAAGTACGCGGTCATGCGGCCGCTGGTGAAGTCGGCGACTGAATGCGTCGCGCGCGCGGTCGCCGCCGATCCGCGCCTCGGCAAGATCCGGGTCACGGACCTGATCGTCGACTCGTTCAAGTCATGCACCGATCCGGTGCGCGCGCTCATCGACACGCACGACCGCTATTACGGCTCCGGCACCGGCGAGCAGTTTTTCATGGGTCCTTATCTCGACGCCCTCCCCGCCGCCGTGACCGGCATCGTCGGCGGAAACTCGCAATAGACCTGCGCGCGCGCCCGACGCGGCGGCTCGCGCCGCGTCGGAGTTTCCGTGCAAGGCGATTACTGCCGGAGAATCTCGACAATCTGCCGCGTACGCGGCTCGACGATCACGATCTCGTCCCCGAACATCGCGAACTTGTAGTTCCGCATGGCCGGAACCTGCGCGATGGTCGGCTGCGGCACGTCGAGCAATTTCACGTTCGATGGCAGTGACGCGCCGACCCGCACGTTGACACCGGCGCCGGGCGCCGGCGCCGGACTGGCGGTCGAGTTTCGATCCATTTCGGTGGAAAGGCTCTGATAGATCTGCGCCTTCTGCGCCTGCGAAAGCTGGAGCTTGGTGTCGGTCGTAGTCGTCTGGGCGGCGGCGACGCTGACGCCGGCAAGCAATGCAACGGCCATGGCCGCGGTACGAAGTTGGAACTTCATGGAATTCCTCCACTCAGTCGAAGCCCCTCATGCACCCACGAGCCAACGGCTCACGCGGCGGATCGGTTCCTGACGCAAATATATTTCGTTGCGCCGTCGGCTCGCCGCAATTCCGTCAACCGGATTTTGGGAACCGCCCGCACGCGGGCGCGGTTGCCGTGAAGGCACCATCAATGCAACGTTGCCAATTCCGCCGGATCGCGACGAATCTCCAGGCACGACCGACTACAAAGAACGCGCTATTTCACCGGAAAATCGAAGTAGGTGTCCCGGAACGGCTCGTTCGTGAGCGTGAAGTGCCACCATTCCCTCGCATACGGCCTGAAGCCGCCGCGTCTCATGGCTGCCGAGAGCAGCGTACGGCTCGCGCGGGCTTCGGCGGAAATGCTCTGCTCGGACGTCCATGAGCGTGGGCTGAAGAAATCGTACGGCGTGCCCATGTCGAGTTCCGCGCCGCCGTCGAGCCGCACCAGCGTGAGATCGATTGCCGACCCGCGCGAGTGGCCGGAGCGCGTGGCGATGTAACCTTCCTTGAACAGATTTCGCTTTTCGACTTCGGGATAGAACTCCGCCTTGCGTTGCTGATCCGCGAGATTCTGCGCCCAGCGGACGAAATGCGCGACGGCACGCACCGGGCGGTAGCAGTCGAACGCCTTGAGCCCGAGCCCGACAGCCGCGAGCTCACGCTGCACCCTGCTGAACGCCACGGCCGCCTGGCCCGTGAGCAAACACACCGGCCCTTCGTAGCCGTCGATGCGCCGCCCTACGAAATTGTGCTCGCCGAAATAGCGCATCTCGACCTGGAGCCCGGGGACCACGTCCGCGGCATTGACAAAGCCGCGAGGCCGCGCGCTTTCAGCTGCGGCGCCTGCGTCCGCGAAAGACAGGATCGAAAGCAGGATCAGGAAGCGCAGGCGGAGCGAACTCAGCGTGCCACGAACCGATCGCGCGCGAACAGCCGCGTCGCGATCAAAAAAGCCGCGATGCCCGCCGCGACATAGCCGAGCGTGGTCGCCAGATAGAACGAGAAATAGCGGCTGACGCGCGAAATATATTCCGACGCACCCATGCTCTCGTCGAAGCCGCCGCCGTAATAATAACCGACGTTCGACAGGATGAAGAACACAACGACCGCGCCCGCGGCGAGACAGAAAATTCGGCAGCCCGCGAACAGATCGAGTTTCTCCGCGGTCCGCGCGCGCGAACCCGCGTACCACAGGGCCAGATAGCCAACGAACAGAAGCCAATAGCCGAGCGTCATACATGCGTCCGCGACGCCGATGAGCCCAAGCGCGACGGCATCGAGCAGGATCGCCTCGACCGTGAACGCAGCGAACCACCAGGGATTGGCAAGCAGCAGCCCGGCCAGAAAAAACACCGCCGTCGACGCGTCGGGCGCGATCGTGCCGACGCCGAAATGATGGATGCGCGTTGCCGCCATCAGGAGGGCGAGCAGCAGGGCGGCGACCCGTTCGGATCTCGCGTCGAGGGCGAACATGTTCCACTCCGAAGCAGCGGTGGGCCAAACTAGAAAGGCCGGACCGGCGGCGCAAGGGCTGTCATGGTCGCAACGGGCGGCGCAAATGCGCGCTTTCCGGCGCCCCCGCCATCGCCGCGCTTGACCCGGGCCCGCGCCGGTTTCATCGTCGCATTGGCTGGGAGGACATCATGCGGATTCGGCGGATTGCGGCTTTCCTGTTCGGGGCGGCGATCGTGGGCTTGGCCGCTTCTGTCCCCGTCCAGGCAGGACCGTTCGAGCGCCTGCTCACCCGCAATACCGGCTACGTGCCGTCCTGCGACAGCTCTTGGGCGCTCAACGTAATTTCCTGGCGCTTCGGATACAAGGAGCGCCGCTTCTGGGGCTCGCCCGAATCGATCTCGCAGTTCGGCGACGTGCGCGAGATCGCCTATCGGCCTTGGGGACCGGATTTCATCCCGCGCCGCTTTTGCAGCGTCAAGGTGCGCGTCTCCGACCTGCGCGACACCACCGTCTATTATTCGATCATCGAGAAGGACGGCTTTGCCGGCATGGGCTGGGGCGTCGAATGGTGCGTCGTCGGCTACGACCGCAACCTCGCCTACGCCCCGAATTGCCGGGCGGCCAGACCGTGATCGGCTTGCGCGGCCTCATCGCCGCGCTCGCGCTTGCTCTTTGGTTCGTCGCCGCGCCGGCGCTTGCGCAGAATCGCGGCGAGCCGGGCAAGTTCGATTTCTACGTGCTCGCCCTCTCCTGGTCTCCTTCCTATTGTGAAGCCGAGGGCGATCGCCGCAATGGCGACGAACAATGCGCCCGCGGCCGGCCCTTCGCCTTCGTCGTGCATGGACTGTGGCCGCAGTATGAGCGCGGCTTTCCCCGCGCCTGCATCAATCCTGCGCCACGCATCCCCGATGCACTGATCCGCTCGATGCTCGACCTGATGCCGGCCCGCGGCCTCGTCATCCACGAATGGCGCGAGCACGGCACCTGTTCCGGCCTCGAGCCGCAGCATTATTTCGAAACCATTCGCCATGCGCGCGGGCGACTGACGATTCCGCAGCGCTTCCGCCAGTTCGATGGCTACGCGATGGTGTCGCCCGCCGAGGTCGAGGACGCCTTCCTAGCCGCCAATCCGGGCCTCGAGCCGGGCATGATCGCCGTCACCTGCGACGATCGCCGTTTGCGCGAAGTGCGCATCTGCATGAACAACGATTATGTGTTCCGCGCGTGCCCGGAAATCGACCGTCGCGCCTGCCGCGCTCCGCGCGTCTTGATGCCGCCGGTGCGCGGCGGCTGAGTATTTACCGCTGGTGCGGCCGTGAATTATCGCCACGCCTTTCGCGCCGGCAATTTCGCCGACGCCTTGAAGCACACACTGCTTGTGCGCGTGCTCCTGCACCTGCGTGCCAAGGACACGGCCTTCCGCGTGATCGAGACCCATGCCGGCGCCGGCCGCTACGATCTCTCCGGCGATCAGGCGGCACGAACCGGCGAATGGCGTGATGGTATCGGCCGATTACTCGCTCAGACGCCCGCGGGCGACGCGGGCGCGCTGATCGAACCATACCTGGCGCTCGTCCGGACCGAAAACGCCTGCAGTGAAATCAAGACTTACCCCGGCTCTCCCGCGATCGCTCACGCCCTCTCCCGGCCGCAGGATCGGCTGACCTTCTACGAACTGCATCCCGATGAACGCACCGCGCTCAAGGCGTCCGTGGGTCGCGACCGCCGCGTGAAGATCGTCGACGAAGACGGCTGGCGCGCGCTCAAGGCCGCGCTGCCGCCGCCGGAGCGCCGCGGGCTCGTGCTGATCGACCCGTCCTTTGAGGAGCCGGGCGAATTTCAGCGCCTGACCGATGCTCTGGCGGAAGCGCGCAGGCGTTGGGCCACCGGGACCTCCCTGTTGTGGTATCCAATCAAGGACCCCCGCGAAACCGAATCCTTCGCGCGCCGCGTCGCCAAGCTTGGCATTCCGAAAATTCTTCGCGTTGAATTGACCGTCGGGCCGATCTCGGCCAGCGAAGCGCTCGCTGCCTGCGGAATGCTGGTCGTCAATCCGCCCTGGACGCTGGAAGGCGAACTGGCGGTCCTCATGCCGGCGCTCGCGCGCACGCTCGGCCGCGACGGCCCGGGCCGCATCCGGGTCGATTGGCTCGCTCGCGGATCGTGAGCAACCGCAATATGCAGCCGCTTTTCAGAAACGCGGGGATGCCTTAGGAAATAAGCGTCTCGAGCAGGGGGTGCGCTATGCCGATCACCGGCACAGTGAAGTTCTTCAATAATGACAAGGGCTATGGATTTATCCAGCCGGATGACGGCAGCCGCGACGTATTCGTTCACGTCTCGGCGGTGACGAGTTCCGGATTGGGGACGCTCAACGAAGGCCAGCGCCTGACCTTCGAGGTGGAGCCCGACAAGCGCGGCAAGGGCCCGAAAGCGATCAATCTCCGTCCGGCGGACTGAGCGTCTCGAACTTCGGTCATCGTGATCGCGCTTTGACGAAAAGCGAAAGCCCCGGACCAAGGTCCGGGGCTTCCAAGTATCCGCGACCGGCGCAAGACTAGGTCTCGGTCATCACCACTTGTAGTTCACGCCGAACTTGACCGTGTGCAGCGCCAAGTCGACCTTGTTCGGCCCGGTACCGATGGTGAAATTGTAAGTGCCGCTGCCAAGATCGTAATAGAGATACTCGAGCTTCGCGGTCCAGTTCTGGTTGATCATGTGCTCCCAACCGGCACCGATCACCCAGCCATCAAAGGCCGCGTCGCGGGTCCGGAATGGATTCCCGCCGAGCCCGGCAAGTCTCGTGTGGCGCGACGTGTCGGCCCACCCCCAACCGCCGGTCACGTAGAGAAGATTGCTCGGGGTCGAAAGAAAGCCGGCGCGGGCGCGAACTGAAGCGCCCTAGAAGTTCCATCGGGAAATTCCGCGAACAAATTCAGGCAGTTCGCGATTGCACGACGCCGGCGCTGCGGTCGAAGGCGGCGATTTCCGAAAACAAAAACCCCCGGGGCCCGGCCCGGGGGTTCGTAACAAAAACGCTCGCGAGATCAGAACTTGTAGTTCATGCCGACGCGCACGATGCTCGTGTCGATGCCGACGCGTAACGGCCCACCCACCGTCGTGTACGTCTCTTTTCCGAGATCGGCATAGAGATACTCGATGCGCGCCGTGATGTTAGGCGCGATCATTGCTTCGAGACCGGCGCCAAGCGTCCAGCCGAGATGCGTCTGTTTGTTCGACAGACCGCCCATCGCGACCTCGCCGCCGCCATACGCAAGGCCGCCTGTTCCGTAGACGAGGAAGCGGTCCATCGTATAGCCGAGCCGCCCGCGAACCGTACCGACGTAATCGAGGCTGACGGTGGCGCCGCCGGCGCTGCCGTCGATTCCAGTGATCGCGATATCGGTCTCGATGCCGGCGAGCAACCCGCTGGCGTATTGGAAATTGTAACCGGCCTGCAATCCGATCAGATATCCGCTCGGATCGGCGCCGAGCGCGCTGCCCCAGCCCCAGCCGGCGTTGCCGCCGACATAGAAGCCGGTCCAGTTAAAGAGCGAGCGCGCCGCCTCCGGCGCGTAGTACGGCGTCGAGCGGCGCCCCCCGAGGTCAGCCGCGGATGTCGACCCCGCCGCCACCATCGCGGCAGCGGCCGCGAGCAGCAGTCTCTTCATGTTACGCCCTCCTCCGTCACGGTCGTCCTGACCGTTTCGTTCGACCGAACCCTAAACTTTTAGGAGATTTCGACTGATTAACGCGCGAGAAAGGATCGCCCCTGATTGGTGATACGCTTAATGAACGGTTGACGACGGCCTGAGCTTGACCGGAACCCGGCCGAAGCGAGGCCATTTCAAGGAGCGATGAAACTTGAACCAGTCCCGAAAGAAAACAGCGCTCGTGACCGGTGCGGGCCAGCGCATCGGGCGCGCGATCGCGACCGCGCTCGCCGGCGCCGGCTACGCGGTTGCGATCCATTGCCGCCGCTCGAAGGGCGAAGCCACGGTGCTTGCGGCCGAGATCGAAAAGGCCGGCGGCCGCTCTGCGATCCTCGTCGCCGATCTCGCCGATGAAAAAGCCGTGGCGCGTCTAGTGCCCGAGGCAACCAAGGCGCTCGGTCCTTTGACACTGCTCGTGAATAGCGCGGCGGTCTTCGAGCCCGACCAGATCGGTTCGCTGTCGCTCGAACGCTGGGACCGTCAATTCGCGATCAATCTCGTGGCGCCGGTCTTTCTCGCCGAGGCCTTCGCCGCACAGGCACCCGACGGCTCCGCGATCGTCAATGTCGTCGACCAGCGCGTGTTCAAGCTCACGCCGAAATTCGTCTCCTACACGTTGACGAAGGCGGCGCTTGCCGCCGCGACCCACACATTGGCGCAGGCTCTGGCGCCGAAGATCCGCGTCAATGGCGTGGCGCCGGGACCGACCCTGCCGAGCCCGCGTCAGGACCCGGCCGAGCTCGCGCGTCAGACCAAAACGCTGCCGCTCGGCCATGGCCCGACTCCGGAAGACATCGCCCAGGCGGTGCTCTTTCTCGCGGCGGCGAACAGCACCACTGGCACGATCATTCCGGTCGATGGCGGCCAGCACATCGCCTGGCAGACGCCCGACACGGCCGGCATCCGGGAGTGAGTCTTCGCGGCACTGGCTCTCGCAGCGGCAAATCCCTAGGTTCCGGCCATGGAGCGGAAGCGGCCAGACCCTGAAATCGCGCCGGATCGTGAGCCCCAGCCTGAAAAGCCTGAGGCGACTTCCGGTGACGAAATCCCCGTGGTCGAGCTCGCGCGCGACGATACGGCCGAAGAGAATCCAGCGCCGGAAAACGTCGAGACCGGCCGCGCCGCGATCCTGCGCTTTGCCAATCTCGCGCCCGGCGGCCCCGGCGTCTATCGCATGCTCGATGGCGCGACTGACGTGCTCTATGTCGGCAAGGCGAAGAATCTCAGAAAGCGTGTCTTGTCGTATGCGCGCAACGGCCACGAAAACCGTATCGCGCGCATGATCGCGGCTACGGTCTCGATGGAATTCGTCTCTACCGCCACCGAGACCGAAGCGCTGCTGCTTGAGGCAAATCTCATCAAGCGCTTCCGACCGCGCTTCAACGTGCTGCTACGCGACGACAAATCTTTTCCTTATATCCTGATCACCCGCGACCACCCCGCGCCGCAGATCGCCAAGCATCGCGGAGCGCGCAGCCGCAAGGGCGATTATTTCGGACCCTTCGCCGCGGTCGGCGCGGTCAACCGCACGATCACGGCGCTCGAGCGCGCCTTTCTGCTGCGCTCGTGCGCGGAATCCGTCTATGAAAGCCGCACCCGGCCCTGCCTCCTGTTCCAGATCAAGCGCTGCTCCGCGCCTTGCACCGGCGAGATCGCGCTCGACGACTACAACAGGCTCGTGGACGAGGCGCGCGCCTTCCTGTCCGGCAAGAGCCGTGCCGTGAAGGAGACGCTCGCCAAGGAAATGGAGGAGGCGTCCGACGCGCGGAATTTCGAACGCGCCGCCGCGCTACGCGACCGTCTCGCGGCGCTCTCGGCGATCCAGGCGCATCAAGGCGTGCATCCGCGCACGGTGGACCAGGCCGACGTCTTCGCCTGTCACCAGGAGGGCGGCGGCACCTGCATCGAGGTGTTCTTCATCCGCAATTATCAGAACTGGGGCGACCGCGCCTATTATCCGCACGCCGACAAGTCGCTTGGTCCCAGCGAAGTGCTGGAGAGCTTCCTCGCGCAGTTCTACGAGGACAAGGTGAGCCCGCCGCTGGTTCTGCTCTCCCACCAGATCGCCGAACCCGATCTTCTGGCTGAAGCGCTATGTACCCGAGCCGGCTATCGCATTGAAGTCACTGTGCCCCAGCGCGGCGACAAGCGTGCGCTCGTCGATCATGCGCTCGTCAATGCGCGCGAGGCGCTTGGGCGGCGGCTCGCCGAGACTTCCACGCAGACGCGGGCTCTTCGCGGCGTCGCCGAGGTCTTTGGATTGGCGCAACCGCCGCGCCGCATCGAGGTCTACGACAACAGCCACATCACCGGCACCAACGCGGTGGGCGTGATGATCGTGGCCGGACCCGAAGGCTTCGCCAAGAACCAGTACCGCAAGTTCAATATCCGCACCGAGACCCTTTCGCCGGGCGACGATTACGGCATGATGCGCGAGGTTCTGCGCCGGCGCTTCAAGCGGCTCGTGGAGGAGGCGCCGCGCAGCGACGACGCCGACTCTCCTTGGCCCGATCTCGTCATCCTCGACGGCGGCCTCGGCCAGCTCAATGCGGCGCGCGAGATTCTCGCCGATCTCGGCATCAGCGATCTCTGCCTCGTGTCCGTCGCCAAGGGCGCTGACCGCGACGCCGGCCGCGAGACCTTCCACATGCCGGACCGCGAACCATTTCGCCTGCCGCCGCGCGACGCCGTGCTTTATTTCATCCAGCGCCTACGCGACGAGGCGCACCGGTTCGCCATCGGCTCGCACCGCGTGCGACGCAAGCGCGACATTGCGAGCGGCGGCCTGCAGGAAATTCCCGGCGTCGGTCCCGCGCGCAAGCGCGCGCTCTTGCGCCACTTCGGCACCCTGGCCGCGATCGAGCGTGCGTCCCTGGCCGACCTCGGCAAGGTTCCCGGTGTGAACGCCGCGACCGCCAAGGCGGTTTATGACTATTTCCACACGAATGGCTGACCTGCTGATGAGAATTTGACCCCGCGCCGCATTGACGCCGCTGTTGAGGAATGTCTTTGTCTGCATCCACGAGAGTCCCGATGCCGCAGGCAACCAGCCAAACCGCACGCCGGATCGACGCCGCGCCGACGGCCGAAGGCGGCGCGCTCTCGCTTCCCAATCTGCTCACCTATGGCCGCATCGCGGCGGTGCCCGCGGTCGCCGCCTGCCTGTTCGGGGTCACTATTTACGAGGCCGGTCTGTGGCTGCGCTGGTTTGCGCTTGCGATCTTCATCCTCGCGGCAATCACCGATCTGCTCGACGGTTGGGTCGCCCGCGCGTACGGCGGATGGTCCAAGCTCGGCCGCATGCTCGACCCGATCGCCGACAAGCTTCTGGTCGGCGCTTGCTTGCTGATGCTCGCGGCCGACACGACGATCCGCGGCTGGTCGCTGTGGGCCGCGTTCGTGATTCTGTGCCGCGAAATCCTGGTTTCGGGATTGCGCGAATATCTCGCCGAGCTGCGCGTGAGCGTGCCCGTCTCGCGCCTCGCCAAGTGGAAGACAACGCTGCAATTGATCGCAATCGGCTTTCTGCTCGCAGGACCGGCTGGCGATCTGGTGTTGCCCGGGACCACCATGATCGGTCTTGCGCTGCTTTGGACCTCGGCGATTCTGACGCTCTACACCGGCTTCGATTATTTCCAGGCCGGCCTGCGCCACATCGTGGCGAACGATCGATGAAGGTTCTGTACTTCGCCTGGATCCGCGAGCGCGTGGGCAAGGCCGACGAGGAGATCGACCCGCCGGCCTCGGTGCGCACGATCGGCGATCTCGTGCATTGGCTCGGCGGCCGCGGCGAGGAATATGCCTACGCCTTCCAGAATCAGAAGATCGTCCGCGCGGCCATCGATCGGGTGCACGTGCGCTCCGAGGCCAAGATCGCGGGAGCCCGCGAGATCGCGCTATTCCCGCCGATGACGGGTGGCTGAACAAATCCCTCGCCCCGCAGGCGGGCAGAGGTGAAGTGAAGCGATTTCGGCTAGAATGCCTATATGTCGATCCGCATCACCGATACCGCCTTCGACGTCGCCGCCGAGACCGCCGCGCTTTCGCGCGGTCGCACCGACATCGGCGCGGTCGTCGCCTTTAGCGGCATCTGCCGCGACAGCGAGGACGGCGAAAGGATCGCCTCGCTCACGCTTGAGCATTACCCCGGCATGGCCGAGGCCGAGATCGCCCGCCACGTCGAGGAAGCAGAGTCGCGCTGGCCGTTGCTCGGCGTGCGCGTCGTGCATCGCGTCGGCCGCGTCGAGCCGGGCGAGACCATCGTGCTCGTCGCGGTCGCCTCCAAGCACCGGCGCGCGGCCTTCGCGGCCGCCGAATTCCTGATGGACTATTTGAAGAGCCGCGCACCGTTCTGGAAAATGGTCGAGGGCACCGAGCGCAAGTCCTGGGTCGATGCACAGGATAAGGACGACGACGCCGCCACGCGCTGGCGGAAGATTTCAAAGCGCGACGCCGCGGAGTAAGGCTTACGCTGCCGCCGAACGCCTCTTCGGCTGCACTTCCGCCGTATAGTCGTCCATCAATTGCTTCGTGATCGCGCCGGGCGTGAAACGCCAAGCGGCGATCTCCGACACCGGCGTCACTTCCGCCGCCGTGCCGGTGATGAAGCATTCGGTGAAGCTGGAAAGCTCGTCCGGCATGATACGCCGCTCAACGACTTCAATGCCACGCTTCTTTGCCAGCGCGATTGCCGCGCGCCGCGTGATGCCGTCGAGGAAGCAGTCCGCGGTCGGCGTATGGATCTTGCCGTCCTTGATGAAGAAGATGTTGGCGCCCGTGCACTCGGCCACGCGGCCCTGCCAGTCGAGCATCATTGCGTCGGCATATCCTTTGCGCTCGGCGGTGTGCTTGGAGATCGTGCAGATCATGTAGAGCCCGGCCGCTTTCGCCTTGCACGGAATCGTCGCCGGGTCGGGCCGCCGATAAGTCGCGAGGTCGAGCCGCAGACCCTTCAGCCGTTCCGCCGGATCGAAATAGCTCGGCCATTCCCAGCTTGCGATCGCGAGATGAACCTTGTTGTGCTGCGCCGAGACGCCCATCATCTCGCTGCCGCGCCAGGCGACCGGACGCACATAGGCGTCCTTCTGCCCGTTCTTCTCGAGCACCAGCTGTTTGGCCGCGTCGATCTCGGCCACTGAAAACGGAATCTCGAAGTCGAGCATGTTGGCTGACGCCTTCAGGCGCTCGGAATGCTCGGTGCCTTTGTAAATGACGCCGCAGTAGGAGCGCTCGCCCTCAAACACGCAGCTCGCGTAGTGCAGCCCATGGCTCAGCACGTGCAGGGTCGCGTCGGCCCACGGCACCAGCTTGCCGTCGTACCAAATGACGCCAGGGCGTTTGTCGAACGGCTCGCCGGCCATCGCTACCTCCTCGAGACCCGCGCACCCGTCCCGCTCGCGCTAAATCTCGTTTCCGCCCAACTATTCGGGCTTTGCCAATTGTCACTTTGCGACTTGGGCCAAGTCCCGATATGTTTCCGCATGAGAGCGCGTCTTACCGCGCGGCGCAACGATCGGACCGGAAGCAATTTGGCCCGGAAAACGAACGTTTCGCCGGAACTTTGCGCTCCGTAACACTTCGCGCTAAGTATGTCAACATGGCTGACATAAACGTCTCGACGGCATCCGCTCGCCTCCCCGAATCCGGTCAGGACCGGCCGGGCGGTGGGCCGGCCTATGACCTGATCGAGCTTCTGTTCTTCGCCTATCGCGACTTCATCGGCGACGCCGACGAATTGCTGGCCGGCCTCGACTTCGGCCGCGCGCATCATCGCGTGCTGCATTTTGTGAATCGCCATCGCGGTATGCGCGTTGCGGATCTCCTCGACATCCTGAAGATCACCAAGCAAAGCCTCGGCCGCGTGTTGCGCGACCTCGTCGAGGACGGCTACGTGATCCAGAAGGCCGGCCCCGCCGATCGCCGCCAGCGGCTGCTCTATCTCACCGCCAAGGGGGAGGCGCTCGCGCGCGACCTCGCACTCCTGCAGACGCGCCGCTTCGCCCGCGCGCTGCACGAATGCGGACCCGGTGCGCGCGAGGCCGCGCGCCGCTTCCTCACCGCCATGATCGATCCCGCGGCCCGCGAAGAGGTCGAGCGGCTCATGGACCGCGCCGACCGCAATCATAAGGGCTGAGGAGCGATGGTCCGACCGCGTACGCCGCCGCCTGACAATGCGCCGCACCTTCTCCTGGTCGACGACGATCGGCGCATTCTTGTGCTGCTCTCGCGCTATCTGGCCGATCACGGCTTCCGCGTGACGACCGCGAGCTCGGCCGCGGAGGCGCGTGCGCGGCTCGGCGGACTTTCTTTCGATCTTCTGGTGCTCGACGTGATGATGCCGGGCGAAAGCGGCCTCGACCTCGCCCGCTCGATCCGAGAGGGTTCCGACGTGCCGATTCTGATGCTCACCGCGCGCACCGAGGCGGTCGATCGCATCGCCGGACTGGAGATCGGCGCCGACGATTACGTGCCGAAGCCGTTCGAGCCGCGCGAGTTGCTGCTTCGCATCGGCAATATCCTGAGGCGCTCCGAGCAACCTGACAGCCGCACGATCGAGGCGGTGCGCTTCGGCGATTTCGAATTTCAGCTCGCGAACGGCGATCTGACCCGCGCCGGCAAGCCGGTGCGCATCACCGATCGCGAACGGGAAATGCTGCGTGTCCTGTCCGCGCGCGCCGGCGAGACCGTACCGCGCCAGGCCCTCGCCGCCCCCGGAATCAATTCCAGCGAGCGTGCCGTCGACGTGCAGATCAATCGCCTGCGCCGCAAGATCGAGCGCAATCCGACCGATCCAGTCTATCTCCGCACCGTGCGCGGGATCGGGTATTTGCTGGTGGCGACGCCGTGACCACGCTCGATTCAGGCCGCGCCGGTCTCCGCTCGCTGTTTGCGCGCACGGCCTCGCTTGTGGCGCGCATCAGGTCGCCTTGGGCTCGGCTCGGCATGTGGCTCACCGCGCGGCTGCCGAAGGGACTCTACGCGCGGTCGCTCCTCATCATCGTGACGCCGATGGTATTGCTGCAATCGGTGGTCGCGTTCGTGTTCATGGAACGTCACTACAATCTCGTCACGCAGCGCCTGTCCGCGGCCCTCGCGCAGGACGTGGCCGCCCTGATCGAGGTTTACGAGAACTATCCGCAGCGCGATAACGCCACGCTCCTACGCAAGATCGCGACCGAAAAACTCGCGCTGAACGTCGAGCTGCTTCCGCCCGATCCGCTCCCCCCGCCCGGGCCGAAGCCCTTCTTCTCCGTGCTCGATTCCGCGCTCTCGCGTGAGATCAGCCGCCTCGTCGATAAGCCGTTCTGGATCGACACCGTCGGCAACTCGAATCTGGTCGAGATCCGCATCCAGCTCGAGAAGGCGGTGCTGCGCGTGTTCGCGCGCCGGAGCCAAGCCTATGCCTCGAACTCGCACATCTTCCTTGTCTGGATGGTCGGAACCTCGCTCGTGTTGCTCGCGATCGCGATCCTGTTCCTGCGCAATCAGATCAAGCCGATCCTGCGCCTGGCCGCGGCCGCCGACGCCTTCGGCAAGGGCCGCGAGATCAAGGATTTCCGTCCGCGCGGGGCGCGCGAGGTGCGCCAGGCCGCGGTCGCCTTCATGGAGATGAAGCGGCGCATCGAACGCCAGATCGAGCAACGCACCACGATGCTTGCCGGCGTCTCCCATGACCTCCGCACGATTCTCACCCGCTTCAAGCTCGAGCTTGCGCTGATCGACGACAGTCCGGAGATCGAGGCGCTCCGCCGCGACGTGGATGAGATGCAGCGCATGCTCGAAGCCTATCTCGCCTTCGCCAAGAGCGAGGTCGGCGAGCAGCCGGAGCTCGTGGACGTCTCCGAAATTCTCGACGAACTCGCCGCCGAGGCTGGCCGCCGCGGCAAGCGCGCGAGCGCAAGCTTCGCCGGCCCGCCCATCGTGCAGGTGCGGCCCGACGCTTTCAAGCGTTGCCTCGCCAATCTCGTTTCCAACGCCGCGCGCTTCGGCTCCACCGTGGCGCTTTCCGGCTCGCGCGAGCCGCGCTGGCTCATGGTGCGGGTGGACGACGACGGGCCCGGCATTCCGCAGGACCGGCGCGACGACGTGTTCCGGCCGTTCCTTCGCCTCGACGACGCGCGCAATCAGAACGAAACCGGCACCGGGCTCGGGCTCTCGATCGCCCGCGATATCGCCGGCGTGCACGGCGGCGAAATCTCGCTTTCGGAAAGCCCGCTCGGCGGTCTGCGCGCGACGGTGCGGATACCGGTTTGATTAGAACAAGCGCCCGCCGTTCGGGACCTTCTTGTCCGGCGCGATCAAGACGACCCCGCCGTCCTCGTCCGGAAGGCCGAGCGTCAGCACTTCCGACCTCATCGGCCCGATTTGCCGCGGCGGAAAATTCAGCACCGCCGCCACCTGACGGCCGACGAGTTGCTCCGGCTTGTAGTGCTTGACGAGTTGCGCCGAGGAATTGCGCGCACCTATCTCGGGCCCGAAATCGATCGTGAGCTTGATCGAAGGCTTGCGCGCCTCGGGAAACGGCCCCGCCGCCACGATCGTGCCGACGCGCACATCGATCTTGCGGAAATCGTCGAACGAAATAGTCGGCTCGATCGGCTCGGCCATAGATTGATCAGGCGGCAACTGTGTCGGAAGAATCGCCGCGCCGGCGACGCCGGCGGCTTGAACCGAAGCGAGGCACGAGACGGCAGAGATCGTCGAAGAGATTCAGCATGCGTTCGCCATTTGCCAACTGACGATCGAGCGCGGCCATCGTGCGCGCAAGACCCGGATCGTCGTCTTCGAACCAGACGTTCAACGTCCTTGCCATGACGACCACGAGTCCCTGCGCGCGCATGTGGCCGCTGAGGCCCGCCGAATTTATTCCGGCGGCGGTCAGCATCCATTTCTGCGAGCGCAGCGAGAGCCGGTTGAGCGCGAGCGCGAGTGGCGGGTCGCGCCGCGCCGAACGCGCGAGCGAACGGATCGCCGCGCGCTGCGGCTTGAGAATCTCGATTCGCCGCATCACCACGTCGAACAGGCGCTCGCGTGCGGGTTCCTCGGCGAGCTCCGGATCCACGCCCGCGAGCACCTTGCGATCGGTCTCGCGCATGAAAGCGGCGAGGATTTCCAGTGTCGTGTTGAATTCGCCGCGCAGGTCGGCGAGCGGCACATCGGCGCGCGCGGCGATCGCCGCGAAACC
>JBBDYN010000035.1:0-13679 GCA_040901465.1 Xanthobacteraceae bacterium
TGGCGGAGACGGAGGGATTCGAACCCTCGATACGGGTTTTGCCCGTATAACGGTTTAGCAAACCGCCGCCTTCAGCCTCTCGGCCACGTCTCCGTACGCTCTACATGCCGGAGCTCCGGCCCGAATTCAAGCCGCGCGCGGCCTCAGATTTTCCGCCCGAACAGCACGATCGCCGCCACGGGAATCGCGAATCCGAGCACCGTGGCGACGATCAGGAGCACGCCGAGCTCGTCATATGCGCCCCGCCCCACCGTGAAAATCTGGTTCAGGTACTTGGTCTGTAGCTGGCCCGCCACGAGCGCGAGATTCATCAGCGAGGCCATCAGCGCGAACCAGGTCGCCCGGTGCCCTGCCGGCGCGTAGTACGCAATCAGCATGAGCAGCGGGATCATGCTGAGCTGCGCGAACGGCGAGCTCGTCGCCGCGTCGATCAGCGCGATCGAACGCGCGCCAAAGCCGAATTGCGCCTCGGTCCATTCATGGATGCCGTAATAGAGCGCGATGTTCGGCGCTGAGAGCACGAAGCCCGCGGCCGCGAGCCATAACAGGATCGTCGTCACGCGATATTGCGTGATCGGCTTCGCCAGGAGCCAAAGCGCGAGCAGCCCGATCACCGCCGCGGTCTGCCGCAAATGGCCGTAGAACGCCTCGTCGAACTTCAGAATATCGAGCGTCCACCAGAAATAGCCGTCGCCCACGCCCGGCGTCGCGCGGAACGCGAAGATCACGACCGTGGTGAAAAAAATCGCCTGCTTGGTCCTGGCGTCGAGATCCTGCGTGATCAGGTAGATCATGCTGCAGACCACCGCCATCGAGATCGCGAAGATCAATTCCTGCGAATAGGGCACTTCGCCGAGCGCGAGCGCGAGCACCACCGCGCCGAACGCGATGCCGCCGCCGAGGAGCCGCCAATCGATCGGCCGCGGCGCGCCGGCTTCCGAGCGGATCAGGAGCGTGCCAACGACGGAAATCGCCGGGATCACGAGGCCCATGAGAAAGACGGTCTCGCGGTCGAATATGTCCGCGAGATAACCCGATAGGCCCGCCACCGCGAGAATGCCGATCGAGAGCGCGAGCCGGCCGAGCACCTGCACCATGCCGAGCTCGGCGCGCACCGCTGCGTCCGCAAGCGGCTTTCCGCCCGCGTCCTTGCGTTCCACCACCTCGGTCGACATCGCGTCCGCGACCACGTCCTGAATGACCGTGCCGATCACGATCAGCGTCATGCCGAGCACGAACATGCGGGCAAGGCTCGTGCCGGGAAACCACGCGCCCGCCGCGGCGGCGAGCGTGAGCATTCCCGCGGCCGTGAACATGGCTCCGATCAGGATATAGACGCGCCGCCGCGATCCGAAGATCGCGACGCTGTCCACAAGCTCGCCGAACACCACCTTGATGGTCCAGGGCAGCGTCAGCCACACGCCGATCGCGGCGAGCTCCGCAGGCGTCAGCGTGAGCGCCTCCTTCACCCAGATGTCGCGCGTGACGTCAACCACGCCGAGCGCGCCGTAGGCGAAATAGACCATGAGCAGCGGCACGTAGCGCAGCCGCAACGCCCGGATCGGCTGGAGAAGATCGATTGCGCTCACGCGGGGCTCCGCAGCCGGCCGGTGCGAATCCCGGACGCGCTGTTATACCCGAGCGCGGAAAAGCCGAAGGGGCCGGCGCGACTTGACGCGCCCGCCCCTTCCGTCCCCCGCCCCCGAACTTGGCTGCTGGTCGTTACGCCGCGGCGACGATCCACTCGCGCGCCAGGCGCTGTGCGTCGGCGATCTCGCGCTCCGACATTTCCGCCGCGACTTCGCGCCGGTAGTTCGCCGCATCGCGATTGCCGCGCGCCGCCGCAAGGTTGAACCACTTGTGCGCAGCCACCTTATCGGCCGGCACGGTGCCGCCGATCGAATAAAACATGCCGAGCTTGAAGCAGATTTCGGCCGTGTTGTCGCCCGGCCGCTTCGCCGCCTGCTCGAGCGCAAAGAGTTCGCCGCGCCCCATTTTCCTTCCCCTGTGTTGCCCGGCGGCGTTCGTGCGCCGCCCGTTCTCGCCCGGAATCCCAAGCCCGGGATGCGCGCGAGAATGCCGCGGACATTTGAATCGCATCTTAAATAGATGGATGAATGGATTCTGACTGGCCGCGACATCCGCGCCGGCGATTTAGATTCGATTCAGCCTGGAAGTCGCTGCGCCGCAGTGATTCCACTGCGACGGAGACAGACGGGTAAGGATGCTCTGTTACGCGCCGCTCACCATCTCGCGGCTTCTCGCGCGATCCGTCGTCCGTCAGCGCTGAGCCGCAGTCAGCAGCGCGCGGCGGAATGGCCCTTCGACCGTGATCGCGAAATTGTAGTGAGTGTCCGAGAATGCCTGCGCCTTGCCCGGATCGCTGCTGCGGTAGCCCACATAGATCGCGACCACCTTGTCGCCGGCGATCAGCGCAGCACCCGAACTCCCCGGCCCTGCATTGCAATCGATCGCAAGCTCGCGAATGCCGTCGCTCGCGGCGCCGATCACGCGCCGGGTGGAACATTTTTCCAGGCCGATCGCAGCACCGGAACGATTGCCGCCGGCGCACATCAGCACGGCCGTCGGCGCGGATCCGGCGGATCCGAGTTGATAGGGCGCGACGCCTTTTACCGGCGCCAGCAGTCGCGCCACCGCCCAGTCTCGCGTCGCCCGATGCGAAAGCGGCATCGTGCTGCCGGTCTTGATGCTGTTGAAGTCGACCGGCACCGGCCCGCCGCCGGCCATCGTCGGCTCGAACACGCAGCCGATGCGATGCTTTCCATACTGGTCGATGAGGACGTGCGCGGCCGTGGTAATGACGTCGTTGCGTACCGTGAGCTGCCCGGTGCCGGTCGCGCTGCCGCAGCGTATGAGACCGGTTGCGCCGACCTGCTCGACCAATCCATCGGAGCCGACACCGGCGCGGCGCGCGAATTCCTTTGGCGGCAATCGGCCGTCCTTGTTCATGTTGACCGCCGGCACGAACGGCCGCAGGAGTTCTGCGTTTTCCGACGCCGCAACCCCGCGCCCGCCGTTTCCGGCGACGACGATCGCGCCGGCGCCCGCCGCCAGCGCACACAGCAACAGGCACCCGCTGCGCGTGCCCATTTTCCCTCCCGATCGCGCGATTGGAACCGATCTCGACCGGCACACTAGCCGAATCGAGTCCGCGATGTCATCGCCGAATATCGGTTCCCGACTGCCGCCGGGAGAATGAAACGGCCGGCCACCCCGGGCCGGCCGTATCTGTCTGATCGATTTGGATCAATACGCGAGGTAGATCGACCGGTTGCTCAGGTTCTGCTCGTGGTCGGCCCAGGGTTGCGCCTGCACTGCAACGTTGCGGCCTTCGATCACCATCTGCCGGCCCTGGTGCTGGTAAGTCGCGACCGGCGCGTTCGGATTGCGCAGATACTGGCTGCTCTCGAACTGTTCGTTGCTCTGCGCCAGCGCGGCCGAAGCCGTACCGAGAACGAAGGCGGCGACGAGCGTGAGCTTGGTCTTCATCAACATGGCGGTCTCCTTTTTTGCCTAAAAGGCGGAAGGGTTGAAGTCACTGGTGAACCGGGTTCAGCCCTGTTCACCAATAAGTACGCGGCAGCCCGGCTTCGGGTTACGCAGTCACGGGAATGTTGCTGCCGTCCGCTCCGCACTCACGCGTGCGTGAGCGAATCCGGCGTACACGGAAAAGGGCCGGCCCGAAGGCCGGCCCTGTTCGCACAAGTGATCGGTGCTACCGCCTGCGTCCGTCCTCAGAACGCAAGGTTGATCGACCGGTCGGCCAAGGCCCGCTCGGGATTCACCTGCTGCAACTGCTGTTGCTGCACGGCCACGTTACGGCCCTCGATCAAGTTCGACGGCTGCCGGACCTGATTCTGGTACTGCGGAACCGGCGCGCTCGGATTGCGCAGATACGTGGAAGTGGGGAAATCCTGCGCGAGTGCGGCCGAAGCCGATCCGAGAACGAACGCAGCGATCAGTGCGGTCTTTGTCTTGGTAATCATTTTAGTCTCCTTCGTGATGGTTGCGGTGCCTCGGTCGAGGTCGCCGCCGGCTGGCTGTCTCGTGCGGTCTTTCATCCGACGAGGCAGTCGCCTCCACCGCGCAGGTAGTGCGCCGCAGCGCACCATGCCAATCACGAACTCTCGCTCGCCTGCTCAGAAAGATGTGATCGAAGTGGCCGTAGCGAAATCCGCATTTCATTCGTAGAGATATTTCACGACCATTTTTCTATTGTTAAAACAAACGCTTAGTTGAGACCATGATTGCGCGCCGTGCGAACAATTCCGCAATTCGCGGTCAGCTGCGCCACAGACTTTGACATTTCGCAATGCACGCATGCGGCCGTTGCAACGCGGCACAAATTTTGTGCAGGTTGACACGCGTAGGCGTGTCTATCGTTGCGCCGTCGGTCTGCGACAAAAGGCGCGCGTCAATTGCGCGCACCCGGCATGGAACGGCCGGTCGCGAGAACCGGCCGTGCGGAGTTCATCTCTCGCAATGCTTACGCGGTCAGAAGCCCAGATTGATCGACCGGTCCTGCAAGCCCTGATCCCGGTTCGTGCGGTGATCGTAGGTTTGCGAGGACGCTTGCGCCACGGTCATGTAGGAACTGCGCTGCTGCCCTGTTTGGGCGAACGCGCCCGACGCCGTGGCGAGAATGAATGCCGCCGCAAGGGTGATCGTCGTCTTGGTGATCATGTTCGATCTCCTTCATGCTTTGCTAGGGCGGCTCGGGTTAAGGACACACCTGAAATTTCGTGATCGGAACCGCTGTTTCCGATCTACGCGCTCCGTAGCCGGAATCATTCGATTGTCGGCAGCGCGTCATAACGATCCGTGTCATGCCGGCGAAAAGTGCGCGCCTAATTTTAGTCAAGTTGCCCGAGCGCCGGCGCGTCCGCATTGGACGCGCAGAGCCAATACGACGCCACGCGCGGCGCACTTGCGGAAATCCATGCGCGGCCTCTTCGATCGATGATTTCGATGAAAATCTAAGACAAAGCCGCCAACATCAATTGCGCGCGCCTTGCGTGAAGAGAAGCTTCCACGCTTCCTTGTCCTTCGCGATGTCGATCTTGCCGTAGTCCTCGACCTTGATCGCGAGCCCGCGCGCCGTCGCAGGCCGCGCCTGCATGTCGGCGATCCAGCGCATGACGTTGGGAAATTCCTTCGTGTCCTGTCCCTGCCGCTCGATGCCGCGCGCCCAGCCGATACAGGCGAAATCCGCGATCGAAACATCGCCGCAAATGAATTTCCGGGTCGCGAGCCGCTTGTTCAGGATGCCGTACAGGCGGCGGCACTCGTTCGTATAGCGGTTGATCGCGTACTCGATCTGCTCCGGCGCGTAGCGGCGGAAATGGTTCACCTGCCCCGCCATCGGGCCGAGATTTCCCATCTGCCAATGCACCCACTCGTCCACCTCGACGCGCTTGCGTTCGTCCGCGGGATAGAACCTGCCGGTCTTGCGCCCGAGATATTGCAGAATCGCGCCCGACTCGAACACCGAGATCGGCCGCCCGCCCGGCCCCTCCGGATCGATAATCGCGGGCATGCGATTGTTCGGGGAGATCTTCAGAAACTCGGGCTTGAACTGATCGCCGCGCCCGATATTGACCGGCTTGACCACGTACGGGAGTCCGCATTCCTCGGCCATGATCGTGATCTTGAAACCGTTCGGGGTCGGCCAGAAATAGATTTCGATCGGCTTTTCCTGCGTCGCCTTCCCCCTGCGCGCTGCGGCCGATTTGCCGCCCGCCGCCTTGCGGGACTTCGACTTCTTCTTCGCTTTCTTTGCGCGCGCCATGAAGGGCTCCTGAGAGGCGGGATTGCGGCATTTGCCGCTCCGAAACGCTTAGGCTGCCTCTCCAGCCCTGACAACCGAGGCTCACGCATAGCGGCCCGTACCGTTCAGCGGATGGGATGGAATAGATTTACGTATCCGCGGCCCGCGCGGTTTCAGCCCAGCAATCTTTTTTTGAACCCGTAACTCCGCCTCCCTCCCCCGAGTAACTCCCCTGAGGGCGGCTTTCCGGCCCTCGTGCAACCATTCCAGGGAGCGTTTCATGTCCAAATACCGCAATCATTTCCTCGGTTCGCTGGCGCTCATCGGTGCGCTCGGCGCAGCCGAGGCCGCGTCGGCGCAGGCACTCGTCGCCCTCGTCGGCGACAACACGATCGCGATGATCGACCCGGCAAGCCGCAAGGTCACGGCAAGCTGGCCCGTGAAGGGCGCGAACAAGCTCGTCGGCATCGACGTGCGCCCGGCCGACGGCATGCTCTATGGCATCACCGACAATGGCTGGATCGTCACGATCGACACCAAGACCGGCGCGGCCACCCAGAAGGCCGAGCTTTCCACCAAACTCCCGGCCGGCGTGACGGCGACCATCGATTTCAACCCTGCCGCTGACCGGCTGCGCCTCATGGGCAGCGACGGCACGAGCCACCGTGCCAACGTCGACGACGGCAAGGTCATCGTCGACGGCAATCACAAGTATGCCGACGCTGACGCGAACAAGGGCAAGACGCCGAAGGTCGTCGCCGGCGCCTACAGCAACAGCGTGAAAGGCACCAAGGAGACGGCGCTCTACAATATCGATGCGTCGAACTGGAATCTCGTGCGTCAGGCTCCGCCGAACGACGGCGTGCTCAACACGATCGGCAATCTTGGCGTCAAGGCTGCCGAGCCGATCGCCTTCAACATCGTTGCGACCGGCGAAGGCCAGAACGCAGCCTGGCTCGTGAGCGGCGGAACGCTCTATTCCGTGGATATCGGTTCCGGCAAGGCGACTGCCGCCGGCGCGATCATGAACCTCAAAGGTACGATCCGCGACATCGCCTGGTGGCCCGCGGACGCAATGAAGCCCAAGTAACAAAGTCGCCTGACGACGCGCCGGCGCCAGCTCCTCCCCTGGCGCCGGCCTTTCTATTTCACATGCAGGCCGGCGACTTCGGATCGAGCCGCGCGATGAACCAGGTACGAGAGGCCGGCGCGATAATCGGCGAAGGCCTGGACGTGACGTCGAGGCGCTCGGCCTGAAGCGAATCGATCGGCGCGAAGTGCCGCGTTTCCGCTTCCTCGCCTTGCGCCCAAATCACCACACAGGATCGATCGTCGCTCGCCCGCCGCGGCGGCCGCTCCGCGCGGTACGACTCCCGCGCGACGACGCGAAGGTCGGGCAGAAACGCGCGCAAATTTCCCGATTCCCGCACGCGTGAGCTGAGCACGGTCCCATCGACGATGCCGCGCGCGTTGAAAGCGTCGGCAAGCTCGGCATAGGGTTGCAGCAGACCGCGCTCCGCCTTGCGCGTCAGCGGATTGTCGGTCGCCGCAATGAAGCGGACGGCAAAAATCGCCAGCGCGGCGCCAAGCGCAAATGCCGCGAACCGCCGCACACTCTCCGCGCCCGGCGCAAGCCGCGCCACGCGCGCAAACACATAGACCGGCGCCACCATCAGGATCGGGTGCATGTAGCGTTCGGCGATATTCGTCGCACCGGCGAGAGCGATGCCGGCCGCCGCGAGCGCGGCGGCGAAAATCATGGTCCGCAACGCGAGCCGCTCGGCCATCGACGGCGCCGGCGCATCTTTGGCGGGCCGCATGAAGGCTTGCGGCGCAAGGAGTGCTGCGAACAATAGCCACGGCAGTAGAAAAATCGGAATCGAGATCGCGAGCCGCCGCAACCCGAACGCCGCCCGCACCGCATGGGTTTGCGTGCTTGCGATCATATACGCGGTGAGCTCGGAGACGAGCGCCCCCTGCACGCGCCAGACCCAGTAGGCAAAGGGCGAGATCGCCGCGATCACGATCGCAGCAGAGATGAGTAGCCGCGCGTCCGCGAGCCGCGCGCGCGTCTCCGGAATGCTCAGGGCCGCGAACAGCAGCCCGCCGACAAAAAGCGGGAAACTGAACTTCGAGTAGATTCCGAGCGCGAGCGCGAAACCGAGTGCAACGACAGCGCCGACCGCCGGACGTTCGAAATGTCGAATTGCCGCGTGCATGGTCGCGAGGCAGGCGATCGACAAGAGGATCGTTTGCGTCGCCCACTCGTGAAACGTCCAACCGACCGGGTAGGTGAACACGAGCGAGAGCGACGCGGCCGCGGCCCAGCGCTCGTCCTTCACCGCCGCCCGCACCGCACCGAAGGTGGCGATCCCGAGCAGCGCGATCAACGAATAGCGGACGAACAGGTGGCTCTCGATGCCCGCGCCGAATACCTGTTGCGAGGCCCACAGCAGCCACTCATAGAGCGGCGGCTGCCACACCTGATAGCCGAGCGAAAGCGTCTGCACGAGCTCGCTTGCGCGCGAGTCGTCGAGCGTCAGCGTGCGCGTGATCGAAAGGCGCAGGAGCGCGTGCGCGACGCCGTAGACGACCCAGAACGCGACCACGCCGCGGAACGAGAGCAGCGCGGCGAGCAATCCGCGCCCCGTCCCCGCCGCGGCAGCGAGAGAGATCAGAGCCGCGTCTCCTTCGGGATTCCTGCGTCGCGCGATGCGTAACCGGGCAGCGCTTCGATGCGCTTGGTCCAGGCGAGGACGTTCGGGGATTTCGCGAGATCGAACCCGCCGTCCGGCGCGAGATGCACCACGCCATAGACGTCGACGTCGGCGATTGTCGGTCCGTCGCCCACGAGCCATTGGCGCGTCGCCAGCCAGTTGTCCAACACCGCGAGTCCGGCCTCGCCGTCCGCACGGTAGTTCTCGATCACCGGCGGCTCGCCCTTGCGGATCCCGAGCGCGTAGCCGCGCGAGCGGAACACGCCGGGCGCGAGCTTGTCGAACTCCCAGAACATCCATTCGCGGATATGCGCGCGGTCCTGCGCCGTCTTGCCGTTGAACTTGCCGTGCTTCTCGGCGAGATACTGGAGGATCGACGCGGACTGGTTGAAATTCTGGTCGCCGTCCTGCAGGCACGGGGCCTGGCCGTAGCGGTTGATCGACAGATATTCGGGCTGCTTGTGCTCGCCGCCGCGCAGGTCGAGCAGTCGGAACTTGAACGGCTCACCGCATAGGCTGAGCATCAGCGCGACCTTGTAGGTCGGCCCCGACATGAAATGGCCGTGCAGCGTGTATCCCCTGGACATTGGTCTCCCCCCGCTTCTTTCCGTTCAAATTCCGAGTTTCCTTTTCAACAGATCGTTGACCGCCTGCGGATTGGCCTTGCCGCCGGTGGCCTTCATCACCTGACCCACGAACCAGCCGATCGCCTGCGGCTTCGTCTTCACGTCGGCGGCTTTGTCCGGGTTCTTGGCGACGATCTCGTCGATCACCTTCTCGATGGCGCCCGTGTCGGTCACCTGCTTCAGCCCGCGCTTCTCCACGATAGTGCGCGGATCGCCGCCCTCGGTCCACACGATCTCGAACAGGTCTTTCGCGATTTTCCCGGAAATCGTCCCCTCGGCGATCAAGTCGAGGATCGTGCCGACTTGCGTCGCAGAAATCGGCGAGCCGTCGATGCTCTTCCCTTCCTTGTTCAGGCGCCCGAACAGATCGTTGACGACGAAATTGGCCGCCGCCTTCGCGTCCCGTCCATTCGCCACTTCCTCGAAATACTTCGCGGTCTCACGCTCGCTGACGAGCACGCCGGCATCATAGGCAGAAAGGCCGTAGCTCTTCTCGAACCGCGCCTTCTTCGCGTCCGGCAGTTCCGGCAGCGAGGCGGCGATCGACGCAACGAATTTCTGGTCGAGTTCGAGCGGCAGCAAGTCCGGGTCGGGGAAGTAGCGGTAGTCGTGCGCCTCTTCCTTCGAGCGCATGGCACGCGTCTCGCCCTTATCGGGGTCGAACAGCCGCGTCTCCTGCTCGATCGTGCCGCCGTCCTCAAGGATCGCGATCTGCCGCCGCGCCTCGGATTCCACCGCTTGGCCGATGAAGCGGATCGAGTTCACGTTCTTGATTTCGCAGCGCGTGCCGAGCGGCGCGCCGGGCTTCCGCACCGACACGTTCACGTCCGCGCGCAGGCTGCCCTTTTCCATGTCGCCGTCACAGGTACCGAGGTAGCGCAGGATCGTGCGCAGCTTCGCGACGAACGCCTTGGCGTCGTCGGCCGAGCGCAGGTCCGGCTTCGACACGATCTCCATCAGCGCGACGCCGGAACGGTTGAGATCGACGTACGAATGGATCGGATGCCGGTCGTGCAAGAGCTTACCTGCGTCCTGCTCGAGGTGCAGCCGCTCGATGCCGACTTCGATCGTCGCGCCGTCTTCCATGACCACGACGACCTTGCCCTCGCCCACGACCGGCGACTTGTACTGGCTGATCTGATAGCCTTGCGGCAGATCGGGATAGAAATAATTCTTCCGGTCGAACACCGATTTCAGATTGATCTTAGCCTTGAGTCCGAGCCCCGTGCGCACGGCCTGCGCCACGCAATGCTGGTTGATGACCGGCAGCATGCCGGGCATCGCCGCATCGACGAGCGACACATGGCTGTTCGGCTCGCCGCCGAATTCCGTCGAGGCTCCGGAAAACAGCTTTGCCTGCGACGTCACCTGCGCATGAATTTCCATGCCGATGACGACTTCCCAGTCGCCGCTTGCGCCCTTCATCAGCTTCGATTTTTTTGCCGCCGCCATTGCCCGCATGACCCCGAATTTCTCGCAATCTCATACATCAAGCGCATGTTCTTAGCGATGCGCGGCCCGCCGCAAGTTTCGGAACCGCATCCCGTCGCATACGTTATCTACGCAGCCATCGAAGGAGCACGCCATGGCCTATCAACCCGGCAGAAACCCCTTCAATCCCCTCATCATCGGCGCGATCGCGGTGATCGTGGCGCTCGCGGCCTTCCTCGTCTTCCGCGACAGCTCGGGCACGAGCGAGCAGGCCCGCATCGAGACCCGGCCGCCGGCGGCGACAACGCCGGCCCCGAGCCCGACGCCCCCGCCGGCTTCCACGCCGCAGAAAAGCCCGCAGTAACGACGCCATCGCGCAAGTGGCAGGGCGGAGGGAGCAAAGCTCCTGCCGTCCTTGCCGCTTTTGCCGTACGGAACCAGGAACAAGCGGCCCCGCTACGCGTTAATTGGCAGCTTTCCGCCGATCACAGGAGGGAACTATGGCAGCGATTGTTCCCCGTCGCCGCGAGTTGATCGCGTATAGCGCAGGCGTCGCGGTGATTGCCGGGCTCATGGCCGTCGTCGCCTTGGGTGGCAATGTCGTAACGGCGAAGAAGCCAATCACCGAACTCACGCCGTCGCACGTCACCGCGCAAAATCAGCGGTGACGCCGCTCACACCTGAAGCCAGCGCCCAAGCGCCTGTTGCGTCACGTCGAACGTATCGGAAAATTCGCGCAAGTCGACCAGGAGCCCGTCTCGGAATCGCAGGAAATTCGCGATCCTGAAGCTCAGCGTGCGCCCCGATGCTCGCTTCTCAAATGCCACGTTCGAAAGCACAGCCGCGCGGTCGCCGTCAGCGATGATGATCTCGGGTATGTAACGCAGGAGTTTGTACTCGGTCCCGATCGCCTCGATGGTCTTGAGCACCGCCGCCTTGCCGTGCCGCGGTCCCACGAACGGGAACACGTCGATCGGGGCGTGGATAATCCAGTCGATGTCATCGTGGATGAGAGCCGCGATCTCGTCGCGGTTGCCGCGCGAGTAGACTTCGTAGAGTCGTTTCGCCAGAACACGCGTGACTTCCGTGTCCATGACCTTCCCCTCGTGCCTAGATTGTACACGAGTCGTGGCGTAACTGGTGGTATTTCTGCGTCCAGGAATGATTGCCAGCCCTGTTCTGCACCCTCGCCTAATGGGGAGGGATTAGAGTACTAAGCCGCCCACCATTGCTCCGGCGCGAATTTGCCCGCCGCCTGCTCGATTACCGCGCCCACGGTGAACAAGGCCGCCTCGTCGAACGGCCGGCCGATCAATTGCAGCCCGAGCGGCAAGCCCCCGCCGTCGAGCCCGGCGGGCACGGAGATGGCAGGCAGTCCCGCCATGTTCACGGTCACCGTGAAAATATCGTTGAGATACATCTCCACGGGATCGCCACCCTTCTCGCCGATCGCGAACGCGGAGGACGGCGTCGCCGGCGTCAGCACCGTGTCGATGCCTTTCGCAAACACCTCCTCGAAGTCGCGCTTGATCAGCGTGCGCACCTTCTGCGCGCGCAAATAGTATGCGTCGTAGTAGCCGGCCGAGAGCACGTAGGTGCCGATGAGCACGCGCCGCTTCACCTCGGGTCCGAAACCACTCCCGCGCGACTGTTCATACATGTCGATCACCTCGCGGCCTGCGACGCGCAGGCCGTAGCGTACGCCGTCATAGCGCGCGAGATTGGACGAGGCCTCCGCCGGCGCCACGATGTAATAGGCGGGCAGCGCGTACTTCGTGTGCGGCAGGGAAATCTCCACGAGCTCGGCGCCCGCGTCCTTTAGCCACTTCGCGCCGTCGCGCCAGAGCCCCTCGATCTCCGCGGGCATGCCGGCGACGCGATATTCCTTTGGAATGCCGATCTTGCGTCCCCTGATGGACTTGCCGACCGCCGCTTCGAAATCGGGCACCGGCACGTCCGCGCTCGTGGAATCCTTTGCATCGTGTCCGGCCATCGAGCGCAGCAGAATCGCGGTATCCCGCACCGTTCGCCCGAATGGTCCCGCCTGGTCGAGCGAAGAAGCGAACGCCACGATCCCCCAGCGCGAACAGCGCCCGTAGGTCGGCTTGATGCCGACCGTCCCGGTGAATGCCGCGGGCTGGCGGATCGAGCCGCCGGTGTCGGTGCCCGCGGCGCCGAGGCAAAGCCGCGCCGCCACGGCTGTTGCCGAACCGCCCGAGGAGCCGCCGGGCACGAGCGGCGCGTTCGACCCGCGCCGCCGCCAGGGATTTTTCACCGGGCCGAAGCACGAGGTCTCGTTCGACGAGCCCATGGCGAACTCATCGTTGTTGAGCTTGCCCAGGAGCACCGCGCCGTCGCGCCAGAAATTCGCGGTGACCGTCGACTCGTAGGTGGGTACGAAATTTTCCAGGATTTTCGAGCACGCCGTGGTGCGCACGCCCTCGGTACAGAACAGATCCTTGATCCCTAGCGGCAGGCCTTCGAGCGGCCGCGCCTCGCTCTTGCCGAGGCGCTTGTCCGCTTCGGTCGCCATTTGCAGCGCACGTTCTGGCGTTTCCAGAATATAGGCGTTCAGGTCGCGTGCCCGCTCCACCGCCGCGATGTGCGCTTCCGCCACCTCGCGCGCGGAAAATTTTTTCGCGCGCAATCCGTCGCGCGCCTCGGCGAGATTGAGCGAAGTGAGGTCGGCCATGGTCGCCCCTTATCCCTCCCCTTTCAGGGGAGGGTGGCCTAGCCGCGCCGCCGAGGGCGAAGCCCGAGGGGCCGGTGCGGCTACGCCAAAAACTGTTCGCGCTGGCCGCTCGCTTCGTTGGCCAGCCCGAACGGCGCAGCGAGGCGCCGGGTGGGGTGCGTGGTCGCGCTCACAAACTTCCCCCACCCGGCCGCTCGCTTTCGCTCGCGGCCACCCTCCGCCAACGGGGGAGGGATAATGAGGTCCACGTTCGCGCTTCATTCGACCACTTTCGGCACGACGAAATAGCCTTCTTCGGTCTGCGGCGCGTTCGCGAGCACGCGCTCGGGATCGCCGCCGTCCGTGACCTCGTCCTTGCGCATCTTGAGCTGCATCGGCGTGACCGAGGTCATGGGCTCGACGCCCTCCACGTTCACCTCTTGGAG
>JBBDYN010000035.1:13779-20085 GCA_040901465.1 Xanthobacteraceae bacterium
GCATCGGCGTGACCGAGGTCATGGGCTCGACGCCCTCCACGTTCACCTCTTGGAGTTGCTCGACCCAGCCGAGGATCGCGTTGATCTCGCCGCGCAGGTGCTCGATCTCGCCCTCTCGCACGGCAATGCGCGCGAGATGGGCGATGCGCCGTACGGTGGCGGCGTCGACGGACATGGAAACCTCGCCGGAAAATCGACGCCCGGCCTATAGCAGACCGGGTTTCCGCGCGGCAATCACCCCGAAAGCCCCCGCAGCCGCTCCAGCGCCTCCGCCGCGAGCCGCTTGGTCAATTCCCCCGCCGGCAGCGCACGCCCGAGCGCCGCGGCCTGGCCCGACCAGAGCGGCGAGAAATCACCCGAGCCCTGCTTCTCGGCCGCCGCCCGCACGGGCGCGATCGCATTGGCCGCATAGGGGAAGGCGGGCACGTCGGCGAAAGGCCCCTGCTCCCGGATCAGCCGGTTGACGACCCCGCGCGCGGGCCGGCCGCTCATCACATTCGTAAGCGTCGTGGAATTGTCCTGCGCGTTCTTGAGCGCGTCCCGATGCGGCTGCGAGATTTTCGACTCGGGGCAATGCAGATAGGCGGTCCCGAGCTGCACCCCCGCAGCTCCAAGCGCGAACGCCGCCGCGATCCCACGCGCGTCGGTCACGCCACCGGCAGCAATCACCGGCACCTTCACAGCGTCGACAACCTGCGGCACGAGCGCGAATGTCCCTGCCTGGGTGGAAATGTCGTCGGAAAGAAAAATCCCGCGGTGCCCGCCGGCCTCCGCGCCTTGCGCGATGATTGCATCGACACCGCGCTCCTCGAGCCAGCGCGCCTCGGCCACCGTGGTCGCCGACGAGATCACCTTGCAGCCCACGGCCTTCACCCGTTTCAAGAGCGCGGGCGCGGGCAAGCCGAAATGGAAGCTCGCGACTTCCGGCTTCAACTCCTCCACGAGCGCGCAAGCTTCGTCGTTGAACGGCGCGCGCGCTGGCGCCGGCACCGATGCGTTCGGGTCCAGACCGAATTCCTTGTAGTAGGGCTTGAGCCGGTCGCGCCACAATGCCTCGCGCGCGTTGTCGGGCGCGAGCTGCGTGTGCGCGAAGAACGCGAGACTGATCGGCGCTTTCGTGCGCGCACGGAATTTGCCGACTTCGTCGCGCACGCGGTCCGCCGTGTACATCATGCAGGGTAGCGATCCGAGCCCGCCCGCTTCCGCGACCGCGGCCGTCAATTCCCAGTCCATCGCGCCGCCCATGGGCGCGAGCACGATCGGATACTCGATGCCGAGGAGATCGAGCAGACGGCGGTCGGGCCACACCGGGAATCCTCCGCGGATGATCGACGGCTGGCCGCGATATTACATTCCCCCGCCGCTCTCGGCACGCGCCTCAGCCGGCCTGGCCATGCAAATTCGTGATGGAAATCATCACGACAGCCACTCCACGACGATTGCAGCCTGCACCAGCGATACGAGATTCAGAAGCCCGTGCAAGATCATCGTGAGCGTCGTCGAGCCGCTTTTCAGCCGCAGCCAGCCGAACGCGATCCCGAGCACGACGATCTGCGCGAGATAGAATGGATGGTACTGCGCGTGAAGCACCGCCCACGTCACCGAGGTGAGCAGAATTGCGCCCCACGCACCAATCCGCGAGGCAGCAATGCCCGGAAGCAGAAACCCGCGAAACACGGTCTCCTCCACGAGCGGCGCCGCCACCGCGAGCGAAATGACGAGGAGCGGAAGCCAGCCGGAATCGCGCCCCGAGCTGTAAAGGTCGGTGACGAACTTCGGCGTCATCGCGTGGCCCGCGAGCATCGACACGAGGTCGACGAGCGGGATCAGCACCGCCAGTACCGCGAGCCCGATCGCGAGGTAGCCGCGCGCCGGCCAATGCAGCCCGAGATACTCGGACAGGCTGCAGCGCGCGAGCCGCACTGCAATCGCGATCACTGCCAGCGGCACCAGCACCGCGCCGATCGTCACCAGCGAAACGAAACGCGCGTCGCTTGCGAGTTGCGCAATGCCGACATTGCCGGAGTCGAGCCACTCCACGACAGTGTCGCCGATGAGAATTTGCGCGCCGAGCCACGTCGCGATGGCGGCGACGCCCCAAGCGAGGCTCGCCAACACGCCCCATGGAGTGCACGGACCTGCGGGTGCGGTTGGGCGGGTAACCGCGGGAGCCTCGCTCACACGTCCACCGCTTCGCCTTTCTTCGGAACGATCACCTTGGTCGCGTGACCCTTCAATTCGGCGACGAACCCATCCGCATTCGGCGCGACGATCGGGAATGAACCGTAATGGCACGGGATCACGCTCTTCAACTTGAAAAAGCGCTTGACCGCTATGGCCGCGGTCTTGGGGCTCATCGTGAAACGGTCGCCGATCGGAATCATCGCCACCTGCGGCTCGTGGAGCTCCGAGATCAGTGCCATGTCGGAGAAAATGTCCGTGTCGCCCATGTGATAGACGGTCGGCTCGCCCGCGGCCTTGACGATGACCCCGTTCGGATTGCCGAGCACGTTCGACACGCCGTTCTCCAGTTGCGCGGACGAATGGTCCGCGCGCACGAGCGTGACGGTGAATCCGCCCTGGTCCGTGGTGCCGCCCGTGTTCATCGGGTCGAAGTTCTCGACGCCCTTGGCCGCGAGCCACATGCAGAGGTCGAAATTGGTGATGATCCTGGCGCCCGTGCGGCGGGAAATCTCGATCGCGTCGCCCACGTGGTCGCTGTGCCCATGCGTGAGCAAGATGTGACTGACGCCGGCCTCCGCCGCCTTCGCGTCGCCGCCGAAGCCCGGATTGCCGGTGAAGAACGGGTCGATCAACACGGACTTGTTCTGGAAATCGAGCCGGAAGGCGGAATGTCCGTACCAGGTAATGCGCATGAAAAGACCCTCGGATTGTCATGAGCCACGAGTATAGGCGTCGCGCTTCTGAATCTTCACCTCCCCCTTGTGGGGGAGGTCGGCGAGCGAAGCGAGCCGAGAGGGGGGCATTCGAGACACGGTGAGGACCCCACCCCGCCGCGCCCATTCGCGCTGGCGAGCGTCAGCGAGCGGCCAGCGCGAATATGTTTATGCTTCCGGCGCCGGATCCTCGCTTCGCTCGGCGGCGCGGCGCCCCTCCCCACAAGGGGAAGGGTACAGGCGCATGACGCAGTCCTGCGCTCATGCTACCGCACGGCATGCCCGCACCTGTCCTGACCTTGGCCGAAGCCGTGCCCTTATGGCCGGCACGAGGCGCGCTCATCGGTCTCGATCTCGGCACCAAGACGATCGGCGTAGCGGCGAGCGATCCGGACCGCCGGCTCGCGACCGCAGTCGAGACGATCAAACGCACGAATTTCACCGCGGACGCCAAGCGCCTCCTGAATCTCGCCGCTGCCCGCAACGCCATCGGCTTCGTGCTCGGCCTGCCGATCAACATGGACGGTTCCGAAGGCCCGCGCGCGCAGTCGACCCGCGCCTTCGCGCACAATCTCGCGGGCCGCAGCGAATTGCCGATCGCGCTCTGGGACGAGCGCCTCTCCACCGCCGCGGTCGAGCGCGAACTGATTGCCGCCGATATGAGCCGCAAGAAGCGCGCGGCGGTCATCGACCAGCACGCCGCGGTCTTCATCCTGCAGGGCGCCCTCGACAGGCTCGCGGTCGCCGCGCGAGACCGGATCGGCTAAGGCACACGTCGCTCCGGAATTTTCCCCTATGACCGCCGTCCTCGCCGCGCTCGTCCCCGTCTTTCTCGTGATCGCGCTTGGCGCCGTGCTCAGGCACACGCTGCTGCCCGACCGCAAATCCTGGGACACCATCGAGGACCTCACCTATTTCGTGCTTTTTCCCGCGCTGCTGATCGTCACGACCGCGACCGCCGATCTGCGCGAGATTCCGGCGACCGGCGTCGGCGCCGCACTCTTCCTCGCGATCATTCTGCTTTCGTTTGTCCTGATTGCGGCGCGGCCACTGCTGGCGCGGGCATTCAAAATAGACGGCCCCGCGTTCACATCCGTGTTTCAGGGCGCGGTGCGCTGGAACACGTATGTCGCACTCGCAATCGCTGGCAGCCTGCATGGCGCGCTCGGCCTGACGCTCGCGTCCGTCGCGATCGTCGCGATGGTGCCGCTCCTGAACTTTCTTTGCGTCCTGGTGCTCGCCTGGTACGCGGCGGACAAGGCGCCCGACGCGCGCAGCGTCGCCGGCCAGATCCTGCGCAACCCGCTGATCTGGTCCGTGCTCGCCGGGATCGCGATCAACCTGGCCGGCCTTCCCTTGCCAAAAATTGCAATTTCGTTCGCGGAAATCCTCGGCCGCGGCGCCCTCGTGCTTGGGCTGCTCGCAGTCGGCGCGGGCCTCGATCTCGACAAGTTCTGGCGTCCGCGCGCCGCGGTGATCGCGACCGTGATTCTGAAACTCGCCGTGATGCCGGCGATCGCGGTCGGCCTCGGCTACTGGATCGGTTTGTCGGGCGCGGCGCTGACCGTCGTCGCGATTGCTTCTAGCGTTCCCTCCGCGCCCGGCGCCTACATCCTCGCGCGCCAGATGGGCGGCGATGCGCCGCTCTATGCGCACATTCTCACGATGCAGACGGTTGCGGCGCTCGTGACGATTCCGGTGGCGCTCGCCATCGCGCAATCGCTCGCGCCCTAAAGCGAAGCGGCGGGCCGAAGCCCGCCGCCAAATTTTCAGGACGTTTGGATTATTGCTTCAGCAATAGACCCAGACGTTGCGATGGCGGTAGGGATCCCATGCCAGGCACCTGCGCGGCTGCGGCGCCACGTAGGCGTACGGATAAGCGTACGGATATGCACCGTACGAATACGAATACGGCGACGCGTAGTGACCGTGTGCGAGCGCGCCGCCGAGAAACAGCCCGCCCAGAGCGCCGAGCGCGATCGCAGTGTTACGGCGGCCCTTCCAACCCACTTCGGTGACGTCGCTCGACGCCGCGTTCTTCAGCGCGAGCTGCCCGGAGCCGATCGGTGCCGCGACAGCGAACGTCGAGGCCGTCGCCAGAATTGCGGCGGCGGTGCCGATGGCCAGAGCCTTCTTTGTGTAGCGCGTATGGTTCATGGCTAAGCCTCAGGTTCATGCCGCACCCAGCGGCATCGTGTGAAGTAACCTTCGCCCGCCTCACCTGAATGATCGATGAACGGATTGAGGCGGACCAATGGCCTCGGATTAAGGCCATTCCGCATATAAAACGCGGCTTTCACGTTTCAGTTCCCGTCCGCCAGGCTACGTCCGATTAAGGTATCCGCGAGCTTACCGGGCAGCGCATCGCCGAAGCTGCGGCCCGGCAGCCCGCACAACCGGTAGCGCGCAAAGGCTTCCGCAATCTCCGATGGCGCGCTCGCCTTGAGCGCGGCGGCGGCCGCGACCAGCGCAAGCGTCTCGCCCGCCCGGCGCGCGAGCGCTTCGCGATTCGTATCGCCGAGATTCTGCTTCACGCGCGCGAGCGCCGCACTCGCGCCCGGCAGATCGCCCGCGGATTGATCCAGCGATGCGATCAGCCGCGTCATGCCTTCGCGCTCGCGTTCGGCACCGCGCAGGAGATCGAGCGCCATCACGTTGCCCGAACCTTCCCAGATCGCATTCACCGGCGCCTCGCGATAGGCGCGCGCGAGCGGCCATTCCTCGACATAACCGTTGCCGCCGAGGCTCTCCATCGCCTCATAGACGAACCCAGGCGACGCCTTGCACACCCAAAGCTTCGCCGTGGGCGTTACGAGCCGGGCGAACACCGCCTCGTCCAGATCGCTGCCCGCACGATCGAACGCGGTCGCGAGCCGCATGGCGAGCGCGAGCGCCCCTTCGCGCTCGAGCGCAAGATCGGCGATCACCGCGCGCATCAGCGGCTGGTCGATGAGCTTCTTCTGGAACACGCGCCGATGCCGCACGTGATGGATCGCGAACGCAAGCGCGCCCTGCATCAATCCCGCCGACGCCACGACGCAATCGAGCCGCGTCAATTGCACCATCGCGATGATCGTCTTGATGCCTTCCCCTTCGGCTCCGCAGCGCCGGCCGAACGCGCCCTCGAACTCGACTTCCGACGACGCATTCGACCGGTTGCCGAGCTTGTCCTTGAGGCGCCGCAGCCTGAGCGCGTTAACCGATCCGTCGGGCCGGAAGCGCGGGACCAGGAAGCATGTGAGCCCGCCCTTCGCCCGCGCGAGCACCAGGAACGCATCCGACATCGGTGCCGACAGGAACCATTTGTGGCCGATGATGCGGTAAGCGTCGCCGTCAGGTTCGGCGCGGGTCGTGTTGGCGCGCACGTCGGTGCCGCCCTGCTTCTCGGTCATGCCCATGCCGAGCGTGA
>JBBDYN010000036.1:0-1118 GCA_040901465.1 Xanthobacteraceae bacterium
ACCCGGCTTGAAAATCTAAGTGGGCCTAACTCGGCAACAGCCGAGTTCGGCTGGCATCCACGCCTTGACGCCGCCGAAGACGTGGATGGCCGGGACATCCTCGGGTCAAGCCCGAGGACGGGCGCCCGGCCATGACGATTGCGCGACGACGCTGCTTCATAGCGTCGTCTTACTCGGCCGGGGAATCCGCGGTCGAGCTTGCGGACGCAGCGCCCGCGCCGGCCGTGCCCTGCGCCTTCTTCTTTTCCACCATGCGCACGAGATAGATGGAAACCTCGTAGAGCGCCAGCGTCGGCACGGCGAGCGCGAACTGACTGATCACGTCGGGCGGCGTCAGCACCGCGGCAAGCACGAACACGCCGACGATCGCGTAGCGGCGTTTCTCGCGCAGCATCTGCGAAGTCACGATGCCGACCCTGGCGAGCAGCGTCAGCGCCACCGGCATCTGGAAGCAGATGCCGAACGCCATGATCAAGCCCATGATCAGCGACAGATATTCCGAGACGCGCGGCAAGAGCTCGATCTGGGCGACGCCCTCGCCGCCACCCAACTGCTGCATACTGAGGAAGAAACGCATCGCCATCGGCATGGCGACGAAAAACACGAACGCCGCGCCAAGCAGGAAGCAGATCCAGGTCGCGACCAGATAAGGCGCAAACGCGTGGCGCTCGTGCTTGTAGAGACCGGGCGCGACGAACATGTAGATCTGACCGGCGACGATCGGGAACGAGAAGAAGGCGGCGCCGAACAGCGCAATCTTGATCTGCGTGATCAGAAATTCCTGCGGCGCGGTGAAGATCAGCCGGATGCTTGCGTCGCTTCCCGCCGCGAACTCATAGGGCCAGAGCAGAACGTTGTATATGTAGCGCGCGCCGGCGAAGCAGAGCGCCATGATGATGACGAAAGCGATCGCCGACTTGATCAGCCGCGAGCGCAGCTCGACCAGGTGATCCATCAGCGGCGCCTTGGAGGCGTCGATTTCGTCTTCTTCGGTCTTCGGTTCGGCCGCGCTCATGCCGTGCCACCGCTCGTCCCCGCGAAAGCGGGGACCCATGACCACATTTCGTACGCACCGCGCACGCGGGGTTCATGGGTCCCGGCTCTCGCCGCGCCTTCGG
>JBBDYN010000036.1:1128-19281 GCA_040901465.1 Xanthobacteraceae bacterium
GGGGCTCGGCCGGGATGACAGAATGAGTTTGATGTCGGTCGTGCTCATGCCGCGCGACCTCCGCCGCCCGCCGGCTCGCCTTCGGCGGCAGGCTTCGGCTCATCAGCCTGTGCGGGCGTGTTCTCGACCGGCGGCTCGGCGGGCGCGGGCTCGGCCGCCGGCACGGCGGGTTTTTCCGGCGCGTCAATCATCGACTGAATTTCCGACGTTGCCTTTTCCAACGGATTACTCGCGGCGGAGGTGATGTCGCTGGAAAACTTCTCGGCCTGCTTGCGCAGGTCGTCGAGCTCGGCCTCGCGCAGCGCGTCCTGGAATTGTCCCTGAAACTCCGAGGCCATGCGCCGCAGCTTGGTCATGACCTGGCCGATATTGCGGAGCAGCCCGGGCAGCTCCTTCGGCCCGATCACGATCAGCGCCACGACGCCGATGACGACGAGTTCACTCCATCCGATATCGAACATGGCCGTAGCGGCCGCCGCCGGTCTTCCTCGATGTTCCGCGTGCGCGGGCGGGAAGCCGTGCGCGACTCAGCCGACTTTCTTCTCGGACTCGGTCCGCACTTGGGACGAGGACTGGGACGGCGACTGATGATCGATGGTCTTCGGGTCGTTCTTGGGATCGGACTTGGCCACATCTTCGTCCTCAGCCATGCCCTTCTTGAACGCTTTGATCCCTTTCGCCGCATCGCCCATCAACTCGGAAATCTTGCCGCGGCCGAACAGCAGCAGCACGACCACCAGGACGACGATCCAGTGCCAAATACTCAAACCACCCATAAGGACTTCCTCCAGAGGCGGCGCGCAGGCGCGTCGGGCCGTTTTCCGCGCTGCCCCAGCATTTTCGCCCGCAACCTAGGACTCCGAGCCGGCAAAAACAAGAACTTCGGCCGGGTCCGCTTCCACGCCCACGTCCTCGCCGGGGGCCCGATTTCCGCCGTCGCGCACGCGCGCGAGCACCGGCGCTTCAAGCCCGCTAACCACGATCTCAAAGAGCTCCACCTCGCCCAAACTGCGGCGTGCGACGATGCGCCCGGGTATGCAATGGCCGGCGGGTTGTAGGCGCACGCCCTGCGGTCGCACACAGACGACGGCCCTTGTTCCCTCACCTAATCCCCGCGCCTCGAACAGCCCGAGCGGCGTTTCCACGCGGCCGTTGCGAACCGTCGCGGCGAGCTCGTTCATCTCGCAAAAGAAGCGCGCGGCGAACAGGCTCCGGGGATGCCGATAAAGATCGGCCGGCAAGCCCACTTCCAGCAGTCTTCCGCCGCGCATCAGCGCGATCCGGTCGGCCATGCGCATGGCCTCTTCCGGATCATGGGTCACGATCAGGCAGGTCGCGCGCGATTCGCGCAGGATCGCGAGCGTGTCCGCGCGCACGGCGTCGCGCAAACGGCGGTCGAGACCCGAGAAAGGCTCGTCCATCAGGATCACGGCGGGGCGCGGCGCGATCGCGCGCGCGAGCGCAACGCGCTGCTGCTCGCCGCCGGAAAGCAGATGTGGAAATTCATCGGCGAGCGCCCCGAGGCCGACGCGCTCCAACGCCTGTTGCGCCTGCCGCTCGGCGTCGGCGCGGGAAAATCCGCGCAGGCCGAACATCACGTTGTCGCGATTGGAAAGATGCGGGAACAGCGCGTAGTCCTGGAACATCAAGCCGATGCCCCGTCGCTCCGGCGGCACGAACGCATGCGGTCCGGCGATCTCTAGACCATCGAGAAGCACGGCTCCGGAAGCCGGACGCTCGAGGCCGGCCGCGAGGCGCAACAAGGTGGTCTTGCCGCAGCCGGAGTGGCCGATCAGGCTCACGACTTCGCCCGGCTCGATCTCGAGCGTCACGCCGCGCACGGACTCGACCGCGCCATAGGCATGGCGCACGTCGTCGAAGGCGAGACTTGCGGCGATCGATGCGGGCGTTCGGGTCCGCGGCATACGCGCTACGGCCGGGACTTCGGTCACGGCTACTCCTTGTCGGGCGGCTGCCGCCCGCGATCTTCGGCGGCCTCCTCTTCCGGTGCCGGCGCGAGCGATAGATCGAGGTCACCCTCTTCAAGGGGGTCCTCATCCTCGCGCAAGGCGGAATCGTCGCTCGGCATCGGAACGCTGAAGCCCGCAGGCAACCGGCCTTCGAGGAAGCCCGCGCCCTTCAATTCATCGAGGCCGGGCAGGTCATCAATCGCTTCCAGTCCGAAATGCACGAGAAATTCCTCCGTCGTCCCGTACGTCACCGGCCGGCCCGGCGCGCGGCGGCGGCCGCGCAGACGCGCCCATCCGGTCTCGATCAGCAGGTCAAGCGTGCCGCGCGAAATCGTGACGCCGCGGATCGCCTCGATCTCGGCGCGCGTCACCGGCTGGTGGTAGGCGATGATGGCGAGCGTCTCGATCGCGGCGCGCGAGAGCCGTTTCGGCTCCGTCGCCTCGCGCGCCATCAGATGGCCGAGATCGGTCGCGGTGCGGATCGCCCACTTGCCGGCGACCTTCACGAGGTTCACGCCGCGGTCGGCGTAGCGTCGGCTCAGCTCCTGCAACATCGCGCCGACTTTCGCGCCTTCGGGCAGGCGTTTGGCGATCGTCTTCTCGTCGAGTGGCTCGGTCGTCGCGAACAGGAGCGCCTCGAGCATGCGCAAGGCTTCCTCGCTGTTCGCCGCGGGAGCTTCCTCCGGCTCGTCCGACGCCGAGTGCGCGAGTTTCAGTTTCTGAGCCCGAAGGGCATTCACGAGTTCTTCTCCCCGTTGTGCGAGTGGTCCGAATTGCGGCGGCGCATCCAGATCGGCGAGAACGCGGCTTCCTGTTGCACCTCGACCGTGCCCTCGCGGACCATTTCGAGGGTGGAGCTGAAGCTCGACGCGAACACGGTGGCGCGCATCTCGGGCTCGACCACGTATTGGAGCAGGAATTCGTCGATGCGCGTCCAGTCGCCGGCGACGCCGACGAGGCGCATAAGCGCCTCGTGCGCTTCGGCGAGCGACCAGACCGTCCGCTTCGGCAGCGATACGGTCGATAGCGCGCGACGGTGGCGCTGCATGGAATACGCGGACAGAAGATCATAGAGCGTCGCGGTGTAGCCGCTCGGCGGTGCGGACCCGCGCATCTCGGGCATGCCGCGGCCGAAGAAATCGTGGCCGAGCCGATGGCGCGTCATGAGGCGAGCGCCGGCCACGCGGATCGCTTCCAGGTGCTGGAGACGCTGGGCGAGATCGGCGGCGAGATCGGCGGCCGAGGGCTCCTCGTCGGCGGCGGGCTCCGGCAGCAATAGGCGCGACTTCAGGTAGGCAAGCCAGGCCGCCATGACGAGATAGTCGGCCGCGATCTCGATCTTGAGATCGCGCGCATGGTCGATAAACGTGAGGTATTGGTTGGCAAGCGCCAGGATGGAGATACGGGCGAGGTCCACCTGCTGGGTGCGCGCCAGCGCCAGCAGCAGGTCGAGGGGGCCCTCAAACCCGTCCACGTCCACGACAAGCGCCGGACCCTCGATCAGGCGCTCGCCCTCGGGCAGCTCGAAGCCGTTGGTTTCCACCACTGATTCTCTCTCTAGGCGGCAATCATAGCGGAAAAGCGCCCGCGCGCCTCCGCCACATTGAGCGGTTCCATGGGGGTTTCCAGGCGACCAAGCGCCGCTTCCGCCCGGCGGGCGGCCTGCCCGGCCAGCAGGAGGCTCGCGGCTGCGACTTCGCGCATTTCCTGCAATTGGCCGCTGCAATGGAGGGCGATATCGCATCCCGCTGCGAGGGCGGCCTCGGCGCGCGCGCCGAGCGGCCCGCGCAGGGACTTCATGGAGAGATCGTCGGTCATCAGAAGGCCGTCGAAGCCGATTCGCTTGCGGATGATTTCCTCGACGACGATTGGCGAGACGGTAGCCGGACGCTCCGGGTCGATCGCCGAATAAACCACGTGGGCGGTCATCCCGATCGGAAGCTTCACCAAATGGCGGAACGGTTCGAAATCGGTGCGGTCGAGTTCGGCGAGCGACGTCTCGACAACGGGCAGCGCCTCGTGGCTGTCGGCGCGGGCGCGGCCGTGGCCGGGTACGTGCTTCACAACGGGCAGCACGCCGCCCGCGAGCAAGCCGTCCGCCGCCGCACCGGCAAGCGCGGCGACTGTCGCCGGATCGCTGCCATAGGCGCGGTCACCGATTATCCCATGTCCTTCAGGGTGGCGGAGATCGGCGACGGGGACGCAGTCGACATTAATGCCGAGCGAGGAAAGTTCAGCGGCGATCAGACGCGCGCCGAGGCGCACAGCGTGCACGCCGCGACGACGATCGCGCGCGTAGAGTGCTCCGAAACTTGCGGCCGCGGGAAAGTCGGGCCAATGCGGCGGCTGCAGGCGCTGCACGCGGCCGCCTTCCTGATCGATCAACACCGGCGCGTCGGCGCGGCCGACGGTCGAACGAAATTCACGGACGAGCGCGCGCACCTGCTCAGGACTTTCGATATTGCGTGCGAACAAGATCAAGCCCAACGGCTCGACGTCGGCGAAGAGCGCACGCTCCTTGGTAGTCAGAACCTTTCCTTCGCAGCCAAGAATGCAGGCGCTTGTCATGCTTCGCGGGTAGCGACGCGGCAACGGCGCGTCAAGCGCGCGCTCACGGTTATCAATCGAAAACCGGAATCAACTCAGTTGCGCTGGATCACGCATTCGCCGCCGGCAGCCTTCAGGCTCTGGCACACTTCGCTCGCCTGCGAGCGCGAAGCGAACGGTCCGACCTGCGCGCGATAGAAAACGCCGCGCTCGCCGAGATCGACGCGGCGGATGCTCGCCTGCTGGGCGCCGAGCACGGCGGCGTAGCGCTGCTGCAATTGCTGCCACGTGGCCGCGGCCTCGGCCTCGGACTTCTGGGCTGCCACCTGGACGACGTAGCTGCCGGCCGGGGCCGGCTGCTGCACGGCGACAATCGGCGGCGGATTCGTGGGTGCGGCGCCGGGCGTCGATTGCGGCGTCAGCGCGGCCTGCGAGGTCGGTGTGGGCGCGGAAAGCTGACCCGAGTTCGTAACGCTCGCCCAGGGATTGTCGCTCTGTTGCTGGGCGGCGGAGCTCGACGGACGGGCGGGCGGCAGCGCGGGCGTGGACGACTGGCCGCTCAACGCGAGCGGAGCATTGGCTGCAGGCGCGGTCCCGGCGCGCTGCGCGGGCGCCGGCGGTGCGCTGCGGGCGGGATCGGAAACCACCGTGCCGTCGGCCCGCACGGTGACCGTGCGGACGCGGCGCGGCTCAGTGGAAGCGGGAGCCGCCGGAGCCGGAGCGGCCTGCGCGGGCGAAGTCGGCGGCACTGCCGCAACAGTGCCGCCCGGCATGCGGGTTGCCGCCGCGCCCGGCGCGGCGCTGCCCGAATCGATTGGCCGCTCTTCGCGCGAGACAATGCGCTCGCCGCTCGGCAGCTGATCGCCGCCGACGCGGTCGTAAATCTGTTTGTTGCCGCCCGCTTCGGCGGCCTTCGTGGTCGATCCCGGCACCATCTTGGTCGGCCCGGCTTCGGACCGGATCGTGACCGGCGGCGCGCCGGAATTGGTTACGCCGAACACCGCGCGATAGGCGAACAGACCGCTCGCGCCGAGGACAACGAGGGCGACTGCGGAGATGCCGGCGAGCAACCAGGTCTTTACGCGACGGCGCGGCGCTTCCTCGTAGAACTCATCGCCGTGCGCGGGAATGTAGGCGTCGTCGACGTAATCCGGATCGTAATCGGTACCGGCGTATTGATCGTAGGCGGGGTCCTCGTTCGCCGGCCGCGCGGGCGCGCGCCGGGCATGACGCGCGTCCGCGGGCGCCAGACGCTCATGCTCGTGCAAGGCATCTACGCCACGCACATCGGCGCGCGGCTGCGAACGCGAGAGTGCGCGAGCGCCGTCGTCACGGTGGCTGCGCTGCGCCGGCGGAAGGTCATCCGTCCCGGGAACGGGGCGGCTGCCGCCATACGCATAAGCGCCGCGGCCATTCGTGTGCGGAGCTTCGGGAATTTCCTGAGCATCGGCCTCGTCAGACGACGGCTCTGGCGTGCGCGGCAACGGACGGCGGCGTTCGACGCGTTCGGCGGGACGGCCGTCATAGCCGCGGCCCTCCTGCGGGCGCGTGCGGCGCTGGATGCCGAGGTTGCCAGCCGAACGGGCGTCGGCGGGACGGTGTGCGACAAAGTCAGCGAACGGATCTTCCTGGCCGATGAGCCGGGCGAGTTCGGCAAGCGGGTCCTCGGTGCGGCGGACGCGCGTTGACGCAGCCGTGGACGGTTGCGGTTGCCCAAGGGGCCGTGGGGCCCTGAATTTACTCTCGTCGGTCATTGATATGGACCACTCTCGGCGAACGCCGCATCGTTAACAAATCACTTGGCGTTATCGCATCTCCTCGGGAGCCCGCACTCCGAGGATTGCAAGGCCCGAAGCTAACACTGTAGCCAACCCGGAGACCAGAGCCGCCCGGGCCACGACCAAGGCTGGATCATCCCGGATAATAAAGCGTAAATGTGGCAAGTCGTTACCCCGAGTCCAGTGTGCGTGAAACTCGCTCGCCAAGTCGTGGAGAAAGAAGGCCACCCGGTGGGGCTCGTGCGCGATGGCAGCCGCCTCGACCAGCCGGGGCCACTGGCCGAGTCGCTTGACCAGCCGCAGCTCACCCTCGTCCGTCAGCTGCTCCAAGGAGGCCGCACTCAGGTTCGAGGGGCCTAAATCGAGACCGGGGAACGCCTCCGCGATATTCCGGAGCGCGGACTTGGCGCGGGCGTGCGCATATTGGACGTAGAAGACCGGGTTCTCACGCGACTGTTCGATCACTTTGGCCAAGTCAAAATCGAGCTGAGCGTCGTTCTTTCGGAACAGCATCATGAACCGGACCGGGTCCGGCCCGACCTCGTCCACCACTTCACGCAGCGTGACGAACTCCCCTGCCCGCTTCGACATTCTGACCGGCTCGCCGGCGCGCAGGAGCCGCACGAGCTGGCAAAGCTTCACATCGAGCGTGACCTTGCCGCCGCCGAGGGCTGCGACCGCCGCCTGCATGCGCGTGACATAGCCGCTGTGATCGGCGCCCCAGACGTCGATCAGCGTCGTGAAGCCGCGCTCGATCTTGTCGCGGTGGTACGCCATGTCGGCGGCGAAATAGGTGTAGCTGCCGTCGGACTTCATCAGCGGGCGGTCGACGTCGTCGCCGAAGGCGGACGCGCGGAACAGCGTCTGCTCGCGGTCCTCCCAATCCTCGATCGGCGCGCCCTTGGGCGGTGGTAGCCGACCCTCGTAGATATGGCCCAGCCGGCGCAGCGTCTCGATCGTCTCGGCGACGCGGTCCTTACCCGACGACAGCGAGCGTTCGAAGAAGAACACGTCGTGGCGAATCGAAAGCGACGCGAGGTCGTCGCATATCATCTCCATCATGGCGTCGATCGCGGCGTCACGCACGATCGGAAGCCATTCAGCTTCTGGCCGGTCAAGAAGCTTCTTGCCGTGATGCTGAGCCACAGTCTTACCAACCGGAACGAGATAATCGCCGGGATAAAGACCCTCCGGAACCGCGCCAATCTTTTCGCCGAGCGCCTCGCGATAGCGCAGGTAGGCGGATCGCGCGAGGACATCGACCTGTGCGCCGGCGTCGTTGACGTAATACTCGCGCGTCACCTGGAAGCCGGTGAGGGCGAGAAGGTTTGCGAGCGCATCGCCAAATACTGCCCCGCGGCCGTGGCCGACATGCATCGGCCCGGTCGGGTTGGCGGAGACAAACTCGACGTTCACCTCCTCGCCCTTGCCGAGATCGGCCCGGCCGAATTCGCTGCCCGCATCGATCACCGCGCGCAGCACGCCGAGCCAGAAGGCCGGGTCGAGCGTCACATTGATGAAGCCGGGCCCCGCGACCTCGACCTTCTTTACGTCCGGGATTTCGGCCAGCTTCTTCGCAATCTTTTCCGCGAGGTCGCGCGGCTTCGCCTTGAAGTCCTTGGCGAGCACCATCGCCGCGTTGATGGCGAGATCGCCGTGGCCCTCCTCGCGCGGCGGCTCGACCGCAATACGCGAGAGATCGAGCGTTCCGGAAACGCCGATCTCGGCCGCGAGCGCGGTGACGGCGGCGCGCACATGATCAGCGAACAGCGCGAAGGGATTCATGCAGCCGTTTCAATCTGTTCCGGAGAAGCGCCGCCTAACGCAGATCGGGAGTGGAGTCAAAGTAGCGGGCGTGCTCGGCGAGCGCGAAGCGGTCGGTCATCCCGGCGATGAAATCGGCAACGCGGCGCGCGCGCTCCGCCGAGTCGCGCGATCCGAGTTCCCGGCCCCATTCCGGCGGCAGATTCTCGGGCCCCTGCATATAGTGCCCAAAGAGCTCGCGCACGACGCGCTTGGCGTCGTCCATCACGTTGATCACGCGCTCGTGGCGATACATACGCGGTGTAAGAAAGGCCTTAATCGCGCGATCGGCCTCGGCGACAGGCGGCGAGAAGCCGACCGTGGGTTTTCCCGCGGCGCGGATATCGCCGGCGGTCCACGGCGTAAGCGCGGAGACGCGGCGATCGGTCTCGGCGATCACGTCGGCGACCATCGTTCCGATCAGGCGGCGGGTGAGTTCGTTCACGAGACGCGTGCGCTCGACCTTTGGAAAACGCGCCAGCAAGTCTTTCAAGAGATCCCCGACCAGCGGCAATCCGGCCAGCTCGTCCACCGGAAAGAAACCCGCGCGCAAGGCATCGTCGAGATCGTGGGCGTCATAAGCGATGTCGTCGGCGATCGCCGCGGCCTGCGCTTCCGCGCCCGCGTAGGTCCATAATTCGAGATCGTGCACGGCCGCGTATTCGACGAACGCTTCGGGGATCGAGCGGCCGGCATAAGGTCCGCTCGGGTTCCCTTCGCGGTCCGCCAGCGGACCATTGTGCTTGGCGATGCCTTCAAGCGTTTCCCAGGTCAGATTCAATCCATCGAATGTGGCGTAGCGGCCTTCCAGTTCGGTGACGATGCGGAGCGTTTGGGCGTTGTGATCGAAGCCGCCGTAGGCAGCCATGCACTCGTCGAGCGCGCGCTCGCCGGCATGGCCGAACGGCGGATGGCCGAGATCGTGAGCAAGCGCGAGCGCCTCGGCGAGGTCCTCGTCGAGCCCGAGGCCGCGGGCAAGCGCGCGCGCAATCTGCGCGACCTCGAGCGTATGGGTCAGCCGGGTGCGGTAGTGGTCGCCCTCGTGCGAAACGAACACCTGAGTCTTGTGCTTGAGCCGGCGGAAGGCAGTGGAATGGATCAGCCGGTCGCAATCGCGCCGGAAATCATTGCGCCGTGGACTCGGCTCCTCGGGGTGCAGGCGGCCCCGCGAAAAGGCCGGATCTGCGGCGTGCGGCGCGCGCGGACGGCTGGCGGCTACGGCCATGGACGGCCCCGAATTGACACTCTGGTAGGAGCACCTAACTATCCTTTGGGTTGCCGTTCAACGGCTGCCCGCGGAGAACCGAATGGACGCCCAGACCGTGATTGTGACAGAGCGCGCCGCCGAGCGCGTCGCCGAGATCCTGCGCGGCGAGGCTGACGCCGCGGTATTGCGCGTGGCCGTCGAAGGCGGTGGCTGCTCCGGCTTCCAATACCGCTTCGACATCGAGCGCCACGGCGCCCCCGATGACCTCGTGATCGAGCGCGCGGGCGCGAAGGTCGTAATCGACCCGGTGTCGCTGCAATATTTGGCGGGCTCCAAGATCGACTATGTCGATGAGCTGATCGGCGCCGCGTTTCGCGTCGACAACCCGAACGCAACCGCCTCCTGCGGCTGCGGCACCAGCTTCGCGCTATAAGAAGCAGCTTCCGTATGGGTTCGGTGCGATCATCTTCAACTGGTCGCGCAGATCGTCCACAAGCAAAGAAACTTCCTTTGGCAGGCTCGCGATTCCGAAAATTGTGAAATCAGGCCGCATGAGCATGGTGTGAATTCCATGTCGGCGGAAGAAGCGTTCGTACGCGCCGCCGATATCCGCGGCTAAACCATCGCGCGCCTGTTCCGCAATTCCAACGACAACACCGCCGATGCGGCAAAAAAAATCGCGCTGGCTTTCGGTCAAATGCTCGGCCGGGTCGTGCCGCCAACCGATCAGCTGAAAGCCCCAACCCGCCACATCATCGAAGCGTCCCTCTCGGCCGTGATAGCGTATGAACCCTTGTGGTCCCAATTCGCCGACAGGCGCTTCCGCACGAACGCGGCCACGATACAGGATGCCTTGCGTCAGAACCGGCTCCGCCGGAAGTTGCGGAGCGTGGCCTTTGCGATACAGCACATCGCGCGCTGCCGCTGCCGCCGGATCGCGGACGAACGCCATCGCGGCAATCTTGTCAGAGCCGTCGATGTGGACGCGGACGTGGGGCTTCCGTTCAGCCTCATAAGTATCGAGGAGCGTATCGCGTGCGATGCCTCGCAAGACGAGATCCAGTTTCCACGCGAGGTTGATCGCATCGCGGAGCGCCGAGCAGCCGCCCTGCCCCAAGAACGGCGTCATGAGATGCGCCGCGTCGCCGGCTAGAAACACGCGGCCGATCCGCCAGGTCTTCGCAAGCTTTCCTTCAAATGGATAGATGGCGTGCCTGTACACCTCAACGTCGTCCGGCGTCAGGCCATAGACATTCTTCAGAAAGCCGTATGCAAACTCGTTATTCAGCTTGTCGCCGTGCGGCGCGTCCGGATCGACCTCGAGATTGAAGCGAATGTGCCCGGTGCCGAGAGGAATGATGGAATGTGCGCGACCCTCGGGAGCGCAAAAGATGACCGCGACTTGCCCGTCGGGTGAAAGGCCGAGAATATTCGGGAGCTCGCGCTTGCGTGCGGTATCGAAGGTCAGCCACGCATTTCGAAAGGGCCATTCCTCGCGCTCGATGCCGAGCCAATCCCTGATCGTGCTGCGCGCACCGTCGGCGCCGATCACGTATTTGGCCCGGACCGCACGCTCCCTTCCCCCGGTTGACCCGCCATCGTGTTGCAAGATCCGTTCGCGCGCCGTTACGGTTGCAAATTCTCCGGTTTGCTCGACCGACAGAACCTCCCAACCCTGATTGATCTCCGCACCGCGTTCGCGGGCGGCCCGGTCCATCGCGTCTTCCATGTCCGGCTGATGAAGCGAAATGCGGAACGGAAATCCGCAAACGTGGTCCTTGTCCCAGCGGTTTTCGATCAGGATCTCGCCGGCATCATTGGCAAACAGATAGCGCCGCCGCGGCAGCGAGTTTCGCAGCGCCGCGTCAACGTCGCTCGCCGCCTGAATAATGCCGGCCGATTCCCCGTCGATCGTGGCCATGCGCGGTTGCCCGTAAAGGCTCGGCCAACGCTCGAACACGCAAACCCGATGGCCGCGACGTGAAAGCAACGACGCGGCGGCGAGTCCGGTCGGCCCGTAGCCCGAGATCACGACATCATATTGGTCCTGCGCGGGCACTTCCGGCTCCTGCATTTCGGCCCAACCTGCAACGATGGGCCGCCGCGTACGGCTTGCGGCGGCCATGCGCGTCGCTATCGTGTCCCTGATTACCTTATCCAAGCCAACAGGACACTACGACGATGCGCATCGCGACGTGGAACGTGAATTCGGTGAAGGCCCGCATCGAGCCGATGCAACGCTGGCTCAAGGAGCGAGCGCCGGACATCGTCTGCCTGCAGGAGATCAAATGCGCGGACGATGCGTTCCCGCGCGAGCTGTTCGAAGAACTCGGCTACAACATCGCGACACACGGGCAGAAGACCTATAACGGCGTCGCGCTGCTTTCGAAGCACCGGCTCGACGACATCGAAGTTGGATTGCCGGGCGACAAATCCGACGAGCAGGCGCGCTATATCGAGGCGGTCGTATCGGTGGATGGCGGCGCGGTGCGCGTTGCTTCGATCTATCTGCCGAACGGTAATCCGGCTCCCGGCGATAAATATCAATACAAGCTCGCCTGGATGGAACGACTGAAGGAGCACGCGCGCGCTCGCCTTGAGTTCGAAGAGCCGATGATCCTTGCCGGCGACTACAACGCGATCCCGACGCCGGCGGACGTGCACGACTCCGAGCTATGGAAGGACGACGCGCTGTTCCTGCCGCAGACGCGCGAGAAATTCCGCGCACTCACGCATCTCGGACTTGTGGACGCGGTGCGCGCGACGAGCGACGATCCGGGCCTCTATACATTTTGGGATCATCAGGGCGGCGCGTTCCAGAAGAACAACGGCATCCGCATCGATCACCTGCTCTTGTCACCGCAAGCGGCGGACCGGCTCGCTGCGGCCGAAATCGATCGCGGCATGCGCGGCGGCGAAAGGCCTTCGGATCACGTGCCGGTGTGGATCGATCTCGACTTCTAGCTTCGCCGCGTGAATAGTTCGGCGGAAATGGCCCTTCTCCCAGTTCGCGCATGCCGCAGCGCAAAAACGCCGCGATTATGCTTGTCGCGCCCGCCGCGGTCGTGGACAATTGCGGGGTCGCGGTCGCCCCTCTTCCCGAACGATCGTCGACCCGACGATCTCAAAATACAAGCACAAGAATTCGGGAAAGGTGCGCGGGAGGTGCTCGGGAGAGCAGGGTGGCGGACGTGAACATCAGCGCACGTCGCGGTGCTGCCAGTGCAGCGACTATTGCATTGCCCTGGGAGCTGCAGCCGCAGAAGATTCGCGGCATTGCCGCCGCCGCGTTGGCCGCGTCCGCGCTCGTTGCCGCATTGCTTGCGGTCAACCAGCTGATGAATCTTCAGTTGTTTGTCGGCGTCGTATTCATCGAGAACCGATATCTGTTTCTGCTCGCTGCGGCGCTGTTTCCGGCGGTGTTTCTCGCCGCTCCGCCGGGCAAGCGCTGGATCGACCGCCCGGTGCCTTGGTTCGACTGGCTACTCGCGGCGTTGTCGCTCGCATTGCTGCTCTGGTTCGCCTGGTCGGCCGCCCGGAGCCTCAGCGAAGGTTGGGAATACAGTTCGCCGCCGCTCGCCAAGATTTTCGCGGCGATTCTCTGGCTCCTGATCCTCGAAGGGCTGCGCCGCACCGGCGGACTGGCAATGATGCTCATCGTCGGCGTGATCTCGCTCTATCCAGTGGTCGCCGAGGCGATCCCGAATCCGCTCAAGGGCTCGTCGCAGACGCTCACCGACACGCTTGCGTTCCACATCGCGAGTTCGGAGTCCGCGTTTGGCATCCCCATGCGCGCGTTCGCCGAGATCGTAGTCGGATTCATCATCTTCGGCATCGCGCTGGGCCATACCGGCGGCGGCAAGTTCTTCATCGACCTCGCTTTCGCTCTCGTCGGTCGCGTGCGCGGCGGCGCGGCGCAGGTCGGCGTCATTTCCAGCGCGCTACAGGGATCAATCAGCGGGAGCGTCATTTCCAACGTCGTCGCGTCCGGCGTCGTCACCATTCCGGCGATGAAGCGGACGGGTTTCCGCGCCGACTACGCCGGCGCGGTGGAAAGCGTCGCCTCGACCGGGGCCGTCTTGATGCCGCCGGTCATGGGCTCGACCGCTTTCGTCATGGCTTCATTCCTGGGGCGCAGCTACGGCGAGATTGCACTGGCCGCAACGGTACCGGCGCTCTTGTTCTACGTCGTGCTGGCGACGCAGATCGACGCCTATTCTGCGCGGCTTGATCTGCGCGGCCTGGCTGCGGAGGAATTACCGCGGATCGGAGCGGTGATGAAGGAGGGCTGGTTCTATCTGCCGGTCTTTTTCATACTGATCGGGCTGATGGTCCATCTCAACGACGAGGCGCTCGCGCCGTTCTACGCCACCGCGTTGCTGCTCGTAACCAATCAGGCGCTGCCGAAGCATCGGATGAGCTGGAACCAGTTGCTGGACTTGGCGGTCGCGATCGCACGCGGCCTGGCCGAGCTTGCCGCGATCCTGATGGCGGTCGGGTTCATCATCGGCGCCCTGTCGGTCACCGGGCTTGCCGGGACGCTGACCAACGACCTCGTTTATCTCGCCGGCGACGCACCGCTCATGCTGCTCGTCATGGGCGCGATCACGAGCTTCGTGTTTGGTATGGGGATGACGGTGACCGCCTGCTACATCTTCCTCGCCATTGTGCTGGCGCCGCCGCTGATCAAGTCCGGGCTCGATCCGCTCGCCGTGCATCTGTTCATCATGTACTGGGGCATGGTTTCGTTCATCACGCCGCCGGTGGCGCTCGCGACCTTCGCCGCCGCGCCGCTCGCCGGGACCTCGGCGGCGCGCATCGGTATCCAGTCGGTCCGGATGGGCGCGGCGCTCTATCTCGTGCCGTTCTGCTTTGTTCTGAATCCGGCACTCCTGCTTCGCGGCGATCCCGCGACGGTCGTGGTTTCGATCGCCGCCTGCGCGGCCGGGCTCATCGTCTTCGCCGCTGCGCTGCAAGGCTACGTGATCGGGGTCGGACGGATTCCCGCGCATGTCGGCGGATGGATCGCAAGGCTGGGGCTGATCGCGGCCGGCCTGTTGCTTGCAATTCCCGCCCCGCAACTCACCGGCCTTCCCACCGAGGTCAACCTCGGCATTGGCGCGAGCCTCGCTGCTTGCGGACTGCTTTTGTTGTTCGTCTTCAACGCCAAAACACGACAGAGGAGGAAAACAGCATGACGATGCGCCGCGCTTTGCTATCGGCCGCCCTTGCCGCCTTCGTGGCGGTTCCTGCGACAGCGCAATCCATCAAGCTGCCCGAGACTTTGACCTGGACGGCCTATGATGTCGGCTCCGGCGGCTACAACCAGGCCGTTGCGATCGGCAACGCACTCAAGAACAAGCTCCAGATCAACCTGCGCGTTCTACCGGGCAAGAACGACGTCTCGCGCAACATTCCCCTGCGCGACGGCAAGGTACCGTTCTCCGCCAATGGCGTGGGCGGAACTTACCTGGCCCAAGAGGGTCTCTATGAATTCGGCGCCCGGGACTGGGGCCCGCAGGCGGTGCGCGCGCTCATCCTCAACAATTCCGATCAGCTTCTCACGGTCGTCACCGCCAAGGACGCCAATATCAAGACGCCAGTCGATCTCAAGGGCAAGCGAGTGGCATGGGTGGTCGGCTCGCCCGCGCTCAATCAAAACGTAACGGCGGTACTCGCTTTCGCCGACCTCACCTGGAACGACGTTCAAAAGGTCGAATTCGGCGGGTTCGGCGCCGCAATGAACGGACTTGTCAGCAACCAGGTGGACGCGGCCTTCGCGTCGAGCATTTCGGGGCCCCTGTTCAAGCTCGCGTCGTCGCCGCGCGGCCTGCAATACCCGGTCATGTCACACAGCGATACTGAGAGCTGGAAGCGGCTCAACAAGGTTGCGCCGTTTTTCGTACCGGTCAAAGGCGCGGAAGGGGCTGAGCTCTCCAAGGACAAGACCGTGGAGAACGCCAGCTATCCCTATCCGGTCTTGATGACGATGCAGGGAACGGATCCCGACCTCGTCTACAATATGACCAAGGCGATGGTGGAGTTGTTCGACGAGTACAAGGACGGTGCGCCGGGCAACTCCGGCTGGAGCCTGCAGCGGCAAATCTTTGCCTGGGCGATTCCCATGCATGACGCCGCGATCAAGTACTTCAAGGAGCGTGGTGTCTGGACCGCAACCCATCAGAAGCACAATGACGCGCTGATCAAGCGCCAGGAGGTCTTGGCGGCGGCTTGGAAGGCCTATGTTTCGAGCGCACCTGCGGACGACAAGGAATTCGCGAATGGCTGGATGAAGGCGCGCGCGGCCGAGCTGACGAAGGCCGGCTTGGATGTCGTCGTGTCGGAGTGGTGAACGGCACGGCCGGAACAGCAGGAACGCGGCGCCGCTGGGGCGCCGCGCTTCCATTTTGATTGCAATCGGTACGCGCCGGTCAGCGTTGCGTCTTCATCCACGACTGCAGGTCGGCGTATGCGGCGGAGCGCTCGGCCTCTGTGGCGCGCCCGAACGCGTCCTCATACGCCTGCACGATCCAGCCGTCGTCGGGACCGGCGGCCGCATCACGGCCGAGCGTGAGCCACATCAGGCCGCGCGCGCGTTGCTTGGGAACGCCCTCGCCGCGAAACAGCATGCGGCCGAGCAGCGCTTGCGCCTGATACTGGCCCTTCTGCGCGGCAAGCCCGAGCCAGCGCGCGCCCTGGCGCACGTCCTTGGGAGCGCCAACGCCTTCGAGATAGAGCCGCGCGAGCTGGTACTGCGCGTCGGCGTCGCCAAAGTAGGATGCAGCGTATGAGAACAGTCCGTGGGCGCGATCGGCGTCGGCCACCACCGGCGAATTCGGTATGCCGTTGAGATAATAGAAGCCAAGCGAGACATAGGCGTTCGAGACAAAGCGGGCCTGCTGCGTCCACGGCGACGCTTCCGCGTGGTCGGAAGCAATGCGGCTGAAGTACTGAAACGCGCGCACATCGTCGCGTTTGACGCCGTCGCCTTCCGCATACATGCGGCCGAGTTTCCATTGCGCGAGCGGGTGCCCCTGCTCCGCGGCATAGCGCAGTTCGGCGAGCGCCTTGTCCTTGTCGCCCGATTTCAGCAGCTCGGTGCCGGAGCGGAACGCCTGGAATGGAGTCGGAGTCGCTGCGGCGGTGGTAGGTGCCGCCGCAGGCGCCTGCTTCGCATCGAGCGCGAGCAAAGGCGCGGGACCCGCGAGCGCAACCGCGAGCAACACGCCCACCCGCGAGAGGTCAGATATCCGCATAGCTTTGCCGCTCCGCCTTGCCGCCGGGGTGGGTCACCGCGCCGTCGACGGCCGGCCCCACGCCCTGTGCATATTTCCAAAGATAGCCGGACCCGAAGGTCTCCTGTCGTGGTTTCCAACTCGCGCGGCGGCGTTCCAGTTCCTTGGCGTCGAGCCGCACGTCAAGCGTGCCCTTGTCCGCGTCGAGAACAATGATGTCGCCGTCGTTTAGGAGCGCGATCGGGCCCCCGACCGCGGCCTCGGGCCCGACATGACCAACGCAGAACCCGCGCGTCGCCCCGGAGAAACGCCCGTCGGTGATGAGCGCCACCTTGTCGCCCATGCCCTGGCCATAAAGCGCGGCCGTGGTCGAGAGCATCTCGCGCATGCCGGGGCCGCCCTTCGGACCTTCGTAGCGAATGACCAGCACCTCGCCTTCCTTGTATTTCTTGTTCTTCACCGCCTCGAAGCATGCTTCCTCAGTGTCGAAGCAACGTGCCGGCCCCGAAAACTTTAGCCCCTTCATGCCGGCGACCTTCACGATCGCGCCCTCGGGCGCGAGGTTGCCGCGCAGGCCGACGACGCCGCCGGTCTTCAGGATCGGCTTGTCCGCGGGATGCACGACGTCCTGATCGGGATTCCATTTCACGCTGGCGAGATTTTCTTTGATCGTGCGGCCGGTGACCGTCACGCAGTCGCCGTGCAAGAAGCCGTGATCGAGCAGCGTCTTCATCAGCAGAGGGATGCCGCCGGCCTCGAACACGTCCTTGGCGACGTATTTTCCGCTCGGCTTCAAATCAGCGATATAGGGCGTGCGCCTGAACACTTCCGCAACGTCGAACAGATCGAATTTGATCCCGCACTCGTGCGCGATCGCGGGCAAATGCAGCGCCGCGTTCGTGGAGCCGCCGGTCGCGGACACAACCGCGGCCGCGTTTTCCAACGCCTTGCGGGTGACGATGTCGCGCGGACGAATCTTGCGTCGAACCAATTCCATGATCTTCTCGCCGGCGGCTGCGCAGAACGCATCGCGGATTTCGTAGGGTGCCGGGGCTCCCGCCGAATACGGCAGCGCAAGCCCGATGCCTTCCGACACCGTCGCCATCGTGTTGGCGGTGAATTGCGCACCGCAGGCGCCCGCGGACGGACAGGCGATGTGCTCAAGCTCGTCCAGATCCTCGTCGGAGAACTTGCCGACCGAGTGTTGGCCCACCGCCTCGAACACGTCCTGGACGGTGACGGGGCGGCCGCGGAACGAGCCCGGCAGGATGGAGCCACCGTAAATGAAGACCGAGGGCACATTGAGGCGACACATGGCCATCATCATGCCCGGTAGAGATTTGTCGCAGCCCGCGAGGCCGATCAATGCATCGTACGCATGACCGCGCATCGTCAGTTCCACGGAGTCGGCAATCACTTCCCGCGAGGGCAGCGACGATTTCATTCCTTCGTGACCCATGGCGATGCCGTCGGTCACGGTGATCGTGCAAAATTCGCGCGGAGTTCCGCCTGACGCCGCGACGCCCCTCTTCGCGGCCTGCGCCTGGCGCATCAGCGCGATGTTGCAGGGCGCGGCTTCGTTCCAGCAGGTGGCGACGCCGACGAACGGCTGA